>NZ_NWTB01000011.1:0-246480 GCF_002531875.1 Sinorhizobium sp. FG01
GCGCGGCGTCTCTTGACGGGCATGACACAGAGCGCGCTCGCGATGGCCGTTAGCGTGACATATCAACAGATACAGAATACGAAAACGGCCGCAGCAAGGTCGGCGCAGGTCGACTTCAGGCAATTGCCCATGCTCTCGATGCCTACGAGCCACACTCCCTGGACCCCATGATCGATCGATGACGGACAATTATCCCAAGGAAGGAGCTAGCGTCATGTCTCCCACGGATTTCAATCCTCTGAAGCCACCGGCATCATGAGAGCTGGCGTGGCTGCAACGCGACGCGCTTCTTGGAGGCATGTCGATCGCGTACGAGTTGGCCGCTCGGGCCGACGGGTTGCGGTGGTCGATCAGCCGGATCGGCGGCGGCGTGACCGTCCGCACGACTGCACTCCTCGCGTCGGTGTGCCACGACTATTTTGCGGAATAGCGACCCGCCTCCGTGGGACTGCGATCGGGAGATGCAGGCAATTGGTCGACCGGCTCGGCGCCTTCCGTCTTGTCGAGGTACAGCATGAGCGCGGTGACGAGATGGTAGAAAATTGAGGCCGGCACCTCGGTCGCGAGTGCCCTGCCGTTTTCATCAATGCGATCAATCCACATGCCGAGGGGCGCCGGGTCGATGTGCCAGTGAAACAGGCGGGCCACCCGAGACTCGATTTCGGGCTTAAGACCCGGTCCACCGGTGCCTTCCAGCCCGAGCGCGGCCTTGATTGCCTCGGCCTGCGGCCAGCTGCGAGAGACGAGGTCGAGCGGAAGGCCCGAGCGCGACACCGCGCCATAGGCGAGCCCGGTCGAGCGATTGAGCCCGTTGGCGACCGCGGAGGCGTAGAGCTTGCGGGCAAAGGTAGTCAGATCGGCCTGCCCACTCTCCGCTGCGAAATCAACCAACAGCGAAGCCCACTCGAAGTGATGGCCGGGCTCGGTCCACTCGCCCTTCTCGCCGCGGGCAGGCCTCCAAGCTTCGTCGAAATATTCGCCGACCGTCCAGTTTTCCGCATCGAAAAAATGGCTGCGGAAAAGATCGATGATACCGGCAGCACGCCGCAAATAGCTCCGCTCTCCGGTTGCCGCGTACCAAGCCAGGAAGGCTTCAAGCAAATGCATGTGCGAGTTACTGCGCCGTCGCTGCCCGCTCCCCTGCGAGGTTTCCAAGAAGCCGGTCAGTCGTTCATCCTCCAGATGCGAGTCCAAGAATGCAAATGTCTCCTGGCCGAGCCGTAGCGCATCGGAATTGCCGGCCTGATGAGCGTAGGCGAGCATAAGCATCACGCACGCGTGATCAAAAGCGTCCTCACAAGCGTCGGCGACCGTGCCGTCTACGTGGAGCATCCGCGCCCAACCGCCGCGTTTCGTACGCCCCTTCTCCATGAAAGTGATACCGTGTGCGATCAACCGGTCGGCATCACCTTCCCACCCGCGCAGCTTCGCCATTGAAAAGGCACAGACCTGGCGGGCCATCGTACGCATGCGCTTCGGCTTCATAAGCGGCATAGCCTCGAAGCTCAGCGCTTCGTGGAAACCGCCGTGACGCTCGTCGACGCCTGCGGTCGACCACAGCGGCAGCGTTTCGTCGAACAACCAGTGGGCGACGCGCTTCCTCCAGGCGCCGGGCAGCAGCACGCGGCCGGCCGCGGGTGTGAACTTCCCCTCCAGGCGCCCGCTCCTCTCCAGTTGTTCGACGATTCGTCTGACGTCCTGGCTCTTGGCAACAGGGGCAACAAAGGTCGCGTCGGCCGTTGCCACGATCGCGATGTCCCTTAGCCCGACCACCGAGAGCAGCCGGCCCTGACTGCGCAGGTAGGAGTGCTTGCAGTCGATCGCGATAACGTCGCCTGCCACGACGTTGCCCTTCGCATCCGTACGACTGATGTCGAGCAGAGACTGCCAGGAACCGAGATCGCTCCACTGGAAGCTCGCCGGTACCATCGCGATGTCGCTAGCATGCTCCATGATGGCATAGTCGATCGAGATAGACGGTATCGTCGAATAGAGCCCAAGCGGCAAATAGGTGCCCGACAGATCCCTGAACGCTGCTGCGAGCGCGCGCTCCGTCTTTACCCACATCTCGACCTGGTGTTTGCGGAAAGCGGAGCGCATGGTGGTGGCGCGGAACAGGAAAATGCCGGCATTCCAGAGAAACTTTCCAGACGCGATATAGGCTTTGGCAGCCTTGAGACCGGGCTTCTCGACGAAGCGGGCGACATCTCGGACATCGCCATCGCCGACTACCTCGATATAGCCGTAGCCGGTCTCCGGGCGGTCCGGCCAGATGCCGAAGACAACGAGCTTTCCCGCTTGAGCGGAAGTCACGCCCCTTTCCACGGTTTCCCAGAACTGCTCGTCGGTGGAAATCTCGTGGTCGGAGGGAACGGTCAGAACCAGCCCGTCACCGTGGACGGCAATCGTCTCGAGTGCGGCCACAGCTACGGCGGCGGCCGTGTTTCGCCCGATAGGCTCAAAGATCAGGTGCCCGCCCGCCAATTCGATGCCAGCAATGTCAGATCTCACCCGGTCGGCATGGCGCTCCGAGGCGATCACGTAGACAGGCGTATCGCCGGCTCCCCTGGCCCCCAACCGCACGACGGTGCTGGCGAGCATCGAGCCGTGGCCGACAAGGTCGTGGAACTGCTTGGGATAGTCCTCGCGCGACAGCGGCCAAAGCCGCGAGCCGACGCCTCCACACATCACGAAGCAGGAGATCCGCTCTGGCATGCACTCGCCCTTCCTTCCGGGGGATGGGATGCCGCGCGATCGTCTTCACCGCGCTAAAGGCTCTGGTTATAGGCGCCGACCTCCGCATGCTCCCGGAGTATCCGGTCGATAGCCTCGAACATCGCATGCCGGCGCGCTCCCGAAACGGGGCTTTCCACTACCACGACCAGTTCCGGCTTGTTGGAAGAGGCCCGAACCAGTCCCCAAGTCCCGTCCTCGACTGTGACCCGCACGCCGTTGACGGTGGTGAGATCGATGATCTTCTGGCCGGCGATCGGCAGTCCCTCCTGCCGCATCGTCCAGAAACGCTCTTTAGTGTGCTCGACGACGGCGTACTTGACCTCATCGTCGCAGTATGGAGACATCGTCGGCGAGGCCCAAGTCACCGGCAGTGCCCGGTAGAGATCGGCCAAGTTGCTGCCCGGATTGCGGTCAAGCATCTCGCAAACGGCGATCGCGGCGGCAAGCCCATCGTCGTAGCCGCGCCCTAGCGGGGGGGCGAAGAAGAAATGGCCCGACTTCTCGAATCCCGCAATGGCCCCCAATTCGGCGACCCTGCGCTTGATGTAGGAGTGGCCGGTCTTCCAATAATCGGTGTGAGCGCCGTTTGCCTGCAGCACCGGATCGGTCGCAAACAGGCCGGTCGATTTGACGTCGACCACGAAGGTCGAAGCCGGATGCAAGGCGGAAAGATCCCGCGCCAGCATCACTCCAACCTTGTCGGCGAAGATCTTCCTGCCTTCGTTGTCGACGACCCCGAGGCGGTCACCGTCGCCATCGAAGCCCAGTCCGACATCCGCGCCGCTTTCCAGCACCTTGTCGCAAATGGCGCGCAGCATCTTCAGGTCCTCGGGATTGGGATTATAGCGAGGAAAGGAATGGTCGAGCTCGCAGTCGAGCACGATCACCTCGCAGCCGATCCGCTCCAAAACCTCAGGCGCGAAAGCGCCGGCCGTGCCGTTGCCGCAGGCCGCGACGACCTTTAGTCTCCGACCGATGCGCCTGCAGCGGACCAGATCGTCGATATAGCGCCGGCGGAAGTCTGGAACGAACTCGTAGGCTCCGCCGCCGGTCAGGTCGAAGTCGGCTTCCAGCACGATTCTTCTCAACTGCGCCATCTCGTCCGGCCCAAAGGTCAACGGACGGGCCACGCCCATTTTGAAGCCGGTCCAGCCGTTTTCGTTGTGCGAAGCGGTCACCATCGCCACAGAGCGCGTGTCGAGCGCGAACTGCGCGAAGTACGCCATCGGAGACAGCGCCAGCCCGATGTCCTTGACGCGCGCGCCCGCGGCCATCAGCCCGCAAACCAACGCGAGCTTGATTGCTAGCGAATAGGAGCGAAAGTCGTGTCCCGTCACGATTTCCGGGCCGGCGCCCGAGCGTCGAATGAAGGTGCCGAGCCCCATTCCCAGCGCCTGCGCGCCCATCAAGTTCAGCTCCGGGGTCTTGCCAGCACCGGGTCGGCCGAACCACCAACGGCCATCATATTCCCGAAACCCGGTCGGCCTTATCAACGTCCTTGTCTCGTCGGTAAGCTTGTCGGGTCCGGCATGTTGGAGGGGCTCAGGCGCTTGTGACGAGCCGGCACGGACGATTTTCACCTGCACCGTCCCGCGCACCGCCAAAGTTCGGAGCGACTGCAGGATCGTGGTTGCGCCATTCCCGGCTCGGCCTCGAGGGAAAGCATATCTCTCAACTTGTAAGCAACACTGTTCCCCTTCGTAACCTTCGGCTCTTTCACGACAGTCCGGGTATGCACCTTGGTAGTGCTCTCACGCGGATTGAAATCTGTCTTTGCGCTCGGTGCATGCAGTTCGAGCGCGGTGCTGTCTCTGAGTCGAGCCACTGACATGTTGGAAACTCCGCTCTCGCGGCAGTATGAGACGGAAAGGACCGGCTGAACCGCACCCAACACCGTTCAAAAATGCCTATCAAAAGCACCTGCGAAGCCAAAGCAAATAGATATGAAAAATTGGCTTGGTTGGCGTTATCACTGCTCTCCAAAAGAGCTAGTACGAGGGTTAGAATTTAGCATAAATCCAAACCAGTTGGAAGTATGTATAGGTGAGCTGCATTTTGCACTTTTAGTCTAGAGATTTCAGTACATAGCCCGTTTGGGCTACCTTTATTGTCTTTTTAACATCAGCAGCCGCGCCTCCTTGCCCGGTTTGGGGAGCCCGAGCGCGTACTGTCGGTTTCAATCAACGCATTAGGCGAGCCATCGAATAAAGTTACAGCGTGCTCGATGTCAACTCAGCAATAGTTCCGGAGTTTTACCCCTAATGGGTTAATTAGATCTACGCATACTGAACCAACCAAATGTACTATATGGAAAACTTGAACTTACGTCTCCTTTGGCTTTATTATGCCTTAGAGCGACAGGCATCCCCCGAACCGGGGGCGGAGTACCTCTCGAGCGAGAGCCGGCTCGAACTTCTGAGTATTTGCAGGCGTTCGAGTCGCAACGCACTGGTTTTCACGAGTGCTTCCTGCTGGCGTCGCGGCAGTGCGGTTTCCGCGATGCCAGGACCGGTGAGCCCCAGTAGGCCGAGACGAATTCCGGCGATCACCGGCGAAGCAACGGATGGCACATAGGAGTGGCAGTGATGTCGGTCCTGGTTACGGGCGGAGCGGGCTACATTGGTAGCCACATGGTCTGCCTGCTCATCGATGCCGGTGAAGAGGTTGTCGTGCTCGATCGGTTGTCGACCGGGTTCCGCTGGGCAGTCGGCCCGGCAGCCCGTTTTTACGAAGGTGACATTGCGGACCGTGGTCTTCTCCGGATGATCTTCTCCGAAAATGCAATCGATACAATCGTCCATTTCGCCGGCTCGATCACCGTTCCGGAATCGATCGCCGATCCGCTGTCCTATTACGAAAACAACACCGTCAGTTCGTGCGCTCTGATCGCCGCCGCTCTTGAAGGCAAGGTGCCGTATTTCGTATTTTCCTCCACGGCCGCGGTGTATGGCACGCCGGAGAATGCCGGACCAGTGGCCGAGACCGCAGCGCTGCACCCCGAGTCACCCTACGGCACATCGAAACTAATGACCGAAATGATGCTGCGCGACATCGCGGCCGCATACGACTTCACCTATACGGCGCTGCGCTATTTCAATGTTGCAGGCGCAGACCCACATGGCCGCACCGGTCAGTCGACAGCTGGTGCCACCCATCTCATCAAGGTCGCGATCGAAGCCGCGCTCGGCAAGCGCAACGGCATCGAAGTGTACGGCACCGACTATCCGACGCCAGACGGCACCTGCGTTCGCGATTACATTCACGTCACGGACCTTGCAAATGCCCACTTGAAAGCCGTGCAGCGCATGCGTGCCGGCGGCAGGTCGATCATTGCGAACTGCGGCTATGGCCGTGGCTTCTCGGTGCTGGAGGTATTGGATCAGGTCAAAGCGGTTTCCGGCGTCGATTTCCCGGTGCGCAAAGGGGCCCGCCGACCAGGGGATCCGGTATCGATCGTCGCCAACCCCACCGTCGCGATGCAGGAACTCGACTGGAAGCCGCAATATGATGATCTTTCTTTCATCATACGAACGGCGCTCATATGGGAAGATCGCCTTTCCAGAGCGCCGTGCGTTTCAGACGCACGAAGAGTGCTGTAGCACTTCAAACGGACGGCTTCTGGAGTGGATAGTAAAGCCGGTTGGCACCTTTCAAAAAGCGTAGGACACGATTTCGACAACCTCGGGATTTCTGGCGCCGCGGTTGCACCGACGGTTGGAAGCGGTGGCGCGACAGTATTTTACAACGGCTCTGATGAACGACCGGTTGAATCGCCCATCAATCCTTCCGATGCGAGCCCCCAGCTCTTTCAAACGGGCCTTCACGACGTAAGCGAACAGACCTGAATTGACTTTGGGCAAATCACGTACGATCTGCCTGCGTTCCGGCTGAGAAAGAGCCGACAGACGCTGGTTGAGATCGGCGAACGCCCTGGTTTTCGCTGTTGCCGCGGCAAAGAGAAATTGCTGAACGTTCCTTGCCGGCACAGGCAGCATCTCGATCGATGCCGTAAGCAGTGCCTTTGCCTTTCTCGGGGCCTTTCGCACAAGCCGCTCCTTGCCGTCCTGCTTGCCGTCCCGGTAAGCTACTACTAAAGCGAGCAAAGCCTGGCGATCACCCTTGCTTCGCGCCTCTTCGAGAAGACTAAGAGCCCCGGACGGATCCCTTGCGGTGCCATAGCCGTAGAACATCGCGTCGGCGAGGGCGACGGCGGCTCCATCGACACCTTCATTTGCTGCCCGACGCAGGCGAGCGGTTCCGTTTGCGGCGATTCTTTTCCGGCCGGCGGAGGCCTCGAGGACACCCAGAGCGATGGCCGCACCGCGATTCCCCGCCTCCCAGGCCTTCCGGTAGGAGTCTGCGGCCTTCGCGAGGTTACGCGAGCCGAAAAGTCCTTTGCGGTAGCCGTCACCGAGGCGAAGAAGTGCAGTCGTGCTGCCTTTCCCGGCAGCCGATTCATAGTAGTTCCTCGCCAAACTCGCTTCGATCGGCACGACCTCGCCCGTTCCATAGTGATCGCCGAGAGCAAGCAAAGCCCGCGCTTCACCACTTCTGCCAAGGTCGTGAAGTTCTGCCAGCGCGCCGATAACGTCTTTCCGCGTGCCCTGGCCTCGCGCTTGCATCTCCGCAATTTTCACGGTCGCGTCGATGGAGCCTTTCGCCGCTGCCCGCCGGTAGTGTTCGATGGCGAGGAAGTAATCTGCTGGCACATCCTCCCCACGTGAATAGAGATCGCCCAGTCGCAAATAAGCCTCGGCGGAGCCGAATATAGCGGCGGCTCTCTCCAAGGCTGTCAATGCCAGATCCGACCGCACGGCTATACGTCCAGACAGGCATAGGCCAGCGAGCGCCTGTAGCACACGCGCATCATCGGCCCGCGTCAGCTCCTGCAGCGCTGTGAAGCCAGCCACGATGTCGCGTTCGGTTCCTTCGCCGCGAATTTGTAACTCGGCGACCCGGAGCTTGCCTTCCAGATTGCCTTGCGCTGCGGCTCTGGCGTACGCCTCGAATGCTCTTTCCGGTTCAGGAGCTCCCTCGAGGAATTGTCCCCGTAAATACAGATTACCCACTCCGATCAAAGCGCCCGAATCCCCGAGGGTAATAGCGCGCTCGTAGAGATTGAGCGCGAGGCGGCCGTCAGGTAGGTCCGCAACGGTGCCCGCAAGCGGAGAGGGTGCTGAAACCGCTAAGAGCGCATCAGCGCCCGCCTGGCGCAGCATCTGCTGGTACTCGCCAAGATGGCGCTCTACGGTCGTCCGGTCGATGCGCCGTGCAATGTAGAGGTCGGCTAGTTCCGACAGCGTGCGTCCGAGTGCAGGCTGCGCCTCGTCCGCCGGAAAGTTTGCTGTCAACGCACCGGTTGGCAACTCGTCGCCCGATACATCTCCCGACACCCCGGGAAGAATCGGCATGCTCAGTAGGAGGATCGCTCGAGCCAGGCCAATCCGCAGGGAGCGGCGCATCACGAGTCCCTTTCCTGTCCGCCGCTTCGAAAGGTCCGGGCCAGAGAACGGTGCAAAGCCCGGACCCGCCGTGCTGCTCGCCACCCTCGAGCGATCAAACGGTCTGCCGGCGGCGCGACTGGAAGCCTCGATGTGTCCATGAGGTCAATAAGGTCTGCGGGCGCGATGTCGCTTGTAACGGTAACACGCGACAGTTCGAATAGGCCCTCAGTATCAGCGCTTAGGGCATTGCCCACGCGGCACGCCGCAATATAGCCCGCCTCCTCCACGAGCCTGCGGATCGTTCTGGTGGCATAGCCATGAGGATAGGCGAACGTCGCAACCGTGTCGCCGAGCCCGTCTTCCAGCGCGAATTTGCTGTCTTGGATCTCGCGTGTCGCCTGCTGGTGCGTAAGTATATCGAGCTCTGGATGGCTCACCGTGTGCGCGCCGATCTCTATGCCAAGCCCATGCAACTCGCGCAATTTCCGCCAATCCAGCATCGGACGGGTGCCTTCTCCAAGGCAAGTGAGCCAGCGGCTGGTCCTGCCGACGAATCCGGAGACTACGAAAAGCGTTGCCCGGAAGCCATGCGAAGTCAGTACCGGCATTGCCCCTTCGAAAAAATCCAGCAGCCCATCGTCGAACGTTATGAAGCAAGTCCTCCGGGACAATGGCTGGCCACTTCGCCGCAACAAAGCGAGCTCCTGAACTGTCATCGGTCGGTAGCCGCATTCTGCCAGCGCAGCCATCTGAGCTTTGAATTTGGCGGGCGGTATCGACCAGTGGCGATACGCCGGCGCGAAGTCTTCGCTGACGCTGTGGTAGAGCAGGATTGGAATCGCTTGCATCTTCAGGTTTCCTTGCTTGCGATCGCATTGCTGGAACTCGCAATGCTGCGTGCCCGGTCGTCGCGTCGCATCTTCGAAACACTGCGTAGATAGCCGGGCACGCCTGCAACGATGCCGAGACGCTCGATCCAGACCAGCCGCTTGGGATAATCGGATGGCAGCCGAAGCCTTTTGATTGAAAAGGGGCCGGCCATATGAAGGATGCCGGCTGGCAGGGCAGCTGCGAGCCGAAGGAATCGACGCGGATCATCCAGGAGGATCTTCGTCAGATACGCCCCGAGACCCACGCCATAGCAATAGGCCTGCCGACGCATTCCGTCCTCTCCCCGCCGATGATGATGCCAAACAATCCCCTGTGGCTGATAGACAAGTTGGAATCCGCCGCTGATGATCGAGAAAAAAGCTGCGAGATCGTCGCCGCCACACGCCAACGTTCCCGCTCCCAATGCGGAGTCGAAACCGCCAACTTGCTTCAAGGCACTGGCACGGAAGGCCATATTGGCCCCCGAGCCGAATTGCCCCGCAGTGAAGGGAAACAGAGCTCCCTTCGGCCGGTTCGCCCCAAGGTCGTAGGTCCGGGGTCGGAGACCCTTGCCGAAGCCGCCATGCCGCTCCGCCCAGACCTGTGCCCGCGTTTCGAGTTCGGCCGGCAGGATCAGACCGGTCACGCAGCCTACCGCCGCGTGCTCCTCCATCGGAGCAGACATCGCCGCGACCCAGTAGCGGTCGAGCACCACGTCATCGTCGGTGAAGAGCACGAGGTCGCTGGAAACATGTTGAAGACCCGTATTGTGGGCGCGACCGAGCCCCGGTATCGGTTCTAATACATGGCGAACACGTCCGGAATACTGCCTCGCGAGGAGATCCGCAGTCGCCGTCGACGCTGGCGCGTTGTCTACTACGATCACCTCATCCGGCAGGCGGGTTTGGTCGAAGAGCGAAAGGAGGCAGCGATTGAGGCTGTTGGCCCGGTCTCGCGTTGCGATGACTACGGCGACCCCATGACACGGCCGGTCTAAAGAGATGGAAGATAACGGACGAAGAGATCCGAGGGCGGACAGCACCTCTGCTGTCTCGACGACTGGGCCCGGATGCTCCAATTCAACGATCGACAGTGGTTGCACTCCAGAGCGGACCAGGCAAAAAATCCCCCCATAAGAGCCCTTCCCTTCGCTGACCAGCGAGATCGACGAAGGCGGATTGGCTATGTCAATCGTTACAACCTTTATGGGCTGGAAGGTTCTCACGCTCATGTGGTCCCACGGGCGCCGGGACAGTTTCGCGATTGCATACCCCGCCACGGTGAGCGTAAGACCAGCCAGGATCCCAGCGGCACGTGGCAGGCCCCAGGGGTCTAGCCGCAGCACCGCATCGA
This sequence comes from Sinorhizobium sp. FG01, assembly GCF_002531875.1. Taxonomy (NCBI): domain Bacteria; kingdom Pseudomonadati; phylum Pseudomonadota; class Alphaproteobacteria; order Hyphomicrobiales; family Rhizobiaceae; genus Sinorhizobium; species Sinorhizobium sp. FG01. The sequence goes on from NZ_NWTB01000011.1 coordinate 10,404, forward strand.
GCAACGCCCGCGCCACACCTTTCGGTAGGGTGCGTGTCACGTACATGTGTTCGGCGGACAGCCCGGCACCCGCGCCGAGCGACTCGACCAGCGCATTTTTCGACCGTCCCTCCGCAAGACAGCGCTTACGGAAATAACCCCAAGTCGATCGTCCTGTCGGCACGCGATGATGAACCACGGCTTCGGGATCATAGAGGATGATGGCCTCGGGCATCCTTTGCCGAGTGCGAATGCACAAGTCAGTCTCCTCGCCACCGGCGGCGTCTTGGTCGGTGCGTCCGAATCCCTCGCGGAAAAACCCGATCGTCTCGAAAACCGTTCGGCGAAACGACATGTTGCAGCCTATTGGGTTGCGTACAGGGTGCAGGCTTTGCGGTAGGCCGCGATAGCTGCACCCCACTACCCACTGGAATTCCTCCGGAAACCACGGAGGCCGGCCATCTTGCCAGAGCGGCAAGACCTTACCACCGGCAGCGACCACTGCGGGATTGTTGTAATGCCTCGTGAGGCGCCCGAGCCAAGCAGGCTCGGCGATCGCGTCGTCGTCGAGAAAGGCGATCACAGTTGTCCAGGTTCGGCGGATGCCGGCATTGCGTGCGCCGGAAAGCCCCCGCATGCCATCGTTCGGGACGACCTCGAAGTGCGGGAAAAACTCGCGCGTATCGTGCAGCAGGCTTTCGTTGTTATCGATGACGACGACCACCTGGTCGGGACGATGTTCTTGTTCTTGGACGGAGCGTATCGCCTCGTGCAACTGCTCGCGTCGCTGGTTGGAATATGCGCAGATGATAACAGCAATCGATAACACGACCGGAATCTCAACGTGGCTAAATCGGACGTTTCCTTATTACGGCTACAGCTTTGCCGCCGGAGGTGAACCCCAACCGGACGATGGTCTTCAGGACGCGCCAGCCGTCGGGGAAGGTTCGCAAGTTGCTTACGCCATGGATGCGCGCGTGCTCCCGACTTGGCAGCTCGACGATAGCCAGCTTTGTTTGGAGTGCACGAATGCTCATCTGCGTTTCGATCTCAAATCCCGGAGCGATCTCGACGCCGAGATAGGGCAGCACGTCGCGCCAGAAGGCATTGTAGCCGTAACAAAGGTCGCTGTAGCGGCCGCCGAAGCGCAAGCGAACAAGATGGACCAATCCCCAGTTCCCTAGCCGCCGGTACCATTCCATGTCGCTCGTCTCACCACCTTGGAGAAAGCGCGACCCTTTGACGAAATCGGCCCCGGCAAGGAGAGCGCCGACAAAGCTTGCCATCTCTCGGGGATCCGCTGAGCCATCGGCGTCCAGCGTGATCAAGATGTCGCCTCGCGCGGCGGCGAAGCCGGCTGCAAGTGCCGCGCCCTTGCCAAGCCGCGGTTGCTCGACGACGACGATGTCGGGCCTGAGCTGCCGCGCCACGGCAACCGTGTCGTCGTTGGAACTTCCGTCTACCAGAATCACCTCTTCCACCCACGCCGGGATGCGGGGTAAGACATGCGGCAAGTTATCGGCTTCGTTGACAGTCGGGATGATCACGCTCACGCTCGGCACAATCATCGTGTGCGCGGTGTCGTGCGATCTTCGTCTGTGTGACGCAGAATTGCCCATCTTTGCACACGCTTGAGTAATAGCAAGGTGCTTCAACTGGCAAACATCTTCTTAGCTGCCTGGAGGGCAAAGCCAACCCCACCAGCGGCAGATCATTTCCCACACTTCTTTTAAAACATCCAGAATACCGTGGCGGCTCACGAGAGTCGAATAGTCACATTGGATTACTACGTCTTAGCATCCTGGCTATTTACTTTCGCTGCATTCGTTACGAACGTGCGCGCCAGGCGCTCGCGGACGGCCACTGAGCTGCCTGCCCGCCTTAATCGCGGCGGGCGCTCGGAGTTTCGGCTAAACCTTGCTTCGGCTTCAGCAGCGTAAACACCTTCACATTCGGAGTAGCGTGGACGACGATGAAGCGCGGTGAGACCAGCAGTGCATTCTCGATGCGTTCGAAGTCCCCCCGGCGCATGTACCCGCCCGCTTCGAGATAGGCCTTCTGGCTGCGGGTCAGGATTACGTAAGCGTCCTTCCAGCGCGGGTCACGCATCCAGCGACCCAGCACCCCCTCAGGGTCACTTGCGATCCTTTCTTTCGTTCCCTCACTCTCTTCTGAGATGGGCAGATAGGAAAAGTTCTCGTAATTCATGAATTGAGAAGGATAGCTGCGGGCGCCTTCGATCAGCAGGGAGCCTGGCGGCGCAGTTGAGTAAAGCCACTCGGAAGCAGCCACTTCATCGGGTGTGAACCGATATTCGCGATCCTTCCCATCATTGGCGAACAGCAACCCGACTGCCGAAAGGATGCAGGCGGCGCCTAGAATCGGAAACACAAAAGCGGACCGGCCGCATTGAGGCGCCGGGAAGAAAGCAGCCGCCGTGAAAAAAGCCAGAAACGGGAGGGAGAACAGATAGACGCGGAATACAGACTCGCCACCATAGGCGGCAGCCAGCAATGGTGCCGGCGAAAGCACGAGGGCGGCAGCGGTGAGGTCCCAGTACCCCCGCTTCAGTCGGCGCAGCCCGCCGTATAGAGCAACAAGCACGATCATCGTCGAAAACACCCGTCCGACCCAGACGACCCAAGCGCGGTCGGGACTGACGAGAGCAAGATTGGCGAACTTCGACGTCGCCTCCGAAAGCTCCCAAAAAGAAGCAATCTGGCTCTGCAATTGCGAGTAAACGAACGGCGCCGCTCCCCACAGCAGCCAAAGCGTTTCAGCGACAAGCGCGAACACAAGGTAGGACGGCGCAATCCATCCGAGCATAACGAGCATGATGGCCGACAGAATGACAACCAATGGCGTCAGTTGATGAGTAACAGCAATCGCGAGAATGGTCACCATTGCGAGCGCGGCAAACAGCGCGCAGGGAAGCTGCCCGACCTCTTTCGATTTCAGTCCTACTGAGAAAGCAGCCGGCCCGAGGCTCTTCAACAGGCGCGGATGCCGCCTCGCGACCTTTGACCCGTTCTGACGCAGCGGCCCGAGAAAGAGACCGAGCAGAACCAGATAGAGCAAGAATGTTATGCCCTGGGGCGAGAAATAGTCCTGGCCGATCCAATTGGCGGCGACGAAGAACCAGCCCGCTGTCAGCAGCAGACGCTTGTCCTCGGTGAAGCTTTCCAGCAGCCACAGGAAAACTGCCAAAAGGGCGATATTCAGTGCGACCGGCGTAAACTGGAGGACGGAAGCAAGGTCGATGGGACGTGCATCGAACAGATCGGCGATCCAGGCAGTGACGACGAACAACCCCGGCCAGTTGTGATAGGCCGAAAGGAAAGAGGCTGCCGGATCGACGGTCCCATGCCGTTGTATGTAGTCAACAATGCCGAGATGTTTCCAGGCCCAGGAATAGCGCAGCGTCTGATATAGAATCGGGGGTGTCGCGTGCAGGATGAAGATCAGCGCGACGAGATAGAGATAGGGAAGAACGCTGTTCACGCAGCGGTAGGCCACCTGCCATGCAAACCCCGTGCAAAGCAGCACCAGCGACAGATAAAAGGCCGGCGGCAGTATCGACACGAGGCCGAGATCCGTCATGCGGTTCGGGTCTATTGTCGGCAGTGAGAGCTTCCAGAGCAGGATCGCCGCGGCAAGCAAGGCCAATGCTACCGCGACGTATGCTTTTTCGACCACATCGGCAGTGCGCGAGACTGCCTCGAGCGCTCTACGCTCCGTGGCGCCGCCGGCGACGGCTAACTCTACGGCGGGCGGGGTGCGCGCGAGCTCGGTGACTAGCTCATAGACTGAGGCGCGAATCTCATCCGTCCGGTCGGCAACGGCCGCGGCTGCCACGGCTCCTTCCGCCTTCCTCTCGCCGGGCCTGTCGGCGCTTGTCTTCTCTGCCACCGCAGCTGGCGTTTCGGTGATGACCGCGCGGGCTTGCCGGTGCGACGCCTCGAGACCTTCGACCGTCGCTCCTCGCCGGCGGCGGCCCCGAGGCGGCGGAGGCGCCTTGTCAGGGCCCTCATCTTGGACACCGGGGACGGTTAAGGCTAGGCCATTATCGATTTCCCGTAGCCGCTGCGCCGCATTGTCGAGCTGCTTCTGGGCTTTCTCTATACGTCTGGCAAGCGGACCCATCCCCTTGCGGGGCCGCTTTGCAGGCTTGGCCGCGGATCGGCCCGCACTCGGTTTCGTTGCCGCCGGCGCTACCCTGCGGTTCTGTTTTGCCTTGCCCGTGGTGGGTTCCGGGGTTAACGCGGGGGCTGGCGGCTCTTCAGGGATTGCTGGTGCTGGCTCGCGGGCAATGCGGTTGCGCTTGTCTGATGTGCCCTTCCGGCGCTCAGTTTTCGCTTTCCTGGGCATCGCTGCGACTCACTATGGCAGTGCCGACTTGGTCCTGGACCCGTGGATCTTCAGGCTTTTGAGACCGGTGGTAACGGCCGACAACAGCCCGCCAGCGGTCTCGGAGTCCTGAATATAGCAGGCAAGGACCAAATCGACGTTGATGGATACCCAGAGAGGCTTGTTGGCGAAGCTTGATGATTTAGACAGGTTCGCCGCAATGTGCCGCCACCATGCCAGCCCGCAGAGCGCTCGAATGACTGCGTGGTGGCGCAGAGAGCCATAGGATACTTCGATAGCTGTCCGCAGCGAAGCCATGCTTAGTTCTTCCTGGCGTGTCAGCTCTGGATTCTGCAGCATTTGCCTCACAACGAAACCCAGTTCTTCGCCGCTACCCAGCGCACGGGCCGTTAGAAGCATGAACATCGCGTCGATCCCGGGGGGAGCGTCGCAAGAGGCAGCTTCCCAATCGACGATCGCAACCAGCCGAGCGTCCGTGTCACCCGGCCCTACCGCAAAAAGGAGATTGCCCGGACAAAAGTCGCCATGGCCGAGCCCAAGCGGCAGCCGCCGTCCCGCCCAGAACTGACGCTGCTCCTTGAGGAAATGAGCGAGCCCCTTGGCGCGCGTCGCATCGTCCAACAAACAGCACTGCACCTTCCTTGCGGCTTCGACGCCGCCGTCGACCCAACGCTGCAACCATTGTCTGTCGATCGTTCGTGTCATTGCCGTGCGCGCGTGAATCTCGGCAATGCCAGCGATGGCGCATGTAACGGCAGGGAAATGCAGGCGGCCTGATGAAAGTACGGCGCGCCCGTCCTCTCCCGGCCATGCATGCTCCGCCAAGCTAACCTCCGACGTCGACACGTGGCAGGCAACGATCCTTGAAACCTCGAAGCCGAGATCGTCGAGCAAGGGCTCGGTCCTCAGGGCCTGCGCCCGCAATATGTGCCGCACAAGAGCCCCCCGCCCTCCGGCGGATGTAGAGGATTTGAAGATCAAACCCTCCCCATCGGTCTTCAATGCCTTAAACAGCCCCGTGCGCACGTCGCTCTCACGGCGGAATTCGCGAACGGTGCGGGGATCGGCGGCGCCAAGCCGTGTCACCGCGCAAAACTGCGCGATAGAGACTTCGAGCGACACCGAGGATCGCTCACGAGGAGCGATGCTACGCCAATGCCGCGCTAGCGACGACAGGATTCGAAGGCCTAGTTCGAATCGGCCCGTTGGGCCGAGACGAAGCGAGACATAGGCCAGCAGGGCGAGCGCAACACAGCAATGCGCGACCAGCCATGCGGCCGCCATGCCGACGGCACCGGCGGCGATCACGAGCGGCGTACCGAGGCCGAGCACGATTGCGAGCGTCACGACCTGCGCGGTTGCCACGACTTCTGTCCGGCCAGTTGCCCGCGCTACGGCAAGCATGAGGGTAACGAGGCTCCATGGCAGGCAAGACAGGGCGAGAAGCTGCAGCAACAGGGAGCTCGCTCCCGCATATTGCGCGCCTAGCAGCGACAAAAGCAGCGGCGCACCGAGAAGGAGAAGGGCGACGCCCGCCAGAAGGGGCACGGTCGCGTAGATCAGCGCGTCGACGGCCAGCTGGTGCAGCCTGCTGCGTTCGAAAGCGGCCTCGGCAAGCAGGGATACTCCCATGGACCGGCTGACGAGATAGAGACCGTAGGCGACTTCCCAGGAGATGTAGTAGACGGCCAGCTCACCCGGGCCGCCGTAATGAAGTATGATCAGCGGCGCGACGCCAATGGCCGTCATGGAAGTGAGAGTTCCCGCATAGTCCCAGCCGAAGTAGCGGATCAGCGCGCGCCGGTCGGGCGCGCAGGTTTCCGCATTGTGTTGCGGCAGAAAGCGAAAAAAGATCAGCCAGTTGGTTAGCGCAAGCAACAGGGGAAGTGGCAACACCCACGCGGCATAAAGGCCAGAGCCGAGCAGGGAGGAACCGGACAAGAGCGCGAGCAGCAGCAGCTTGGCGGCAGAAAAGACCGCGTTCTCGACTGGCACTACGGTTGAGCGTCGCAGTCCGGCGAGCACGCTGTCCTGCAGGGCGAAGAGCGTCCAGGCGACCGTTGCTACGACGAAAGCGGCCATTAAAAGCGGTTCGTCGCGGAGAAAACCCAGTTCCGAGACGAGATGCGAGATAAATAAGATGATCAATGTAGAGAAGATTGCCGCGCCGCCGCCGGCGAGGGCATAGGCCGCCAATATCAGCCGCAGGGCGTTCCGTCCGGCGGGGGGCAGGTAACGATTCAGGAAGTTACCGAGGTTGAGCTGGGAAATGTTACCAAGCGTCAGCATGGTGGAAATGAGCGCCGCCCCAATACCCACCTGCTCAGGCGAGTAGAGGCGGGCCGCCAGCCCCCAGAACGCAAGCCCGAGGGCCGATGTGAGTCCGGCGCTCGCGATCAGTGCATAGCCGTTCCAGATCAGTGGGGAGCGTACGGCCGCCGGTAGGGCATGCCGCACCTGCAACAGAAGTGACGGAAGCCTGGCGCGACTGTGGGGCTGGCTCAGTGACATCATCATCCATCCCGTTGCCAAATGCGCACGTAATCGATGAGATACTCGGCAGGGAAATTCGTATTCTCCGAGGGCGACCCAGCCCATTCTCCGCCGACGGCAAGGTTGAGCAGCAGGTACATGTCCTCGTTGGAGATTGAGCCAGCGTCCGAATATCGCCACACCTCCTTGCCATCGAGATACCAGATGATCCTGTCGGGATCCCAGGTCAGGCTATAGACGTGCCAGTCCTGCGTCAGATTTGGTGTCTTAACCTTCTCGCCGACGCTCTGTTTTTCGCCGGCCTCGTCGCGGTAATGATAATGCACCCGCAGGGTCGTCGGGGAGTCGCCGAGCGCCTCCATGACATCGATCTCCGGTCGCGACTCACGCGTCTCCGGCAACAACCAGATTGCCGCCCATAAGCCTTTGCCATCCGGGATCTTCGCCCGTACCTCGACATGCCCGTAGCGGAAGCGGACTCGTGAGGGCCGGGGCAGTTCCTCGTAGTCGCGGCCGGTGGTGACCATTCCCGACGTATATTCGAAAGTGCGCCCCTCGAAGCCAATGATGTTTTGCGGTCTCGCCTGCAGCCGCAGAAGCCCCTCGTTGAGGGAGACGTTCTCGGGCCGATACCACTGGAGTTCCCCATTCCCGAGATTGGTGCAGCCGTCCTTATTCCACCAGTAGCAGGTGGTCCATTTCTCCCGGTCGAGGCTCACCACGTCGAACTCGTCTGCGAAGATCAGCCGCCACGTACCGTCCTTGACGAGCGGAGTTGGCTCAGTAGCGAGCCTCGGCAGCAGTACGAAGACCACTAAACACGCAAGCCCCACGAGGACGGGCAACCACTTATGGTGCATCGCGAAACCCCAGAATGCGTTTGACGGCCCCTCGAGCAAACCAGTCGAGCCGGGCCAGTGGAAACCGCTCGTAACGGTATTCCGCATAGGGAACGGCAACGGCTCCGAATCTGGATTTGTACTGTGCGAGCGACGTTGAATTTCCCGTTTCGCCCATATGGTATCGCGTGCAGCCCCGACGGCAGGCATCCTCGATCGCGATCGCCTGCAGCAAGTAGGCGGCGCCGGATTTTCCGGCGAGGGCTTCGCTCATCGCACCCCGCGTGTAATGTGCCTGCCCCCCTAAGAGGACCAGGATCGCCGCCGCTGGCTGCCCGTCGACGCGCGCGACATAAAGACGACACGCGTCGCCCATCCGCGCGGCCATTGCCGCGAATTTCGCACGCGGGTCCCTGCGTACGCCGCGCAACCACGCGAGCGCCGCCGGTTCGTGCTGCTTGCGCGCCCAGCGAACGAAGGAGAGTTGGAGCAGCTCATGAAATTCGTCGATCAACCCCTCACTGTTACCCACATCCACTTCAACGCCTAGCCTGCGTGCGCGGCGGATGTTTGTGTGGGCATTGCGGCGGAAGCGTCCGCGCACAGCGTCGAAACCTCCCGAAAGGTCGACCACATGCGCGCAGCGAGGGATTGAAGTCCACGCCGGTCTGGCCCCGGCTGCCCAGAGGTCGGCGGTAAGCGGGTTCGGCCGGATCTTGACGCCGAGACAGGGGAAGGTTTCGAGATGCGCGAAAATAGTCTCGAGATGCGCGGGCGTGACTGCGCCATCAGACAGGATGCCGCCGAACCCCCAGGCCGGCGGCGGCGACCAGGCGTAGCGTAACGAACCGACGCCCTTGGTAAACAGGGGAAGCACAGCGCGGGCCCCGTCGTCGAACTCATAGAACTGCGGGCTGCTGCGGAAGTTGCCAGCAGCTACGACCGCCTCGGCCCATTCAGGCGACAGGCTGGCGATCGCCTCGTCATTCCGCTGATAGAGTTCGCGCCAGATGGTCTCAGCGGCCGGATTATCGAAACGAGACAGACCGACGTTAGCCACGGACTCACCATCCATTTCGTGCGATAATGCGGTCGCCAAGGAGGTGCTAACCCAGTTATGCGGCAGACTGAAACCCGATGCAGTATTATAGACGCGTGACGCACAAAATGAAAAGTTGGGGCAACCTCGAAACTACCAAACCGCTTGAATATACACCGACACAGAACGCGCGTGAAGGTCGAGTTCTCATAAGAAGCTGTGGCCAATCTTTAAGCGTGATCCTCTGTTTCGGGTTAGTCTTGGCGTCGGTGGTGCCGGCCAAAGCCGCGTCGCCGGTAGAGCTTGACACGCGGAACGTAGCGCAGCCGGCCATCGCATCGGCACTTCGGGAAGCCTATCAGTTGCCACTCTTGATCGAGGGCATGCGAGCTGGAAATACGATCTCGGCCAATGATCTGGAAAGCCCTGTCGAGCATGAACGCACAAGGCTGAAACGGGTCATGGTCGAGCTCGGATATCTGGATGCGCAGGTCGCTCTGGATCGTTCCAGCACCGGATTAGTGCTCCGGCCGTCGCTGGGTAAGCTTTATACTGTGGCGGCTGTACTCCTGAAAGGAGTTAAGCAGCAGGAACTCGATCGACAGGTGATTGACGAACTTGCATCCATTATCGATGACTACATAGGTCAACCCGCCAGCGCACAGGCTGCGGACAACCTAGGCAGCCGCATCCTCTATCGGGTCGGTGAGATCGATTTTGCTCTGGCACAGCTCAGCAAGGTGGAGTGGATCCGCTCGGGGAACGGCGTTGTAACCGCCCTCGTGCACCTCGAAGCTGGTCCTAGATTGCGTTTTGGCACAGTGACGTTCGACGGCTTGCGCCGCCTGCGCGAGAGTGAGATCAAGCGCCTCATCCCCTTCCGGCCCGGAGAGCGCTACGAGCGCGGCAAGGTAGAGGAGATGCGGGAAAGGCTTAAAGCCCTTTCCAACGTCGATGCTGTCAACATCGGCACAGTAAGGGGGAACGATGCGACGCTCGACCTTGCGGTGCGTCTACAGGAAAGGCCGGCCAATCCGTCATTGCCGCAGCCACAGGGAACATTCGGTTTGGTAAGCGGGGTGGCCACCCTGACAGGGCTGGCGATCATTCAGATCGCAACGAGTGCGGGTATCTCCCCAAGCCGCTTGCGGCCAGTAATGTGGATGACGACCGCATGCGCCCTGACATTTGCGGGCCTCGCAATTCATAGACTGGCCCACTTCCTGTAGAAGGCGTTGGCCTCAGTTTTCTCCAGATGACGCTCCGGGACGAAGCGGATCTGCGACGAGAGAATAGCGGCATTCGAAGCGCATGTCCCGCTTTGGGGTCGAATCCCGACCCCGTATCTTTTCCCTTGAATGGATTCGTCGCCCGTGTTTGGTCTTTTTCGAAAAGCCACGGCCTAGACTTGAGATCAGGACCGAGCCGTACATCCTGCGTTGTCACGATCGTGCCCGCGCCGACATCCGCATTGTGGCGTTCAGCGGTCATTCAGTGCCATCCCAATAAATTTCGGCTATCCACCCGACTGCGACAATCGAAAGCCGGCAACATGCCCCCAAGCCGGGATGCCGACTCCTATCCCTCGCCTTGAAAGGAATTGAATCGTAGACTCCGCTATTCCAGCCACGCCGCATGATCTGCGCCGCGGTCAAAGCGCAGAGACTGTACCCCCTAGAGCGGAAAAAGGGAGGGCGACTGCCCTCCCAATATCCTATGCGACCTCAGTGGAAAATCGCTGAAACAGTGGTTTCAGCCGGGGATGCCGCACTGCCCGCGGCGGATGGACCTCGATGGCCCGGCCGGACCTCGCCTCGCGCCGTAACCATTCGCTGATGGTCTCTGCGCTGGTGTGATCCATGTAATGAAGGTCCTCACCGACGATCCTCACCTTACGGCCTTCGGGCAACTGCTCGAGCGTGTTGAGCAGTATAGGCACGTCCCTGCAGGTGGCGGCGCCGCCGAGTTGGACATGGATTTCCTCGTCTATCTCGGCATGCCTGATCGCAAGCTTTCGGCGAAGGTACGGCACGATCTCGATGATCGACAGCGCCAGGCCAAGCGCGACACCGACCAGCAGGTCCTGCAGGACGACCATTGCGACGGTCACCGCCCAGATGCCGACCGGGACCAATCCATGGTGCTCGAAAAGGTGGCGGACATGGCGCAGGCTGATCAACCGCCATCCCGTGACGAGCAAAACCGCGGCAAGCGCCGACAAGGGGACCAAGGTCAACAGGGCCGGCGCCAGCGCCACCAGGCTTAATATCCATATCCCGTGCAGGATGGCGGAGGCCCGCGTGCGTGCACCGGCCTGTATGTTCGCGGAGGAACGGACGATAACGCCGGTGATTGGCAATCCGCCGAGGAGGCCGCAGAGCCCGTTGCCGACGCCCTGGGCGAACAGCTCCTTGTTGAATTTGGTACGCACCCCGTCATGCATCCGGTCGACGGCGGCAGCCGAAAGCAGGGTTTCCGCACTCGCGATGACGGCAATCATCACCGCCATGAGGATGACGCCGGGCTCGACCATCCGGGCAAAGCTATCCACACTCGGCAGTGTTATGCTTTCGACGAGTGAGGCGGGCACCTCCACTCGTGCGATCGGCAATTCCAATGCGGCGGCGAGAACCGTCGCCGACGCGACCCCGACCAGCGCTCCCGGAACCAGCGCAAGGGATTTCGGCCGGCACTTCTCCCAGCACACCATTGCAAGGAGAGATATGAGGCCAACCTTCAACGCGGTTGCCTCGCTTGTCAGGCCAGTCCCCCAAAGACGGGCGAGACTGTCCTCGATCGCCGCGACGTTCTCCATCCCGCCGGCAGCGGGCTTGGCATCCATCAGCACATGAATTTGCCCCAAGATGATCAGAATACCGATACCGGCGAGCATGCCATGAACCACGGCCGGCGAGATCGCCCGGAACCAGGAGCCGACCCGCAGGAATCCCGCGGCGATCTGCAGGAATCCGACGACGAGCAGGACGGGAGCGAGCATGGCGACGCCGTAGTCCTCTACGAAGTCGAAGACGATGACGGCAAGTCCGGCGGCAGGTCCGGAGACCTGCAGCGGCGAGCCCGACAGGAAGCCGACGACGATGCCGCCGATGATCCCGGAGATCAGGCCCATGGAAGCCGGCACGCCGGAGGCGATTGCGATCCCGAGGCACAGCGGAATGGCAACGAGAAAAACGACCAGCGACGAGGCGAGGTCGCGCGAAAAGGACGAGCTATTGGCTGTCATGGCGCTACTCCGCGGCAAGTGTTGCTGCGATTTGCGGCATGACATGCGGGCGATCGCGGCCGGTGAACGCGACCGGCAGCGGCTCCCCGTCCTGCGGCACCGTGAAGGTCGCTGTCGCCCCGTCATAGACCTGGACTTCGCCGGTCTCGATGTCGAAGAACCAGCCATGAAGGGTGATCTCGCTGGTGGCGAGTTTTGCGGCCACGGAAGGATGCGTCTTCAGGTGATCGAGCTGAACGACGACGTTTTCCATCGCCACGGCGCGCACGCGGTCAGTTTCGGAAAGGTCGTCAGGATAGGCCCGGCAGACGATCGAATAGGCGGCGTGACTGTGGCGCAGCCAGGCCGCGACATTGGGCATCGGCTGGAGCAACTCCGGATGGCACAGGCCCTTCATCGCCCCGCAGTCCGAATGGCCGCACACGACGATATCACTTACGCCAAGCGCCAGAATGGCATATTCGATTGCCGAGGAGACCCCGCCGTTGAGGGTCGAGAACGGCGGAACGATATTGCCGGCATTGCGGCAGACGAAGAGATCTCCGGGACCTGCTTGCGTGATGGTCTCGGGCATCACCCGGCTATCGGCACAGGATATCATCAAAGCTTGAGGTTGCTGGCCTTCCCTCGCCAGCTTGCGGTAAAGCGCCGATTGGTTGGGAAACACCGCGCCGCGAAAATTGGAGATACCTTTGAGGAGATCACCCATGTTCGGATCCTCTTTCTGGCCGGACGTCGGACTGGGAGGAATGTCTCTCGTCCGGCGGGTTGCAGAAGCGATCTGTTCGCAGGTGCGAAAAGACCAGCAAAAAGGGTGCAGTGCAACCAGCCGCTGCTAGATCACGATCAACAACACGTGAGGCGTGCGCATGCGTCCCCGCCGACTGGGGAGTTCCAAGTGCTTGCTTCTGTCCGCAGTCGGAGCTGGGCCGCTGCTCTATGGGTCTGCTGAGGACCGGTTGGACAATCTTTAGAGGCACGTTACCTCGTGCTGCTGATCGCATAGCGGCCCAACCCATCCATCGTCCCGGCGAAGGGACCTTGCTCCGGAGGGCGGATGGCTGTGCCCGTCCCGAGAGCCTGTCTTGTCGTCTCCGCTCAGGGTCTATAGCGCAGACTCTTCCGTGCATCGGCAAACCGTCGCATTGACTGTTCGGATGATGAGAACATATTAAGAACGCGACCGGGCGAAGCGGCGCGCCATTCACGACATGCGGGATACCGACAAACTCGATTCGAGGAGGAAACCGCATGTCGGCGCCAGAATACGATCTCGAACGCGCAATCTTCACTCGCTTCGCTATGGTCGGCCGCCCTGTCCTGAATGGACTAGCGGCGAAGGGTCAGCGGCGGCGGCGTGATCCACAGTGCTCCACCCTCTTTGCCCGCGACATCGTAACGGCTTTGAGGGCACAGATCGGCTTTCGGCGCCATGGGGAGGCTGTTGACGATGCGATCGTGCAGGAATTCCTGCGCGCCGCCATATGGGAGATACCGGTCGGGGATTGCGCCGTGCTAGTCGGTATCAACGCCACGCCAAGGGACGCGGCGAAGCGGGAGATCTCGAAGCGGTTGGCCGAGCGGCTCAAAGCCGAATTCGAGATTGTTTACGACCCGGCTTTCTATCACGGCCGCAGCGGAACAGGGCCGCTCGGGCCGAGGAGATAATTTCAAGGTCGGCTGCGGGGAATCGGAACAATGACGCCCCCGCTGGATTATCTTGGTGCCGCATAATTGTCTCAGCGGCACAGGTCCCCCCACCTGTTAATGAGTGCCCGTCCTGTCCCCCGGTGCGGGCACTCGCACTATATGGCTGGCCATCGCCGTCACAGCGAGTACTTCGGAAAGCCAAATTGACAGGGATGAGGCCTCTCAGGTCGATGATCGCGTGTGATACTCTGGCGGAGGCACCCATGGAAGACGATCGGAACACGACCACCACCGAGTATCAGGGCAACGACATAAGCGTGCACTCGACTGACCCGCTCATTGGAACACTTGAGCTTATGTCAGACGGGGACGAGATCATCCTGCTCGAGCTCGATCGAGAGAGCGCCGAGAGTCTCGTGTCGGCACTAGTTCAGTTTCTTGATAGGGGCGAAGGCGACGATGCGCCGACCATCATAACGTCGACGCTTCAGTGATCCCGCGCGTACATCACCACCCGCTGTTCGCATCCATGGAACAAATTCAGAGGTTTAGAATTAGATGACTGTCGCCTCCTCCGGCGATACCTGATGAATGGCCAAGAGACAGAAGCAGCGTTCGCGATCCGGGCGGACGCTGCTTTCTTAGTAGTCCCAGGCAATATGGGTGCTCGCGCCCCGTCACCGTAAGCGTTGTTCTGACTCCACCTTGATCGGCGCGGATAGGGAAGACGATCCAATCTAACCGTCCGGCTTAGGAATGGTTTCGTATTTTGACCCTAGAGCTTGTAGACTGGAACCGAAAGGCGAGGTTCGGCGCTTCCGAAGGCATCGGTTGCGAACTGCTTTGGTCGACCGGTCACAAGATCGAGCGGCTGTATCAGAAGGCCGTTGGCAAGGCCGCGGTCCGCCGTTAATCGGTAACGCTTGGAGCGCTCGCAAACGTGCCCTACTATCATACCGTGGGGCTTTTCGAAGTTGAGCGTTAGGCCCTCGGCGCCGAGAAGGTCAAGCGACATGAAGCTCGTCCTCATCGCTCTCGCTGTCGCCCATAACTGGTATTCCGGCCACCATGATCCGGTCACCGGCTACGAATGCTGCGACAACAAGGACTGCCGGGTCATCAGCCCGCGCTATGTCGAGCCGCTGCCGGGCGGCAACTTCAACATCCGCACCGGGTCCAAGACAAGATACTTCATCCCCAAGAACCGGGTTTTAGAGAGCGAAGACAGCCAGTATCACATCTGCACGTCCGCCCCGCATATGACGATCCGCTGCTTCTTCGCGCCACACACTGAGGCAAAAGCGATGGGCAGCGTTGCGGGCTCATGAGTTGATGGCAATGTACGGCTGGACCCGACTCGCGATGGCCGAAGTCTATACGAAGGAAGCCGATAAGAAGCGCCTCGCGAAGGCCGCTTCGGAACGCCTTGCGAACAGAATGTAGGTCGCACCTATAACCCTGCCCGGTCGCACCTTAAATAGAATCAATTGGTTAGATAGTAGTTTGGCGACCCCTGCAGGACTCGAACCTGCGACAACCTGCTTAGAAGGCAGGTGCTCTATCCAGCTGAGCTAAGGGGCCGTCAGGCCGGTTCGCCCGGGCCTTCAATGGGTCCAGGGCTGCATCCGGTTGAAACGGAAATTGTCCGAATAGGACACACTCTTGCGCGTCGCGTCCTTCGGCGCGATGACGCGGTATTCGATGCCGTTGCGTTCGGCATAGGCGATCGCTTGCTCGGCGGTCTCGAAGGTCAGCCGCAACTGCTGCCGCATGTCGCCGGAGCTCGTGTAGCCCATGATCGGGTCGATGGTGCGCGGCTTTTCCTGATCGAACTCCAAGACCCACAGATGCGTCTTGGCCTTGCCGGACTGCATGGCTGTCTTCGCGGGACGATAGATCTTCGCGGACATTGCTTTCAAACGGCTCCCGTCTTTCATCTCGACGCCGGCCCATCATCCGGATGCGCGACGTCGCTGTCGTCTTTCGGCTTTGAGCACGGTTTCTTCCGGATCGCTGGCAAGCCGAAATCCTGCCTGCGAGCAGTTTTGCCCCATGCTCCGTCTTCCCTTAGCGCAGAATGATTTAAAACGGAATGACTTGCGTCAGGAAATTACAGCTTTTTCAAGCGCCTGCCGCCCTTGCCGCGATGGCCGAGCGCCACGATTTCCTGCCCTCACCGGCGGGGGCGTCGTCGACTGCCCGCTGGCCTCCAGCGGATTGAAAAATCAAGGGCTTAAATGGTCGGAGTGGAGAGATTCGAACTCCCGACCCTCTGGTCCCAAACCAGATGCGCTACCAGACTGCGCTACACTCCGAGCCGACGAAGGCGGAGATACACGCTTCGCCTCCCACCTGCAACAGCAAATTTGGAAGCGGCGGCAGTGCGGATCTCCTGCATGGCGCGCCCCAAAATGCGCAGCGGTTTTGGAATAACGACAGTACCCGCGAAGGCGACGCGCTTAGCGCGCGGCGGCCGGGATGCGTGCGCCCGTGATCCGGTCGCCGGGCCTTATTCCGAGGCGTTTCACCGTTCCGGCGTTGAGCTCCAGCACGAAGGCGACCGGTTCTTGCGAATCGATGATCGCTTCGGACAGCGGGACCGCGTTCTCATGAATGGTTGCTACGGTGCCGTCCGCGCCGATGAAGAGCATGTCGAGCGGCAGATAGGTATTCCGCATCCACATCATCACCCGCCGCGTCTCGCCGAAATCGAACAGCATGCCGTGGTCCGGCGCCAGCTGGCGGCGGTGCATTAGGCCCTGTTCGCGCTGCTCCGGGTCGATCGCCAGTTCGACGGTCAGGTCATGGGCCCTCCCGCCAGTGGTGAGAAGCCGGATTCTGTCCTTCTCGAAGGTGAGATCCGCGGCGTGCGACGCGACGAACAGCGACAACAAAAAAAGCGCCGCAATGGCGCTTCTCGCAAGAAAGTCGCGAAGCGTGCGCATCAATGCGACCGATTGCTCGGCGTGGGACCGTCCGGATGGATCTCCGCAGCCATCAGGCCCTTCTCGCCGTCACCGAAGCGGCACAGCACCACCTGGCCGGGGCGCAGTTCCGTCAATCCGAACCGGCGCAGCGTTTCCATATGAACGAAGATATCCTCGGTGCCCTCGCCGCGCGTCAGGAAGCCGAAACCCTTGGTGCGGTTGAACCACTTCACCAGAACCCGTTCGAGCCCGCTCGTCGGCGTGACCTGGACATGGGTGCGCACCGGCGGAAGCTGCGAAGGGTGAACCGCGGTCGACTGATCCATGGAGAGAATACGGAAGGCCTGGTAACCGCGCTCGCGCTTTTGCACGAGCGCCACGACCCGAGCGCCCTCGAGCACCGTCTGGTAGCCGTCGCGCCTTAGGCAGGTAACGTGCAGCAAAACATCCTGCATGCCGTTGTCGGGAACGATGAAGCCGAAACCCTTGGCGACGTCGAACCACTTGATGACGCCGGTGATCTCGATGAGATCAAGAGCGTCATTGCCAAGGTCGTCATTCTCGATGACGCCTTTTGAAGATGTTCTGTCCGCCATTCTCCCAGCCCCTCGTTACGCGCAACTCTCGATACGGTTAACTGATTCTTATGGACCAGAATAACATCGTCCCGCTGCGCATGCGCAAGTCCCTCGACATAAATTGGCCGAGGTCATTTATGGGGCCGCAGGCTTGCCTCTGGCTTGCTCTCCCTTAAGTATACGCCATCTTCTGCAAAACAGGGACAATCCAATGCGCTATCTGCACACGATGGTTCGCGTAAGGGACCTCGACAAGGCTCTCCATTTCTACTGCACATTGTTCGGACTCCAGGAAATTCGCCGATACGAGAACGAGAAAGGCCGCTTCACCCTCGTCTTCCTCGCCGCACCCGGCGACCTCGACCGCGCCAAGGCAGAGGCGTCGCCCTGCCTGGAACTAACCTACAACTGGGACACCGAAGACTATACCGGCGGACGCAACTTTGGTCACCTCGCCTATGAGGTCGATGACATCTACGCCTTTTGCAAGCACCTGATGGACAATGGCGTGACGATCAACCGACCGCCCCGCGACGGTCACATGGCCTTCGTCCGCTCGCCCGACGGCATTTCGATCGAGATTTTGCAGAAGGGAGAACGCCTCTCCGCCGAGGAACCCTGGGCCTCCATGGCCAATACCGGAACCTGGTAAGCCTCGCACAATACTCAGCGCCCAAGGTCTTGACGCAAGACCGAATGCGAAGATCAACAGCGTCGACTGACGATCGAGGCCCGGCCAACGCGCCGGGCTTTTGCATAGGTTCGTTAAGGCGGAAGGTTAGCGCCAGTTTACAAATTGCGCGGTATCCACTAATTTCCGCGTCATAGTTGAAACGGGGTTATGCCCGCAATCATTTGCGGCACCCTTACTTGGCCTGACCTTCCCGTGGCGGGATCGCTTCTCGCCGCGAGAGAAAAGTTATCTGTTCCGGGCAAGTTCTCGGAACCGAGACTTGCGCATGATCGCGGGCAACCGAGACGTGCACGGAGAGCGGGGATAAGACGTTGCAACAGCTGAATTCGAAACGCACGCTCCTGTCGATCGGGCGCGCCGCGGCGTTTTCCGTGTCAATCCTGACGCTCGCCGGCTGCGTCTCGGCGGTTGCCGAGAGCGAGGGCGCAAATCCGGTCGAATCGCTGCAGGCTGCAACTCCAGCGGGCGCGGCGACGCCGAACGTGGAAGACGGGGTTTCAGATGGCCAGGCCGCCGCATCCGGTGCCGGCGCTCAAGAGCAATCAGATGATCCGGCCGCCCAGGCGGATGCAGCCCTGCAGCCAGGCCTGACGATGCAAAGCACCGGCCTCAATGCCACCGCGTCGAGCATTTACGGGCAACCGCCCGTCACCGCGACCGTGCCTGCAAGCGCCACCGAACCGTCCGGATCGTCAGCCGGCGCCGCAGCCCAACCAGGCGTGAACGCCACGAGCAACAGCCTTTTCAGCGGCGCTCAGCCGGCGACGCCGCCTGTCTTGCCGGACCAGGAAGGCGCGAGCAACGCAGTTCCGGCCAAGGCGCAGACATTCGCAGAAAGCACTGCCGGCGCGGCAGATCTTCGTGCCGCGATCCCCTTGCCCACGAGTGCGCAGGCGGCGCGTGGCGGGCAAGCATCCGCCCCCCTGCAGACGGTTGAAGTCGCATCCACCGGACAGGTGACGCCGCCCGTGGCGGCCGCCACTCAGCCCACCTCCCCCGAGGACGACGGGAAGGACCAGCAGCGCACGGGCAAGAGCTGGACGCTCGCAAGTCTCTTTGCCGCCAAACGCAAGCCGAAGCTGCGGATGGCCGCTGAGGGCAACGCCGGCGGCACCGAGAAGCGGACGATCACTGCCGCGAACGCGGCTGAACCTCAGGTCGCATCGCTCGCCTATACCGCGCTTCCCGGCGTCAAGCTCAATCCGCTGTTCAACAGGGACCATGCCGACCATGCGGGTGAAGAGGACGACGCGCCGATCGAGGTTGCCAATCTCTCCGGTCTCGCCCGTCTGGCGCCAAGCGGCCTCATCCTGCAGACGGAGAGCGTTGAAACCGGCTGCTTCAAGCCGGCGCTTCTCCAGATGCTGAAGAGCGTCGAGCGGCATTACGGTCAAAAGGTGATGGTCACGTCGGGGCTTCGGCCAATCAAGGTCAACCGGAAACGCCAATCGCTTCACACGCGTTGCGAAGCGGCTGACATCCAGGTCAAAGGCGTCAGCAAGTGGGATCTCGCCGAATATCTCAGAAGCCTGCCCGGCCGCGGCGGCGTCGGCACCTATTGCCACACCGAATCCGTGCATATCGACATCGGCCGGCAGCGCGATTGGAATTGGCGCTGCCGCCGTCGTAACGGCTGAGGAATGGCTGCGACCGCGATGTAAATTTTCTGAGAAAAAGTGAGATTTGCCGCTTGCGGGAATCCGAAGTGCTCTCTATAAGCCACTTCGTCTTGGGCGCCCATCGTCTAGCGGTCTAGGACGCCGCCCTTTCACGGCGGAAACACGGGTTCGATTCCCGTTGGGCGTGCCATTCTTCTTCTCCAATACTTGCGGATACTTTGACATTTTCATTTGTCACGCATCTGTGTTTGTGTGTGACAATCCTCTGCACCGATGCTTTTCAATCTCGGCAGAGAATAAAAAATATTGTTTCAGACGACTTGCAGGAATCCCAAGCGCCTTTTATAAGCCGCCCTGTCTTGGGCGCCCATCGTCTAGCGGTCTAGGACGCCGCCCTTTCACGGCGGAAACACGGGTTCGAGTCCCGTTGGGCGTGCCATTTTCTAAATATTTCAGTTTAGATGCAGAAACTCCCGCAGCCTCTCCTCAAAGAGCGGGGAAGCTATCGGCCACTGCGCCGCCTCTGAACCTACGCCGACGGCAGGCGAGCCGCAGACGCACGTCGCCTCGGCTTTCTTTCGCCTATCCCTGTTTGACGACAGCGACGCTGACCTCTCCGTCCGACGCCACCGTGCAGGCGATGGTCGCCGAGCGCGGCTCGATGGCGCCCTCGCGCTCGTAGTCGATCTTGACGTCGAGCGTGGCTATCCGCTCGCCGGCAGCGCCTGCGCGCACAGGCTCGGTCAGACTTGTGTCGATGGCAGCCGGATTGTACGGCGCGGCCCACTGGGCGATTGCCTCGTTGCAGCGGTCGACGGTCGGCTGATCGGCCGGCGAAACGCCGTGGCTGACCGGCGACACCGGTTCTGGCAGCAAGTCGGCCGCGAAGGCTGGACCGGCGAGAAAAAGCACGGCGGCGCCGAGCATTCTGATCATGTGCATGGCTGTGGTCCTTTTCCTGGTACGCCGACCAGGCATTCTAGCCTGTCTGGCTGTCAAAACCGCAGTACGCCTTTTGATGGTGGAGGGAGGCCCAACGCCATTCACGGCCTCGACACGCAATGCGCAGCTAAGCACGACGGCGCCCACCTGGCTCCGCTACGCTTAGGTCACGGCAACGACCAAGCCGTTCGAGTCGAGATGGCATCTGACGCGCGCCTGACGGACCTCGACGAGGCCCCCTGCCGCATATTCAATCCGCACAGTAATTGGAGCCATGAGCGCGCCGTCGCGTTGGCGGACGAGAGGGCCGGCGCTGGCCGCGCGTATACGCACGGCGCCAAGCGGCAGCGCAGCCGAGGTGATCGCCTGGAGGCAGGCACGAACCACGCCGCCCGCCCCATCCGAAATCGCTCCCGTTATCATTGGGTCCGTCACGGGATTGCCAAAAATACCTTGCTCGTATTCGCCGCGCTCGTCGAGCCGAATCTTTACGGGCCAAAGGGCAGAAGGCAGTCCGACGGATGGCGACGCGCCCGTCGCGGGAGCAATGCCAGCAATCGCTCGTGCACGGACACTGTTTGGCGTGCTGCTCTTCTTTGGAGTTCCAGCGCCTACGACCGGACCAGCCAAAGCACCGCTCGAAGCAGGAGGCGCTCCCTTGCCTTTCGGCACCGCGGCTCGTCTGCCGGCACCCGTCAGTTTGCCGCCACTCTTATGGCCGACATTGCCGCTGGTCCCACTGTTTTTCCCAGCCTTTACGCCGGCCGAGGCTCCGGCCTTCGCTCCGCCTCCGGCACTCGTCCCTGGCGAGCCGCCACTCCCGCCACTCGCCACACCACTTCCCACCGATGTCCCTTGATTGCTTGCAGCGCCACTGCTTTTTCCCGCTTTTGCGCCGGCCGACGCTCCGGCGTTTGTCCCGCCAGCAGTGCTGGTTTTTGACGAGCCGCCACCCGTGCCACCCGGGGCGGCGATGACCCCGACACTGCGGAATTTTCCAACCTCGCCAAACTCAAGAGCCGGCGCCAGCGCCAGCGCAAAGGCAACAAGGAATGTGGCAGACGTATGAGTGCGCATCGCCAACGTCCTCATCTTCGCATATCAATCCTCGCTCCTTACCAAAGGCCGGGCACCAGACGTCTGGGGAGGAGCGCATCGGGCAGCGCCTCCGGCATAGGCTGGATCACCACCTCGCGGCGCGAATTACGGTTCTTGCGGGCGCCATTTTCCATCGGCTCCGCCGCACGCTCGCGGCCGGTGCCCCGATCGCGCACTTCCTCCGACCCACGCCGTTGTGCCGCCAAGATCCGGTTCAATTGCTTCTTTGTCGCGTCGCGTTCCTCGCGGACGGAGTCGAGCTCGCGAGCGAGCGACCGTGCCTTCTTGCGCTCCAATGCGAGCTGGTTGGCAGCCCGACTTGCCGCGGTCTCCGCCACTTGGCGCGCCAGCACGATGGCCGCCTTCTCCGCCGCTGCCGAGTTGGCGTCCAATTCCGGGGCAGCGGACGATTGGCTGGCTTTGGTGAGTTCGCGCTCATCCTCCTCCGCCCGCTGTTTCGCTGCGAGTATTGCGGCGTCGCGATCCTGGCGAACAGCCTCGAGCTCCCGAGCGAGCGCACGTGCCTTCTCACGTTCCGATGCGAGCTGTTCGCTAATCCGCCTCGTCGCAGCCTCGGCAACCTGGCGGGCCTGCACGGCGGCCGCCCTTTCTGCCGCTGCAAGACTGGCGCCAGCCTCCTCGCTCGCGGCCGACTGACTGGCCTGCGCAAGATCGCGCTCATTCTCCGTCGACCGCTGTTTCGCTGCGAGTATCGCGACGTCGCGTTCCTGGCGAAGGCTGTCGAGCTGCCGAGCGAGCGCACGTGCCCTCTCATGTTCCGATGCGAGCTCTTCGCTAATCCGCCTCGTCGCAGCCTCGGCAATCTGGCGGGCCTGCACGGCGGCAGCCCTTTCTGCCGCTGCAAGACTGGCGCCAGCCTCCTCGCTCGCGGCTGACTGACGGGCCTGCGCAAGATCGCGCTCATTCTCCGTCGCCCGCTGTTTCGCTGCAAGTATCGCGGCGTCGCGTTCCCGGCGAAGGCTGTCGAGCTGCCGAGCGAGTGACCGTGCCTTCTCACGTTCCAATGCAAGCTCTTCGCCAGTCTGCCTTGCCGCATTTTCGGCAATCTGGCGGGCCCGCACGGCGGCAGCCTTCTCCGCCGCTACCAACCTGACGCCAGCCTCCTGGGTCGCAGCCGACTGGCGGGCCTGCGCAAGATCGCGCTCACCCTCCTCCGCCCGCTGTTTCGCTGCGAGTGTTGCGGCGTCGAGTTCCTGGCGAAGGCCGTCGAGCTCCCGAGCGAGCGACCGTGCCTTCTCGCGTTGCAACGTCAGCTCTTCAACCGCCCGCCTTGCCGCGTCTTCAGCGACCTGGCGGGCCTGCACGGCGGCAGCCTTCTCCGCCGCTGCCAAACTGACGCCAGCTTCCTGGGCCGCGGCGGACTGACGGGCCTGCGCAAGATCGCGCTCATTCTCCTTCGCCCGCTGTTTCGCTGCGAGTATCGCGGCGTCGCGTTCCTGGCGAACAGCGTCGAGCTCCCGAGCGAGCGACCGTGCCTTCTCACGTTCCGATGCGAGCTCTTTACCCGCCCGCCTCGCCGCAGCCTCGGCATTCTGGCGGGCCTGCGCGGCGGCAGCCTTCTCTGCGGCTGCCAAACTGCCGCCAGCCTCCGGGACGGCGGCCGACGGACGGGCCTGCGTAAGATCGCGCTCGTAGGCTTCCTGTTTTCGCTGCGCCTCAGCGAGTGCCCGTCTCGCATCAACCAGCAACGCTTCCGCTGCGTCCCGCGCCCTGAGTGCGGCAGCTTTTGACCGCGTTGCTCCAGCGGCCTTGGCCTCCAACTCTTCGGCGACTTCAAGCATCATCGTCAGATCACGCTCGAGTGTGTCGGCTCTCTGGCGCTGCTTCTCGGCGACACGGCGCATCGCCTCGAGGTCCCTTTTCGCCGCCGCCAAAGCGCGGCGGAGAATTTCCTCCAGCTTGCCACCAGCCAGTTGCGTGCCGTTTTTGGGCGTATCGACTGCCTCCTCCTCCGCGAGGAGTATTTTCTCCGGTGCGGCGTTCCTTGCGCGTTCACCCGCGGTCAACGGGGGTATCTGGTTGATCGGCGCATCCGCAGGGCCAGACGCACGCAGTTCGACCATGTCCTGGGCAGGTCCATCGGCCGTTGCTGATTGCGCTCCTGTGGGAAATCCAAGGAGTAGAACGAGACAGAAAGGTTTGAAGCTGAGCGTTGCCATAGCTGTGTCCCCGCCGGGCGACTTGCCATGATACTGCCTTGCTTCGCTCCTCGCCAGTGAAGAGTGTCCCATGCCCCCGGGCGAGCCTTCACGAGATGGCGAACAGGGGCAGCCGCTCACCAAGAAAGCTCCTCAAAGCAAGGCGAGCGGCAATATCGTTCGCGCGCTCTTCCTCCTCTTCCCCATTTCGTCCTTTTCATAGTATGTTGCTGACGCTTCGTCTCAGGCGCCCATCGTCTAGCGGTCAGGACGCCGCCCTCTCACGGCGGTAACACGGGTTCGAGTCCCGTTGGGCGTACCAAATATTCTTTTCATTGAAGAGTTTTCCCGACATCCGTGGGGCTTGCGCTATAGGTCGAAAGCTTGAGACGGCCCAGCCCAATTGAATGTTCAATTTTCAGAAGAAAAATCGAACTTTGCGGCTCCTGCTCACTTGCGAGAATCCGGCGCGCTCTCTATAAGCCGCCTTGTCTTACGGCACCGCGCGTCTTTCGCAGGCACAAGGTCGCTGCAGCAGGCGCCCATCGTCTAGCGGTCTAGGACGCCGCCCTTTCACGGCGGAAACACGGGTTCGAGTCCCGTTGGGCGTGCCATTACGATCCTCAGAAATCTCCTTAAACAAATTGCACAACCGGTTGGTCGGGCTTGGCAATCCTATCGAGGATGAACGTTATCAGCTTGCCTTAGCCGCGTCCGTCACACGCAGTTGCACGCGCCGCGTTCCCTGCCAGAGATCCGACGAAACGCAACCAACGACGTGCACTGTCGAGCCCCGATTGCCGAGCAGGAAATCGCCGAGCGGCGTTTCCGTTGCCCGGAAGGCGATCCCGTCGATGCGGCTGCCGTCGTGGCCCTCGAGCGTGACCTTGACGTGGTTGGCGCCGACTTGGCGGCTGTCGCGCAGACGGTGCTGGGGAAAGGCGAAGACCGGTTGCGGATGGGCCGAGCCGTAAGGGCCCGCCTGGTCGAGAAGGTCGACGAGATCGAGCGTCGCTCCGGCCGCTGCCAGTGCACCATCGAGCTTGAGGGTCTCGACGGCCACCAGTTCCCGTACCGGGTTCTCGGCGCGCTCCTCGAAAAACTGGCGCAGCCGCCCGAGATTGGCGCGCTCGACCGTCAAGCCGGCGGCCATGGCATGCCCACCCCCTTTGACGAGGAGGCCATTGTCGACGGCCGCGCGAACGAGTCTGCCCATATCGAACCCGGTGATCGATCGGCCGGAACCCGTGCCGCGGCCGCTCGGGTCAAAGGCGATGGCAAAGGCCGGGCGGCGGAACTTCTCCTTGATGCGCGCCGCTATCAGGCCCACGATGCCGGGGTGCCAGCTTTCCCTGGCGGTGACGATGACCGAGGCCCCCTCGCCCGTACCGTATTCCGCCAGCACTTCGGCCTCGGCCTCTGCAAGCATTGCTGCCTCCATCGCCTGCCGCTCGCGATTGAGCTCGTCGAGCTGGCTGGCGATCACCTCGGCCGCCGTGGCGTCGTCGAGGGTCAGGAGGCGGCTACCGAGGGCCGCATCGCCGATCCGCCCGCCCGCATTGATGCGCGGGCCGATCAGGAAGCCCAGATGATAGGGCGTCACCGGGCCACCGATCGCAGCCTTGCGCAGCAGGGCTGCCAGGCCGCTATTGCCCATGTGGCGCGCCGCGATCAATCCCTTGACGACATAGGCTCGGTTCAGCCCCTTGAGTGGCACGACGTCGCAGACCGTGGCGAGCGCAACCAGGTCGAGGAGTGACAGCAGATCAAAGCTGCCGGCACGCGCATTCCCCTCAAGCCGCAGCACCCGCAACGTATTGACGAGCACCAGATAGACCACGCCGGCGGCACAGAGATGCCCCTGCCCGGACAAATCGTCCTCGCGATTCGGATTGACGAGCGCGTGGCACGGCGGCAGCACCGCGCCTACCTGATGATGATCGATAACGACCACGTCGATGCCGCGTTCGGCAGCGACGGCGAGCGAATCATGGCTTGTAGAACCGCAGTCGACAGCAACGATCAGACCGGCCCCGTTACCGATCAGTTGCTCGATCGCCTGCGGGTTCGGCCCGTATCCCTCGAAGATGCGATCGGGAATATAGATTTCGGCCGGAACGTCGAAATGGCGCAGGAACCGCAGCATCAGTGCCGAGGATACCGCACCGTCGACGTCGTAATCGCCGAATATCGCGACCTTCTCGCCCCGGCGAATGGCACCGGAGAGCCGCTCCGCGGCCTTGCGGCAATCGGTAAGCACGTCCGGGTCGGGCATCAACGCGCGGAGCGTCGGATCGAGAAACCGTGCCGCATCATCCAAGCCGATGCCGCGGCCGGCCAGTACCCGTGCAATCAGCTCCGAATAGCCGTGCACCTGGCTGATTGCCAGCGCCCGGTTCTGCCCGGCCTGATCCAGGCGCGAGACCCAGCGCTGACCGCTGACCGAGCGTTCGACGCCGAGAAATGCCCGCTCTATCGGATCCGCCAATTCGTCCATGCTGCCTGTCCGTCCGAAGTTCATTCGTTCTAACGAAGATTTCGAGGCGAAAAAACCGGCAGGCCGGGCGCTCCGGCCCGCAACAGGCATGCCGGAGCGGTTTCTCAACAGATTTAATGCAAGAGCGGGGTCACCAGTCCTTGGGCCGCTCGATGCGGATCACCTGCGGCTCTCCGACGAGATAGCCCTCGCTCTTGATCGAGACGATCGCCTTGCGCACCGAAGCTTCGTGCGTCGCATGTGTCACCAGAATGATCGTCTTCGGTTCGGCAGGATCCGCGTAATGCTTTGAATGCTGCATGATCGATTCGAGCGAGATGTCGTTCTCCGCCATATGGCCGGCAATGTTGGCGAAGACGCCGGTGCGATCGACCACTTTCAGGCGGATGAAGTAGCCGCCCTCGTGGCTCTGCATCCGGGCGCGCTTGTAGGGCAGCAGCGCCGTGGTAGGTCTCCCGAAGGCCGGCACGTGTTGGGCGCCCGGGCGGCTCTTGGCGATGTCGGCAATGTCGCCAAGCACGGCCGAGGCCGTCGCGTTGCCGCCGGCGCCTGGGCCGACCATCAGCAGTTCGCCGAGAATGTCGGACTCGACTGCGACCGCGTTCGTCACCCCGTCGACCTGGGCGATGACGGAATCGTAGGGCACCATCGTCGGATGGACGCGCTGCTCGATACCGCTCTCGGTGCGCTGCGCCACGCCCAGCAGCTTGATGCGGTAGCCAAGGTCGGCGGCCGCCTGGATATCCTCGATCGAAATATTGGTGATGCCTTCCAGGTAGATGTCGTCGGCGGCGATTGCGGTGCCGAAGGCGAGGCTGGTCAGGATAGAGAGCTTATGGGCGGTGTCGTTGCCCTCGATGTCGAAGGACGGATCCGTCTCGGCGTAGCCAAGACGCTGCGCTTCCTTCAGGCAGGCGTCGAAAGTCAGCCCCTCCTTCTCCATCTTGGTCAGGATGTAGTTGCAGGTCCCGTTCATGATCCCGTAGACGCGCGAGACGGTATTACCGGTGAGCGATTCACGAAGCGCCTTGATGACCGGAATGCCGCCGGCGACCGCTGCCTCGTAGTTGAGCAGCGCGCCCTTTTCCTCGGCGATGCCGGCGAGTTCGATTCCATGTTTGGCAAGCAGCGCCTTGTTGGCGGTAACCACATGGATACCGCGCTCGAGCGCCGCCTTGACCGAGGAATAGGCCGGATCCCCGGCCCCGCCCATCAACTCGACGAAGACATCGATGTCCGCCTCGGAAGCGAGCGCCACGGCATTCTCGAACCAGGCGGTCTTCGAAAGATCAATGCCGCGGTCCTTCGTGCGATCCCTTGCCGCCACGGCGACAAGCTCGATCGGCCTTCCGCACGTCGTTGCCAGCATCTCGTGACGTTCCTGGAGAATCCGCACGAGCGAGGCACCGACCGTCCCCAAGCCCGCAATGCCGATTTTAAGGGCATCTGCCATAGCAAGTTCCTAACATGTAGAAGGCGCCCCGCCGGGCTGGCGGGGCCGTTTTGCGCGAAAGCCGGCTTCTCCGTTACCGGTGTGCATTCAGCGAGACGACATTGTGCATCGTCTCATCCGCCGTCGACAGGAAGCGCTTGATGTTGCGCGCCGCCTGGCGGATGCGGTGCTCGTTTTCGACGAGCGCCAGCCGCACATAGTCGTCGCCCTGCTCGCCGAAGCCGATGCCCGGAGCGACCGCGACATCCGCCTTTTCGACAAGCAGTTTGGAAAACTCAAGCGAGCCGAGATGACGAAATTTTTCGGGGATCTTCGCCCAGGCAAACATCGTCGCCGGCGGCGGCGGCACTTCGAAGCCGGCCTTGCCGAAGCTGTCGACCATCACGTCACGGCGGCGCTTGTAGATGTTGCGGACCTCGGCGATGTCGCTGCCGTCGCCGTTCAGCGCCTGCGTCGCGGCCACCTGGATCGGCGTGAAGGCGCCGTAATCGAGATAGGACTTGACCCGCGTCAGCGCCGCGATCAGCCGCTCGTTGCCGACGGCGAAGCCCATGCGCCAGCCGGGCATCGAAAAGGTCTTCGACATCGAGGTGAATTCGACCGTCACGTCGATCGCGCCCGGCACTTCCAGAACTGAGGGCGGCGGCACGTCGTCGAAATAGATTTCCGAATAGGCGAGGTCCGACAGCACGATGATGTCGTGCTTCTTCGCAAATGCGATGACGTCCTTGTAGAAATCGAGCGTCGCGACCTGGGCCGTCGGGTTGGACGGATAATTGAGGATCAGCGCCAGAGGCTTCGGGATCGAGTGCTTCACGGCCCGCTCGAGCGGCGGGAAGAAGCTCTCGTCCGGCTCCACCGAGATCGAGCGGATGACGCCGCCGGCCATCAGGAAGCCGAAAGCGTGGATCGGATAGGTGGGGTTAGGACACAGGACCACGTCGCCCGGCGCGGTGATCGCCTGCGCCATGTTGGCAAAGCCTTCCTTCGAGCCGAGTGTCGCGACGACCTGGGTCTCGGGATTGAGCTTGACACCGAAACGGCGGGCATAATAGGCCGCCTGGGCGCGACGCAGCCCCGGAATACCCTTGGACGAGGAATAGCGATGGGTGCGCGGGTCCTGCACCACCTCGCAAAGCTTGTCGACGATCGACTGCGGGGTTGGAAGGTCGGGATTGCCCATGCCGAGGTCGATGATGTCAGCACCGGCGGCTCGCGCGCTTGCTTTCAAACGGTTGACCTGTTCGAAAACATAGGGCGGCAAACGCCGGACTTTATGAAACTCTTCCATCTCCAGACCTCATTTGGCGCGCGTTTTTGGGCCTCGTCGGCAATCGCTCAACATGCGCGGGGTGAATGGCCGTCATTGCGGCCATTCAACGCTTTGCGGCCAAATCACCAGAAAGGCAAGTGCTAATTCTCGATCTGTTTCAGCGCTTGGGGCCCGTGCTGTTCGGCCAGCAACTGCAATTCCTTCAGACGGCGCTGATACTCCGCTTCGGAGATGGCGCCGGATCTGCGCTGGGCGGCAAGCGCCGTCAGCCGCCCCTGCATGTTGACCGCCTCGTCGTCGGTCATCTGCTGCATGGCGGCAGGCTTCTGCCCATAAACCGAAGGATAGGTGGCGAGATCCGCCGTCGAATTGCATCCGGCAAGCATGCCTGCAAGAATCAACCCGGAAATCCGGGAAAGCGAACGCTGGTTTGCGACGACGAGCATGCTGGCGATGACCTCTGCTTTTTAGGGTGCGACGATGCGCTAGCCCTTGTAATCATTTTCGGGCAGAATGTAAAAATACAAAACAAACAACGTGCTGTGGAGGACGCCGGGTGACATCAGACAAGGCCGAGGACACCACGGGCAAGGGCGGCTATGTGGGCTTCGACCCAAAATCGGTCGAGCCCTATATCGTCAAGGACCCCCAGAACCTGGCCATCAACCTGGCCCGCGCCGTCGAACAGATGGGAAAGGCGGCGTCCGCATGGCTGGCGCCGCGGGAGACCGGCGAGAAAAAAGACACCTATGCCGAGCCCGTCTCCGACATGGTCAAGACGCTCTCCAAAGTCTCCGAATACTGGCTCTCCGATCCGCGACGGACGCTGGAGGCGCAGACGCATCTGATGGGGAGCTTCTTCGACATCTGGTCGCGGACATTGCACCGGATGGCCGGTGAAGATGTCGCCGAATCGGAGAAGCTGCAACGCAACGACAAGCGTTTTGCCGACGAGGACTGGGTGAAGAACCCGTTTTTCGACTTCATTCGCCAGGCCTATTTCGTGACATCCGACTGGGCGGAGAACATGGTCAAGGAGGCCGAGGGGCTCGACGACCACACCCGGCACAAGGCCGCCTTCTATGTCCGCCAGATCTCCAGCGCGCTTTCTCCAAGCAATTTCATCACCACCAATCCGCAACTCTATAGAGAGACGGTGGCGTCCAGCGGGGCGAATCTCGTCAAGGGCATGCAGATGCTCGCCGAGGACATTGCCGCCGGGCGCGGCGAGCTCCGGCTCAGGCAAACGGATACCAGCAAATTCGCCATCGGCGAGAACATTGCGATCACCCCCGGCAAGGTGATTGCGCAATCCGATATCTGCCAGGTCATCCAGTACGAAGCGAGTACCGAAACGGTGCTGAAGCGGCCGCTGCTGATCTGCCCGCCCTGGATCAACAAATACTACGTGCTCGATCTCAACCCTCAGAAGTCCTTCATCAAATGGGCGGTGGACCAGGGTCATACGGTCTTCGTCATCTCCTGGGTCAATCCGGACGAGCGCCACGCCCGCAAGGACTGGGGAGCCTATGCGCGCGAAGGCGTCGGCTTTGCGCTCGATACGATCGAACAGGCAACCGGCGAGCGCGAGGTGAATGCGATCGGCTATTGCGTCGGCGGCACGCTGCTCGCCGCCACGCTGGCGCTCCATGCCGCCGAAGGCGACGACCGGATCCGCTCGGCGACGCTTTTCACCACTCAGGTGGATTTCACCTATGCGGGCGACCTCAAGGTCTTCGTCGACGACGAACAGATAGAGCAGCTCGAAGCCAATATGAGCAAGACCGGCTATCTGGAAGGCTCGAAAATGGCGACCGCATTCAACATGCTTCGCGCTTCCGAGCTGATCTGGCCCTATTTCGTAAACAATTATCTCAAGGGCCAGGATCCCCTGCCCTTCGACCTGCTCTACTGGAACTCCGATTCGACGCGGATGCCCGCCGCCAACCACTCCTTCTATCTGCGCAATTGCTATCTCGAGAATAGGCTCGCCAAGGGCGAGATGGAGCTTGCCGGACGCAAGGTATCGCTCGGCGACGTGAAGATCCCGATCTACAACCTGGCGACCAAGGAGGATCACATCGCGCCGGCGAAGTCGGTCTTCCTCGGCAGCGCGTCCTTCGGCGGCAAGGTCACCTTCGTTCTGTCCGGCTCGGGCCACATCGCCGGCGTCGTCAACCCGCCGGACAAGAGCAAATACCAGTTCTGGACCGGCGGCCCCCCAAAAGGCGATCTCGAAGAGTGGATGGACAAGGCCAAGGAAACGCCAGGCTCCTGGTGGCCGCACTGGCAGGACTGGGTCGAACGGCTCGACAAGCGGCGCGTTCCGGCCCGCAAGCCCGGAGGGCCCCTCAACTCCATCGAAGAGGCGCCGGGATCCTTCGTGCGCGTACGTGCCTGAGACGTGGAAAGCATCGTGAAGTTTTCCCGTCCGCTCGTTCAGGCAACGCTCTTGCAGCGCTACAAGCGCTTTCTCTTCGATGCAGATCTTGCCGACGGCACGCGGATCACAGGCTCTTGCCCGAATACAGGCTCGATGCGCGGGCTGACGGCGCCGGGATCGGCGATCTGGCTGTCTGAGCACGACTCTCCGACGCGCAAATATCGCCACATGCTGGAGATCGTCGAGGCGGACGGCACGCTGGTGGGCATCAATACCGGCCTGCCAAACCGGCTCGCCGAGGAGGCGATCGCTGCCGGATTGGTCAGCGACCTTCACACCTATGAAACGCTCCGCCGCGAGCAGAGATATGGGCGCAATTCAAGAATCGACATTCTGCTCAGCGATCCGGTGAAAGGTCTTGCCTATGTCGAGGTGAAGAATGTCCACTTCAGCCGCGCCGCGGCCCTGGCGGAGTTTCCGGACAGCCCGACCGAGCGCGGCGCCAAACACCTCGAAGAGCTGGGCGACATGGTCGAGGCGGGACACCGGGCGATCATGCTCTATCTTGTTCAAAGAAACGACTGCGGCGTCTTGCGGATATGCCGCGACCTCGATCCGGTTTATGCTCGCGCATTCGAACGGGCGGCTCAACGCGGCGTCGAAGCCTATGCGATCCGATGCTCCGTGTCGCCCTTCGAGATCGTGCCGGCCGGAGCGATGATAGTGGACGAACCGGTCCATGCTGATTTAAGAAAACCGCCTGAAACATCGAAAGTCTTGGAATGGTAACTTACATCGAGGCCGGCGCTGCCCCCTACAAGAATACGGGCGTCATTCGTCTCTACGGCCCGGACGGATTCGAAGGCATGCGCAAGGCCTGTCAGGTGACGGCACGCTGTCTGGATGAATTAGCGTCAAGGGTGCGGCCGGGCGTGACGACGGAAGAGATCGACCGTTTCGTCTACGAGTTCGGCTTGGACCACGGCGCCCTGCCCGCGACCTTGAACTATCGCGGCTATACCAAGTCGTCCTGTACGTCGATCAACCACGTCGTCTGCCATGGGATACCGAACGACAAGCCGCTGCGCGAAGGCGATATCGTCAACATCGATGTCACCTATGTCGTCGATGGCTGGCACGGCGACTCCAGTCGAATGTACCCGGTCGGAGAGATCAAGCGCGCCGCCGAACGGCTGCTCGAAGTCACGCATGAATGCCTGATGCGCGGCATAGCGGCGGTGCGGCCCGGCGCCCGCACCGGAGCGATCGGCGAGGCCATCCAGACCTATGCGGAATCGGAGCGCTGCTCTGTCGTCAGGGACTTCTGCGGCCACGGCGTCGGCCGGCTGTTCCACGATGCTCCGAACATCCTCCACTACGGCAATGCCAGCGAAGGGCCGGAACTTAGGGAGGGCATGATTTTCACCATCGAGCCGATGATCAATCTCGGCCGGCCGCATGTGAAGGTGCTCTCCGACGGCTGGACCGCCGTGACGCGCGATCGGTCGCTTTCGGCGCAGTACGAGCACACCGTCGGTGTTACGGCGAATGGCTGCGAAGTGTTCACGCTTTCGCCGGCCGGCCTTTTCATGCCAGGCGTCCGCGCACTGGGGACCGCGTGACGAAGCCGCCTCCTTTTCCCGAACCGGACGAAGAAGAGACCGCCGACGAGCGGCAGTTTTTCGCGCCGCAGAAGGCGCGGAAATTGGACAAGATTTCGACGCTTGGCGGCACTGCCGAGGCGCATTATCACGGCCACCGCGATCGTCTGAGGGCACGCTACCGCGAACAGGGCAATTCGGCACTCGCCGACTACGAGATCCTCGAACTCATTCTGTTCCGCCTTATTCCCCGCCGCGACACGAAACCGATCGCCAAGGACCTCCTCGCCCGCTTCGGCACGCTCGCCGGCGTGTTCGGCGCACCTCAGCACCTGTTGCAGGAGGTCAAGGGCGTCGGCGAATCCGTTGCTCTCGACCTCAAGCTCATCGCCACCGCGGCGCAACGGACGCTGAAGAGCGAGTTGCGCAACAAGCAGGTCCTGTCTTCCTGGAGCGGGGTGATCGACTATTGTCATGCCGCGATGGCGCACGAGACGAAGGAACAGTTCCGCATCCTCTTTCTCGACAAGCGCAACACGCTGATTGCCGACGAGGTGCAGCAGCAGGGGACGATCGACCATACCCCCGTCTATCCGCGCGAGGTCGTCAAGCGCGCGCTGGAGCTTTCCGCGACCGCCTTGATTCTGGTGCACAACCACCCGTCCGGCGATCCGACGCCGTCGCGCGCCGATATCGAGATGACGAAGCTGATCGCCGAGGCGGCAAAGCCGCTCGGCATCACCGTCCACGACCACGTGATCATCGGCAAGGACGGACATGTCAGCATGAAAGGGCTGCGGCTGTTTTAGGCCAAGGGGCTGCTTAAAGCCAGCGCGCCCGCCGGAAGAACCGATAGAGCGTCGCGCAGAGTCCGAAGATCACCGCCAGTACGATGAAGTAGCCATAGCGGAACCGGAGTTCAGGCATGTCCTCGAAGTTCATGCCGTAGATCCCAGCGATTGCGGTCGGAACCGCCAGGATCGCCGCCCAGGAGGCAAGCTTGCGGGAGATTTCCGTCTGCTCGGACTGGCCGATCATCAGGCTTGCTTCGAAGGTGAAGGCCAGCACCTCGCGAAGCGCGTCTATGTCCTCCTGGACGCGGCGAACATGATCGGTGACGTCTCGGAAGAGCGGCTGCATCGCCGCGTCCATGCCCGGCAGTTCGAGATGCTCGTGCCGGCGGCAGACGTCGACCAGCGGAACGACGGCATTGCGCAGCTTGAGCAGATTGCGCCGCATCAGATAGAGCCGTTCGATATGTGTCTTGTCCAACCGCGAGCGCAGCAGGCGGTCCTCCAGTTCCTCCACCTCGCCGTGAATCGTCTCGACGACCGGCATGTAGTTGTCGACGATGAAGTCGAGGATCGAATAGAGGATGTAGTTCTCGCCATGGGCCAGCGCTGCCGGGGAAGACTCGCAGCGCTGCCGCACCGCCATATAGGACGTCGAGGCGCCGTGACGAACGGAAACGACGTAGCCCCGCCCGACGAACAGATGCGTCTCCCCGAAGGCGATCTCGTCCTCGACCATATGGGCCGTGCGCGCCACGACGAAGATCGCATCGCCGTAGATTTCCAGCTTCGGCCGCTGGTGCGCCTTGCCGGCGTCCTCGATCGCCAGATCATGCAGATCAAATTGTTTCTGCACCTGCCGCAGCAATTGCTTGTCCGGTTCGTGCAGGCCGATCCAAACGACGACGTTCTCGCGATTTCGCCACTCTCCGGCCTCTTCGATTTCGATGTCTCGAACGCGTCGGCCGTTCTGATAGACGGCGGCGGCCACGACCCCCGGCCGATTGCACGGCGGTGCTTCGAGCGCCGGCGCATCGCCATTGCCTTGCGCTGTCTGTGAAGCTGGACCATTCATCCACTCGAGCGCCATGCCTGTCCGTCCTCCCTCTCCGCCGAATGTGCGAAGCATAGCGATATTTGCGATCGGACGCATCCAGGACAGATCGTTGCGGCATTGCCACTTCATCAAAGCGTGCCATTGACGATATAGATGTTCACGCGCGAGTTTGCCGCGTTGCAAAAACGATTCTCGCTTGGCTCAGGGGAAGCGCTCATGAACCAGTTCGATCTTATCGTCGTCGGCAGCGGTCCGGCCGGACGCAGAGGCGCAATTCAGGCGGCCAAGCTCGGCAGGAAAGTGCTCGTCATCGAGCAGGGCAAGCGGGTCGGGGGCGTCTCGGTGCACACCGGAACAATTCCGTCCAAGACGCTGCGCGAGACGGCGCTCAACCTCTCCGGCTGGCGCGAGCGCGGCTTCTACGGCCGCTCCTATCGGGTGAAGCAGGAGATCAGCGCCGAGGATCTGCGCCAGCGCCTGATCATCACGCTCAACCACGAAGTCGAGGTGCTGGAGCATCAATTCGCGCGCAACCGCGTCCATCACATCCGCGGAAAGGCGAGCTTCGTCGATCCGACGACGCTCGAAATCGTCAAGGACGACGGCGAGAGCATGCATGTTGCCGGTACCAGCATCCTGCTTGCCGTCGGCACGAAGCCCTTTCGGCCGGACTATATTCCCTTTGACGGCAAGACCGTTGTCGACAGCGACGAGTTGCTCGAGATCCAGGACCTGCCGCGTTCTCTCGTCGTCATCGGCGCCGGCGTCGTCGGCATCGAATATGCCACGATCTTCAGTGCGCTCGACACGCAGGTGACGGTGATCGACCCCAAGTCGACCATGCTCGACTTCATCGACAAGGAGATCGTCGAAGATTTCACCTACCAGCTTCGGGACCGCAACATGAAACTCAATCTCGGCCAGAAAGCCGAGAAGGTGGAGCGTCTCGACGATGGTAAGGTCATGCTTACCCTCGACAATGGCCGCAAGATCACAACGGAAATGGTACTGTTTGCCGCCGGCCGCATGGGAGCGACCGATGCGCTCAATCTCCCGGCCGCCGGTCTCGAGGCGGACAGCCGCGGGCGCCTGAAGGTCAATCCGGAAACATTCCAGACCGCGGTTCCGAACATCTATGCGGCAGGCGACGTGGTCGGCTTTCCAAGTCTCGCCTCGACCTCCATGGAACAGGGCCGTGTCGCAGCGCGCGTTGCCGTCGGCGCGATCGCCAAAGAGCCGCAGAAATACTTCCCCTACGGCATCTATGCAGTGCCGGAAATCTCCACCTGCGGCCTTTCCGAAGAGGAAGTGAAGGAACGCGGCATCCCCTACGAATGCGGCATTGCACGGTTCCGTGAGACCTCGCGCGGCCACATCATGGGGCTCGATGCGGGCCTCTTGAAAATGATCTTCTCGCTGAAGACCCGGCGCCTGCTCGGCGTGCATATCATCGGCGAAGGCGCCACCGAACTCGTGCATATCGGCCAGGCGGTTCTGAACCTGAAGGGCACGGTCGAATATTTCGTCGAAAACACCTTCAACTATCCGACCCTTGCGGAGGCCTACAAGATTGCCGGGCTCGACGCCTGGAACCGCATGGGCGAGATCAAAGCAGTGTAGGTCCCCCCGCCTCTGCAATTCATGTCGCCGGTTTCGGCGGCTTTCTCGGCGCAAACGAAAAGGCCGCCCGAAGGCGGCCTTTAACTATTCTGGACGATGCTAATTACTCGGCGCCTTCGTCGGCGGCCTTCTTCTTGGCCGGAGCCTTTTTCTTCGGAGCCGCGGCTTCTTCGCCTTCGGCAGCTTCGGCCTTGGCAGCGGCCTTCTTCTTGGCGGGCGCCTTCTTTGCCGGCTTGTCTTCGGATTCGTCCTCGGCCATCAGGGCTTCCTTGGAAACCGTCTTGTCGGTTACCGAGACTTCCGAAAGCAGGTGATCGACGACCTTCTCTTCGAAGAGCGGCGCGCGCAGCGAAGCGGCGGCACCGGGGGTGTTCTTGAAGTAGTCGAGGATCTGCTTCTCCTGGCCGGGGAACTGACGGAGCTGCTCAAACAGCGAGCGCTGCATTTCGTCGTCGCTCACCTGGACGCCGGCCTTCTCGCCGATTTCGGAAAGAACGAGGCCGAGACGAACGCGGCGCTCGGCGAGCTTGCGGTATTCGGCGCGCGCCTCCTCTTCCGTCGTGTCCTCATCGGCGAAGGTCTTGCCGGCCTGCTCGAGGTCGGTGTTGATCTGGCGCCAGATGTTGTCGAATTCGGCGTTGACGAGGCGTTCGGGGGTCTCGAACTGGTAGAGCTCGTCCAGCTGGTCGAGCAGCTGACGCTTGACCTTCTGGCGGGTAACCGAGCCGTATTGGCCTTCGATCTGGCCGCGCACGATTTCCTTCAGCTTGTCGACCGATTCGAGGCCGAGCTTCGTTGCCAGTTCGTCATTGATCTCGATCGGCGCGGCACCGGCGACATCCTTGACGGTGATGTCGAAGGTTGCTTCCTTGCCCGCAAGATTGGCAGCCGGATAGTCTGCCGGGAAGGTGACGGTGATCGTCTTCTCGTCGCCCGCCTTGACGCCGACGAGCTGTTCTTCGAAGCCGGGGATGAAGCGGTTGGAGCCGAGAACCAGTTCGGCGTCCTCGTCGTTGCCGCCATCAAAGGCGACGCCGTCGACCTTGCCGAGATAATCGATGGTGACGCGGTCGCCGTTGGCGGCCTTGCCCTTCTTCGATTCATAGCTGCGGGCGCTTTCGGCAATGCGCAGGATCTGCTCGTTGACCTCGTCGTCGCCGATCTCGACGACTTCGCGGGTCACCTTGATGCCGCTCGAATCCTTGAGTTCGATCGCCGGGATGATCTCGTAAGCGAGCGTGAATTCAAAATCGGCCTCGGCCTTGAGGATCTTGTCGGCTTCGGCCTCGTCCTCGGTCATGGCGACTTCCGGCTGCGTGGCCGACTTTTCACCGCGGCTCGTCAGGATTTCGGTCGGCTTCTCGCGGACGATCTCGTTGACGAGATCGGCCATGATCGACTTGCCGTAGACCTTCTTCAGATGCGCAACCGGCACCTTGCCGGGGCGGAAGCCGTTGATGCGGACCCGGTCCTTCACCTCGGCCAGACGCTCGTTCATCCGAGTTTCCATTTCATCGGCCGGAATAACGACCTTGAGTTCGCGCTTCAGCCCTTGAGCGAGCGTTTCGATAACCTGCATGTTCAAACCTTCACTTCACGTTGACCGTGCTGTTGCCTAGATAAGTTCCGGCGAGCACGTGAGCCGATCCATTTGCCGGGAGTGGCTTTACGCAATTCCGCAACCGTTTTGCAAGCAAAATGGCACTTTGCCACCTTCGCTACCGTCGAATACCGACATGTGGCCGCGACATTGTCCCTGTGCAGTTGGTAAGACTAGACTCAGTCTCGACCTGCTGCGCCGGATCAAACCACGCCACGGAGATGTCGGTCGACCAGACGCCAGTGAACCATTCAGTTAGCCGCAACGACCCGTCGCTTTCGACAGGCGCGTCACCAAGTCATGGCACATTGCGCTGTGTGTCACGGGCGCCAAATACACCCGATGGCAGACGAATGGCAAGCATTTCCGGTGCCGTGCCGACCGCGCGACATGAGGGGCCAAGTCAGCACCGGCGCCTGCTCGCCTCCACGCAAGGCTTGCCAAAATGCCCGTCATTGTTCTACAGGCTTCGCAAGCACCTCCGTTGCCCGGTTGGTGGAATTGGTAGACACACTTGGTTTAGGTCCAAGCGCGAGAGCATGGGGGTTCGAGTCCCTCACCGGGCACCATTTCCTTTAGAAAAAGGCAATGAAAACAACGCTCTAAGCATTTCCAACCGCACGCATATCCACTCCGCTGTCCACCTTTGCTTTTTCACAACTTTTCTGGGGGCCCATGGACCGCGGCGTACTCGTCGTGCTTTCGGACGATTCGTATCTGGTGCGGCTTCAGCTTGATCATTTTCTCGAGCCGGCCCTTCCAGCGGCTTTCCGCGCGATAGTAGAAGCCCGGGACCGTCTTATAGTCGACGCGTTCCAGCCAGAGAGTGGTGCACCATCGATTGCCGTTCGAGTGCTTGCCCTCGATCTCATAAAAGCCAGGAACGCTGTATTGCACTGACTCTGGCGGCAGCGGTACGAAGACACTGATGAAGCGTTCGCACTGGACAACCTCAGGAGAGGCGCCAAAACGCTCACTGAGGCACGCGATAAGCTCCTCCTTCGCAGCCGCAATGCGCTCATCCAGCGTGGACGCAGAAGCCACAGAAGCAGAGCCCACTTTGATCGGCGCCGCGGCCGTGGCGATGGCGCCGAGGATCGCCCTTCTATTTATCTGCATCATTTGCTTGTTCCCTTCCTGTGGGCGCCGGCCGCGAACGCTTCATAGAAAAGGTCGCTCAGCTTCTTGGCCCGGGCTGCCACGTCTCCAACAGCGAACAGTAGACGTTCCCGCTGTAACTCAGTCATGTGGAGCTCCAGGTGGTCTTCCGTTTCGCGGACGACTGGCTCCAACTCCTCATGCGCAAGCTCGTTCGCGATCGACGCCATTAGGCGCAGATCACAGATAGAGCCCTCGATATCGAGCAGAATGCTGGCGACGATTTCGGCGTCGCGATGGGCGGCTGGGCTATACATTAATTCCCTCCAGTTAGGTTTAAGAACTAGATAACTATAGCTAGTAACCATAACGGGCTATTGGTCCTTGTCAACACCTATCTGGTTCTGATAACTAGTTTTGCAGGTATGGAGAGGTATTTCAGATGCTTACGACGGGAAATCAGCTCAAGGCGGCTCGGGCTCTAGCGGGACTAGAGCAGAAGGATGTCGCCGAGAAAGCGAGGGTGAATGTGAACACCATCCGCAATATGGAAGCGGCCGGCGCCGGGCAGATAGCCGGGCGAGCTCAGAACGTTCAGAACGTTCAGCGGGTCCTAGAGCAGGAAGGGATTGAATTTCTGAATCACGGTCAGCCAGGCGTCAGGCTGGTAGGGAAGCAGAACGGCTGAAGCTATTCCCCCGGTTCACTGGTTTGATTCTTTTCGCGCTTGGCCAGTTCAGCCTCAATCGCTTGGCGGATAAACTCCGCCCGCTTGTTCTTGCCCATAAGCGCGTCAATCCGCTCGGGAATGCCCTCCGGTAGCCGCACAAGAATAGGCTTAACTTTCAACGGAGGCCGCCCCATGCGGCGAGGATTATTCGATATCGGAAAGTGAGTCAAACCTCCCTCCGCTTACGTATAAACGATATCGCTTATTGAGCGACCTTTCAATCGAATGGAGGGTTGGAAATGGCGAGCGTTGGGAAAATACGTTTGGGCCCCGGCCATGACGACGTGGTGGTCATCATCGACAACGGTTCGCCACCTTTGCACGTCGATCTATTCACCGAGCTAGCGGATGAGGAGGGCATCGTTCGGATTTCGTTCGCGGCACTGACGCAGGACGGCGAAGGACAGAAAAAGGCTGATGTCGTGGCTCGACTCAGAATGACAAAGGAACTCGCTTGGGCGCTATGCCGGGCAATCAAGGAGTTGGATAAACCCAGCGGCGGGCTTAGACGACCTTGACACAGCCGAGCGGCGTTGGGAACTGAGGGGCGGTTTGCCACAAAGCGAGAGCTTCTGCCGTGCCACCAACGGACCCTTTCACGATAGACGACATGATCGAACACGCAGTTCTGCTGGAGCGGTACGAGTGGCTAAGCGCTCAGATCTTGAACAAGTGGAAACGCGCGGGAGTCATTCGCTGTTTTCGGGGCCGCGGCGGAAAGCTGGCGTCTCCGATCAATGACATTCGCCTGGCACTTGAAGCCGAACTGAATAAGAGCATCGAGGGCAAATGACGAAGAGGGCGTCGATCAAGCAAGCTGATCTCAATCGCCTGGCTGCTGTTGCTAAGCGGAACAACATAACCGTGGAAGTCGAGGCGGAAGGTTATACGATCCGGCTGAACCCGAGTCCGACGACGCCGACGTCCGGGGTCTCCTCCGATAAAAACCTGGAACCGGAAGAATTCACATCATTTGCCCAATGGGAGGCGTGGAGAGATCGGGAACGTGCTCGTGAAGCTCAAAGGAATTCATAAGGTCAAGCGCCGCCTGGCGAACGGCTGCCACAGGAACAAGTACCCATGTCTGTAGAAGGAAAATCCGCGTTAGACGAAGCGATGACCCCGTCTGCAGCAGTTGCCAAGCTTCAGGCGGTGGGAATTCACGTGTCGGAACGCACGTTGCGAGAGAGAGCCAGGGCGCTCGGCGCCTGCCGCATCATCGGCAAGACGATGTTCATGCTCCCGTCCGATATCGACGCGATATTGGAGGCCGCAAGGCCCAAGCCGAAGGTCCGCTATGACGTGTCGCCTTATGAGCCCAAGCCCGCCCCGATAAAACGTTGGACTGAGTACGATACTGAGCAGCTCCGACAACGAATTCTGGATCAAAATAAGCAGCGAAATAAAGCGGCGAGAAAGGCGCGGGCCAAATGACGACCTCTTCGGATGAAGTGAAGCTGAGTGCATTTACCTTCCACGAGAAGGCGGTACACGTCATGGTCAGCGACCAGCTTGGCGCGCTTGACGCGATCGAGCTCAGCGGTGAAATCCTCGTTGTGTTAACCTGGCTAGGAAACCCGGACAAAGGCCTTCGCAAGCCAGAGTACATTTTGCCGCTTAGCGCTGTTAGACATCAGGATCTGAGTGCTGATCCAACCGCCCCGTGCAGATGGGCAATCAACGTCGCGCTCCCCCGGTCCTTATTCGATGGCACTGCCTC
This sequence comes from Sinorhizobium sp. FG01, assembly GCF_002531875.1. Taxonomy (NCBI): domain Bacteria; kingdom Pseudomonadati; phylum Pseudomonadota; class Alphaproteobacteria; order Hyphomicrobiales; family Rhizobiaceae; genus Sinorhizobium; species Sinorhizobium sp. FG01. Next base: position 51,856 of record NZ_NWTB01000011.1, read on the forward strand.
GCGCCAAGTTAGGCGGCAATTTGAAGTCCGCAACGGGCCCGAGCTCACCCTGCCCCTGAAACCCGTTCGTCATTGATGACCTTCACCACCCAATTCATTGCCGAGCTGATCAGAGCCGAGCGAGTTAGCCCGATCGGCTAGATTGCCTTTTGCTTCAGTTGGCCTATCGTAACTTCTCAACCGTAGGGGGAAGGCCATGAAGCGAGCAACGGCGCTTTTTCTGGGTGGTCTGCTTGTCGCGTCGCCGATATGCGCTCAGGAAACAGTTCCTTGGCGAGATATCAATGGCTGGAGCATTCTCATGGATTCGACCATGGGTAACGGCTGTTTCGTCACCACCGGCTATGAAGATGGCACCCTCCTACGCCTGGGTTTCGACCTCCGAGAAACAACGAGCATCTACCTAGCTTTAGGAAACAAGAATTGGGCGTCCCTAGAACCGGGAAAGGACTACCCACTACAAATACAGTTTGATCGCAATCCCGTGTGGAATGCTACGGCCAGGGCGATAAATCTTAGTGGTGCCAATTACTTGGTTGTTTCTACGACTGAGGCCAACTTCGCCAACGAATTTACCCGAAAGCTAGCGATGCGGGCGACCTTCAACGGCCGCCAAGTGGCGGCCCTTCGATTGAGCGGGTCAGCTCGCGCGGTGGACGAGATGCTCAATTGCCAAAAGGCTGTTAATGGTGTCATTGCCAACCAACCGCCGAAAGCGCCAAAAGACCCCTTTCAGGCAAATCCCGGCGTAAGAAATGCCAATGATCCCTTTGAGATGTAATCTCGCCGGAGGAGATCCTGACGTTCTCATCGACGCCGACGCGACCAGGCGTTGAAGATTGTACATGATGGAATGAGTGACAGTCGGAAACGGGGCCGAACACCGCTAGAGTCCCGGAAAGGGTCGTGGTAATTGGAACCCGCTCACCGTCTGCCTAGTTCTGCCTTCCAAAGGAGAACGGCAAATGGCCATCAAAGACACCAATGCGAAGCCGGAGCAGCGAAAACCTAAGGACGTTCACCAGCCCGCGGATCGAAAGAAACATCCGGACGAGCAGTCGATCGCACCGCCAACTGTCCAGCCGCCAGGCGCAAAGGACACGAGCGAGAAGCCAAAGGTAAATCCGGTTACCGGTGGAGCAATGTAGCGACCGCGGCCCGAGCGGATCGCCTCCCCCCAGCCGTTCGGCATAGCGACCTCCGTTTAAAACCGCCGGGATAACATTGTTAATATCGTAGGTCGCGGATAGGGCGTATATTGCATCCATTAGCGGCAATTAACACGGGCGCCGCTGGCTGAGAGAGATACATGCGCTTTCGCCCAAACCATGGAGGCCGCGTCATGTATCCTTTTCGCGACTTTGAGTGTGTTATCCGACCGGATGACATGAATCTCCTGCAACGGTTGTTTGAGAGCGAGCTCGCCAGAACGAATCTGAAGTGCGACACGCCGCATGCTGAAGCGCTCGCGAAGAGGCTGATCGCGCTATATCAGAATGGCGTTAGAAACCCGGCCGACCTGCTTGAAAGGGTCAACGACCTCTAAGGCGAAGGAAAGCCCCGCGTCACGCAATCGACACGATCGGCCGCGAACAAACACTCACTTCGCCATTGACCACGGATGTACTGGCAATGGTTGCAGGAAGGTCGGGTTAGCCCGGCCTTTTTTGTTGGCATCGTTCTGTGGTCTAGTTGTATGCCCGTCGCCATCCGGCCTCGCGTGCGGTCTCTTCGGAGCAGAACCACCGCTCTCCGTCCAAGTAGTTGACGCGCGTCTGGCTGTAGTATTCTTGTCCCGGGACGTGGTAAATCCGCTCCCCCGTGTTGTAGCTGATGTTGCCCTTGATGTCGCAACCGGGGATCAGCGACACGTATTCGGAGACACCGAAGAGAGCAATTGCCGCAGCAACGGCGATGCCGGGAATAGAACTCCTTTTCCTGCGCAGCGGCAATCTCTGCGGCCCACGGCGAATGAGGGCCGACACGGCAAAGTAGGCCGGCAATCCAACGACGATGCCAGCTAATAGACTGAGCACTGTCTCCTGCTCGAAAACATCAACCACCTGTCCCTCCTCGGCTTGGTCCAGAATGGCGGAAAGCGCAATGAAATCAAATACTCCGATTGGGTTAGGTCCTTAATCCTTGACTGCAACGTGCGCTGTGAGACCTTACGACCTTATGGTTGTAGTGCGTTTTGGGGGAATGCATGAATCTTTCCACTGCTGCACTGGGCCTGATTGTTGCCTGCGTTGTCGGCTTTGTCGGCCTGATCATGGTGATGATCGGGGAGTGCGATCGACCCCTGCCTCCGCTACTGCTCAGTTTGACGGCCGTAGACGAAGGCGACGTGTGGACTCCCGGGTGTGGACTTCCTAAGGGGAAAAAACAGGCCTTCTCACCGGAGCTCACAAAACGCTTGCAGGCGCTGTTTCCCGCCGGCAGTGATGCGGCCGCTGTAGAACGTGAGCTTCAAGCGTTGGGGTTCAAAGTCGTTTCGCGCTGCCCAAACGTTCCAAGTGCACGTCTTGCCCCGTTTCTCCAAAAAGGATGTGCGTGGCCGATGAACGCCGAGCTAGTTTGGCGCCGAACCGAGGACGGTAAAGTGGCTGACCTCAGCGGGCACGTATTTTTTAAGCCTAGCGGCGAGTACTGACTCTCTCGCGGCGACAGTCATGAAGCCGATCGCTCCTGCTGGTCTCCATCTTCGGCGCACGCATACCGCTGATAGCCCCAGCGGAGCTATTCCAATTCAAAAACCCCCGCCTCATCCTCCAGCTCCCGTAATCCCTTGAACGACGGGTGCCGTAGCTTTCCCTCGTCCGTCCAGGCGCGGTATTCGATCTCAGCGACTAGCACCGGCTCTGTGAAAACCGCGCCCTTCCGCTTCAGGTTCACCGCTGGCGAGTCCGTCGAGATTTCCTCTAGTACGTCGCGCAACTTGATGGATTCCTGGCGGCTCCACCCGGTTCCGCAGCCGCCGACGTAGACGAGCTCACCGCCTCGCCGCGCAGCCAACAACAGCCGCCCGATTGCGCCAGACACGGTGGACGGCTCATAACCGACTATCACGAAGCTGTCGCTGCGCACGCACTTGATCTTCAGCCAGTCCGGACGCCGGCCGGAGTGATAGGGCTTGTCTCGGCGCTTGGCGACAATCCCCTCCAGGCCGTGTTCGCAGGCGATCCGGAAGAACTCTTCCCCACTAGCCTCGACTTCCTCCGACAGCCGAATAACACCGTCGCGGCCGGCGACGATCGGCTCCAGCAGCCGCCGGCGTTCGCTGAGAGGCAGCCGGCGCAGGTCGCGACCGTCGAGATAGAGGAGATCGAAGGCGAAGAAGAGGATTTCTCGGGGATCGTGCAGGCTGGGCTTTCGGCCGAGGGCACGCTGCAGCATGCCGAAGTCAGAGCGGCCGTGCTCATCGAGCACGACCGCCTCGCCGTCGAGGATTGCGGTCTTCAGCCCAAGAAGCCGCGCCTCGGCAGCGATTGAAGGGAAGCGGCTCGTCCAGTCGTAGCCGCCGCGCGTGACGATGCGGACGCGATCCGGCTCGATATGGACGGCTAGGCGATACCCGTCCCATTTCACCTCGAATGTCCAGTCCGGTCCGGAAGGCGGTCTGTCGACAAGCGTCGCCAGGCACGGATCGACGCGGCCCGGCATGGGGTCGGGCGTAGGTGTGTCAGGCGGTTTCTTCGAGGAAGCTCTTGCCATTCATGCATCAAACGCGCAAACAGCCCCAATCGGATCCACGCGTCTCGAAATTCGCTGGAGAAAAGATGAGCCCGATCGTTTGCGGGGGACCAACGAGCTCATTCAGTCGAGACGGGAAGTATTTTTTGACTGTGGCTCATCTTAACAGGCGCCGCAGGCTTGTCGATTAAGCCTTAGATACATACTAGGCTTCGGGACTAAGCCCTTCGTCGCTGTCGAGTAGTGCTTTCAGAAGCTGCCTTCTGTTCTTCATATCGAACTCTCGCATCAGGTACAGAACCCTCAGACCCTCCATCACCGCCGTATGGCTTTTCGGGTCGACCTGGTGCACTTCACACCAATCGGTGACGACCTGCTCCACAAGCTCGGCCTCGGTCTCCATCGTCGGTGCAATCTGGATCTTCTTTGTTGAATGCGCCATCACGGCTCCTCCCAAATACACGCAAACTTACATCGAACATGGAAGCCGGCGCGTACGACAAGTCCTAGCGGGGGTTCGGGACGTCTGCTGTCTGCGGTGTGTAGACGACCATTTCCGTTCTATTTTCGGACCAAGCCCCGCCGATCGCGAGGTAAGCCAGAATAACGCCAACCGAGAGCAACAGCAGGCTGATCGGGAACGCGGTTGAGGCCTTCTTTTCGGGCATATCTTGACGATGCAGGCGATACATTGAGCCCTCCCTTGTAGTTCAGGAGAACGAAGATGGCGTCCGTGGGTTCCCGCCCTTCGCTACTTACGAGACTTTAGTCCGCCTCGGCATGGCCAAAGGTCCTATCTCCATTGCCGAGCGTGTCTCCCGCCACATATTGGGTAATTGTGCCTGCGGACCAGGGGACAAACCCCTCCCGCGTTATGGTGCCTGGTCCCAGAGCGATGCTTCCGTCCCTTCGCTACGCTCTGGGGCCTCGACTCCGAGCTTCCGCGCGAGGTCCCCCTGAACACCGGAAAGATGAGAGAGCTCATTGAGGACTGCCGGCGGGACATTAGAAACTATCTGTCTCCCGAAAGCGTTATCAGTGACAGGGAAATAGTCGTGGCCCCGCCCAATCGGCTGGAGGGGCCTCAAGGCAGGGACGAAGGCCGGCTCAAGATAATTCTCAGGCGAAAACATGTCTCTAGTTCGAGTCGGCCGAGCCCGCTTGGCGATGGCTCTGCCGCAACATCGAAAACAACTGCTCTCGATAAAGAGCGCTGAACTGGACGACCTTTTCGAAGCCTATGCCCTCGCGGCGGCGGCACTGGAAAGACTCAGCATGCAAACGCCGAAGCAGCCGGAGCTAGTGGCAGAATACAGGCAGATTTGCGTAAGCCTTCAAACTGAAGTCTTGCGGTTGCTGGCGAGAAACGGCGTCGTCGGAAATGCGTGAGGACAACGCCACTCTAGCCATGCCGCCCGGGATCGGCAATTGTGCGGCCTGCTGCGATGCTCTGGTCTACATGTTCATGCCGAAGCCGGCGGCGGAGGGGTATGCCGAGAAGGTGCAGCAATCGTCAGCCGCGGCTTCGCAGCATACCTCTTAACGTGGATTGCGACCTAATGCCGAGCCTCGGTTACATCAACCGCTTGGCGACCTTACATCATTCCTGGAGCGCGCGTATGCTGCATATCATAAAACACTAATACAAGGCATGGCCGCCAATTCCAGCGATTCACAACCGAGCCGAGGAGGAGGCGCCATGGAGCGACACGACGAACTTTGCCGACCGCTCACGCCTGCCGAAGTGGATATCCTGGGGAGGGTATTTGATGATTTGCTGGCCGAGTATTGCATTCCCAGCGAAGGACCGGATGCGGACAACCTGGCAGCCAGAGTGTTTACGCTCTACCAGTCAGGTGTGCGGGACCTTGAATTGCTGAAGAAGCTCGCCATACAGAGTGGAACTTCATAAGAATGAACCGGTTTGGCGGAAAAGAGCCTCCACTGCTGCCAAGACAACAGGGAGGCTCGCACCTGAGCGTTCGAATTCACAGGCGAGCTGTTTTTTGCGCACTCAGTTCGCCAGTGCAAGCCCTGCGCGAACTTTTTCAACTGCGGCGATTCAGCGCTTTCCTGCGTTTCCATTTATCGCCGCCAACCTCGCGATCTCCCGCTCCAGCCGCTGTAGCCGCCTCGCGTTATGATGCGCACGCGACTGGCCTCGATGTAGACGGCAAGCCGGTAGCCGTCCCATTTCACCTCGAAGGCCCAATCCGGCCCTGAGGGTGGACGATCAACGAGCGTAGCCAGGCAGGGATCAACACGCGCCGGCATTGGGTCTAGTGGCGCCGCTGCCGGCTTTATCGAGGATGCCCTCGGACTTTTCGCGGCTGTTTTCGTCATGTGGTTTCAGGCGGCGTCGGAAACTCCGCGTGCTTTTGTACCCTCAACCTATGCGAGGACAGCCAGGACGATTAGCGAAGTACACGGTCATAAAGCGTCCCCGTCGGATCCCCTCGACAGCGATCTCGCGACGCGTGATAGATTGAATCTCGGGGTCACGAACTCCGAGCCTGTAAGCACGACGAATAGCCTGGCGTTCGCTACAGCCGCGATAGGGTCGATAGTCGTCGTCATCATCATACCTTCGCTCCCGGAGCTCCGGTCCACCGGGTCCGATATACAAATCCAAGGACTGCGCTGACGGTGTGGACGGGATGCCGGCACACGTACTGGTTCCAATCAAGCCTATGGCGATTAGCTTACCAACGGACCTTTTCATTGTGTCTCCTCCACTATTTCAGTGAAGTCTAATTTGTACTCAACGAAATCGCGGCGAATGGGTTCCACGTGGGCCAAGACTGACGCACAGGGAGTTTACGCTGCCCCTAGCCACCTGCCCCACGCGAGGACACGAAGTCTGCCGCACCCAACCGCTTGGCATTCGGATCATGCGCATTGACTCTGCTGCGCACGAGAACATAATAAGAACATTCATCGGCGCTGCGGCGCGCCAATCTACAACAAGGGGACCAGACAACCGCTCTATGCGGTCAGAAAAGGTGCGCCATGCGAACGTTGGAAGATGAGATCGAGAGCATGATTGCCGTCAATCTTGCCATCTTGAAGCCCCATCAAAGGCGGGGCTTCGCCGGCCTGGATCAATATCGCCGCCCAGTTGAGGTCCGAGGCGTGCAGGAGGTCGCCGCCATAATTGCCGATTCTTTTCGAGCATTCGCCATTTTCGACATCGAGTCGGTGTTGCGCTCTCCGGCGATCACACCTTTCGTCACGCAGACGCTCTACTCAATACCAATCGAGCTGCGCCGGGCCGCATGCGATCAGGATCGGTCGAAAGCAGGAAACGCCCGCAACCAAATGGCTCACATGATCTCAGCGGCGCTGCTGCAAAGATACCACTTCGAGCAGTTGAAGCACGGTGGGAGCTCTTGCCATTCAAATTGGCAGCAAGCGTTTGAAGAGCAATTTGGCCGTCGCCGGGGAGAGAAAGCTAATGAGCGATGAGCAAGGAGCGAAGCCGCATTACGAGGCAGGCCCGTACGTCCACTACTGTGAGCACCCCGACTGCCAGAAGTGGGGCAGCTTCGGCTTTGCAGTCGGCAAGGCGGTGCCGAACTGGTTCTGCATTGAGCATCGGCCGAAGTGGAGCGGGCGGCCTGCTGACAATCATCATTGACGCGGCGCGCCGCCGCGGTAGCTTTTGTCGTTCCGGAGGAACCTATGTGCGGACGAGTCTACATCAAGAGCAGCCTTGACGACCTGTTACGGGGATTTTCCATGGCTGAGCGGGAAGCGGTCCTGGGGATGGCCAACCAGTTCCCGCGCTACAACGGCGCTCCGTCCCTTTACTATCCGATCATAATCCGCGATGTCGTCCGTGATCCGGACGTTTTCGGCCCCACATTCGTCAGTGCACGCTGGGGCTTGGTGCCCGGTTGGATGAAAGAGCAGAAGCCCGGCCGGCCGCCGCCGGTCAATGCTCGAAGAGAGGGGATTTCCTCGAACGGCATGTTCAAGAAGGCCTATGCCAGCCGCCGTTGCCTGATCCCGATCGACGGCTTTTTCGAGTGGAAGGACATCTTCGGCACGGGCAAGAACAAGCAGCCATATGCAATTGCAATGAAGTCTGGCGAACCATTCGCGCTCGCCGGCATATGGGAGAAGTGGCGCAATCCGGAGACCGGAGAGGATATCCGCACCTTCTGCGTCATCACCTGCCCGCCAAATGAGATGATGGCGACGATCCATGATCGGATGCCGGTGATCCTCCCTCGCGAGGATTACGAGCGCTGGCTTTCGCTGGAGCCGGATCCATTTGATTTGCTGAAGCCCTTTCCGGCCGAGCCGATGACGATGTGGCCGATCGACCGAAAGGTCGGATCCCCGAAGAACGATACCGCAGATATCCTCGATCCCACTGAGCCAGCCGAATGAAGCTTTCCCATGTCCTTGTCATTGCAGTTGCGCTTGGCGTCGCCCTGCCCGCTCGTTCTGCCGGTCCGATCATCGGACGCGCGACCGTAGTCGACGGCGATACCATTGAAATCCGAGGAGAGCGCATTCGCTTGCACGGCGTCGATGCCCCGGAGAGCTGGCAGCGTTGCGAGGACGGCGACGGCGGCATCTATCGCTGCGGCAAGGAGGCAGCATTCGCACTCGAACAGTTCCTCGCGGCGTCCCGCCCTACCCGCTGCGAGGTCCTCGAGCGCGACCGCTACGACCGTTTCGTCGGCGTGTGCTTTCGTGCCGACGGTCGCGAGGTCAATCGCTGGCTTGTGGAGAGCGGCAATGCTGTCGATTGGGAGAGATATAGCCAGGGAGCTTACGCCGATGCTCAGAGGTCTGCACGGTCGCGAGGTGCGGGCATCTGGCGCGGGAGGTTCAAGCTGCCTTGTCAAGCTCGCGCTGAACATGCGAAACGAGAAGCTGCTTGCTGAAATGTGCACGAACAATCGAGTATCGTCCCGCCGAAGAATTATCGGATTCGCAGACAATCCAGGCAGCATTCGCGCGCGTGCGACGAAGGGAACATAACATCGCAACCGTGCAGCAAGGACACACCTAAAAGCGATTTCATAAGGCTGGCACAATTCGATATAATTATCGTTACGCTTGATGTTGCCATGAATCGCCAAAGACGTCTTTATGGGGCTCGCATGAAAGGATATCAAGATGAATGAACCGCTCAGAAACTTGCTGGATGCCGCCAGAAAGAAGCCGCAGTCCCCGTCCGAGCTGGAGATTCAACGACGCAGCTTCGCGTACGGCAACACGCACTTCGAGAATGAGCTGATAACGCGTGAAATGGTCGAACGGGTGGCGAACGAATTGGCCAAGTCAGGCCATGCAGCTCAGACTACCAAATCAAAGTAATCTGAAGGGCATCTGCGGCTGATCATGACAGATGGAACGAGACGCCACAGCGTCGCCACCGAAGCCTATCTGATTAAGGATGCAAATGAGAGAGCTGAAGCAGAGGCCAGAAATGGCCTCCTGCAGTTCGATGTTGCCTGCAAAATGATTGTAGATGCCATTGAAAAGGGAAGCGCGTGGAAGCTTCGTCTTTCGATGTTTTTAGCGCTGCACCGAGAAGCCCTTCAAGGCATTAGCAACTATGCGGGCAGCTTTCGACCGGCCGCAGTGGAAATTCAGGGGAGCAGGCATAAACCTGTAGACGCATACCAGGTACCCGAGCTGATTGAGGACCTGTGTGAATACGTTAACAACAACTGGGAAAGCAAAACGGCGATCCATCTAGCATCGTACGTTATGTGGCGTCTGAATTGGATTCATCCGTTCAGCGATGGGAATGGACGTACTTCCCGCATGGTTTCGTATCTTGTACTTTGCGTCAAAGAGGGCTTGTTGCTGCCTGGGCGCAATACGATACCTGATCAGATTGTTGACAACCGCGGGCCCTATTTTGAGGCGTTGGAAGCTGCTGACGCGGCGATAGAAAATGGCGAGCTTGATCTTTCAAAAATGGAAGACCTCATTGAATCCATGCTAGCTGTTCAATTGGCGAGCGTCATGGAAAGCGCCAGCGGAAAGCACTATCTATAGCAAATCTCCTGTTCGCCTATCGAGCAGGTTAGCAACGTACATCGTCTTTGCCGCAGAAAAACGCGGGTCGCCCATCCTGCTCGCGCTCAACGAAACCGTCAGACAAAGAATCAACGCTGGTCGACTGGTCCTTCATGAAAGACCACCCATCGGCCTGGGAAAGTTCCGCCTTGCCGGTCCTTCCGCATATTGGGCATTTAAGATCAACCGTCCAACGATCCCTGGCAGTCATGTGGCCTCCGTTATTTCGCGGGCCATATTTAGTGCACGGCTGAGAAAGAGTCATCAGCGCCGAAGCTGCTGCCCGCCCTCTCGCTGCCCTGCCTCGATCCGCTGAAGGATCTCGCGAGTGACACGCATGTCCGCAGCGAGGCTGTTGAGCGTATTCTCAACCGCCCGCATTGAAGTAGCCGCCTCGGCAGCTTGCTTCTCGACCGCAGAGATTCTCAGTTCGTGATTGTCGAGTTGCCGGAGTGTGACTTCAACGGCCGCGACGCGCTTATCCAGGCGATCGAGGCTGGACGCTTGGGCAAACTGATTGGAGCTCAATCGCTCCCATGTCGCGCCCCATGCGATGAGACCTCCGGCAAAGCCGAGCAAGATCACGACCGTGTTTAAGTTCCACTCCCATTTCCAGGCTGGTGCTCTGACATTTGCCATATCATCGTTCCCGTTGGTCAATCGTCGGCCCCCGTATCTGCCGCATGCGCTGCGATGTCTGCTGGAATGGTTTACTGCGGCATATCGTGGTGGGCGCATTCGCTCTGCGTCCAGGCGCGGGCCCCGCTCAACCCCGCGACCGTCTCGTCGATCTTGTCCTGATCGGCCGGAGTCGCACCCCGAGCCCCAACCAGCGAAGTGCCGACGACCGCCCTAGCCGCCTGGTTGAGCCGGTCTTTCGACGCACTGACCTGTTGCGTTGACGTACAGCCGGCCGCGCTCAATGCACAGGCGACGGTTAAAGCGAGCGCGCTCGGCTTCATCGCGTAGCTCTCCAATTGCGTTGTTGGTTGCGGAATCAAGTTCGGCGCGTTCGAGCTTTCGGGCCGCCTCCCTTGCCGCAGGAATTATCCAGAGCGCGTTCACCGTCTGCATGATGAGGAAGACGACGATACCGCCAGCAAGCGCACCAGCGGCGAGGGAGAGGCGGCTGAACATCAACCGGCCTCCCTCACCCTGCGGACGAAATACCAGAGGCCGACGCCGACAGCGCCAACCATCGCCGCGGCCAGAGCCCATTGCACCGGACCGCTTCCAGCGAAGAGCGCACCGCCCGCAGAGAGAAGGCCGCCGAGCGGGCCCCAAGCTTCCGGCTTCTTCAGCACCTCGCCGAGACCTGTATCGCGGCTGTCGGCCTTTGCCCCGGCTTCCCGGGGCGTCTCGCTCTTCGCCACAGTGCTGCCGCTGGCGTCGGCCGCCAGCCGCAGCGCATTGCCGATGACGCCGGGTTGATCGGCCCATTCGCCTTTCGGGTCCTTGCCGGCAATGCGGATCGTCCAGCCGCGGCCATTGACCGGGAACCCGGTCTTCTTGTTGGTGAGCGAGCGCAGGAACCGCATGCGGGCTTCGCAATACGCGCGGATGAGCGTGCTAATCCCGCCCTCATACTTGCGCGCCGCTGCCAGAGTCTGTTCGCCTACCTGGCCGTCTTCCCGAACGCCCAAGACCTTCTGCAGTGTCTTCACAGCTCGTGCCGGTCCACTGTTGACCGCGAAATCGAACGCTGCGTAATCCAAGCCAGGCGGCAGCAGATCGCCCCCGCTCTGCGTCCAGTAGGAGCGCCGATAGATATCCTCGGCTTCCTCCCGGCTTATGGCCTTAACCTGCTCAGCGGTCATCGCAGGCTTGCCGCGATGTGCCGCCAAAGTCGCGTGCGTAATGCCGAATTTCGTCGGGCCGCCCCGATCAGTCTTCACATTCACGTAGCCGCCCTCGTGTCCGAACATGAGTTCGAGGGCGACGGGAAGGGTTTCCCGAGCCATGTTCCACCTTTGTTGCTGGTATGGAAAAATCCCGCTCAAAGGCGGGGCTACATTTGCGCCAGGATGGCGGTTCGGAAAGTGTTGTAGAGCGCGACGTGGCCGGCTCGATTCGGATGAATGCCGTCCGTCAAAAGATGCGTTGCCGGGTTAATGGCTGACCAGTTGTTGACCAGGTAGGCCTGCAGCCCGTCGCCCGATAGTTGGCTGATCATTGTCGCGATGTCGGTGTTGAAAGCCGACACGCTAGAATCGCTCCCGCCATACTTCTTATAGCCGTAGGCGTTCATGCGGATCACGTTCGAGACGAACGTCTTAACGCCGGTCTGATTGGTATTCCCGGCGATGTAATCGAGGCGGAAGTTCTGCCCATTCGCCGAGGTCACGGTCAGCTCGACCTTGTGATTGCCTGAGGAGAGCCCTCCGAAGCGGAAAGCGGCCGGGCCATACGGGAGGCCGTTCGCCGTCGTCATGCCGCCGTCGCCGGTCCCATCGCAGGTGACGGTGCCCTTCAATACCCCGTCAATCCTGACCTGAGCGACGCCCTTCGCGGCCGGGTGGTTCTGGATGATAGTTCCAATGTAGACAGCGGTTCCGCTTACCCATGCAGTCGCCTTGGCGCCATTCTGAGTGGTCGTGACGCCGAATGTGTTGACCACGGTGTTTGACCACGTTCCGGTTTTCGCGATCGACGTGCTGCGGCCGGTCTTCCTGACCGTTGCCGTAGCGTCAAGGATAAGTCGGCGAAGGAAGGCGATATAGTATCCGCGCTTGATGCTGCTCGCCTGGTAGATCCGCTGGTCATTGACCCCGACCATAATCGTGGCGATATCGCCCGAGGCGCGCTTGACGGAAATGGCTTTTTGCCCCTGATCCGCAGACATGTCGCCGTTTTTGGCCCGGTTGACCATCGGGCGACCGAGATTGGTGGAGAGCAGAGTGGCGTAACGCTGAGCGGTCGTCACCCCGTGGCCGACAGTGATGCTGTCCCCGCTCATGTCGAGTGAAGGCATAGACAACTCCGATGAGTTGCCAGACTGCAACGCCAAGCCTCCCGCCAGGAGCAGGATGAATGCTGCCGCTTCAGTTTTCTGGCGAGTGGGTTCGCTTCACCGAAGTTGTGTTCTTCGATGCTGATATGAGATCAGGCGCGGGAAACTTAGAGACGGAGAGCAGAGTCTCCACATCTCGTGATCTGTTAGTTGGCGACGGCGCTTGACGTTCCCGCGCGGACAACGCCCCTGCCCTTGAAGGCTTGATCCTGGGCCATGTCGCCGGAATAGGCGCGGTTGACTTTGGTTTCTCCGGTCGTGGCGATACGAAGCGCCGGCCAGCGTTGCGCGACAGGCGGACGATTCCCGTTGCCGGCGTCGTCTGCGCTGTTGCTGTTGCCGGTGATGTCAAGAATGGTCATGGGGTTTCCCTTGGGGACAAGACCGACGCAGGAAAGCGCCCCGGTTGCAAGCAAGCCGGTGATCAGCGTCCGTCGATCGATTGAGGAGAAATCCATTGCCAAACTTCAAAGAGAGATACCGGGCGACGGGTATCATCTAGGCTCGAAGCTTGACAACGGGGGCTAAGAACTAATGGGGAAATCGGGATTTGCCGCCAACCACTGCCGGATCGTAGGGTTTAGGCCGTGCGGGTCCTCGGGGTAGGACCAGTATTCCGTATCGAATGTTTCACCGCACACAGTTACGCGAACGGAGAGCCTATAGACGTCTTCCTTCTCGGTTGCAGAGACCGAGTAAACTTCATCGAGCGACATCGTATAGGACATCAGGCGACCCTCTGCATAAGCGCCACGTTGCTACCAGCCAGCCCCCTGGCGCGCCAGGTTCCACCTACAGCGGTCCCGTTCACGGTCGTTGAATACTGCTGCGTATTCGATGCGAATAGGTAGAAGGTCATAGCCTCGTTCCGATCCGGGGCGGCGCCGTAGGACACCACGATAGTTGTGCCAATTGGGAAGGTGAGGTTCGCCGCCGACGACCCCGTGTAAACAAGATCCGTCGTGTCGAGCACGGCCAGACCGCCCAGACCAAGGTTCGTGCGCGCTGTCGACGCCGTTGACGCCCCGGTCCCGCCATCTGCGATTGCGAGGTCCGTGATACCGGTGACCGATCCGCCTGTGATTGCGACAGCACTTGCATTTTGGGTCGCAATTGAGCCGAGGCCCAGCGAAGTGCGCGCGGTAGAGCCGCTTTCAATGACGTACGTGGTGCCGTTGCCGACGATAAATCCGCCGTCCGTGAAGGCAAGACCGGAGATAGCAGCAAGGGCAGCATCATATGCTTGAACGTTCGTGCCGATGGTGACCCCGAGTGTCGCACGCGCCGTGGTCGCGTCTGCATCATCGAGCACTGTTCGTGCGAAGGCGGTTAGCGAAGCGGTCGCGTAGGTGTCCGAAGCCGTCGTGTAGATCATCTGGTTGGCGGACGTCGTGAGACCGGCAATTGACGTCAGACCGGCGTCCGATGCCTGCGCGCCGATAGTGGTTCTCACTGCAGCGGCGTCAGCATCGTCCAGGATCGTGCGGGCGAATGACGTCAGTGCTGTCGTCGCGTAAGTGTCCGATGCGGTCGTATAGATCATCTTGTCGGCAGAGGTCGTCAGGCCGGCGATCGACGCGAGACCAGCATCGTAGGCCTGAACGTCTGAACCGATCGCCAGCCCGAGCGCCGTGCGCGCACCGCTCGCCGTGGTCGAACCGGTGCCCCCAGCGGTGACCGGGCGCGCGGCATTGGCATCTGCCGTCAGATCGTCGACGAACGCGTTATAGGGCACGCTCTGAATGGTCGTGTTCGACACGCCTTTCGTGCCGGCCGGAGGGGAATAGACGCCACCAGTTCTGGGCATGGGCATTCTCCATAGAAAAGAGGCTCCGCACCGGAAGCCTTGCCATGTGGTCGGAATTTCGGTTTGATCGCCACCGGCAAACACAGGGGCAGTTCAATGACTTACCTCGACGAAGATGCTGAGCGGGCCGTTCAGCTTTTCATGGCCGAATACGCTGTCAGCCGGGATGAAGCGCTCCGTCTCATCGTACGAGACTGGTTAATCGGGCACGCGTATCTTTCTCAGAGTGAGGAGGGCGAACTGACCAAGCGAGAACCAGAAGGAGATGCAGAAATTGCCCTCGGCGGCGCATGAGGCCATGCCTCGACTCTTGCTAGTCTTCTATTCTCGACTTCTTGTTTTATCTATTGACTCTTGTCGCCAATAAGTTGTTCACTGAGTCCCAGGGGAATTGAGGGGCACATCTTGACGTTTAATTTGGCGGGGCGGCTTTGTATTGCCGCAGCGATTACGCTTGCCTTGGGGAGCTGCACCACAACGCAGGCGGATCTTCGGAAAAATCCAAAAGCCGTGAGCAAGGCGGCATTGTGTAGGACTTTTCTCGAAACCTATGACCCTTCATTCAAGCAGGAAATCGCGCTTGAACTCGGCCGCAGAGGCATAAGTTATTATGAATGTCCGGCCATGGTTCAGAAGCAGAATCAGGCAATTGCGGCGACGGTAGCCATTGCCGCCATCGGGACTGCAGTCGCTGTATGTGCCAACAATAATTGCGGCGGGGGATCGTATTACCCTTCATCTTACAGGCCCTATCGAGGGAATTGCCAATACGATTGGCAGTATGACGCCGCGGGCAACAGGTGCGGAAGGCGCAGCGCCTATTCCCGCCCAGGTGGATATTGAACCTACGCGAGCTCGCATCTTCAATTTCCCCGCTACTCGTGTATGTTGTGGCAATGACCGCACGGCACACCATTGAGCACGACCCCAACGAACCGAAGATTGATCGGCGGCCGGAGAGCTTTCGGCTGCTTTTCTTCATCGTTGCACTCGGATGGGGTGGCTATTTCTATTCATTCCGGGCCGACTGGACTGCTCTTTTTCTCGGTTTCGGCACCGGGGCAGTCTTCATCCTCTGGGTTTCCTCCCGGTATCGCCATTTATGGTAGCCGAGCTATGCCGGCATTCGACCCCTGCAGCATGCTTTCCAGGATCATCGCGCGGAGCTGATCGCGACTGACCTGCTGACCACGCACTCGGTTAAGCGTCGCCAATGCCTGGTTCGGATCTGTTTCGACCAATGAGCGCCCCACCCTCTCGACAACACGAGGCGGCAGGCCTTTTCCGGCGTTGAAAGCCTGGCGAGCGCCAGTCAGCGCCGCTTGCTTCCAGTTGCCGGCCAGAAGGTTTGCGAGGACAGCCGGGTCAAAGTTTGCCATGTCGTCGATATCACCGAGGTTGTCAGTAGTTCGGCTGTTGCCAAGCGCAGCATTCGACGTCTCGAACATCCGGTTCTCGCGACCAATGCGATTGCCAAGCTGCTCAGCGCGGCCTGGAGCGGCGAACGCCTGAAACTCCTGCTCATACTTCGGTGTGGTCAAACCACGGGCTCGATTCGTTGCCGGTCCCATCGGAAGGCTTTCGATGTCCGCGATGATCGGATCAACGTAACCGGACCGGAAAGCCTGCTGCTGGTCGGGCATCATCGCATTGAACTGCTCAATGCTGTCCTCTGACCGCACGCGGCCCGACTTTGCCGCCTGACCTTCCGCCACGCTGTCGATAACCCTGCTCCGACTGGCAAACGTATCGTTGGCATGCCGGTAGGCATCGGACGCGTTTTCAAGGGCCCGATCGACCTCCCGCTTTATTTGACCGAGATAGTGTGCCCGGTTTCCGGCCCCCTGCCCTTCGGCGCGCCGGATCATGTCGTCGAGATCGAGTTTCGCGCGGAAGAGAGCATTGAAATCGGTCACCTGCGAATTGCCATCGGAGATCATTCGACGCACGCGAGCAAGTGCCCCCTCGATTGTGTCATTCCCGATATTGTCCCGCGGGCTGACGACCCGGTTGACGCCGGGCGACAGGGTCTCGTCGATCCTGTCGAGGATAGGCGTCACGTTGACTGGGCCAGCACCTCGGCGGGCCGCGGTGTAGAGCTGGTCAGCTTCGATATCGCGGGCGCTCGTCAAGGCGCGACTGACTTGATCCGAGGTCTGCGGAGCGTCGAAACCTTCGGCCAAGGCGTTTGCCAATCGCTGAGGCTGACCAAGCTGACGGCGGACAAGAAAATCCGTCACCTCCTGGCGGGCATCATTTGGCGTCCTGGTGACTGGGACAAGAGCTCGCTGTCCGGCATTCCCCATCGCATCGGCCAGCGTGTACATCGACTGCCCATCATCTACCGCGGAGCGCATGATGTCTGCGATCTGCTCAGGCGTCTTACCGGACCGCTGCAAGTAGGTTCGGAGGGCCTTGTCGGTATATGCAGCGGGGCGGAAGGGAGCAACGAACGGAGCGGTGGCACCTTTTACGGCACCCGCTATAGCCGTGGTCGCGCCAGGCAATGCTGCGCCGACGCCCAGACCGGCGGCAAGACCGGTCGTCGAGCTCGATATACGGTCGTCGATCCCTTCCCCGCTACCAAAACCTTGAAGAGCACCGAGGACTGCGCCCTCTTTCGCGGAGGCTGCAGTTACACCTCGCAATCGCTTGCCGGCTTTGATCGCATTTGTCGTCGCCGACAAGCCGTTCCGCGCCAGCCCAACCCCGCCGCCGACTGCACCGAGAATTTGACCCGTGAGACGCTCGGCCGTGCGCTTCTTGGCATCGAGCTCGTCCGTCGTGCGCTGGGCTTTCAGGTTTCGATCGTACCGCTCGGCAAGCGAGCCGCCGTCCTGACCAGTTCCGAAGAGAGGATTGAAAAGCGCATCCCCGCCGGCGGCAATTTCATCAGCCAGGCCGAATGACATCGTGTCCGCAGCGCCTCGCATGAACGTATCAGCACGCCCAAGCCAGTTATCACGGGCATCCGCCTGTTGCGGCTCTGTCGGCTGCGGTGCTGGCGGCTCGGATGTTGCTTGGTTCGACCCGCTTCGCATCCGCGAAATCTCAGCCGCGAGCGCCCGCGCGGCCTCAATGTCCCCCGCCCGATCGGCATTGATCAGCGCGTTGGAAAGTTGCTCGATCGTTGCCATCAAGGTGCTCCGTACTTCTTGAGAAGGTCATCGATGTTCTGACCAGTCGCTGGAGCACGATCCGGCTTGTAGTAATTGCCGCCGCGCAAATCGGCCGCTCGATCATTGTTGAACTGCAGCCGCTTTTCGGCCAACGCGCGAGCTCGGGAAAACACCTGCTTCCGGACCTCGCGGGGCATGGTCGACGAGCCTTGCAATTCGAGCAGGATGTTTCGCTCGCCCTCTGTCGGGTTGCCGCCAAAGATGGTTTTGAGCTGCGTGATGGCTTGGCCGATGATGGCGTTGTCCATGTCGGTCGTAGCCTGGGAGCTTTCCGGGCTCGAGACAACATCCGGCACCATCCAGTCTGGCAGATTGTTGCCGATCGACGCTCGCGCGCCGGCAAACCAGCCGCTATTTGCCCTATCGGAAAGAGCTTCTGCCTGCGACAGAGCATCGAGAGCGCTCTGGTTTGCCGCAACCATCTCGTCGGCTTCAAGGATCGCCTTCTTGTCCGTCGCCGTGAGCGCCTGGGAGTCTTCGCGCGGGAATTTTCCAGTCAGCACGAACGACTGATAGCGCGGGTCCTGTGGCGTTAGGCCTAGTTCGGTTGCAGCAGCCTTGCGCGCTTCCACCTCATTTCCAACGTTGATCGTCTGGCCGGCGCCGCCGACAGCGTCGACCTTGCCGCCGCGGGAACGCTGATAGACGCGCTGGTCGGTCTCCGGAATGCCGAGCGCCGAGCGCTCCTCCGGCGTGAGCGTCTGATATTCAGGCGTCTTCAGGTTCTCGACCTCGGCGCGCGTCTTCTCCAGGCCGAGCTGATAAGACGGGTCTGAGCGCTTCTGCTCGGCCTCGAACTGCTGGCGCTTAAGCCATTGCTGTTGCTCGCGTGCGGCCTGCTGCGCGCCAATCTGCTGCTGGTATAGAGATTCCAGCACTGCTCGCTCTTCGGGAGCGAGGAAGGGATTGGCAAGGGCCTGAAGCAACTGCGGATCAACGCCAGAGAGCGGGGCGACCTGCGGCATCTGCTGCGGTGCCTGCGCGACCTGTTGCGGAGGCGCTGGAGCCTGTGCCGGTGGTTGCTGCATGCCTGGGAACTGTGCCCGATTTTCCGGCGTCTGCTCGAAGGCTGCGACCTCATCCGTCAAGGAAGGCTGGCCAGTCGGCGCGGGCGGCGGGGGTGCATTCGGCTGCGGCCGCGCGCTGGGAATGCCGATCGACGGATCGAGGCTGGCGACCTGCTGCGGCTGTCCCTGGCCCTGAAATTTCGGCAGGAAGGCGTTGGCATAGCCGAGACGGTTTGCAGCCTCTCCGCCCGGCTGGTTGTAGCCTGCGAACTTCCAGGCGTTATTCATGAGGGTCTGCGCTTCCTCGGTGCTCTTGGCGTTGTTCAGCGCCGTGACGAGGTTCGGATCCTCTTGGAGGAGGAATTCCGCCTGCGTCTGCGGTGAACCGTTGCCCTGCTCACCCTTCGAGGCCGCATAGGCCTGAAGCTTCTCAAGCCGGGGCCCGCGCCAGGACATGATGCCGCCGGCCGTACCGGGGTCGCCGCTCTGGCTCGGATCGCTCCAGGTCCGATTGGCATTCGCCGGGGAAAAGCTGCTTTCAGCCTTTCCGGTCGCGGCAACAGCAGCGAGGCCGAATGGGTTCGTTATCGTATTGTCGACCGTATCCATGAAGTTCGAATAGATCTCGTTCCCGCTCATGTTGACGTCGCCGGCAGACGTCGGCTTGACGCCGGGGGAAAGCATGCTCGATGCGCTGGCATTCGGAGCTTGGCCGACGATGCGATTGAACAGGTCGGATGCGGCGCTGCGGCCTTCGCTCTCTGCCTTGTTGGCGCGCCGGTTCATAACGCCGGCCACGATGCCCGAGCCGAGCGCGTTCAAGCCCTCGCCGATGTTCCGCGGAGCAGACGATGCGCCCATGATGGCCATGGCCAGTTCACGCTTGCGCTTGATCGACTCGGGCGTTTCTTTGGTGTCGCCGCCGAACAGGAACGAATAGGCCATTATTTCTTCCTTCCTGCGTTGAAGAGCGCGCCGTAATTGACCTGTCGGAGACCGTCGCGGCGCCGGAATACGGCATCCGGCCGCTTCTTCTCGACCTCTTGCGCCATCACGCCGATGTGTCGCTTCCCGTCGTTGTGTTTGCCGCGATAGGCGTATTCGTAAAGGCCATGGCCCTTGAGTTCGCCGACCTTTTTGATGTCCTTCTTCGCCCGCTTGTCCGACAGGCTGGCGAGATGGCCGCCGAAGCCGAGCAGGCCACCGAATAGACTCTGCATATTGCCCTGCTGCTGATTGTATGCGCCCATCTTGTTCGCATAGTCCTGCTGGACGAGGCCGGCATAATCGACGGTCGGCATCGGGTTCGACTGGGTCGGGACGAAACTCGGGCTGTTCACCTGGGCGCCCGACATCAGGCCGATGATTTCGTTGATCGGCTGGTTGCGCTGGGCGTAAAGCTCGTTCAGGTACTGCGCCCGCTGCTGGTTCGCCATGTTGAACTTCGACTGCTGGGCATTGAAGGTCTGATCCTTCAGCGCGTTGTTCGCCGCGGTCGAGGTGTTCTGGTTCTGGTACATCTGCTGCTTGGCATCGTTGCCGAAGCCAGCCGACGTGACGTTCTGGCCGAACTGCTGCTGTTGCGCGGCGTTCTGGAACGATGCCTGATCGCGCGCCAGACCGGCGATACGGCTCTGTTCCTGACCCGCATTGAGGATTGCGGAGATCCGAGCGTCATTCGACTGACGGCTCGCCTGGTCGATCGCGCGGTTATAGGCTTCGGACCCCGGCTGCAGGCCTTGATTGGCGAGCCTGGTTTCGAGCGCCGCCCGATCCTGCTCAAGCTGCGGGTTCAGCCGGTCCATCAGAGCCTGTTCATAGCGCGACGTATCGAAATCCACGTCGAAGGACTTCGTGATATCGCCGGCATTGCCGACGCTCGTCTGGAGATTGGGGCCGCCGCCGAACTGCTGATACTGCGGCAGCCCGATTGCGCCAGCATTGCCCCCGGTCGGCGCGCTGGAGATATCGATCGGCTTGCCAAGCAGGTTGTTGAGCTTGCCAGACTGCGTGTTGGCGAGCGTCGCCATGTTCAATTCGGCGGCGTCGGTCTGCCCCTTGATGGCCTTCTGCTCAGCCGAAAGCTCCTGCGTCGCGGTCGGAACCTGCAGGTCATACACCTTGCCGCTGAGCGGATCGGTCCACTTCTGCGTCGTATAGGTGTAGGTCAGCTTCCCGTCCGGCGTCACCTGGTTGACGTTGCCCATGACGTTGTTGGCAACTGCTGTTCCAATGTTCGTCGCGGTCTGCGCAGATGCCGTTTCCTGCGGGTCTGGCGATTTCGGAGCGCTACCATAAAGGCCCATCGTTCAATCCTTCATCCATTCTTCGACGGTCTCTCGCGAGCCGGCATGGCAGAGTTCGAAAAAATCTTCCGTTGCCTTCTTGGCGTGGTCATAGCCGCCGCAGATCGCCGCAACCGCCGTGACGATAGAGCCGATGGCCTCACGCATGACGAACCCGAACTGGCGCTTCAGCGCGTCCCGGGAGGACCGCCACTCGTCCGAAAGTTGCCATTGGACGATGACGCTGTTGATCAGCGGCGCCAGGGCTTGCGCATGGCGGATGAAGAACGGATTGACCGGCAGATGAGTGAGCGTGCGCACCAGCAGCCAGCAGACGTTGCGCTGCCGGTTCTCTTCCTCGTCAACAATGTCGTCTGCCAGTCGGGCTATCTCGGCGATCTGCTCGAGGAAATCGGCCGCGGCCTCGTCGCCCATCGTCCATCGCAGCAGCGCCGCTCGGACCTGTTCCGCATCGTTCGGCAGCATCAGGCGCTCGCCTCCCCGACCGAAACCTGCATGGTCGCCAGATCAACCTCGAGATCGAGCTTGAAGTCGCCGCCGGAGGTAATCACGCAGCCTACCGCCAGCATGTCGCCGGATGCGCGGACGTTCTGGCGGAAGTCGTAGCGCTGCACCTCGGAAACGCCGTCCCAAATCGCCACGTCCCAAAGGCCGACATCCCACTCCGACGAGGTCGCGTCGCCCTCAGTCACAGAATTGAACGTCGGCGTCGACTTGTCGTAGTCGGCGCGAGCGAACAGCCTGACCTTCGGCCGCGACTTCGCCCGGAAATACATGTGCGCGAGCGTCGCCGTTGCCCTCTGCCCGAACTGGCCGGCCGGCGAGAACTGCGAAAGATAGGTGGCAGAGAAGGTCAGCCCATCATCCGTCCCGCCTGCGTCGCCCTGCCATACATAGCCGTCGAACGAACCGAAGAAGAGCCCGCCCTGCAGCGTCTCATAGCAAAGCGCATGCCAATTGCTGACCGTCGCCCAGCGGCCGGTGAGAACGTTCAGGACGAACGTCGTGTCGGCAACGACGGTGTTTTCGGGGAATGCCACGAACACGAGGTTCTGCTCGGGCCACTGCTTCAGCGTCCAGCCTGTCCCGGTGGCATTCGCCGCCCTCTTCCAATCGTCCTCGATGGGGCGCGAGACGGAAACGAGGCTCAATGCCTGCCTATCGCGCTGGAATACCTGCGACATCGGCGTCAGGCCGTCGGTCGTGGCAATGAGGATGTCACCCCCTGCCCGGATCCAGGCGTTCTTTCCGAGCGGCTTGCCGATCTGGTAGACGCCCTTCAGCGCGAATGTCGAGGCGCTCGCCGGGTCGTCGCCGGCATAGACCGCAATTTCCCCCTCGGTCGAGACGAATACGCACATATCCGACAGGCCGTCGCCGCTTTCCAGCGACCAGGAGAAGCCCGTCAGCAGCGAGCCGCCCTTCTTCATGACGCCGCCAAGCGGAAACACCGTAGCGGCGCCGCTGACCGCGTTCACTGCGAGATAATAGGCATCCAGCGTGCCGTTCTTCAGGAAGAATTCCCGGTTCTTAAAAAGCCAGCCGTAGTTGAGCTGCGGCATTGTCGTGCCGTCAGTGAAGGTGATTGCCGTCGTCGACCACGTCGTACCGTTGTAAAGGCGGCGGTCGTCGGCTCCGTTGACGCAGACAAGCCAGGATGTGCCCGCGTTGGTGTGCTGGAAGGCGCACCAATCGCCGCCACTCAGGCCGCTGACATCTGCAGCAGTCGTCGTCGGAGGCGCAGCCGGCGATGTCATATTGTAGATCGCCGTTCCCGTCGCCATGAATAGCTTCTCGGTCGAGCCGTATTTGTACTTGAACGCGCTCTTGATGTCGGTTCCGTCAGCGGCCAGGCCCTTCTTCTGCGAGCCGCCGCGGATTTTGCAGCCGATCAGCGTCGGAAAGAAGTTGCGGAGCACCACAGCGGAGCCCGGTTGCTGGGTCGCCATGTCGGCCGTCGTGATAAGCCCGCCCTTCGGTGCAGGGAAGGTTACCGGCTGCGACGACTGCATGCGGCCAATAGAGACGGCGCCGCGGTTGGACTGCTCTATGCGGCCTGCTCGGGGCTGTATCTTCACGTCCTACCCCTGTCCGCATTGATTTCCTGCACGAGATCGGCCTCGAACTCGGCGAGGTTGTCCTCGTAGGCGAGCCCTTTTTGACGCTTCCACCGCCAGATGATGCCCTTGACGAGTAGGCGCTCCGGAAACAGCGTGGTGTCATCGTCAGCGGCCCACTCCGCTGCCTCGCCGGCCGGATCATTCATGATCCAGTTCTTCGATACGTAGTCGATGACCGCATCAACGGCCGAATCTGCCGGCGAAAACAGGAACTGGTTGGCCTTGAGGAAGTAATAGGGCTGCGTCGAAGGAACGACCGAGATAATCGACCATTGGCCGCTGTTGTTGACGGGCCGTGCGAAGTCTCCGGTTGCCGTTCGAATGCCTCCGCCTGGCGTCAGGCGCTGATAATCGTCTGGGAAGTTTTCAGGAGACGCCGTGCAGGTGTGCTGCTTCAAAGTGCGCTGCCAATCGACGCGGCGCGCAATTTCGTCGCCGGCTTCCTGGGCAAGAGCTAGCATGGTCTGAGCATTCGGCTCGGTGGAACCGTAGACGGTCTCGAACTGAGAGAGCGAGACAACGTCGCAAACCTCGTTGATTGCGGAAAGGAGCGTCATGGCGTTACACCTCCGACGACGACTTGCGCATTACCCCAGCGGGTGCGCTCGTCCTCGATCCTGAGGCCATTGATCGCCAGCGCCAGAAGCTGTTGCGCAGCCGTCGCGCCTTCTACGTCCTTCTTCCAGATCGCAATTTCGTTGACGAGCGCGAAGAGGTAAACGTCGGGCGCCTTCTCCAGCAGCCAGTTCGTGGGATCGGTGACGGTCAGAGCCGGAATGCGGCTGTAGTAGGTGACGCTGATGTCCTGGTCGGCTGATGGCCGAACCTTGATCGTGCTGCCGACAATGGCATAGCCAGCGGGCGTGCCGCTGCGGTCCATGTAGCTGTTCGTCAACTGCTCGAGCGAGACAGCGCGGATCGGGATGCCCGATGCGTTCTTCACCTCGCGTGCCTCGAGGAAGTCGGTCGGAAGCGTGCCGTCGCCCTCGGTGAGCGTGACCATGGCCGTGTCTTCCATGCCAGCGACGCGAAGCCCGCGGTTCAGCTTCAGCTCTGCGAGGCCGAGTAGCCGCGGGAAGACGTGCGAGATATCGGCATAGCCGGAATACTCGCCTGCATCGATCAGAAGCGCGGCGTAGTCAGGGATGGTCATAGACGGCCCTCTTTCGTGCGCCAGACGCGATTATCGCTGTCGTTGATCCAGCGTTTGACGAAACGGTCGTCGCCTTCGCTATGCGCTTGGACGAGGCCGGAATGGTGCGCGACATTGAGCGGGATCGATGCGACCCGGTGCCAATCGCCTTTCCAGGCGCGGCTTGCCTCGTTGCGAACCGACTGGTTCTCGCTGATGACGTTCGTCACCGGATAATCGACGCGGAATACGTCCTTCTCCCCGTCGAAATAGTGCCAGACCGACCGACCGGTCGCATGGTCGTAATCGTAGAGAGACCACGAGCCATCGCGAATGATCATGCATCGTCTCCGGGGAGAGGGTCGGCGCGCTCGGCCTTGCCGTTGGCGATCAGTTCCTTTGCCGCGGCGATGGGAAGATCAAGGACAGTGCCGGCCTTGATGCGCTGGTCGCCCTCTGCCCAAGTATCGTAGAGCAAGCGGACTGGTGCGGTCTTTGCTTTTGCTTCGGGTGCCATGTTCGTTTCTCCTGAAAAGGGAAGAGGCGAGCCGAAGCCCGCCCCTCATGGTGGTTAGCTGACGGCGGCGCTGAAACAGGTCGCCTCGGTTCCTGTGGCAGAACCACGAACGGTGACGCCCCAGAGGCCGGAAGCCAGGTCTTCAAGTTCGATGATGTCGCCCTTGATTCCGCCGGTCGTCGAACCGTTCATGGTGATAGTGTCCGAGTCCGCTGCGGTTTCGAACAACACGGTCGTATCGGCCGAATCCTGACCAAAGAGAGCCGTGCCGGTCATGACGTCGGTCGCATTGGCAGACTGAACCTTCAGGCTGTTGGACGTGACAGTCGTCTTGACGACCACCTTGAACTTGACGCCGGTACCGGAAGCGGCCGGCAGCGTCATGGTGATGCCTGCGGCCCGATCGGCGACGACGGTTGCGCCGCCGTGGGTCTTCATCGTGAGCGACAGCGTCGCAGCCGTGGCCGAGATTGGCTTGTAAGAGGTCATGGCTGCTTCTCCTTAGCTCGAAGCCGTGAGGCCGAAGAGGTCGGCGGCAACACCGAGGCCCTTCTCGTTGTGGACCTTGAGGGTGCCCTCACCGATGATGACGCCCTTGTCGGCATCGCCCGTCTTCGCGATGTCCTTGTCTTCCTGGATCTTGCGGAGCCAGAGGAAGGACAACATGTCGGTATCGATGAAGAAGGCGTTGCGGGCCTGCGTGGCGCTGGTTGCCTGCACCCGGTTCGGGTGGATCATCACGGTACCGAACGGACCTTCGTAGTAGTCGGCCGTGGCAACGATGGTGTTGCGCTCGCCGCCCTTTGAGACGGCATAGCGGAACGGGGCCACATTGCTGTCCGACATGAAGGTGACGAACACGCTCTTGACGTACGGCTAGACCGAGACGTGACGGAAGTTCGCGCCGCTCTGGTAGCCAGATTGCATCACCGTATCCAGGATGGTCTTGGTGAACGCACGCTGCGTGCCGGCGGTCGGAGCGACCGTCAGGCCCGTACCGGAGTTGAAGCCGCCGTTGGAGCCGCCAGCGCCGCGGGAGACGTTGGTCGTTATCCAGGTGTTGAGCGAGCCGAATTCGCGGGTGCTGCCGGCGACAGAGGCGTTCGTGTCGACGATGGCAAACTCGACGTCCTTGCGGATCTCGACGCCCCTTTTCAGCTTCTGATACTTCCGCTTCTGGACGTTGCCAGCCTCGGAAACGACTTCCTGCGTGTTGGAGATGATCCAGTCCTTGCGCAGGATCTGAGTGTAGTTGCCCATGCGCGCCGGCGGGGTGATGGCGTCGAAGGCGTACTCTTCACCTTCCTCGCGGATGTTCTCGCCGGGTGCGGCAAGCTCGTCCGTTTCCCACTCGGGATGGATGGAGACGGCCTTGCCCTTTTCGATCAGGGAATAGATGGGGGTGTCTTCGGGCGTGATGCGGGACACCACGTCCGAAAGCTCTTCACGATTGCCAACCGCCTGGCTGGTCGTGAAGGTGTTGGTTACAACAGCCATGTTTCTGGTCCTTTGAAGATGGGGTTAGTCGAAGTCGATCGACATCGCGTCCTTGATCGACCCGGTTTTCGACAACCTCTTCATCGCTTCCTGACTTTGGCGGGCCTTCGGGTTCAGCGGGCCGTTCGGCTTGGCCTTGACGGCTGCCGGCGGGGCGTTTGCCACCTTCTTCATGGCCTTGTTCTTCGCCTGTTCGGCCTGGAGACCGAGCATGGCGTAGTGCATGACCTTGAAATACCGATGGTCGGTGAACTTCTGCATCTCGTCGGAAGAAAACCCGAAATCCTCGCCCGCCTTGAAGGCGTCGGCGAAGAATTTCTCGCGGGCCTCGTCCTTGGAGAGATGCGGAAAGGCTTCGAGCAGCTTGGCGTTCTCGGCCGCCAGAGTTTCCTCTGTCGCGGCGCTCTTGAGTTCGCCTGCTACCTGTTTCGGCTCGGCGCTCATGTCGATGAGGCGCTGAACTTGCTCCAAACCAGCGTCGTACATAGCCTTCTGGCGTGTGTACTCTGCCGGGTTCTGCATCGCCAACGTGCGCGGGGGCTCGGGCGGCAGTTGGGAAATCAGGAATTCTGCGATAGCGTTCGCCGTGTTGGCGACGCGGGTTGTCATCGCCTCAAGATTTCGGCCCTTGTTGCCGAGTTCCTGAGTTTTGTGGCGATAATCACGCTCCCGCAAATACCCAAGCTTCAGTTCCTCAAGCGGAACCTGCTCGCCACCTTTCAGAGTGATAACTGCGTCCTGGGTTTCGTTGGTCTCCTCGTCCTGTTCGGATTCGGATGACTCGTCGCCCTGGTTGGCGGGATCGTCGGTCTCTTGACCATCTTCAGAGGTCTCACCCGTCTCGCTCGGCGATTGATGCTCTTGCTCTTCCTGCTCGTTGGCCTCTTCGGGCTCGGCGAAGTTGAGATTTGCAGCGTCATCGAGGGAAAGCGAGGGTCGCGCACTATCACTCTCTCCAACGAACGGAGAGTTGGTGGTTGCGTCTGTCATGTCTGGCTTGCCTTTAAGGTTTCGCGCCGGCCCTATGCCGGGGCTTCCTTCCCGTCAGCATTGGCTTGCCCCTCAGAGAGGAACTTGAGCTTGCCGCGGAAATTTCGGATTGCCCGCACTTCGGCCGCAAAGGCGGCGCGGGTCTCATGATCGGTGATCTGCGCATGAACGCAGCCGTTGACGGCCGCCGTCTCCAGTTCATCCATCAGCAGATGGAAGAGCGGCATATCGAGCAGCACGCGGGCCGCGGCGGTCTTGTCTGCAGGACTCATCAACCCGGATCCCCGCCAATATTCACGTTTGCGACTGGATCACGCGTCAGCATCTGCATGGCGCTCGTCTGCCGCTTGAGCTGGATTTCCTGCTCGATCTGGTAGCGCTTCAGCGCCATTTCCTGCTCGATCCGCTTGGTTTCGAGCGCGCCTTCCATCTGGATCTTCTGCCGTTCAAGCTCAGCGTCCAGCTTGGCCTTCTCCATGTCGGCCTGGGCCTTGATTTGCACCTTCTGCATTTCAGGATCGGGCTTGTTCGCCTGCGCCTGCGACATCTGCTTGATTTGCTCGGCCGTCGGCTTGGTGAAATAGAGATTCGGAGTTCTAAGACCGGCCGCCTCGACACCACGAGAGACCGAATTCCAGATGTTCTCGGCCGAGACATACGGATTATCGACCGGGCCATAAGCGGCAAGCAGCTTCTCCTGCTGTGCACCGACCACCTGCATCATCATCATATCGCGCTCGCGTGTCCCCGCCCCGAGGCCGGTGTTTACGGTCGCATCCATGTCCGCGTTCCACTGCCGCGGATCGAACGTCACCCACTGATTTCTGAGGCGCACCGTGCGCGGCTTGTCCTGATGCTTGATCACCAGCCGCAGGAGGCCCTGAAACACGCGCTTGAGGCCCTGTGCGAACGTGCGCACCATCAGCTCCGTCTGGCCGACGCCTGCCGCCTCGATCATCGCCGAGGCCTTGGCGGTCATGTTCTGCAGCGCATCCGGCGCCATGCCGCTCGAGGCGTCGGAAATGCCTGTCCGGTCGGTTGCTTCCTGGTCAAGATAGGAGAGCATCGCGAAGGACTTTTCGGCGACGAACGGGACGATGTTATAGCCAACGGCGGCGCGGGCGTCCGTCCCCTGCGCTACCCGGATCGGCTGGCCGAATTTTGGATTGAGCACGCTTTCCGGGTTCTGGATGACGCCTTCCTGCACGATAGGCTGCTGATTGTTCTGCCAGTACAGGTTATCCAGCGTCTGGCGCATCAGCACCGTCTTGACGCGCTGGATTTCCGCCATGTCGTCGGTGACGGAATTGCCTTCGCGCTGATGCGGCCGGCGCTCGACGATCAGATCGGCGAACGGGACCTCGTCGGTTTCCTCGTCGACGAGCAGATTGGTTTCCGCCAGGCCGCCGGCAAAGCACATGCGGCGCAGTTCCGCTATGCCGTCGTCGTCGGCGTCGAGCTTCACATAAAGCTCGTAGTAATCGACCTCCTGCAGCGCCTTGACGATGGAATCGTTCTCGTCGAACGCATCCCGGCGCCGGGTGAATTCTTCCTCTTCCTCCTCGATATCGGAGCCAGAGGCAGCGAAGGCATAGACCCTCTCGCGTTCATAGCCCATCGCGACCAGATCGGAGCGGCGCAACTGCGTCTTCATGCCCGTTATCGGGCTGTCCTCGATCGAGATGGCGTCGGGATGGATCAGGAATTCCTCAAGCGGCACTCCGGCCAACTTCGAGCAACCATATTCCTTCGTGCGCCTGATCTTGACGTTGTAGAGCGTGACCGGCACCATGCCTTGAGCCGTCTGGATCTGCTCCTGATAGGCTTCCTGCTCCAGCACCTCGACATCGTCGTCGGCGACGAGCTGCACGAGCGCCGCCTCATCAAGGCCCGTGTGCGACGATACGCTGGTCGAGCGCTTCTTCTCGTACCACCAGCGAATGATGCCATTGCGCAGCTTCAGCGCGTCATGCGCGGCATCCTGGACCGCATCATAGCCATCGCTCTCGGGAAACACGACGTAGTTGATGTAGTCGGTCGCCTGCTCTGCGCTCGCCTCGTCGCCCTCATTCATCGGCTCGTATTCGACGACCTTATCATTGCCGAGGATCGTACGGACGAGAGAAGGCAGAACCTTCTTGATCGCAGAGCGCACATCACGGGAAACCACCTTCGACCGGTTCGGATCGGCCGGGGTGTCCTTCATCGTCCCGTCGTAGTATTCCATCGCCTTGATGCGATCGACGGAAAGCTCGTCCCGATAGTTCTCGCAGTCCTTCACGAGCTGCGAGACCTGGGCAGCAATCTGCTGTTTCGACATCGCGGCCATTAAACAACCTTCCGATCTTGGAATTTCCAGGCTGCGGCGTCGGCCTTCACCTTGGCGAACCGCTTCATCATCAGCGCGTACCGAGACGCTGAAATCACGTCGTCGCGCTCTTTCACGACCTTGCCGTCTTTCCGGTGATAGAGCCGGAATTCCTCGAACCACTCGCCGCAGGTCGAGAAAATCTTCCAGCGGCCCGTCTGCATGCGCTGGAGCATGTCGGACAGGCCAGCCTCGACGCCGTTTGTCCCATCGTCGAAGGTGGCGCGCTCGTGAAGCATGTTCAGGCCTTGCGCCCGGTATTGCGTTGCCAGTTGCTCGCCCGACCCCTTGTCGTGCTGCAAGCCGTCGTGAGGCCATGACCACGGCAGCCAGGCGCCCCAGGGCTTGAGAGCAGCAGCGTGAATGATCGGCGTTGCCTCGCGCTCGCGATAGACCTTCGTGACATAGAACACGTCGGCATCCCGATCCCAGGCGCAGCCGGCAGCCCCGAACGGGTGATCCCACCCGAAATCCAAGCCCCCGATCTGAACCCAATGCTTCGGGATTTCGAACGGCGCGACCGTTATGCTCTCTTCCGCAATCGGGAAGATCCGGCCCGAGCCGAGCGACGGAACGCCCTTCGTTCTCGCTTCCCGCTCATGGGCCGGGTATGAATCAATGATCTTCTGCCGTTCTTCGGCCGTGTAATGCTCAGCGTCCTCGATCGTCATCGTGATCACTTCACGATCCGGCGACTTTTCGAGGATGTACCGAGCGACAACCGTGCTCATGCCCTTGAGAGGCGTGAACGTGACGGCAATCAGTCCCTGCGTTGCGTTGGTTCGCGTGATGCCTTCGAAATACACATCTTCTGGCGGCTCTTCGTCGAACCAGATGTAATCAACCGTATTTGCCTGCCACTTACCGCGACCCTGCTCGTATGCCTTAAAGAGCAGCGTTGACGTTCCGCCCGAGACATGCCGAACCGTGATGCTATCCAATGCGCCAGACACGCCAGAACGGCGGGTGTGGGAGATAATATCGGCCTTCGGTAGATACCCAGTGCCCCATTCCTCCTCGGTCATCGGAGGGCCAACGAGAAGGCGCTGAACGCCGTCCCTGGTCAGCTCGTACGATTCAGAGCCGGCGATTGCGACGATCGGCTTGCTGTAGCGCTTGCCTTCCCACCAGTCCGGATATTTGCCGGTGAGATGCATCGCCGCCTCAGCAGCACCAGCAAGCGTCTTGCCGAGCTGGTTACCCGCCATAAACAGCCGCTCGCGGTAGCCATTGCCGGCCGCATGGAATTCCTTCTGCTTCGAGTAAGGCTTGTACCCGCTCAGCAGGTTAGTGCGTCGTCTCCGGTCCAGTTCCGCCAACAGAGCCGCTTGCTCCTTGAGCATCGAGGAAAGGCCGGATTGCGGAATCGAGTTGCCGGATGCGCTCGATAAGCTGCTCATCCGTTAAATCATCCGTGCTGTTGATGTTGACGTTCAGATCCTTCGGGAGGATCGAGGCAATGACCTTGAGGTATTGGTCGGGCTTCTCATCTCTGACCTTTGCGATAGCCTTAACGCCGTACTCCTCGAAGTCAGCGTGCATCGCTTCGAGGAACGCTTCGCCGAGCTTGTTGCGCGAGCCCTTCGGCCGGCCGGGGTTGCCTGGTTTGAATTGGTGCTCAACCGGGGGCGTCGGCGTCCGCGTTTTCTCCCCGTTATTTCGGGTCTCGTCTGTCATGCCAACTTGCCTTTTGCGTATGCTTGGGCGAACTTCCGGCACCGCGTCCGGTGTGGGAATGGGCTACCGTTGGAGGAAGAAAGTGAATCGAAAAGAACTCGAGCAGATGCGCGATTACTATGCTGTTAATGTCAAGTACGCTGAAGAAATGATCGAATTCCTCAAAGAATACCGGTGGGTCTCCAGAGCTCCTGATGATCAGCGCTCAGATGATGAGGTAATTCAGGAGCAGGTGGAGATGCATCTTCGGCTCATCGAGAATTACTCCAGATCCATCGCGATGCTGGAAGCGCGCATCCGCGGCACGGAGTGAATTAGGCGTGCACGAATCTTTCCGGGAAACAGTACACTCGCTCGTTCCCTCTTTTGAGCGGCTAATGGCTATGCCGCCGATCCGAGGGGCGCGATTCCCACTCGAGCAAAGCCGGTCGCATAAGCTTGCGGGTGTCTATCTGATGTCCGAGGACGACACACACCTATATGTCGGTCGTTCAAACAACATTGTGAGCCGCTTCTACGCACATCGACGAAAGAGCTCAGGTGATGGCGTCGCGCCATTTGCGTACCGTCTTGCATGCCTTTCAAGCGACCGTCTCGCCGTGAGTTACGCTGCAGGACACAGGGACAGTCGCGCATCGAAGATGGCGGATCCAGAGTTCAGATTGCATTTCCAATCCGCGAAGGAGAGGATCACTACGATGGACTTCAGGTACGTCCTGGAGCCAGATCCCGTGAGGCAAGCCATCCTCGAAGTGTATTGCGCCGTGGCTCTCGGTACGCCGCACAATACTTTCGACAACCACTGACCTAAGAAAGATTGGCTGGCCGGACCTCAGCCATGCTTTCCATGAAGTGCCTCGTGAAGGGCGACCCGCTTGACAGCGGCAAGCCAAAATCTGAGCGTGGTATTCGATTGAGTCGAAGGAGCAAAAAGTGACGCAACAGATTAAGGTTGGCGACATTGTTATGCTGAAGTCGGGCGGCCCGCAAATGACTGTCTCGTCTGTTGAGCCGGCATACGATGGTGGGCCCATCCATGCGTGGTGTGATTGGTTCGTTCAGGACAGAGGGCCTTGGAAAAAGGACCGGGGTGACTTCCCTGTTACTTCGCTGGTCCTGGTATAACCGGGAGACCGCTTGTGAAGCCTCATGTGCGCGCATCCATAGCAGCTATAGCGCTTAGCCACGCAACAGGTCGTCCGGTATCTTCGATATATGACCACTCTGGGGCAGGTCACCGGAGCATTTCAGTGAAAATCAACGGACAGACCGTAGCGGCCTTTGATCATAGCACTGGTTCCAGCATCCGCGGGAACTTGGCTAGGCTCTTTCACTACGGCGAAGGCTCGGCGGTCATGCTCCGGGCGAATGGCAATGGCTCCTATCGCGGACACGACTACGGCAGCGGAGCAAGCTTCAAGGTCAAGGTTCATCGCAAAAGGGTTGATATCTTTGACTACGGCGAGTCCGCTTATTTTGCGTACTCTGGCTAACACCAACGGCCTAGTAGAATTTTGGCAAAGTAACCCTGAGGCGGGGAGCGCGAAACCTCCCCTGAGCCTCGTGGGTCACTCGATGGCGCCCAGCAGAACAGGCTGCAACTCGCTGCCGATAACCTAGGCTACTCGCCTGATACTTTCAAGCCCGATTTCCACCTCGCGCAGAGATCCGAACATCTCAACAACAGCTTTGATTGCGCGCCGCCCTACCACATTCGTTACTGCCCCGTAATGACCTGCGAGCGGCCCATCCTTGACGTGCACGCTGTCACCAGGCTTGAGTCGGCGGACCGGCGGCCGGAGTTTGTCGAAGTCGCCTCGCTCCTGAGCATCCTTGATCCTCTCAATGACCGACCAGGCGACCGGCACAGGATTGCCGCTGGCGTCGCCGAGGACCGCAACGGCATTGCGGACGTCCCGCAGCGTAGCGAAGTCGCGGGGCTCGAGGCGGGCGAAGCAGTAGCCCGTGAACAACGGCAACTCCTTCATGATCCATTTCTTGGATTGATGGTGCCGGATTTCGCGGCGCATCGTCGGGCAGAAAACATCGAGGCCTATTTCCTGCATTTCCTGAACAGCCTTCTGCTGCAGCCCTGCCCGCGTTCTTACGACGAACCACTCACCAGATTGCATCATGGGTAAAGCTCCTGTTGATGATGACGTAGAAGAATCCATTACGCTGTTCTGCCGCTTCGAACGGTGTCCCTCGACCTTGGCGATCGATAGCCCTCGATCTCGGGTAAATATTCGAGGGCCGTCTCACCTTTCTTTCCAGACCAAGAGAAACGAGCCTTCTTCACCAGAACTACCGTTTCGTTGAGGCTTGGGTCTGGCACGTCGATGACCACGCCGTGATCCGGCTTGTTGTACCAGGCCGCGCTTCCCTCGATGTCGTAGAGTGTCGGTGTTCTTGCTTCGCCGCCCCTGCCAACGTCTTTTGTTGGGTGCGCAACGACAATCGCTAGAACATGATGCCGCAAAGCAAATCGCCGTATCTGCCGCAGCGCGCGGTTGACGTACTGCGTTTCGCTTTCACTTTTCGGCCGGGAGTGTTCAACCTCGTTCCAAGGATCTATGACGAGCACCTTTATCCCGTGCCTTATGACAGCATCCGACGCCCTCTCCAGTAGCCACTCAAGCGTCATGTCTTCATCCATCTCGCCCGTGGGGTCAGCATCGATGAAGACGAAGTGATCTTGAATGAACCGATCGGCCCGCGAGACTATTTCCCGGTTCCAATTTGCCGCGGATAACCCCGACGCAGAAAGCCGAAGTTTGAACCTCAGCGCCGGTACGGTAGGGATCTCAAACGATGCGACGGCTATCGTGAAACCGTAATTTCGCGCCAAGTTGACGCACATGTTCATGGTCCAGGTCGATTTCCCATGCCCGGGGATGCCTGTAACGACCAGCAACTCGCCAAGCCAAAGGCGCAGGTATTCGTCAAGCTCAGGCCATCCCGTTGAGTACGTGCGCGGCTCATCAACTTCCGGATAGTCGGAGAGCTGGTAAACGCCCTTCACAGGATAGGGCTTTGCGTCCATCAGAACCCGGGCGACCTCATCGGGGCCATGCTTCATCCGAACGTCATTCAGATCCTTGCATCCATCCGGATATGTGACGAAAGAGCATCGCGCCGCGCCCAAACGCCTCAGCAGCTCTGCCCTAAGCCGCTGGCCCGGGGCATCGTTATCAAGCGCCAGGATGAACCGCTGTATCCTCTTAAGCCGGTCCCTGTTGTTGAAGCAGAATTGGAACTTGCCGATCGCATCCTCATCAGGGTTGCTATCGTCCAGTTGCTCTGGATCTTCCCCATCACGAACGGGCAGTGCACCGTCCGGAACGCTAACTGACGTGTGGAAACCGCAGTCGATCGCCGTCAAGGCGTCTATTTCGCCCTCGGTGATGATAAGTGCCTTTGTTCCGGCCTCCAGCGCCGGATCGTCCATGCAGTCAGCATTCCAGAACGTTTTCCGGCCACCGGCTCGCTGCCAAAACTTTTTGCCTGGTGCTCGGTACTTCTCACCGACAGCCTTTCCGCCATCAATGAATGGGAAGACGATGATGTTGCCATTCATGGCCGGCACGATAGCGGTCGCACCATTCGGCTGCCGTTCGGTGCTAGCCGTATAAACTCCTGAATGTTCGGCCACGGCCGGATCGATCATTCGATTTCGAAATGCCTGAACCCCCGAAGGGCCTAGTTGATTCATCGTAGAAGTCGCCTCCGTGGAAGCCGCAATGGTGGCAATTGAACTGGACGCCCTTCGCGTCTATCCGAACGGACAAGCATGGTTCGCGCTTGTTTTTCCTGGTCGGAGAGCATTTAGGGCAAGTTGTTTTCTGATTTCCGCCAGCTACGCGCCTAAGCCGTATTCCATGCGCGGAGAGAATGGATTCGGCCGTATTCATATCCTGGGATCGGAGCGCCGCCGCACTTCGCCTCCTGCCGCTCTAGCAGCCTGGGCAGCATTGACGCGCGCGACCGCGTCTCGTTCCTTTTTCGCCAAGGCCCCACTGACAGCGGTGAACCACTGGCTACCTTTCTTGCCGGCCCATTCGTCCAACGACCACAGTTCCGCCTCGACTGAGATATGCGGAAACGCCTTCCTCCAGTTCGCCAGATCCTTTTCCAAAAGACGGATTGTCTTGGCTTCAAAAGCATATTCGGCGACGTCGGAAGCATCATCATCGTTAGATGATGATATTATTTCTATTCTCTTCCCTTCCCTTCCCTTCCCTTCGGGACCTGTAACAGTCTTTGTCACTGGCTTTGCTACAGTGGTTGGTACAGTCTCTGTTACAGGGTCTGTCACTGGCGTAGAACGAACCTCTGCTAAGGCTTGTCTAGCCGCGCTTGTGCGGTTCTTGTTCTTCCTTAGCTTCGCCGCTCCATCTGTCGCAATGTCTGTTACAGCACTGTGCCAGATCCGACCGTCGCGGCGCTCCCAGCCGTGAAGGATCTCCCCCTTGAGGCTCTCCCATTCATGCGGGGATGCCATGGCAGCATCGGCTAGCACGTCATCGTCGTCTTCGATGCTTCCAGCCGGAACCTCGTGCCACGCCCGCATCCACAGGTTCATCATGTAGAACGCCAGCTCTGGCTTACGCTTGCATCGAAGCCACGCCTTTGACTTCCGAAGCCTCTCGATCTGCAGCGGCATATATGGCAAGCACCGCACGTCTGTTGCTTCATCGGACATCGGCGGCCCTCGTCTTGTGGACGGGGAACAGCGCGACGTTTCCGCTCGTGCCGCGATGCGCTGGCAGCTTATGGTCGTCATCAAGGTAGACGTTCAGAAATGACACCCAGGCGTCGGCGGCAGTTCGTGCGTCGAGAAAATCCCCGCTCTGGTCAGCCTTTATCTTTGCTTGGCGGTATTCTTCCCAAGCCGCCATCTGCTCTTCGAACGTAGCCATTAGCGAAGAGCCCTCGCCGGTTGCGATCGAGCAGCTTTTGCCTGTTCAATTACCGCAACGATCTCCGATCGTGGCCAGCGCGATAGAGCCCCGATCTTAACCGGCTGCGGGACCGTGCCGTCGGCGACACGGCGCCAAAACGTCGGGATGCTTACCTGGAGAACTTTTGCGCCCTCGCGGGCTGTGAGTAGGGGGTCTGTGAGTTCCATTTTTCAGCCTCGTATGTCGTTGATACGGGCTGAATCATGATGGAACGATCGGAGAGCAAATAGCCTGCAGGATTTAAAAACCGTTTCGATACGGTGTTAGGATTTCCCGCCGCGCCTGCCTGGCTTCGTTATTTCGGGATTGATCTCGGAGGCTTGCTTCCAATGCAATTCAAACTGTCTGATGGACATTTCCGGGAAAAGCCGTGACTTGAACTCAGCCTTCGTCAAGAATGGGTCCTCTCGCCAGAGCTCCAAAATACAGTCTCTTGGTGATTGCCCTGAGAACATCCGCCCCAGCTGAGTTTGCTCCTCCGATTCCGCCCCTCGGAACTTTTTCATCCATTCGGCAGGCGCAACAACGGGGCACCCATCATAGGGGCTGAGCATGTTCAACAAGGCGCGCGGTCTTTCAGTGTATACCTCGTCTTCTATAAGAGCTTCTATCGCCTTGGAATCCCCACCTACATTGATGCCCTTTAATGCTGTGTATGCCTCCTTCAACATATCCAGAGAGTTAACCAGAATTCTTAGCTTACCAACATCGACGCTTCCAACATGCCAGTTGATAACCGGGATTGTGTCAATGGCGCCAGAAGCGGCCGGCAACAACCTGCCTCCGGATCCTCCAACGAATACTTTGCTACGCAGGAACGAATCATGCCAATAAGGCGCATCGAGTGACTGAAGGCCAAATATGTACTCGTGCCGTTTGAATACTCCGAGATTTTGCTGTTCTAACCTCGCGTCAGAAAACATGGAACTTTCGCGACTTACCCTCTCTCTAGGGTAGAATAACTCAAAGCCCAAGTTAACCTTTGAGCCATTCGAGCAGAGAATTTGGATACTACTTCTTCCTTCCTCAGAAAAAAGATCATACACAACGAACTTAGCGGCGATCTTCGTATTATGAACGATGTATGTGGTCTCAATGCCAGAATTTATAGCCTCACGATACTCTTTTGCTTTGATTCTTAACTTCTCATTTATAATATTTTTCGCGACTGTATAAAAACGGTGCAAAGGTTCATAGCCATCAACCGCGATCATTTTCTACCTCATTGCCTTTCGAAACAAACCGCGCCCAGCCTTCCATCAGCGTGCGACGCTGCTCAATAAAATCTGTGCGCCGATACGCCCGTTCCACGATACCGCCAACGGTATGCCCAAGGACGGTCTCCGCAATGTCGTGGGAGGTTTCGGTTGTCTCAGCAATCCAATCTCGGAGGCTCGATCGAAAGCCGTGTGGGCGCGCCTCCATTTCGGCGCGCTCCATCAGCCTCGACATGGTAGCGTCGGAGATCACCCCTTTTTTCACGCTCGGGAACAAAAAACCTTCTCTGGCATGTCGACGCGCTTGCCCGATTACCTTCTGAGCCTCTGTGGAGAGAGGTACACGAAACTCGGATGTTGCGTCTTTCCTTCCTTTCATCTTCTCGGCCGGAATCGTCCAAATCCCATCCTTTATCTGTTCCTCGCGAAGGTGCCGGAGCGGCATTGAGCGAACGCCCGTCAGAATTAGAAGGCGGAGCGCAAGATGCGTAACTGTCCCGTCGTTCAGCGAGGCATAAAACGACGGCACTTCACGCCATGAAAGCGCGGGAATGTTGGTCGCCGTGTGGCGTTGCTTCCCGAGTAGCGCCCGCGCCTTTTCCGTCGCCTGCAGATCCACCTCGAGTCCGAGGGCTGCAGCATGCCGCATGCAAATTGCCAGCCTGTTAAGGGCCTTTCGTGCCGTCTCCGCCTTTTTATGCCAGATGGGTACGAGAGTATCCCGGATGTCCTTTTGGTCTATATCGGAGACGGGCATCTTGCCCAACTTCGGCAATATGTGGCCTTCGAGTGGGCTGAACCAACGGCCAGCAACGCCGTCGCCTTTGAGCTCCGCCTTGCGGCTCTCGAATGCGTCTTTAGCGACGTCCTCGAGCAGATGGAGATTTCGAGCTGCTTCGCGCCGGAGGCGTTCTCGCTCCTTGATCGGATCGACGTTTGAACGAGCTACCTTACGCCACTGCTCCGCGGCCTCACGTGCTTCTTTCAAGGACACATCGACAGCAGATCCCAGGCCCATCTCACGGCGCCGGCCGTGAATGGTGACACGCAAGAACCATTGCGAGCCACCATCCTTTCGTTTGTGCAGCCACAATCCGCCACCATCAGAATACTTCCCCGCTCCTGCGTTCTTCACGGCGATAGCGGTCAACTTGTTCTGTCCATGCCCCATTCGTACCCACCTCTGTATCCACCTTCCTCCCTGCGATGGCATGGATTACGGTGATAGATGTTGAGGACGAACGAAACACGAACCTCCTTTCGCTTCAAGAGGGTGCATCGAAATTGATATCGGCTGATACTACAAGATATGGATTTTCATTGCCCTCACCGGGCACCAACGTGACATCCCCACCAGCACAACGACCGTAGCACCCCCGCCACCGGCCCGATCAATTCGACCGCAATGGACGATTTGCGCAGGATGCACATCTTCCATACCGATATTGCACTGCACAAAATGCTCCCAGCTGCGCTATGTTGAAGACATGAAAAGGCCGGTGGTGACGAACCAAAGCCGCCCGCGGTTGGTCTCCCGCCCGGACTTCCGGAACGACCCGAGCCGAAGCTCGACGGAATTCGAAGCAGCGTACTCCTCCTCCCAACGCTGTTTCGATAGGATTGGCAACACTCCTCCTCCTCCCGGTTGCCAATCGACTTTAGAACGCCTGCCGGACCTCCTCCCCCGGCGGGCGTTTTTTGTTCTTCGCACCTGCGAGAAGATCCATCACGCTTGTGAAGTTAATCTGAGCGTGTTTGCACGAAATTGAAGCATTTCCGCCAAGCGGCTGTCGCAGCCATGCATCGCGCGCATATGTGCCATTCCGCAGTGTCCCTATACAAATTAGGGGTTCACGCCTATCTTCAGATCATCGATCGGGCAGCGCACTCCTCCTCCCAGCGCTCCCGATACGGATTGGCAACCTCCTCCTCCCAGTTGCCAATCAGAACAGGCAACGCCCGCTGGATCTCCTCCCCCAGCGGGCGTTGTTTTTGCATGGTTCGAGCAGCCTTTCGAGCTTCGCCTCCCCACCTGAGGCGATTCCAGGCACACTCGACAGCACCATAAATTAAGACTGGATTAACGGCCGACAGAGGATTGCAAAAGCTGCATGGGTGCGATGCAGCATCGTCTCTGTTTTCCGAGCACAAATCGATTATATTCCTGCCCATAAGATGATGGCCAGCAAGAGAGATAGAGCGCTGGCGAACGACCCTGAAAGGAATAGGATCATGAACCTCGCACGTTCTTTCAACAATTGGCGCAAGTATCGTCAGACCTGCAACGAGCTCGGCCGCATGAGCGACCGTGAGCTGAACGACCTCGGCATCGGCCGCGCCGACATCCCCTACGTTGCTCGCAAGGCTGTCAAGTAAGTCACAGACTGCTGCTGTTTTCGTAACGCCCTCCGGCCTTGCCGGAGGGCGTTTTTCGTTGCCTGATCGGTGCATGACACCGGGCTTTCGGTAGAGGCGGTTTAGTCCGTCCGTTCGGTGCACCATTTCGCGTCGCATAATTGCTGCCATGGGAGCCTTGGTGAGCCAGCCCGCGCGTCGACACTGTCCGCGAAAACCGCGGCAAAACAACGCGCTACCGCTGGCGCGATGGGAGTAGCCGCGTGCTGCATTTTCGGGCTCCGCCCTTTCCATGCACAGCAAATCATCGACGCAGTGCACAAATGCATAGCAGATGCATTTTCTTTGCACTCCACCTGCCAATTGGACAAGCGTATAAGAACCTCAACGACGCAGACAAATCACTGTCGCGCCCAATCGATCTGAGGAAACGACCATGAACCCCATTCGTCTTGCAAAGAGCTGGATCAACTACCGCCGCACTGTCGCCGAACTCGGCGGCCTGTCGAACCACGCCCTGAGCGATATCGGCATCACCCGCTACGACATCCGCAACATTGCGGCCCGCTCCTTCCGTTAATCGGAACGAAGCCTGAAACTTGAAAGACGGCGCCCGCGGGCGCCGTTTTTGTTGGAAGCGCGGAAGGGCTATGCTAGGAAGCCGCGCATGAACAGGACCACCTCTCCTTATTCGCCCATTCATGTCATCGGCGGAGGGCTTGCCGGCTCGGAAGCCGCCTGGCAGATCGCCGAGGCCGGCGTGCCGGTCATTCTGCACGAGATGCGCGGCGTGCGCGGCACGGAGGCTCACAAGACCGACGGCCTCGCCGAACTCGTCTGCTCCAATTCCTTCCGTTCCGACGATGCGACGAGCAATGCGGTTGGCGTGCTGCACGCGGAGATGCGCCTCGCCGGCTCGCTGATCATGCAGGCTGCCGATCGCAACCAGGTGCCGGCCGGCGGCGCACTTGCTGTCGACCGGGAGGGCTTCTCTCGGGCCGTCAGTGACCATATCCACAGCCACCCGCTGATCTCGGTGGTTCGCGAGGAAATCAGCGATCTGCCGCCGAGGGAATGGGACCTTGCGATCGTCGCCACCGGTCCGCTCACCGCTCCCGGCCTCGCCGAGGCGATCCGCCGCGAAACCGGCGCCGACGCGCTTGCCTTCTTCGATGCCATAGCGCCGATCGTCTACACCGAGACCATCGACATGGATATTTGCTGGCACCAGTCGCGCTACGACAAGGTCGGCCCCGGCGGCACGGGCAAGGACTATATCAACTGCCCGATGACCGAGGCTGAGTACAACGCCTTCGCCGATGCGCTGATCGCCAGCGACAAGACCGGCTTCAAGGAATGGGAAGGCACGCCCTATTTCGACGGCTGCCTGCCGATCGAGGTGATGGCGGAACGCGGCCGTGAGACCCTTCGCCACGGCCCGATGAAGCCCATGGGGCTCACCAATACCCACAATCCCTCGGTCAAGCCCTACGCCGTCGTGCAGCTGCGCCAGGACAATGCGCTGGGCACGCTCTACAACATGGTGGGCTTCCAGACCAAACTGAAATACGGCGCCCAGACGGAGGTGTTCCGGATGATTCCGGGCCTGGAGAACGCCGAATTCGCAAGGCTCGGCGGCTTGCACCGCAACACCTACATCAACTCGCCGGTCCTGCTCGACCGTTCGCTGACGCTGAAATCCCGTCCCGGCCTGCGCTTTGCCGGCCAGATCACCGGCTGTGAGGGCTATGTAGAAAG
Organism: Sinorhizobium sp. FG01; assembly: GCF_002531875.1. Taxonomy (NCBI): domain Bacteria; kingdom Pseudomonadati; phylum Pseudomonadota; class Alphaproteobacteria; order Hyphomicrobiales; family Rhizobiaceae; genus Sinorhizobium; species Sinorhizobium sp. FG01. The sequence goes on from NZ_NWTB01000011.1 coordinate 93,495, forward strand.
CGCCAGCATCGGGCTTCTCGCCGGACGGTTCGCCGCTACCGAGCGCAAGGACGAAGCGCTGTCGCTGCCGCCGGACACGACGGCCTTTGGCGCGCTCCTCAATCACATTACCGGCGGGCACATCGTTTCCGAAGACGAGCCGGGCAAGCGCTCGTTCCAGCCGATGAACATCAATTTCGGCCTGTTTCCGCCGCTGGAGCCGGGTGCGCTTTTGCGGCCCGAAGGTGCCAAACGCTTCCGCGGCAAGGAAAAGGCACTGGCCAAGAAGCACGCGACTGCGGCACGAGCGCTGAAGGACTGCGCCGAGTGGCTTCATCACGAAGCCGCATAAGCGTTCAGTCGATCGTCTGCGCCGCCGCCTTGCTTTCGGACGGTGGCTCCGCGAATTCGGATTTCGGATTGAAGCTACCGAGCAGCCAGAGGGAGACCTCGGCCGCCTCTGCAGCGGTCCGAAACTCGAAGCTGTTATCCAGATAAGCGAAATCCGGGAAATGGACGATGAGCCCCTGCCCGCTTTCCGAGCTGTTTACCCGCAGCTTACCGGGATGAATCACATGGCATACATAGTGCGTGCCGTGCGACTGGATGAATCCCGCCTTGCCGTCGTGCAGACGAAGAAAAATAGCCTTGCCGTCGATGGTCGCATGCAGCGCGCGGATTGCCTCGTCCGGAAAGGCACGACCAAACTCGACCATGGCCGAGCCGGTATCGGGATTGCTGGCGTCGCGCTCGGCGCGCGCGTTCATCCAGGCATAAAAGGCGGCAACGAACGCAACCACAGCGATGAGTATGAACCAGAGCATCATCCGTCCCCTTCGGACGACAGGAATAGGTAAGGCCCGTTCTTATCGCTCGAGGCTTGCGCCAGCTTGAACGGGGACATTCGTCAAAAACGCCGGCGTCGGCTCGCGCGCCACATCCGCCATTGCCGTTGCCACTGGGGCGGCTGGATCGAATACCGCAGGATCCGGGCTCCGGCGGCCTCGGCGCGCTCGAACACCGGCTCGGCAAGAGCAACGGGAACGAAGGCCGAGAAATTCTGCGGAGAGATCGAACCCAAACTCTTGCGCGCCTTGGCGAGATGATCGCGGCCGAGCCCGCAGAATGCGCGAACGGCCCTGCCGATCGCGACCTCGTCGCGCCCGTCCAGCAGCATCTCCCGGTCGAGACCGGTCGCCCGCAGGAGGTCGGCGGGAAAATAGACCTGGCCGCGCCGGCAATGGACCGGCAGGAGCAACAAAAGGCCGGCGATCGTCTGCGCAACGCCGGCGTGCCCGGCAGCCTCTGCGGACATTCCGGCGTTCGCCGGGTCGAGAGTGAGCGAAGCCAGTTGAATGAGTGCGGACGCCGTTTCGCCCGCATAGCCCTCCAGCGCCGTCGTGTCCTCCATCGGGTCGTCGTAGAGGTCGAAAATGCGCGCATCGATCATGTTCTGCAGAACGGCAACGGGCAGACGATGCTCGGCAATTGAGGCAAGCAGCGCCTCGGCTAGCGGGTGGCCCTCGCCCCCCGAATGGTTCTCCAGCAGGTCACGCCACCATTGCAGCCGAATTTCGCCGGGAAGCGGCTCGTGTACCAGGTCGCGGATGCGGGCGATCTCGGCGTTGAAGGCGTAGAGGCAGGCAAGCGAGTGCCGCTTTTCCGGCGAGGCGAGCAGGCATGCGAGATAGCGGTCGCGATCGGTGTCCCGCAGTGTCGCGAGTATCTGGGGATCTGGCATTTGCACGCTGCGATTCCTTCGGCTCGATCACACCGCAATCAGGGCTGCAGCGACGGCGCGCGATTCTGCCAGCATGACATTGTAGGTGCGAACCGCCGCGCCGGTATTCATCGGATCGGACGAAATATCGGCGGCCTTCAATGTTGCCTTCAGATCCGCCGGCAAGGGTCTGATGTCGCGGCCGGTCCCGACGAGCAGGACTTCGATCGCGTGAGCCTCGCCAAGAACGCGCCGGAATTTTTCGATCCCCAGCGGATCCCCCTCGGCGACGTCCCAGGCATAGACGCCGGAGGGCAGCAGCAGCACCGAGCCGCGGTGCGACATGTCGGCGAAGCGGAAGCCGCCATTGCCGTAGGCGTCGATAGGCGCGCGTCCCGGAAAGTGCGCTTCGCGCATTTCGATACCTTTTGCCATCAGGCCGCCCCCGTTGCCGTACCCGGCGTCGTCCCGCGTCCTCCCAACTCGCCGCCGAGACGATTGTTTCGACGGTTGAAGAGAATGAGCACCGGCCCGGCGATATAGATCGACGAAACCGTCCCGATAACCACCCCGAAGAGGAGCGTCGCGCTGAAGGATTGCACGAGGCGGCTCCCGCCGAACAGGTAAAGCGCAACGAGGGCAAGCGCCGTCGTCGTCGCCGTGAGGATGGTACGCGACAGGGTCTGGTTGATCGATGCGTCGATCAAGACCGAAAGCGGCATCCGCCGATAGCGCGCCAGGTTCTCCCGGACGCGGTCGTAGATCACCATCGTGTCGTTCAGCGAGTAGCAGACGATGGTCAGAAGCGCTGCGAGGCTCGCGAGATTGAATTCGATGCCGGTCAAGACCAGGAAGCCCACGGTCAACAGCACGTCGTGAAGCGTGGTGATGACGGCACCGGCAGCAAACTTCCAATCGAAGCGCAACCAGACATAGAGGATGATGGCGAGTATCGCCGCCGCGACTGCGAGCGTACCGGCGCGCGTCAGTTCTCCGGACACCGCCGGGCCGACGACCTCGACACGGCGGAAGCTGTAGTCACCTTCGAGCTCGGCGCGGACCAATCCCATTGCGGTCTGATCGGCGTTGTCGCCTGCCTCCTGCGATGGGATGCGCAGCAGGATATCCCGCGCCGAGCCAAGCCCCTGAATCTGGACCTCGCCGAGGTTCAATTCGTCGAGGCGGGCGCGGACGTCGGCGACGTCGGCTGTGCCTTGCTTTGACCGGAGCTCCAGAAGAGAACCACCTTTGAAGTCGGCCCCCATGTTGAGCCCGAGGCTCACCAGCAGGACGAGCGAAGCAAGCGAGAGCGACGCCATCAGGATGAACACCGGATTGCGGAGGGCCATGAAGCGGATATCGGCCTCGGCAAAGAAGCCTGTGCGGATACCCCTTGGCAGATGTTTCGGCCGGCGGCGGCGATACCATCCGCGGATGAGCCGGCGGGTCAGGCTATGCGCCGTCAGGATGGTCGTGACGCTGCCTATGGCGAGCGTCGTCGCAAACCCGCTGATCGCCCCGGTGCCAAGCAGGAAAAGGATGACGCCCGCAATCAGCATCGTCAGGTTCGCATCGATTATGCTCCTCAACACGCGCGAAAAGCCGTTGTCGAGGGCCTTGCGCAACGGCTCACTGCTGTTGCGCACCTCCTCTCGCAGCCGCTCGTAGATGAGAACATTCGAATCGACCGCCACCCCGATCGTGAGAACGATCCCGGCGATCCCCGGCAGGGTCAGCGTAATTCCGAGAAGGGAGATTACCGCGATGATGAGCACGACGTTGACGATCACAGCGACCACGGCGACAAGGCCGAAGAAACCGTAGAACCCGATCATGCAGGCGGCGACCGCGGCTGCCGCGACCAACCCGGCCGTTAAGCCGTTGGCGATCGCGTCCGTGCCAACTTCCGGACCGACCGTGCGCTCTTCGATGACCGTCAGTGAGGCGGGAAGCGGCCCGGCTCGCAGCAGAGCGGCGAAATTCTCCGCGCCCTCCTCCGACAAGTCGCCGGAGAGCCGGACCATATCGCCTTCGATGACGTCGCCAAGCGCCGGTGTCGAGACCACCTGTCCATCCAGCACGATGGCGAATTGCCGGTTCGACGCGGCTTGCGACAGCGTTGCGAGCCGCGGGGACTTGATATCGACCACGGGTTCGCCGGTCTGAGGATCAGTCCCGGGCTGCGCATCGTCAAAGTCCTCAGCGGAGGCGAAGGCCTGCCTTTCGACCAGATAAGGCACCGGCGGGTCATCCAGCGAATAGAGCACCTCCGACGCGGCGGGCGGCCGCGTATCGAGGGCTTGTTGCGCCGGCATCGATGGGTCGAGCCACCGGAAAGCGACGCTGCCCCGCTGGCTGAGGAGATCCTTGAGACGTTGTGGGTCCTCCAAGCCGGGTATCTGGATGCTCAAGCGATCGCTGCCGCGGCGCTGGATCACCGGTTCCGCGGCCACCACTTCTCCGACGCGGCGACGCACCGCCTCGATCGACTGGGCGAGCGCCGCGGACAGCCGGAAATCGATGCCCTCGTTGGTCAGGCGAAGCTGAACCGGCTCCTGCGCCGTCGTCTCGTCGACGACCAATTCCCGGATCGGATTGCCAGCCCGGCCCGGTGCCTCAACCGGCGCGGTGAGTGTATTGAGGGCCTCTCGGGCTGCCGCTAACTGAGACGTATCGCGCAGCCGAAACTGAATTTCCTGACCGCTGCCGGAAAGGCCGGTATAGCCGATTTCGGCGCCTCTCAGCGCTTGGGCGATGGCCTGGATCGTGGCTTGCAGGCGGTCCGCGACGATGCTGTCGCGATCAACCTTCAGAACGATATCGGAGCCGCCCTTGAGGTCGAGGCCGAGCGGCACCTGCCGATGCGGCAGCCATGCCGGCCATCCGGCAAGCTGCTCCCTCGGAACGATGTTCGGCAGAGCAAAGGCAAAACCGGCCAGGACGACCAGCCAGATCAAGGTGTTCTTCAGCGGCGAGAAGTTGGGCATGCCTTGAAATGCTCCATCGCCAGACCCGGCCGGCCGTGGCAGGTGAGGTTATTCCTTGACGGGCTCACCCTTCACGCGGACTTCGGACACGCCGCTGCGGGCGACGCGGACCTTGATTCCCTCGGCGATTTCGACCTCGAGTTCCGCATCGTCGATAACCTTCGTCACCTTGCCGATGATACCGCCGCCGGTAACGATCTGATCGCCGCGGCGGATGTTCTTCAACAGCTCTTCGCGACGCTTCATCTGCGCACGTTGCGGGCGAATGATCAGGAAGTACATGACGACGAAGATCAGGATGAACGGCAGGATGGACATCAAAATGTCGGCCCCGCCGGCGGCGGGCGCGGCAGTCTGCGCAAAAGCTTCGGTAATGAACATCGATCACTCCTTGAGTTCAACCCACGCGGTTACTTTGCCCGCGCGAAATCCGACGGGAATATAGGGAAGCAATCCCACGACACAAATGTCGGCACCCTTCTCCGTTGCTCCTGCCTCTGACATAATTTCCGCAACAGGAGAACCCCTTCAGGGCGGAGAGCCGGGCTTTTCCAGCGCAAACCGCCGTGCTACCGACAAAATCATACCGCCGGCGGAGAAACGGCCGGATAGATCAAGCAACTGCACCGGACCCCGCATCTTTCGCCAGGAGCGTGAGCCAAGCCCGCAGACCAGTATGCCCGGAGATATAATGATGCGCGAAAGCAAGCTCGACATTCTGATCAATGAAGTGCAGAGGCTTTCGGCAGCGCTCGACCGGATCGCCGGGCCGGCGCCGGCGGAGAACGACTGGAACGAAGCAGAATGCTTCGTCTGGGTCCCCGTTACCCGCCATTTGCAACCGGTCACCAAACCGAATCGCATCGATCTCTCGTTGATCACCGGTGTCGATCATGTCCGCGACATCCTCTTCGACAACACGCTTCGCTTCGCAGAGGGTTTTCCCGCGAACAACGTGCTCCTCTGGGGCGCACGCGGCATGGGCAAGTCATCGCTGGTCAAGGCGGTACATGCGAAGGTGGCGCGCGACAGCGGCGGCGGCCTCAAGCTCGTTGAGGTGCATCGCGAGGACATCGCGTCCCTCCCCGCGCTGATGGACATCCTGCGGCAAGCCCCGATGCCGGTGATCGTTTTCTGCGACGACCTTTCCTTCGATCACGACGATACGTCCTACAAGTCGCTGAAGGCCGTTCTTGACGGCGGAGTGGAGGGCCGCCCGGCAAACGTCGTACTCTATGCGACCTCGAACCGCCGACACCTTCTGCCGCGCGACATGATGGAAAACGAACAGTCGACTGCCATCAATCCTTCGGAGGCGGTCGAGGAAAAGGTCTCGCTCTCGGATCGCTTCGGGCTATGGCTCGGCTTCTACAAGTGCAGCCAGGACGACTATCTGGCCATGGTCGACGGCTATGCGCGCTATTTCCATCTGCCCGTCGAACCGGCATCGCTGCATGCCGGCGCCCTCGAATGGGCGACGACGCGGGGATCGAGATCCGGCCGCGTCGCCTGGCAATTCATTCAGGATCTGGCTGGCCGTCTGCGCCGTCAACTGGACGAGACGGCATGATCGGGCGCGCAGGGCGCCCGATGAAGACTATTCGAGGAAAGTCGCCGGGTTAACCGGGGTCGCATTCTTGCGAACCTCGAAGTGCACCTGCGGCTGGCTCGCCTTGCCGGTCATGCCGGAGGCGGCAAGCGTCTGGCCGCGCTGGACCTTCTCGCCGCGCTGAACCTTGAGCTGCGAGGCGTTGCCATAGACCGTGACGGTGCCGTCATCGTGGCGGACCAGGACGGCATTGCCCAGTTCCTTGAGGCTGCTGCCGGAATAGATGACCACGCCGTTCTCTGCCGCCTTGATCGGCGTGCCTTCGGGCACCGAAATATTGATACCGTCATTGCGGTTGCCGTCGACATTGGCGCCATAGGCGGCAACCACCGCGCCGCGGACCGGCCAGCGATATTTGCTGATGCCCGTCGACTTCGGAGACTCCTGGTCGATATCGGTCTTGATAGCGACGTCCGAAACGCTCTCCTTGGCGACCGGAGCCTTGTATTCCGCCGGCTTGCCCTGATCGAGCGAAGCCACTTTCGTTTCCGTTTTGGCCGGCACGGAGGCCGTGACGACGGCATCGGTCGCCGCTGCTCCGGCTGCAGGCATCTTCAACTTCTGGCCGACGCGAATAGCTTCCGCCGTCAGACCGTTTGCCTGCTTCAGCGCCGCGACGGACACGCCGTTGGCCTTGGCGATCTTGTTCAGCGAATCCCCCGGCTTGACGGTGTAACCGCCATCCGAGCCGTCGCCTGCACCGGCATTGTTAAGCTTGCCGGCGGCCACATCGTTGCGGCCTTCGCTCTTTTCGCGGGACTGAGACTGGCCGGGAAGGATCGCCATCTCGCGCTGGCCGGTGGGAAGCGGCGAAGGCTGCCTCTTTCCGCCTTCGAAGTCGGCAATGGAACCAGAGGCTGCGGCCTTTGCTGCACTGCTCGAAGCGCCAAAGGTCGGGACGATAAGGCGTTGACCTGGCTCGACCTGGCTTGCCGACTTCAAGCCGTTCGCCTTGAGGATTTCCTTCTCGGGAACTCCGAAGCGGCGGGCCAACACGGCAACCGTATCGCCGGGGCGCACCATGATCGTGGGCGCATTCGCCGTCGTCCAGCCACCTTTGTTCGGAGTCGTCTTTAGATCCGACGGCAGCGGCTCAGCCTTTGCGAGTATGGGCTGCGGTTGGCGGGCGGCGGGAAGCGCCTGCGGCTGACGCGTTGCGACCGGCGCCGGCTCCGCCAAGGCAGTACGCTGAACGCTGACCGGCGTCGAAGCGGCCCGGGCGCTGGAGACCGGCGTACTCGCCGTGCTCATCGGATCGTAGGACGCGGCCTGCGCGGAACTCGGAAAAGCCTGGCCGTAAGAGCCGCCGGAACCTGCGGATGAGGCCAATTGGCCGCCGGAGATATCGCCACGTGGAACATTCCCCGGGATGGAACTGGTGGTGATGTCATCCGAACTCGAAAAGAGCCCGTTGAAACGGCTGACGTCGGAGCTGCAACCGGTCGCGACGCTTGCCAGCAAAACCGCCCCGCACAGGCGGATCAAAGACTTCCCTGCACCGGGAGATGAAAATTGACGCATGACGCTTACCCACTCCGAACGCAACTCGCTGTGGAATGATTAAAGCGCATTAGAGTTACCGCCCGGTTAAGGGCGGGACTCATTTGACAAAATGCTAACCATAGGATGTCCGCGCATCCGTGACGCAGAAGCCTTTCCGCCCTAAATGCCGCAGAGGCAACAGCTCAAAGGAGCTCGGAATAGAGGCGCTCGATTTCCGACAGCGACCGCGATTCAGGCAGCTGCTCCTCATAGCTGATGCTGCCGACGTCCCAACCGACGAAGGGTGTTTCGCGGACCGGCGTATCGGTGGAACCGACTGAAGAGACAGCCTTGTCCTCGTCCAGGAAGACGCTGACGAGTCTTTCGAAATTTCCGCCCGTGTCCAATCCGCTTCCGGCATCGTATTCGAGCGACCGCAAGCCGGCCAGAGCCGCCTCCCTCGTGCCGAAATAACGCAGGCTGTTCTGGTCCTCCGTGCGGAGGCTGTCATAGTAGTCGATGAAGGAACTATAATAAGCCTTGTAGTCGCCGGTCTCGGCATGCTTCCCAAAGGCCTGATATTCGCGCGCAGCCAGCTGCGGGGAAAGCGTGTTGTTCCACTCGTCCCGGGTCAAGGGCGGCAGTTTCTCCGGCGCCTTTCTTGTCCGGCTGAGATAGAGCAACGCATCGACCGACAGCGAAATGCGTGGCGTCGGATCGAAAAAGCTTGTCGGAGTTGCCTGGACGCCGCCATCGTCCTTGCTTCCGGAGACGACCTGCCCGGCGGGACGGCCGGCGAGATTGCCCAAACCGTCGCCCGTCGTCGCTGCCGTCAGCCTGTTCGCAATCTCCATCCACCGTCTCCGTCACTGGCACGAGGGAGCGGGTCGCCGTCGAGGCAAACGCGCCTTCAGCCATCGTGCCCGTCCGGGCTAAGGGCTGAAGCTTGCGCGAAGCTGGATTTGGTTAAGAATGGGTTAACAGGCTGATCCGCAAGGGGTTTGCTGCGTCGAGGGAACGGCGCAGCGGTGCCTCAGCCACCTCCGGCAGCCGAGAATCAGGTCACCCGTCCATCAAAGAAACGATGCGAGCTGCGGTACGATCGGAAGATAGGGCGCATCGAACAGGTCTTCACGATCGAAACGGCTGCCCGTCCGGCTGACCCGCACGATGCGGCACTGTGTTTCGCTCATCATGATCGGCACGAGCAGAGTACCGCCGGAGACGAGATGGTCGGAAAACATTCGAGGCAGGCTGCCGAAGGCGGCGGTGATAAGAATTCGGTCGAAGGTCCCCTCGCCCGGCACTCCGGAACTGCCATCCGCCTGCCTGACCACGACATTGCGGATGCCAGCTTTTTCGAGGTTCTTCTGCGCCGAACTCACCAATGTCTGGTAGCGGTCGATCGTCAGGATGCGTTCGGCGATGCGCCCCATCACTGCGGCGGTGAAGCCGCTGCCTGTCCCGACCTCGAGAATCCGCTGGCCCGGTTTGATGTTCAGGCAATGCAGCAGGCGGACTGCCAAGTCGCAACCTTCCATGAACGAACCGCAGTCGAGCGGTATCAATCGTTTGGAATAGACCTCGTCCTGGTACTGCGGCGGACAGAAAATGCTGCGCGGCGTCTGCTCGACGGCCTTGAGCAAATCGTGATTGACCACGCCGGCGGAACGAAGGCGCAGCGCCATCGCTGCAAAGCCTTCCTGCTGCGAAACGCGTCCGTTCAAGCGCCTGTCCCTTCCCGCAGTGCGCGCGCAATGCGCTCCTGGACGGTATAGTCGGTCATATCCAGTTTAAGCGGGGTTACCGAAATCCGGTTTTCGCGCACAGCGTGAATGTCGGTGCCGGAGCGGAAGTCGCCGGAGCGCTCGCCGAAGCGGAGCCAGAAATAGGGAAATCCGCGGCCATCGATGCGTTCGTCGATGCTGAGGCCGAATTCGAGCTTGCCTTGTGAGGTCACTTCGACGCCCGCCACCGCATCGGCCGCGCAATCGGGGAAGTTCACATTGAGGAGCGTGCCATCCGGAAGCGCGACATCCATCAAGGTACGGATCAGGGCGGGCGCATGGGTCTCGGCCACGTCCCATGAGACTGCGCCGCCGACGGCATGCCGGTAAGCCTGGCTGACGGCGATCGACCGGATTCCCTGCAGTGTGCCCTCGATTGCGCCGGCGACCGTGCCTGAATAGGTGACGTCGTCGGCGAGATTGGCGCCGATATTGACGCCCGAAAGGACGAGATCCGGCCTACGGTCGAGGATCTTGCGCGCTGCCATGATGACGCAGTCGGTCGGCGTTCCCCTGAGGGCGAAACGCCTCTCCGCCACCTGCCGCAATCGCAGCGGCTCCGACAGCGTCAGCGAATGGGCAAGGCCGCTCTGGTCCACTTCCGGAGCGACGACCCAGACATCGTCCGAGATCGTCAGGGCGATCCGCTCGAGGACAGAAAGCCCTTCGGCATGAATGCCATCGTCATTGGTCAGCAGGATGCGCATGCCGGTCTCTTTCGCTTGCCCGCGCTTCAGGCCGCCTTCTCGATGCGTCTAAGACCGCCCATATAGGGGACGAGAACCTCCGGAACGGAGACCGAGCCGTCGTCATTCAGATAGTTCTCGATGACGGCGATCAGCGCGCGGCCGACAGCGACGCCGGAACCGTTCAGCGTATGGACGAACTTCGTGCCCTTTTCCTCCTTGGTGCGGTAGCGTGCATTCATGCGCCGCGCCTGGAAGTCGCCGCAGACCGAGCAGGACGAGATTTCGCGGTAAGTATCCTGCCCCGGCAGCCAGACCTCGATATCGTAGGTCTTGCGTGCGCCGAAGCCCATGTCGCCGGTGCAGAGCGTCATGACCCGGTAGTGGAGCCCGAGCCCTTTCAGCACCTCCTCGGCGCAGGCCGTCATCCGCTCATGCTCGTCGATCGAGGTCTCGGCGTCGGTGATCGACACCAGTTCGACCTTGTTGAACTGATGCTGGCGAAGCATGCCGCGTGTGTCGCGGCCGGCAGACCCCGCCTCCGAGCGGAAGCATGGCGTCAGGGCCGTGAAGCGCAGCGGCAGCTTTTCGCCCTCGAGGATCTGCTCGCGCACCATGTTCGTCAGTGGAACCTCCGCCGTCGGGATCAGCCAGCGATCGTCCGTCGTGCGGAAGAGATCTTCCGCGAATTTCGGCAGCTGGCCGGTTCCATACATCGCATCGTCGCGGACGAGCAGTGGCGGCTGCACCTCGATATAGCCGTGCTCCTGCGTATGCAGGTCCAGCATGAATTGGCCGAGGGCGCGCTCCAGGCGGGCAAGCTGACCCTTCAGAATGGTGAAGCGCGAGCCGGCAATGCGTGCGGCCCCTTCGAAGTCCATGAACCCCAAGGCTTCGCCGATTTCGAAATGCTCGAGCGGCTTGTGATTCCACGTGGGCTTGGCGCCGACGGTGCGCTTCACGACATTGCCGCTCTCGTCCGGACCGACCGGGACGTCCTCAAGCGGAACGTTCGGGATGCGCGAGAGCGTATCGTTGAGCTCGGCTTCGATCCGGCGGCTTTCCTCTTCGGCAGCCGGCAGGGCGTCCTTGAGTTCGGCGACCTCGGCCTTGAGCTTTTCCGCGAGTTCGCCGTTCTTCTGCGCCATGGCGGCGCCGATTTCCTTCGAGGCGGCGTTGCGGCGCGACTGCATCTCCTGCAGCGATTGCAAGACCGTGCGGCGGCGCTCGTCAAGCGCGATCAGCGATGCCGACAACGGCTCCGCGCCCCGCTTCGCCAGCGCATTGTCGAGCAGGCCAGCATTCTCACGAATCCATTTGATGTCGAGCATAGTCGTCCCACGCGTTGGTCTGCTGCATGTCTCCTCAGATCGACCTCGATTTGAGGAGACATGCAGCAATTCGAAGTGCTACAGCGACCTTTGCGCGTCTGATAAAACGCGCGGCGCTGCAGGTCACGGCGCGATTAGATCAGCCCTGGGCGGGCCCGACCGTACCCGAAGAACCTTCCTGCGAAGACGCAGACTCGCCTGCAAGTGATTCAGCTTCCCGCTGCCTTTCAACGAGTCGCGCCGTATAGATTGAAATCTCGTAGAGAAGGATGGCTGGCAGCGCAAGACCGATCTGGGAAACCGGATCCGGCGGCGTCAGCACGGCCGCGACGATGAAAGCGATGACGATCGCATATTTGCGCTTCTCGGCGAGCCCCTGCGAGGTGACGAAACCGACGCGCGCCAGTAGCGTGGTGACGACCGGCAACTGGAAGACCAGGCCGAAGGCGAACACCAGCGACATGATCAGGCTCAGATATTCCGAGACCTTCGGCAGCAGCTGGATCGCAACCTGCCCCTCTCCACCGCCCTGCTCCATGGCCAGGAAGAACCACATGACCATCGGGGTGAAGAAGAAGTAAACCAGCGCCCCGCCGAGCAGGAAAAGGAGTGGAGACGCAACCAGGAACGGCAGGAAGGCGGCGCGCTCGTTCTTGTAGAGCCCGGGCGCGACGAACTTATAGACCTGCGAGGCGATTACCGGAAAGGCGATCACCAGCGCGCCGAACATCGCCACCTTGATCTGGGTGAAGAAAAACTCCTGCGGCGCGGTGTAGATGAGTTCCACGTTACGATGGCTGAGACCGGCCCAGCTCACCGCCCACTTGAACGGCAGGACGAGGAGATTGAACAGCTGCTTGGCGAAATAGAAGCAGACCAGGAAAGCGACGAAGAACGCGCCGACCGCCCACATCAACCGCGCCCTAAGCTCGATCAGGTGCTCGATCAACGGCTGCGGCTTGTCCTCGATATCGCCGCTCATGCGTCACCTTTTTTCTTGCGCGCAGATGCGCTTGTCTTCTCGGTTCCGACGGGGGCCACGCGGTCGTCGGCTGTGGTCTTCCTAGTCGCCGCTTTCTTCGGCGCGGCCGTAGCGGCGGCTTTCTTGGTGGCTGCCTTGATTGCCGGTCCCTTGGCGCTCGCCGCCTTCTGCGAAGCTGCTCTCGGCTTAGCGGCACGCTTCGGCGTCGCCTCGGGCGCCTTCGATTCCGCCACCTTTACCTCGTCCGCCGCTGCGCGTTGCATCTGCCGGGAGGCAGACCCGACGGCCGCGGCTGCCACCGTCTCGACCGGCTTCGCCGGCATTCCAGCGGGCGCAGTCGCCGGCTCGATTTGTGGTGCAGGCGTGACAGGAGCCTCGGGCGCGACCGGTTGGGCCGGAGCGTCGGGCGTCGTCGCCCTTTGCAGATCGGATTTGATCTCGTTTCCGAGCTGCCGCAGCGGGTTCATGGCATCGCGCAATGCGGTGGTCGGATTGAGGCTTTGCGCATCGCTGATCGTCTTGCGAACCTCGTCGAGATCGGCCTCCCGCAGCGCTTCATCGAACTGGCGGCGGAAGTCGGAGGCCATGCCCCGCATCCGCCCCGTCATTCGTCCGAAGGCCCGCAGCATGGGCGGCAGGTCCTTCGGTCCGACGACGACGATCAAGACGATTGCAATAACAACAAGCTCGGTCCAGCCGATATCAAGCATCCGACGCGCCCTACAAACCCGTAATGCGGCTCACCGGACGCTAGGCGCGCCGGTTGGCCATTTCCGATCGTCAGCGGACTTCGTCGGACTTGTGCTCGACGGTCTTGCCGTCGATCGTCTTGTCGGCCGAGGCAGCGTCCTCGTCGGTCATGCCCTTCTTGAAGTTCTTGATGCCCTTGGCAACGTCGCCCATCAATTCCGGGATCTTGCCACGACCAAACAACAGCAGCACGACCACCAGGACGATCAGCCAATGCCAGATGCTAAACGAACCCATCCACTTACTCCCTCAGGCTTTATCGATTCAAAGCCATCACGTTGTCATTTTTCAGGCGCCGCTTGAAGGCGCGCCGTCATTGTGACCGAACCTAAGATGTCGAGGCGTCTTTTTCAAACACCAATATGTCGCGCTCGTTAACGGAAAGCGTGACGTCACGCAATCCTGTCGGCAACAGATCGGCCCGAATGCGGGCCCGTACCGTCCGCTCCGACTGCGGCACGGCGAGTTCCAGCAACTCGACGACGCCCAGGAAGCGTCGAGACAGGATGCGCGCCGGGATGTCGCCGCCCTCCGGCTTCAACTGAACACCGGAGAGCCGCACCGCCACGCTCAAGGGCTGCCCCTCCTTGTATTCCCCGGCAGGCACGTCACCGAGCGGCGTTTCGACGCGGCCGCCGCGCACACGCGCATCGAACACGTTGATCTCGGAGAAGAACCCGGCGGCAAACAGATTGCAGGGCTTGCGATAGAGCTCGTCGGCGGTGCCGACCTGAACGAGGCAGCCATCCTTCAGGAGCGCTATACGGTCGGCCATGCGCATGGCCTCTTCCGCGTCATGGGTGACGACGATCGCCGTCGCCCGCGTTTCGCGGAGGATCGCCAGCGTATCGGCACGAATGGAATCCTTCAGGCGGGAATCGAGACCGGAGAAAGGCTCGTCCATCAACAGCACCGCCGGCCGCGGGGCGAGCGCCCGCGCGAGCGCCACCCGTTGCTGCTCGCCGCCTGAAAGCACATGCGGGTAACGATCTGCGTAATGAAACAGCCCCACGCGATCGAGCGCCGCATCGGCCTGGATCAAAGCCTCCTTCTTCGGCAGGTCGTTCAAGCCGAAGCAGACATTGTCGCGAATGGTCATGTGCGGGAAGAGCGCGAAATCCTGGAACATCAGCCCGACGCCACGCCTTTCCGGCGGCAGGAAGACGGAGGGACCGGATATTTCCTGCCCGTTCAGCAGAAGCCGGCCGCCGGTCTGCATCTCGATGCCGGCCGCGATCCGCAGCAAGGTTGTCTTGCCGGACCCGGAGGGGCCGAGCAGGCACAGCACTTCGCCGGCCTCGGCAGTCAGCGAGACGTTCTTGATCGTGTCCTTCGAGTGATAGCGGTGGCTGATGTTTTCGAATGCGAGGCTCGCCGCAAAGGACACACCCTGGCGTCTCGTCGTCGCAACGGCGCCGTTGAGCGTGTCTGAACCCATACCCGCATTCCTTGACCGAAGGCCTTCCGGAGGGATAGCGGCCTTAAAGCCGATAGCCCAACTCAGGATTCCTAATCGTCCCCTTCAGCCTTCGGAGTCAAGAGGCCCAGTTCCTCGAGGTCCATCTGGGTGATGGGATCCTCATTGTCGGAAAGTTCGTCCTCACCGACAGGGACCGGGATATGCAGGTTGGAGGGAACCCGACCGGACAGGAGACCGGCGCCCTTCAATTCCTCGATGCCCGGGAGGTCGCGGATTTCTTCCAGCCCGAAGTGATCGAGGAAATCCCGCGTCGTTCCGAATGTGACCGGCCGCCCCGGCGTGCGTCTTCGGCCGCGAAACCGCACCCAGCCCGCCTCCATCAGCACATCGAGCGTGCCCTTGGAAGTCTGAACGCCGCGGATGTCCTCGATCTCCGCACGCGTCACCGGCTGGTGATAGGCGATGATGGCCAGGACTTCGAGCGCGGCGCGCGAGAGCTTCTTGATCTCCTGCTCGTCAGTTTGCACGACGAAGGAGAGATCGGCCGCGGTGCGGAACGCCCAGTGGTCGGCGACCTGAACGAGATTGACGCCGCGGCTCGCATAGGACGCTTTCAGCCGTGCCATGACACGGCCGACATCGACGCCACGGGGTATTCGGCTGGCAATATAGCTCTCGGAAATTGGCTGCGCCGATGCGAAGACGAGCGCTTCGGCGATCCGCTCCGCCTCCTCCGCCAGCCCTGGATCGATGAACACCTCGAGGTCGTCCTCGTCATCGGGTAGTCCGGGCAGGTATTTTTGCGCCTCAGCCACGCGCTGCCTCCATTTCCGCCAGGGTCGCGGCATCGATCGGCTTCGGCCCGCGCCTTAAATAGATCGGCGCGAAAGCGGCTTCCTGCCGGATTTCCAACCGTCCCTCCCGCACCAGCTCGAGCGACGCGGCAAAAGAACTCGCGATTGCGGTTGCGCGCTCCTTCGGGCCCGTCATGTAGCGGATGAGGAAATGGTCGAGCGCGGTCCAGTCTTCGAGGCTGCCGACCATCCTGGCGAGGATGAGGCGCGCATCGGCAAGCGACCAGACATGGCGCTTCTCGATCGTCACCTGGGTTATCGCCTGCCGTTGGCGGAGCGTAGCGTAGGCCGTCAGCAAGTCGTAGAGCGAAGCGTCGTAGCCGGACTTTCGTTCCGATACGAGGTGCTCAGGTGCACCGCGTCCGAAGACGTCTCGGCCCAGCCTGTTGCGGTTGACCAGCCGCGTCGCGGCATCGCGCATCGCCTCGAGGCGCTTCAGGCGGAAAGCAAGGGCGGACGCCATTTCCTCGCCCGAGGGGCCCTCGTCCTTCGATTGCTGGGGGATCAGCAGGCGCGACTTCAGATAGGCAAGCCATGCCGCCATGACGAGATAATCGGCGGCAAGCTCGATGCGGATGGAGCGCGCCCGCTCGATGAAGGCGATATACTGCTCGGCAAGCGCCAGAACGGAGATTCGCGAAAGATCGACGCGCTGGCTGCGGGCGAGATGGAGAAGCAGGTCGAGCGGACCCTCGAAGCCACCAATGTCGACGACGAGCTCTTCCTCGTGCAAGCCGCGATCGGCAGACTCGTCCTGCCACAAAGGCTCCATCGGCGCCTTTGCCACAGGTTGTCCCTGCCTTTCGTCAGACCCCATCGACCCCATGCCCTTTCGACGCGGCGGCGCCGCGTTTCCCAAATAGAGCGCCCACCTTCATGCGAAGCCGCAAAAAAACGCTCTACAATTTTGAATCTAGAGCATCTTTTCTGCCTTCTGCCTGTCCACCCGAAAGCAGAATGCCCTAGACGAGCGAGAACATCGCATTGAACTCCGCTCGCAATATGTCTTCGTCCGAACCGTCAGGCTGCCGGAAGGCGGCCTCGGCCGCCTTCCCGCGGCGCAGCCGGTCGCCCGAGAGAACCGGCACGACATCGGCGACGGCTTTCATTTCTTCCATAATGCCGTGGCAATGCAAGACGAGATCGAGGCCTGCGTCGACAATCCCTCGCGCGCGGGTGGTCATATCCCCAGCAAGGGCGTTCATGGAAACGTCGTCGGACATCAACAGGCCGTCGAAGCCGATATAGCCGCGGATGATCTCCCGCACGACCTTGGAAGAGGTGGTTGCCGGATTGTCGGGGTCGATCGCCGTGAACACCATATGCGCCGACATCGCCATCACCTCGTCCCTCATGGCGGCGAAAGGCTGGAAATCGACACGCTTCAGTTCGTCCAACGAGGCGTCGACCACCGGCAGGTTGTGGTGCGAATCCACGAAGGTGCGGCCATGGCCCGGCATGTGCTTCATCACCGGCAGCATGCCGCCCGCTTTCAGGCCTTCGCCGACGGCACGGCCGATCGCCGTCACAATCGCCGCATCGTGGCCATAGGCGCGGTTGCCGATGACGTCATGGCTGCCGGGCACCGGCACGTCGAGAACCGGCAGGCAGTCGACCGTGATGCCGAGCCGCATGAGATCGAAGGCATGCAGACGGCCGAGCAGCCACGCGGCACGCAGCCCCATTTCAACGTCGCGCCGGTAGATCTCGCCGATGGCTGCACCGCTCGGATATTGCTGCGCGAGCGGCGGGCGAATGCGCTGGACGCGGCCGCCCTCCTGGTCGATGAGGACCGGTGCTTTCGGATTGCCGACGCTGTCGCGCAGGGCCGCGACGAGATCGCAGATCTGATCTTTCTCGCCGATGTTGCGACCGAAGAGAATGAAGCCCCAAGGGCGCTCGCCGGCGAAGAAGCTGCGCTCTTCTGCCGTGAGGGAAAGGCCTTTGCAGCCCGAGATGAATGCCTTTGATTCGCTCATATGCCGATCATAATGGCCCGCGACCGAACCGCGAAGCCGCAAAGCGTCTGCCGGCGCCTCCATGCACAGGCAAGCGCATCGCGCGTAACGAAACGGGCACGGCATTGCTGCCGCGCCCGCCTAATTTCTTTCAAGCCTTCGCGGCTACTTCGTCACGAGGCAGCTTCCGCCGGCGCTCTTGTAGCGCGAGCAAAGGGCATTGGCCTCTTCCCGCGAACCAGCCGGTATCCTGACGCGGTAATAGGTACCCTTGCCGGCAATCTCCGCCTTGCGAATATCCACTCCGCGGCCGCCGATGACGCTCGCGAACTTGGCCGAGAGATTGTTGTAGCTCTTCTGCGCCTCGGCCTCGGAGGGCAGCGAGGCAATCTGGACGACGTAGCTGCCGGCCGGAACGGACGCGGTCGCGAGCGGCGCGGCGGGCTGTGCAGCCGCCGTTTCCGTGGCCGGCTTAGCTTCCGGCGCTGCAGCCGCAGGGGCTTCTGCGGCGGGTTTCGCCGATGGGGTCGGCTCGCTGCCGACGGCCGTCGTCTTGACGCTGCGGACGGGCGCGACCTCGTTCCCGGCCGGCTCACTCGGTGCCGCAAGCGCGACCTTCCCGGCCGGCGCGGCAGGTTCTTCGGCGGTGCGCAGCTCGGCTGCGGCCACCGCGACCGCTGCCTTGCCCTCAGACCCGGAGGCGCCCGCCTCCGCCGAAGCATCGGCGGGAATGGGCTGAGCAGCAGCCGTAGCCGCGCTGGCGCTTTCGGTCGGCTCGTCACGGGGAACGAGCGTGCCGTCCGGCTTGACGATCATGGTCCGCACCTTGCGCGGCGCCACAGCCGGGGCAGCTTCCTCTTCGGCAGCGGCATTGTCCGCAGATGCATCAGGCGTCAGACGCGCGACTTCTTCCTCTTCCGGCGGAGATACGCCAGGCAAGGCGTCCCCGTTTTCACTGCCTTCAAGCGGCAGGGATTCCGGCGTCAGCGTTCTCTGCACCACGTCCATCGGTTCTTCCGTCGAGGAGACCAGAGCCTCCTGGCGCGGAGCGGTGCCCTGGTCGCCGGCCACCCGGTCGTAGACCGCTTTGTCCTGGTTCGGCACGGTCTTGCCGCCCTTCTGTTCCGGGACGATCTTGACCGGGTCCTTGTCGGCTAGGATGATCCTGGGGCCGTCGCCCGACAGGACAGCACTGCTTCCGCCCATCCAGGCGTAGACGGCGGCGCCGCCGAGGATGATGACACCGGCCACGCTTGCAGCCAGCAGCATCGTGCGCTGCGAGCGGCGGCCATAGCCCTGTTCGGCGAAATCTTCGCTCTCGGCCCGCGGCATCGCCGCCAGCCGCTCGGCGTCCTGCGCGGCGCTGCGGCGCTCCGACATGGAACGCTGGAAGTCCTCTTCCATCGCCTTCTCGAATTCCTCGAAGTCGTCGAGCGACGCGAGCGGCGCGCCGCCATTGCCCGCCGATCCGGCGCGCGCTGCGGGCGCGGCGTCGGCCTGGCTCGAGCGTCCGCTCTTTGCGGCCGGCGCCGGCGTATTGAAGAGCTGTGCCATTTCCGCGTCGATATCGAGGTCGAAATCGCCAGGATAGGAAACCGGTTTCTCTTCGGCTTCCAGCGACGGAAGCTGCGGGACATCGAGATCGGCGATCGGCGCGACGCCGCTTTCCATCTCACCGATCATGGCGGGATCGAAAGGCAGCGGACTTTCCGATGACGTTTCTACGGCCTCGGCAACCCCGGGGGCTTGATCCACTGCTGGCACCGGCGCCTGTTCGCGACGCAGTTCCGGCGCGCTCACCGGAGCAAGTGCCTGCAGGAACGGCTGAGCCGCCGGCCCCACCAGCGCAGGATGCCCTGCGACCGGAGGCGCTTCGGCAACTGCCTTCGGCGCGTTCACCGGAGCAAGCGCCTGCAGGAACGGCTGAGCCTCCGGCTCCACCAGCGCAGGATGTCCCACGGCCGGAGGCGCTTCCGCAGCTGCCTTCGGCGCGTCGTCTTTCAACAGATCCATGTCCAGCGCAATGTCGGCGAGTTCCAGCTCGAAATCATCGAGATCGAAGCTCGGCTCGGACTCGGCCTGCGGCGCTACGTTTTGCGCGAACTCCGCTTCCCGCACGGCGGGCGCCTCAGGGGCGACGGCCGGAGCCGGCGCCTGCACGGCGGCAGGCGCCGGGATCGGAGTGGCGTAGGCGCGCTGCTGAGATGCACCGGCTGCCGACGCGACGGGCGTCGCGCGGCTGAACATCGGCGTAAAGGGGTAAGTGTTCTTCTTTGCGACAGGCGCGGAAACAGCGGGCGCCGGCTGCGCGGCAACCGATGCGGCCGCAACGGCTGCAGCCGGGACGATCGGCATTATCGGAAAGCGCTCCGCATCGGCGAGCAGCCGATCCACGGGCTCGGGAGCCGCCGGTTCGGGCGGCAGGGCCGGCGACACATGCGCAGCAACCGCCTCGGTGACCGCTGCCTCCTGCGGCTGTTCGGGCTCCGCCATATCCAAGTAAACCGGTTCCGCGATATGGGCGCGTTCGGCAGCCTTGCCGGCCGCAGCGAGCCTGGAGGCAAGCGGCTCCTGCCAGTCTTCGAATACCGGGAGGTCCGGGGTCTCGGGCTGCTGGACCGGCTGCATGCCGTCGCCAACGGGCGCGGCCTCGGCCGACAGATCTTCATAGCCGAGCGACAGTTCGAGTTCGCGTTCCAGATCGACGGCGGAATCGACGTCCTGCGTCACAAAGACATCCGCCTCGCGATCGCTCGGCACCTGATCTTCTTCTGGAGAAAACGCTACCGGCTCGCCGGAGAGTTCTGCAGCGCGTTCTACGGCCGGCGCCGACGGCTCCATGAGCGGCGCTTGGCTTTCCGGCTCTCGGCTTTCCAGTACAGGCTCAGGCGAGCCCGCCGCAGTCGCGGCCGGATGCTCGACAAGCCCGCTATCGGGGTGGACCGGTGCCGCGCGCGGGGCGTCATAGCTGTCGAATGCGCGCAGCAGCTCGTCTTCGAGATCGAAGGCCGGATCGCGCCGGATCGTCTCCTGGTGTCGCTGCAACTCCTGCAGTTGCTGAACTGCTGGCCGAGCATCGTAACCGACAATGCGGGCAAGTTCGCTCAACGGATCATCATCGGCCAATTTGTCGAATTCTGCCGGCCCGCTTCGTGCGAATTGTTTGTCTGCCATAGTTTCCACTCACAACTGCCTGCGTTGAATTGCCAGCGCATTGTGGGGAAATGGTGACACTACTTACCGCATCTCTTCCGGCGCCGAGGTGCCCGTAACGGACAGACCCGACCTCAATACCGAGGCGACAGCATGCACCAGCCCGAGTCTGGCAATGCTTAATTCTCTGTTCTTATCGTTAACAAAACGTAATTCCGGATTTTCTTTACCTTTGTTCCAGAGAGCGTGGAAGGCTGCAGCAAGATCATACAGGTAAAAAGCGATTCGATGAGGCTCCTGCGAGAGTGCTGCGGCCTCGACGACGCGAGGATATTCTGCGAGCTTGGCGACGAGCTGCAATTCGGCAGGATCGACGATCGCTCCGATAACTGCACCGGCAAGATCGATCGAGGGCAAGTCGAGATCCGGGAAAGCTTCTTTCGCCTGGCGGAACACCGAGCAGCAGCGTGCATGCGCATACTGAACGTAAAAGACCGGGTTGTCCTTCGACTGTTCCGTCACCTTAGCAAAGTCGAAGTCTAGCGGCTCCGAATTCTTCCGGTAGAGCATCATGAACCGGACCGGATCCCGGCCGACTTCATCGACCACGTCCCGCAGCGTCACGAAGTCGCCCGAGCGCTTCGACATCTTCACCGGCTCGCCGTTCCGGTAAAGCTTGACCAGCTGGCACAGCAATACAGTCAGCTTTGCCGTGCCATCGGATATCGCCCGCGCCAAGGCTTCCAGGCGCTTGACGTAGCCGCCGTGGTCGGCCCCGAGGACGTAGATCATCTCGTGGAAGCCTCGGTCGAACTTGTCCTTGAAATAAGCAACGTCGGCGGCGAAGTAAGTATAGCTGCCGTCCGACTTGATGAGCGGCCTGTCGATGTCGTCGCCCACTTCGGTGGAACGGAACAGCGTCTGCTCCCGGTCCTCCCAATCCTCGGGCAATTGGCCCTTCGGCGGCGGCAGCGTGCCCTTGTAGACATGTCCCTTGAAGGTCAGGTCGTTGATCGCGGTGCGAATCCGCGCTGCGCCATTGTCGTGCAGCATCCGTTCGGAGAAGAAGACGTCGTGGTTGACGTTGAGCGCGGCCAGGTCCTCACGGATCATCGCCATCATCGCGTCGATGACGCGCTCCTTGACGAGCGGCATCCACTTGTCTTCCGGCATGATCCTGAGGCTCGTGCCGAATTCGTCGGCAAGCGCCTCGCCGACCTGTACGAGGTAATCGCCGGGGTAAAGCCCCGGCGGTATCTCGCCGATCTCTTCGCCGAGCGCCTGCCGGTAGCGCAGAAAGGCCGAGCGGGCGAGCACGTCGATCTGCGAGCCGGCGTCGTTGATGTAGTATTCCTTGGTGACGTCGTAGCCGGCGAAGGCGAGAAGGTTCGCCAGGGCATCGCCGACGACGGCGCCGCGGCAATGGCCGACATGCATCGGCCCGGTCGGGTTCGCCGAAACATATTCGACGTTCACCTTCCGCCCGGCACCGATAGTGCTGCGTCCGAAATCCGTGCCCGCCCGCACCATCGCCGAAAGAAGCTTCTGCCAATAGGAGACCGACAACCGGACATTGATGAACCCGGGCCCGGCAACGGACACGTCGGCGACCTCCGGATCCTGGCGCAACTTGTCGACGATGAGATCGGCAAGGGCGCGCGGGTTCGTGCCCAGCGACTTTGCGAGGACCATTGCCGCGTTCGTCGCCACGTCACCGTGGCTGAGGTCACGCGGCGGCTCCACATTGACCCGTCCAAAATCGATCTCTGATCGCTTTTCACGAACGATATCAAGCGATTCCAGAATGTTTTTAACTCTTGATTCGAAGTCTGTGAAAAGGTTCATCTGATCCATCCGCTCTTTCCCAGTCCACCTGGAGAATGGCGCAAAACTCAAAAAGGAGGCCGGGTCCGTAGGAACCTGCAGCCTCCGCGCGGCGCGTCACTACCGCAAATCCGGCGTGTGGTCAAACAAGCGCCGATGCACGCTGATCGCGAAGGTATCGGTCATGCCGGCGAGATAGTCTCCCACATGGCGCGCGCGGGCCGGCTCGGCCATCCCGGCGATCTGGTCGATCCAGTAGTGTTCCTTCATCAACAGCGGGTCGGCCATGAACGCCCGATAGAGATCGGTGACGATCGATGCCGCCGCCTGCCGCACGCGCATCACCTCCGGGTGGCGATAGATGCGTGTCATCAGCAGGTTCTTGATCTGCCGGTCGGTCTCGCTCATCTCCTCGGAGAACATGGCGATAACCCTGCCGGCCTTGCGCACGTCGCTCGCGCTCTCGGGTCGAACTTCGCGCAGACGCGCCTGGGCGACGCCGATGACGTCCTCGACCATTGCGGTGATCTGCCGGCGCATGATCTCGTGGGTGAAGCGGCCATCGTCCAGGCCGGGATAGCGGTCGTGCACGTCGCGCATCAGGCGGGCAAGGAACGGCACCTCCTCCAGCATGTCGAGCGTCAAGTACCCTGCTCGCAATCCATCGTCGATGTCATGGGTATTATAGGCGATATCGTCGGCGATTGCTGCGACCTGGGCTTCGAGGCTTGCGAAACTTGCCAATTCGAGATCATGGACGGCGCAATAATCCAGGATCGGCTGCGGCACCGGTCCGCGGATGCCCTCGCCTTCCGGCGTCATCAGCGGGCCATTGTGCTTGACCAGTCCTTCGAGGCTCTCCCAGGTGAGATTCAGGCCGTCGAATTCCGCGTAGCGGCGCTCGAGCTTGGTGACGATGCGTAGCGACTGCGCATTGTGGTCGAAGCCGCCATAGCGTTTCAGCACCTCGTGCAGCGCATCCTCGCCGGTATGGCCGAAGGGCGTATGGCCGAAATCATGGACCAGCGCCACCCCCTCGGCCAGGTCCTCGTCGAGCTTCAAGGCCCGAGCCAGGGCGCGGGCGATCTGCGCGACTTCGATCGTGTGCGTCAGCCGGGTGCGGTAGTGATCGCCGTCGGCGGCAATGAACACTTGGGTCTTGTGCTTCAGGCGACGGAAGGCGGTGGTGTGGACGATGCGGTCGCGGTCGCGTTGAAAATCGGAACGCGTCGGACTCGAAGCTTCGGGATAGAGCCGGCCGCGTGATGCCCAGGGATTGGAAGCAAAGATCGCGTGCTCACCATAACCGAAGCCGAGCGCCTGTCTGTCGAATGCCATTTCACACCTGTGATGCCGTCCCATTGACGGGACATTCAAGCCTTCATACCTATAGTATGCGTTGCAGGAAAGCGACGAGGGAATAGCTGATCAATCACCGCTGATCCCCGTGGCTTGCTTCTCGAGCCCAGCAATTGTAGCGCCAGGTTGCAGACGAATCTCTCCGGTTCTTGACCCCGGCAGGAGGCCAGACATGATGCAGGATACAGTGACGCTTTCGGATGCGGCAGCCCGGCGCATCGCCGCCATACTCCAGACCGAGCATGACAAGACGGCAATGCGCGTCTCCGTCGAAGGCGGCGGCTGTTCAGGCTTTTCCTACAAGTTCGACTTGGTGGACAAGGAAAACGACGACGACCTGGTTCTCGAGAAGGGCAATGCGAAAGTGCTGATCGACAGCCTCTCGCTGGTCTATATGGGCGGTTCGGAAATCGACTTCGTCGACAACCTGCTCGGCCAGTCCTTCCAGATCAAGAATCCGAATGCCGTTGCAAGTTGCGGCTGCGGAACAAGCTTCTCCGTCTAGCCTCTTTTCCGATTGCCTCTACAGATAGGGTGAGCCCAGCCAGAGCAGGCGGTTCGCAAGCCGGTTGAGCATGGGCTCGGCTTCAAGGCTCGCGAGCGTCACCTCGGCGGCCATCTCGCGCACAGCGCAGAATTTCTCGCTGATCGCCTGCGCAAAGGCGTCATCGAGAATCTCGAGGTCGAATTCGAAATTCAGCCGCAGCGAGCGCGGATCGAGATTGCTCGATCCGACATAGGCCCAATGGCCGTCGACGACGATCAATTTCGAATGGTTGAAGCTTCCCTTCGCCCGCCACACGCGACAATGGCCTTCGAGCACCTGGTCGAATTGCGCCGTCATGGCGCGGTCCACAAGCGTCAGATTGTTGACCGCCGGCACGATGATGTCGACTTCGACGCCTCGTCGCGCAGCCGTCACCAGCGCGCTGATGAGCTCCCTATCCGGCAGGAAATAGGGCGACATCACCCGGATGTGCCGACGCGCGATCGAGAAGGCGCCCATCAGCATCTTGTGGTTGGTCTCATTGGTACTGTCGGGTCCCGAGGGCACGGCGCGCATCAGCACCGACGGCACATCGCCCCGCTCCTCCAGATCCGCCAGCCGCCAGGCTTCGCCCGACAGCAGCTCTCCGCTCGAGAATTGCCAGTCTTCGGCCGCCACCTGGAAGATGTCAGCGACGATCGGCCCGGCGACGCGGAAATGCGTGTCGTAGGAAGCGGCGATCCCGGCGACCTCGGCGGTGAAGCCGGCGCGGATGTTCATGCCGCCGGTGAAGGCGATCCCGCCGTCGACGACGACAATCTTCCGGTGGGTCCTGAGATTGGCATAGGGCAGCCGCAGGCCCATGATGATGTTGCCGTTGAAGACGGCGGTCGTGACGCCTCCCTCCTGGAGATAGCCGACGATGCTCGGCACCGAATAGCGGGCACCGACCGCGTCGATCAGGACCCGCACGCTGACGCCGCGCTTGACCGCGGCGATCAGCGCATCGGCAAAGCGAAGCCCGATCTGATCGCGATCGAAGATATAGCTTTCGAAGAGGATGCTGCGGCGAGCGCCGGCGATCGCCTCGAGCATCGCCCCATAGACCTCGTCGCCGCCTTCGAGCGTGGTGATGTGGTTGCCGGTCGACATGGAGAAACGCGACACGCGGTCGCCAAGGATCTTCATGGCCGCGAATCGCTGCCCGAATCGAACCGCAACATTCTCATCCGTGACGTCGGAACCGAGAAACGGGTCCGGGCCGCTCGTGCGCAGCAGCGAGCGCTGCAGGCCGATCGAGGAACGACGAATGCGGTTGATGCCGGCGACCGCATAGATGGCTGCGCCGATGACCGGCGAGAGGAGAACGACGCCGACCCAGCCGGCGGCGGCGCGGACATCGTCTTTCGTCATGGCCGCATGGATGATCGCCGGCACCCCCAGCGCGAAGGACAGGAGCGCCAGGAAATGCGGCCAATAATTCTCGATGAACGCGATCATGCGCGGGACTATAGACGGACCGAATGAGGAATCAATTCCGCCACCGACGGCTGCATTTCCTTCAGCGAACGCGCAAAGGAAATGGGCCTCCTTAGCGGCAATCCCGCCTCTCGCTGGAGATTTGTCAAAAGAAACCGCAGCCGCTAAAACGACTCGGCGCCAATGCGAGACCACAAAAGAAAGGCAGATGCGGCCCATGAAGATCGCCACCTGGAACATCAACGGCGTCAAGGCGCGGTTCGACGGTCTCGTTTCCTGGCTCAAGGCATCAAACCCGGACATCGCCTGCCTGCAGGAGATCAAGTCGGTCGACGATGCCTTCCCGCGGGAGGAGATCGAGGCGCTCGGCTACCACATCGAAACCCACGGCCAGAAAGGCTTCAACGGCGTGGCGCTGCTTTCCAAGCTGCGGCCGGACGAAGTCAACCGCGGTCTGCCCGGCGACGATTCCGACGAGCAGTCACGTTTCATCGAGGGCGTCTTTTCCGTTGCAGGCGGATCGATTCGCGTCTGCTGCCTCTATCTGCCGAATGGCAATCCGGTCGGCACGGAGAAATATCCCTACAAGCTCGGATGGATGCAGCGGCTCACGTCCTTCGCCAAGGAGAGGCTGCTGCTCGAAGAGCCGCTGATCCTCGCCGGCGACTACAACGTCATTCCCGAGGCCCACGATTGCTGGGACGTGAATGTGTGGCGCAACGACGCGCTGTTCCTGCCCGAGACACGTTCGGCCTTCCGGCGGCTGCGCAATCTCGGCCTCACCGACGCCGTACGCGCGACGACGGATGAAGTGCCGCTCTATTCCTTCTGGGACTATCAGGCCGGCTGCTGGCAGAAGAATTTCGGCATCCGCATCGACCACCTGATGCTGTCGCCCGAGGCCGCCGACAAGCTGGTTTCGACATCGATCGAAAAGCATGTCCGCGCCTGGGAAAAGCCGTCCGACCACGTGCCTGTGGCTGCCGAATTTGCTTTTTGACACTGCAGCGCCGGGCTTCCCGTCCGAAGCCTCATTCCTGTGCTTGTCACAGGAATCCAGCCAGCCCAAGTCTTTGGGCTGAAAAGTCTCTTCCGCGACGCGGACGCGCCGCTGCTGGATCCTGCGATCTAAGAAGGCATGCGACAGCTGGAACTACAGGTCCGGCCCGGCCCGCCTATTCGTCGGCCTGCGGATGCATGTTCTGGGCCATGGCGATCGCGACGCGGCGGTCGTCCTCGGTCGCAAGCGAGAACGCCTGCTCCTGCATGGACTGGAGCCACGGCCTGTCCTTCGGCGAACACTGGTCGAGCGCCGCCGTCATATAGGCGAGGCCGCGCACCGTCTGGCCTTCCTGGAAGATGACGTTTCCGAAGACACCCATGGCACCGGCATGGCCGTTCTTGCGCGCCCGGTTCAGCCATTTCTTGGCCTGCTGAACATTGACGGTGCCGCCCTCGCCCGAAAGCAGCATCCGCGCCAACTGGAACTGCGCTTCGGCGATGCCGAAGGTCGATGCCGCCTGGAAATAGAGCTGCCGCGCCTGCGGCAGGTCCGCCTGGACCGGACTGTCCGGAATGCCGCGGCGGTAATAGCCGGCAAGTGCGATCAGCGCGTTGACGAAATAGCCGGTGTCCTCGGAACCGGGCTCGACGCCTTGCTGGGCGATCTCGCTGTAGATCTTGAACGCTTCGAGATCGTTCTCGGCGACCCCGTCGCCATAGGCATACATGTTGGCAAGCGCCCAGCGCGACCCCGTGTGGCCCTTTTCGGCGGCATAGCGGTAAGCTTCGACCGCCTCGTCCTTGCGACCGCTCTTGTAGGCGGAGAAGCCGAACTTGAAGAGTGCGAACGGACCCGATTCCTTCGTCACGCCCGCGGAGGGATCGAAGGCCCGCGCCGGTCCTGCAGCGGTGGCGCCAACCGCCAGGGACATGCCCAGCACCGCCATTTTCAGCGACTTTAGTTCACCCGCGCGCATCACAATCAGCTTCTTCCGTCCCAGCCGGCTACGCCGACCCAATCACCACGCACATCGACCAGTCCCAGGCCCCGTGCCGCTTTAGCGTTCTGCCCTATCAACGCGCCCGTCGACTCGTTCGGTTGCCGCGCGCGTCAGCGCCGTCGCGATCGATATCGGCCCGACCACGCGCCAAGCGCCAATTGCTAAGGGATGTCATGGCGGCACACAAACTCAGTTCACCTCAAACGCAAACACAGCACTCGCACGTTTGTCGCCATTATCGCTGCTCCCATTTTGTGGCGGGAAATGGACATACTCGACACGGGGCGGATACTAGCAAAGCATAGTAATAAATGTGTTGCTGAATCGTCACATTCGCGATTGCTTATAAGCAGTGGCCGAAGTGATCGCTTCTCACAAAAGAAAGGCCCGGCAGAACCGGGCCTTGAGACGCTGATCGATGGAGATCAGAACCTGACTTTTAGCGATGTGGAGATCGCGCCGACGAAGTCGTTGTCGAATGAGTATGTCGCTTCGTTGCCGTAGGTCGTTCCCTGATAGGTCGTAGGGCCTGACTCCCCGCTGGTCAGGATACCGACGATGCCGGCAAGCCGCAGTTCGACGTTCTGCGTTGGGGAATACGTAACAGCCGTGCCGAGCGTCCAAGTGTCCGTCTGCGTACCAATCCCGGTGCTCGTTCCGCGGTCCCAGGCCACGCTGACCGCGCCGCTCCATTGATCGTTGAACTTGTGGCCGATGCCCCCGGTGATCGTCCAACCGTCCTGATAGAGCAGATCGAGGCTTGTGCACGGAAGCGGAGATCCCGTTGCTGGGCAAAAGTTGAGGACTTGGAGTTGACTCCAGTCGGTCCACTTGACTGAGCCAAACGCCAGCCATCCGGGAGCAATACCAGTCTGCACCTTGAGTTCCAACGAATCCGGCATCGAGGCAGAACCGGAAACGTCATACTTGACGCCGATCGGCGCAAACTGACGCAGATCGATTGTACCGGATAGGTCATCCAGATCGACTGCGCTGTTGTAGACTAGGCTGGCGCGCATTGCGTATTCAGGAATTTCATACGCCACCCCAGTTCGCCAACCCCACCCGGAACCCTCCAAGTCCAGCCGACCGATGGCACCAGGCGCGACGAGCCGCTCTTTAAAGCCGCCAACCTCCTGATAGAACGCACCGCCGATCAAACGGACAAAGCCCGGACCCATATCCCATTTGTAAGAACAGGTGGCCGCGTAGTTATCACTTTCGACCTTGGTCTCGATATTGTCGTTGGCGCCCATCCAGTTCCTGCCAGGGTTGGTATGGGCGCCCCAAGGCTGGGAGTAGTCCGCCATACAGTCAACGCTGTCACCCAAACCAGCCTTTACGCCCACGCGGGGCGCCCAATAACTCTCTGTATCCTGAACGCTGGTGCTGCCGCCGCCTATGCCGTCTGACCCGACACCATTGCCCGGCCTGATATCCTCCACGTCCTTCAGCTCGCGTTGCGGGTTGACATAAGTCGCAGTCGCTTCCGCCGCGTACTCTGATGGGTCGAACAAGAGATCGATATTGTAACCGCTGCGCTCCAGCCCCCCAGCCTGCGCAGCCGACGCGACGAGCACTCCGGCGACCGCTGCGAGAATGCTCTTCTTCAGTTTATTTCGAGCCATTCAGCTCCTCCCCTGCATTTCAATCAATGCGGCGTTTGACCTCGCGCCGCCGCACTTGGGCTGACTATTCGTCACGATGCCGTGATTGGCAATTCGCGGTCGGAGGGCTAAAGCCGACGAATTCAGTCATCAAATTTACGTAAGAGTTTCATGATTCGGCCATATTCCGGGGAACAAAAAAATTATTACTCACCACCAGTATGATCTTCGCTCATAATAGAAATTTTTTCCAACAATCCAGCAGTGTGTGACGTCACGACAACAACATTGCTTTTTGCAAAACAACCCGCCGGCTGTCCGCGAGAAAACGCCGCTACAAAACCCGCGCGTGTAATTCGGAGCTTGATCGACCAGCGGGGAAATTGATTCGAAGTTGCCTCGATACGAAAAAGTCCGCTGCATTTCTGCCGCGGACTCTCATATCCAAGCTGGCACTGGATTAACCCGCTTCCGACACGCGGCTTAGTGCAACGCCGAGCGAGTCCTTCTGCAGGTTGAGTTCGGCCAAGCGTTCCCGCTCCGCTTCGACCAATTCCGGCTTCGCATTGGCGACGAATTTTTCGTTGGCCAACTTGCCGAGGATCCTCTCGCGCTCGGACTCGACCTTGGCAATTGCCTTCTCGAGGCGCAATTTTTCTGCCGCCAGATCGACGAGGCTGCCGAGCGGCAGGCAGGCCGTCGCCTCGCCGATCACGATCTGTGCGCTGCCACGCGGCGCCACCGCCGCGTGCTCGATGCTCTCCACCCGCGCCAACCGCTTGATCGCCGGGCCGTTCCGGTCGAGCCGCTCGCTCGTCAAACCCTTGGCGCCGACGACGACCAGCGGCGCCATTGCGGCCGGCGGGACGTTCATTTCCGCCCGGACCGAACGAATGCCGGAGACGAGATCGATCAGCCAATTGATTTCGTCCGCGGCGAGATCATCCGCGTAGAAGGCCGCCGGCCATTCAGCGTGGCAGAGCAGAGTCGCGCGATCGCGCCCCGGACCGCCGGTCTTTTCCCAAAGCTCCTCCGTCATGAAGGGCATGAACGGATGCAAGAGCTTGTAGGTCTCGTCCAGAACGTAGGCGACGCAGGCCTGCGATTCGCGCTTGGCGGTCTCGTCCTCGCCGCCGAAGACCGGCTTCAAAAGTTCGAGATACCAGTCGCAGAACTGGTTCCATATGAAGCGATAGAGGCTCCCCGCCGCGTCGTTGAAGCGATATCCCTCGATCGCCTCGGTGACATCGCGGATCGTGCGCGAAAGCTCGGTCAGGATCCAGCGGTTGACAGTCAGCGAGGCCGCTTCCGGAATGAAGCCCTCGCTGCTCGTGGCGCCGTTCATCTCGGCAAAACGCGTGGCGTTCCAGAGCTTGGTGCCGAAGTTGCGATAGCCGGCGATGCGGGCCGGATCGAGCTTCACGTCGCGCCCCTGGGCCGCCATGATCGCCAGCGTGAAGCGCAGCGCATCGGCGCCGTACTCGTCGATCAGTTCGAGCGGGTCGATGACGTTGCCCTTCGACTTCGACATCTTCTGCCCGTTCTTGTCGCGAACCAGCGCGTGGACATAGACGGTGTGGAACGGCTCGACCGGCGTGCCGTCGGCGTCCTTCATGAAATGCAGGCCCATCATCATCATCCGAGCGACCCAGAAGAAGATGATGTCGAAGCCGGTGACCAGGACGTCGGTCTGATAGTATTTTTCGAGCTCCGGCGTCTCACTCGGCCAGCCGAGCGTCGAGAAGGGCCAGAGGGCGGACGAGAACCAGGTGTCGAGCACATCCTCGTCGCGCGTCAGGATTTCGCCCGGTTTGAAGTTTTCAAGCAGGTCCTCGACATAGGCCTTCATAGGTCCTTCATGCGCGATGTAATGCTGAATTGCCGCGTGCAGCGCCTCTTCCTCGGTCTTCTCGACGAAAACCTGGCCGTCCGGACCGTACCAGGCGGGGATCTGGTGGCCCCACCAGAGCTGACGCGAGATGCACCAGGGCTGGATGTTCTCCATCCACTCGAAATAGGTCTTCTCCCAGTTCTTCGGGACGAAGCTCGTGCGGCCTTCCCTGACCGAGGCTATAGCCGGCTTGGCCAGCGTCTTTGCGTCGACATACCATTGTTCGGTAAGGCGCGGCTCGATCGGCACGCCGCCGCGGTCGCCGTGGGGAACCATGTGCTTGTGCGGCTCGATCTTGTCGAGCAGCCCAGCCTCCTCGAAGATCCGAACTATGATGCCTCGAGCCTCGAACCGGTCCTTACCCTCGAGTTGATCCCAGGCGCCATGCAGGGCCGCCGGTTCATCGAGGCCCTCGAGAAAGTCCTCGTTGTTCTTGATGGTGATCCGACCTTCTACGGTCATGATGTTGATCGCTCGAAGTCCCGCGCGCCTGCCGACATCGAAATCGTTGAAATCATGCGCAGGCGTGATCTTAACGGCACCCGTGCCGGCCGTCGGATCGGCATAGCTGTCGGCGACGATCGGGATGCGGCGTCCGACGATGGGCAGGATCACGTGCTTGCCGATCAGCGATTTGTAGCGGGCGTCGTCGGGATTGACCGCGACACCGCTATCGCCGAGCATCGTCTCCGGCCGCGTGGTCGCCACGACCAGGTAGTCCCTCGTTTCCCACTCGGTGGCCCTTCCGTCATCGTCA
Organism: Sinorhizobium sp. FG01; assembly: GCF_002531875.1. Lineage (NCBI taxonomy): Bacteria > Pseudomonadati > Pseudomonadota > Alphaproteobacteria > Hyphomicrobiales > Rhizobiaceae > Sinorhizobium > Sinorhizobium sp. FG01. Next base: position 125,600 of record NZ_NWTB01000011.1, read on the forward strand.
AACGCGACCGGGTACTCATAGGTCACGCCAGGTTCCAGCGGGTAACGCAGATACCAGAGATGGCCGTTGACCTCATGCTGCTCGACTTCGAGATCCGAAATCGCCGTCAACAACTTCGGGTCCCAATTCACCAACCGCTTATCTCGGTATATGAGGCCCTCCTTATAGAGCGTCACGAAGACTTCGAGGACAGCTTCGGAGAGTCCGTCGTCCATGGTGAAACGCTCGCGCGACCAGTCGCAGGAGGCGCCGAGCCGCTTCAGCTGATTGAAAATCAATCCGCCAGATTCGGCTTTCCATTCCCAGACCTTGTCGATGAAGGCCTCACGTCCCATCTGCCGACGATGCTGTTGGCTCTCCATCAGCTTCCGCTCGACGACCATCTGCGTGGCAATGCCGGCATGGTCCATGCCCGGCTGCCAGAGGACATCCTTGCCGCGCATGCGCTCGAAGCGGACCATGATGTCCTGGAGCGTGTTGTTGAGCGCATGGCCCATGTGCAGGGAGCCGGTGACGTTCGGCGGCGGAATCACGATGCAGAAGGTTTCGGAGTCCGGCTTTGCGCCGGCGCCGGCACGAAACGCGTTTTCATCGTCCCACGTCTTGGCGATACGCGGATCGACGGATGCAGAATCGTAGGTCTTGTCGAGCATTCTTTGACCGATTTTCGAGAGTGATGTCAGGGTTTGTAAACCGGAACGGCCCGTCCAAGTCAACACAAACGGGGAAAAAGCCGCGACGATCACGGCTTTGACCTGTCAACTCAAGGATGTCCGCCAGCAGCTTTTCTGAAACGGCTCGATGCACCGGAAGGCGCAGAAGCGGTTCCGTCGCCTCCTAGGCGCTCCGCAACGGTTTTAGCGCCGGGGACCGCGCGCGACCCGTTCGATCTCCTCGCGCACCAATCGCTCGACCAGCGTCGGCAAATTGTCGTCGAGCCATTCCTGCAGCATTGGCCGGAGCATCGCCTCGGCGATCTCGTCGAAAGACCGCCGCGGTCCGTGGTCCACCGCGTGGGCCAGATCTTCAAAAGCACGCGCCACCTGTCGGCCGACGGAGGGCGATACGATCGCCCCGGCCTCCTTGTCGCCTCTCTGGGCCACCTCCGGAGCGGAGGAGTGGGCCGGCGCCGGCGGGACGGCCGCCATCGCCTCGGGCTCTTCGGCAAGGCTGTGCGGCGACGCGCTTTCGGGCAGCTGCTCGGTAGCGGCCGAGGGCGCTTTCGAAAACGACACAGCCGCCATCCGTGATGTGATCAGCGGGCTGTCCACTGCCGATTTTTCCGGCGGACTTCTTTCTGCCAGACTGGGCTGCTCGGGGATCGGGGCCTCCTTGGCAGCGTAATGCGACGCATGCCGTTCGGAGGCCGCACGCACGCGCGCGGCGACGTCGGCAAGCGAAAGGGGCGACGAAGCGGATGCCGTTGCCGCCCCCGCGCCGCCATTGGCCGGCTCGGCGTCCGACAGGGAGATGCGCGACGGAAGGTGGTGTTCGGACGAAGCGAATGCCGCAGCATCGATTTCGGAGTCGATCGTCAGCTCGATCTCGTCGTCCGGGCCGTCCTCGAAGGTTTGCGGTACAGAGGCGCCGGCCAGACCAGGCTCGTTGTTCTCGATGATCTTGCGAATGGATGCCAGGATCTCATCCATCGAAGGTTCTCGTGCGACATTGAGCTGTGCCATTTCAATCCTCGTTTGCTGCGGACAGGCGCGTCTCAGAAGCGGTCCGCGTGCCGATTTCGAACGAACCTTATGTGAGTTCGCGAACGAAACAAATGTCGCGAATCAGCTGAGGAAATTCTTGCACAGATTTGTTTTTTGAAGGAGGTGCAAAGGTTGCGAAAGCAAATGGCGCGCCGATGGTCGCCCACGGCACGCCATACTACTTTGCGGCATCAGCCCTTTCCTTGGCCCGAAGGCGGTTTAAGGAGAACGATGCGGCGGAAACTTTAGCGTCCGTCAACGGTACGCAGGCCGAACCACTTGTCCTTGACGGCTTCGTAGTGCTGTTCCGGACGGTACTCGGCGACTTGCAGGCCTTGAACCGCGACCGTCAGCTTGCCCATGGCGGCAAGCAGGGCGTAGCTCGCCACGACGGCATCGCGCTGGGCGGCGGCAAGCGATTCCTGCGCATCCAGAACGTCCTGCTGCGCATCGAGCACGTCGAGCGTGGTGCGCTGGCCGACCTTGCGTTCTTCGATGACACCTTCCAGAGCGAGATTCGCGGCCGAGATCTGCGACCTGCTGGCGGTGATCCGGGCAAGCGCGGATTCGAGCTGCGCATGGGCGGAGACAACCGTCTGCTGCACCGAGGCGCGGGCGGAGTCGACGAGGATGCGCTGCTGGCCAAGAACTTCCTTGGCCTGGCGAATCTGGCCGTATTCGGCGCCACCCTGGTAGATTGGCACCTCGAGACGGGCGGTGACGCTCGCGGTTGTATCGTCAATGCCGTCGCCTGAATTGCCGGTGTTGCGTGTGACCGACCCCTGAAGAACGACACCCGGCAGCATCGTGCCCTCGGCCGACTTCACCTGGAAGCCCGCCGAATCGACATTGTACTGCGCTGCGAGGATCTGCGGGTTCTCCCGTAAGCCGGTGGCAACCGCCTGATCCAGAGATCTCGGCATGCCCTTCGTTGCGGGACGGGGCTGACGGATACCCGTCGGGGCGGCGCCTACGATCTGAACATAGACCGCTTCGCTCTGCTTCAATTGGGCAACCGCAGCGACGAGCAGCGACTGCGCGTTGGCGAGTTCGGCTTCCGCCTGGCTCACGTCGGTCCGAGTGCCCTCGCCCACATCGAGGCGAGCCTGGGCGGCATTCAACTGTTCGCGGAGGAAGGCGAGGTTCTGACGGCGGATGGAGACGATCTGCTGGTCGCGGGCGATATTCGCATAGGACTGGGCAGCCGACAGAAGAATCTGGATCTCGTTGGCCTTCAGCGTTTCTCGCCCAGAGAACACATCCGACTGCGCCGCCCTGACGTTGTTCAAGGTCTGAAATCCGTCAAAGATCGTCTGCGTGATTGAAATTCCGACTTGCCCGTCATGAAAGTTACGAGTTCCGTCCTCTCTTTCGAGGCGCGTCAGCGTTCCGGTTGCAGAGGCAGAAACCTGCGGGCGGTAACCGGACTTGGCGATCGGAACGCCCTCATCGGTGGCTCGCAGGCCGGCGCGCGCCGCATTGAGATCCGGATTGTTCGCATAGGCCTTGGCCATTGCCCCGAAGATCGTCTCAGCGAGCACGGCGTGCGGCGCAAGCAATACACTGGTCGAGACAGCCGCCCACAAGGCTGCTTTGCGGACAATCGACACCATCTTCCCTCCGTTCAGCCGGGCGGCACGCACCCGGCAATTTCCAGCAGACCAAATCCCCATGGGCGGCCTGTTCAATCCCCATGCGGCAATCCGCCCTGCCGCCCCTCGGCGGGCAAATCACCACATCGTTCCACTTTGAACCCCGGATTCGACCTTACGACAACCGTACACTGCATGCGAGGGGGGCATTTCAAAAAGAAACACATGACACGTTGCCGATTGGCAACATTGCAGATTTCAGCAAAAGATGTGCGTGCTGAGACGCCTCAATAAGTGGCACCTCAGAAAATAAAGGACCGCTCGCGATTGAACCCAGGCAGCGGCTTTACGGACGTATTGAAATCGGATCGCTCGGAAGTCCTGCCCGATTCTCGCACATAGAGTTTCGCACGCGATGCGTTACCAAACCCTTCCACGGCGACCAGTCGGCCGCCGTCGCGAAGCTGCTCAAAAAGGGAAGCGGGAATCGTTTCGACCGCACCATTGATGAAGATCACGTCATAGGGCGCTTCGGCAGCATACCCCTTGCTAAGATCGCCGCCCACGACCTTGACACTGCCATAGCCGAGCCGCGCCAGCGTCTCAGTCGCTGCGGCCGCCAACGCCTCGTCGCTCTCCAGCGCCACGACCGAGCCGGCGATCAGCGACAGCAGCGAGGAAGCATAGCCCGTCCCGGAACCGATCTCGAGCACCTTGTCGGCTTTGGTGATCTGGGCGAGCTGCAGCAGCTTTGCCAGCGGAGACGGCTCCATGAGGTAGCGCGGGGTGGCGCCGCCGACGAGCTCGATATCCATGTCGATATAGGCGAGTTCCTTCATCTTCGCCGGCACGAATTCCTCGCGCGGCACGGAGAGGAAGGCAGTCAGAACCGAATGGGAGGTCACATCCGTCGTCCGGATCTGATTGTCCACCATCTTAATGCGCGCTGCTTCGAAGTTCATGATACTGCCTCGTGTGCGAATGGGCGCGGCGCCGCCATCCCGGAACCCCGCGCGATCTATCCAGGCTGCGTGAGAGCCTCTTGCCTAAGCTCATAATTCGCCGCACCGCCGGTTTCAAGCGACCGCGGCATTCGGCCCGCAAAAAGGAAAGCCGCCGGCGCGACGGCCGGCGGCTCGAATGCGATTGGTTGGCGCGTTCAGTGCGACGGGGATCGTCAACGTCCGGGAGCGGCCTCGAGCCCGACAAGGGCGATCTTCCCGTAGCCTGCTCCCTGTATAAGGTTCATGACGCTCATGAGCTCGCCATAGTCGACGAGCCGGTCGGCGCGAAGCAGAACGCGGGTTTCCCTGTTTCCCTTGGCGATTCGATCGAGCTCCGCCACGAAGGCGTCACGTGCCGTCTCCTCATTGCCGATCGCCAGCGAGAGATCCGCCTTCAAGGTCACGAACACCGGCTTGTCGTCACGCGGCGTCGGCGTGGCGACCGATTGCGGCAAGTCTACCTTCATGTCGACCGTCGCCAGCGGCGCAGCCACCATGAAAATGATCAGGAGAACCAGCATCACGTCGATGAACGGTGTAACGTTGATCTCGCTGTTCTCGTCGAGGTCGCCGCTGCCTTCGGATATCCGTCCCGCCATGTCCGCTCACCCGATCCTGGCAATCGACGCATCGGCACCATGGCCGTAGCCGTCCTGCCGGCGCGGCTGCGGCTGCGGCTTGCGGATGTGGCGGTGATCGAGATCGCGGCTCACCAGCCGTTCCACCGCGGCGGCGGCATCCGCCAGGATGAGCTTGTATCCGCCGACCGAGCGGGCGAAGTAGTTGTAGATCACCACTGCCGGAATGGCAGCGACAAGCCCGATGGCGGTCGCCAGCAGAGCTTCGGCGATGCCTGGCGCGACAATTGCCAGATTGGTCGTCTGCGCCTTGCTGATGCCGATGAAGGAATTCATGATCCCCCAGACCGTGCCGAACAGACCCACGAAGGGACCGACAGAGCCGATCGAAGCCAGAACGCCGGTGCCTGCGCTCATCCTCTTGCCGGCGCGGATTTCGATGCGGGAGAGCAGCGAGGCGACGCGCTCCTTGACGCCTGCCGCCGGCGCTTGATCCAGGACCGCTTCGGAACGGGACATCTCATCGACGGCGGCGGCGATCATTTCGCCCGCCGCACCTGCCTTGCGGTCAAGCTTCAGCTCTGCCAGACCGTTTGCGGCCATCAACGCCCGAACCGCGCGGTTCATCCGCGCCTTCGCAAAGGCCAGTTCCAGGGTCTTCACGAAGAAAATCGCCCAAGTCGCCACCGAGGCCAGGGCAAGCGCGATCATCACGCTTTTGACGACCACGTCAGCGGCGAGGAACATACCGACCGGCGACAGGTCGTGCGGAAGATTTGGCGCGCCTCCGGCGGCGACCGCGTCACCTTCGGCCGGCGCTGGCGTAGTTACGGGGACCGGGCTGCTTCCAGCCTCTTCCGGCAGCGGGGCAACGGTCTGCTCCCCGACCGGCGCCGATGGTGCTGTCTGGGCTACGCCCATGCATGGGCCGGACAGGAAAATGGCAAGTGTCGCCGCCAGCAACATGGTCTGGGTCGGCCGGCTCCGATTCGACATCTCGTTCCTCACTATTTCGTGCGCTTCCGATCGACGTCGGCGCTTCGGGCAATCGAGGTCGCTGGCCGAAGGCGCCAGGATTCCTCGCCGGCACGGTCTTTACGCAATGCCGGTCCGGATGACAAGAATACTGGAGTAGAATAATCAGGAATAATCGAGAGGCAACGCCAAACGGCGCTGCAGACCCTCGTCTCTTGGGCTCAGGATCTAGAATGCAGGCGCTTCGGAGGAAAAACTGTCGCTGCGCCAATCATAGCGGCGGTGCTGCTCCCACGGTCTCTGCGTCGATGGAAACGACCTCACGACGCGCATGCGCTGAGGCTGCGCCGCGTCGGCATAAACCTCGATCGCGCCGGTCTGCCGCAAGGTTCTGCCTGTCACGAGCAGCGTCTTGCCCGACGAACAGGCCGGCAACGCCCGCCTCGTTGCGGCCACCACTAGGTCGACGCGGCCGCACAGGTCTGCAAAGGCGTCCGGCGCTTCAACCACGGCAATTGTCCAGCCTTCCCTGCTTACACCGACGCACCACTCGCCCTTGCGACAAGTAAATGCGCCCCGCTTGGCCGCAACCAGATAAGACACCGCGTCCCCACTCGCCATTCTGCCGGCAGGCTGAGGGCCTGGCACGGTCCGCGCTCGGCGGTCGACGCCCTCCTTGGAGAGGCGGCCTGCAGCGGACGCGTTGACCGGGGCAATATGGCTTTCGAGGGCAAGTGCCCGTTGCCATTGCGAGAAGATGAACTCGGGTGGCCGCGCCTTGTTGGTGGCGATCGCCTCGCCGGTGATCAGGCCGACGAGTTGTCCGTCTTCGGAGATCGCAATCGAGGGCAGTTCTGCCTGGCGTTCCAGTGCCACGGACAACCCGCCCATGACGATCAGCGCCGCGCCGGCGAAAGCGAGCCGGGTTCTGAGCACGCAGAGCAATACGCCGCCGAATGCGAGCAGGAAGAACCCTGTGAGGCCGATGCGGCCAGTGACCCACTCACCGTCGAGTGTCGCCACATAGCGCGCGACCGCAAGCATCCAATCCAGCCCCTGCCCCATGACCACCAAGGGGTAATATTCGAGCCCGAAGGGCATGAGAAGCATAGCGAAGAGTCCGAAGGGCATGATGAGAATGCCGATCAGCGGTGTCGTCAGGACATTGGCGAGCAGTCCGTAGGCGGGCAACCGCTGGAAATGCGCTGCTGCATAGACGGCAGTGGCCAACCCGCCGATGAGCGACGTCGCGACCGTGGCCACGACGGGACCGGAAACCTGGCCGAGGCTCCGCCAAGAGCTCCTTTCCTCTGCATTCCGCAGCCGATGGTCGCGCCAGCGAGCGTAGCCGGCCACGAGCGCCAGCGTCGCGGCAAAAGACATCTGAAAACCGGGACCGGCAACGGCCGAGGGCGACCACGCAATGATGATCAGAGCGGCAAGCGCGACATTGCGCAGGCTGATCGAGACTCGGTCGAAAAGAACGGCGACAAGCATGATCGAGATCATGATCCAGGATCTGAGCGCCGACACTGCACCGCCGGAAATCAGAATATAAAGGAAGACCATGGTGAGCGCGCCTGTGGCCGCGTATTTCTTGATCGGGCGCTTCGCCGCCAGGCCGGGAACCAGGCTCAGCAGGGTTCGTGCACCGATGAGAAAGGTGCCCGCCGCCAGCACCATATTGAGCCCGGAAATCGCCAGGACGTGGGAAAGGCCGGCGGCCCGCAGCGTCTCGACCGTTTCCCGGCTGATGGCACGCTCCTCGCCGGTCACCAATGCGGCAGCGATGGCGCCGGTGTCGCCGCCGATTGCCGCCCGAATCCGATTGCCCACCCCTTCGCGCAAAGCCGCAAGGCGGGCGTCCATCTGCAACGAGAGCGACAGATCGCCGTTGCCGTCCGCCGGCCTGCGCGGCGCACCGTAGAAAAAGCCGACGGCGCCCACGCCCTTGAAATAGGCACCGAAGGCGAAATCGTTGGGGCCCGGCAGCGCCGGTCCGGACGGCGGCGAGAGACGAACCTTGCCTTCGATGGCCGCGCCGATGGCGAAGGGCTCGTGGCGACTGCGGGCCACCAGCGTCGCCTGCCCGGGCGGCTTGCGGAGCTTCGGCTCGGAGGTGCCGACGATCTCGACCAGGTAGCGCCACCGCCCCTTGTCGTCCGGCTCGCGCGAGAGCACGGTGCCGCGCAGGTTCGTCGTCACCGGGCCATCAAGGACGATCGTGTCGACACGGCGCGTTTCGATCACCGCAAGCAGCATGCCAGCGACAAGGATTGCTGGCGCGAGCAGGAGCGGCCGCCACGCACGCAGTTTCCCCCGGCATAGCAATGTAGATATGCCGAAAACGCAAAGCAGCGGTGCGAGTTTGGCAAGTCCGACGTTCTCCGGCAGCGAAAACCAGATAAGCGCCCCGAGCGCCAGAAGCACCGGAACCAACGCAAAGCCATGGCCGAAATCGTCTTCCTCGCGCAGCATCGCGCGCAGAGAACCAGCAACGGCGGCTGCTGGAAAACGAAAGGGGCTGACAGAAGAGCGGCGATCGAGCCTTGCGAGGGGAGCTGTGTGCGCCTTGATCTGCGGGTTTTCGCGAGTATCGACGACCAAGTCGGCGGCTGACAGGCTCCATGCGCCGCGCTCCGCGTCGCGCATCACTGCCGGTCCCTCCCCCTCCCGCATTTCGCCCTGCTCTGCCCCCTCTGGCCGCCCGCACCGATCCTGCAACCAAAGGAACCTTATTGCAATCGCAAGACTATCTGCCGAAAAAATAGGCAGATCTGAACTGACCTGCCTGAACCGTGAGATTAGCGATCATTGATCTTTGCGGATATATTGCCATACCATGCGATTGTTGCGCCGCCATATGCACATTTTCGCATCGCACAATTTGCCTTTCGTACAGCTTGGCAGTCGAAAGTAAATCATATAGCAAATTCGCAACGCTTAATTTGGTGGCCAGGACGACGTGCCACAGCGCCAAAAGACGGAGGGTCCCATGTCAGGAACAAGCGCGACAATCTCAATCGATGGAAAAGCAGCGGACCTGCCAGTGAGATCGGGATCGATCGGCCCGGACGTGGTGGATATCGGCTCGCTTTACAAGCAGACCAAGATGTTTACCTACGACCCTGGCTTCACGTCAACGGCATCGTGTGAATCCAAGATCACCTATATCGACGGCGACGAGGGCGTGCTGCTGCATCGCGGCTACCCGATCGAACAGTTGGCCGATCACGGCGACTTCCTGGAAGTCTGCTATCTTCTTCTGTACGGCGAACTGCCGACGAAGGCGCAGAAGGACGACTTCGACTATCGCGTGACGCATCACACGATGATTCACGAACAGATGTCGCGGTTCTTCACCGGCTTCCGCCGCGACGCTCACCCGATGGCCGTCATGTGCGGCTGCGTCGGCGCTTTGTCGGCCTTCTATCACGACTCCACCGACATCACCGACCCGCATCAGCGCATGGTCGCGTCGCTGCGCATGATCGCCAAGATGCCGACGATTGCGGCAATGGCCTACAAGTACCACATCGGCCAGCCCTTCGTTTACCCGAAGAACGACCTCGACTACGCCTCGAACTTCCTGCGCATGTGCTTTGCCGTGCCCTGCGAGGAATATGTGGTGAACCCTGTCCTGTCGCGGGCGATGGATCGCATCTTCATCCTGCACGCTGACCACGAGCAGAACGCCTCGACCTCGACCGTGCGTCTCGCCGGCTCGTCGGGCGCAAACCCGTTCGCCTGCATCGCCGCCGGCATTGCCTGCCTCTGGGGTCCCGCGCACGGCGGCGCCAACGAAGCGGCCCTCAACATGCTCGCCGAGATCGGCTCGGTCGACCGTATCCCGGAATATATCGCCAAGGCGAAGGACAAGAACGATCCGTTCCGCCTGATGGGCTTCGGCCACCGCGTCTACAAGAACTATGATCCGCGCGCCAAGATCATGCAGAAGACGACCCATGAGGTGCTCGCTGAGCTCGGCCACAAGGACGATCCGCTCCTGGAAGTCGCGATGGAACTCGAGCGCATCGCGCTGACGGACGAGTACTTCATTGAAAAGAAGCTCTATCCGAACATCGACTTCTATTCCGGCATCACGCTGAAGGCGCTGGGTTTCCCCACCACGATGTTCACGGTGCTCTTCGCGCTTGCCCGCACCGTTGGGTGGATCGCCCAGTGGAACGAGATGATCGAGGATCCGGAACAGCGCATCGGGCGTCCGCGTCAGCTCTATATCGGCGCGCCGCTGCGCGACTACGTGCCGATCTCCAAGCGTTGAAGCGCCCACCTCGAAGCGAAAAGCCCGGTCAGGACTGGCCGGGCTTTTTCTTTTGGAGAAAGTTCATGACGATTTCCGCCGCTTTCTCGCCCGGAGGGCTGTCGGTCGCCATGCGCTGCTGCACGAGAGCGAAGCCATCGAGCATCGCAGCGCGCTGCGGCGTGTCGCTCGATAGCCTCTCGAACCAGCGCGTCAGTGTCCCTGGCCGAATGGCCTTGTTGAAATATTCGGGAACAATCGGAAAGTCTGCGATGAGGTTCGGCAGTGCCGCCGTCCATATCCGGATCTTTTCATGGAGGAGCGTGACGAGCCAGTCCGCACGATAGGTCGAAACGACCGGGACACCCGCGAGCGCCAATTCGAGGATGACCGTGCCTGACGCCGCGATTGCCGCGTCCGCCTCGCCGAATGCCCGCCACTTCATTTCCGGATCAACGGTTATTTCCGGCTGGATTTTCCAGGATGCGGTCAATTCCCGCACGCGATGTTCCTGGCGCGGGACGGTCGGCAGCAGGAAACGCGTGCCCGGGTTGCGTGCAGCAATCTCCGCAACGGCCTCCGCGAAAACCGGCAGCAGGCGGCTGATTTCGCTCGCGCGCGATCCCGGAAGCAGCAGGCAGGTCTTGCCCCCTTGCCCCCGCCCCGTTTGCAGCCTCTGACGCCGGTGTTCCCGAACCGCGAGCAGGTTGGCGTCCGACGCCAGCCGGTGGCCGACATAGCTGGTCGGCGGGCCGCCGAGCGTCGCCATCACCGCCGGCTCGAAGGGAAGCACGGCAAGCACATGGTCGACATAGCCGAGCATCCGGGGCGCCCGCTCGGGCTTCCAGGCCCAGACGCTCGGACAGACATAGTCGATGATCGGCATGTCCGGCATTGCGTCGCGCACCTGCCGCGCGACGCGATGGGTAAAATCGGGGCTGTCGATGATGACGAGCGCATCCGGGCGCGCCGCCACGATGGCGCGGGCCGTTTGTCTGATGCGCAAAAGAAGCTTCGGCAGACGCGCCAGGACCTGCGAGAAGCCCATGATCGACAGTTCGCTGTAGTCGAACAGCGAGACAAGTCCCTCGGCCTCCAGCGCATCGCCGCCGACGCCGACGAGTTCGATCGGCGCGCCCATCCGCCCCTTGAGCGTCCGCACCAGATCGGCGCCGAGCAGATCTCCGGAAACCTCCCCGGCTATCACCGCCAGCCGATATTTCCGGCCGTTCATCGCGCCCGCTCCCGGGCGTCGCGCTCGATTCCAAGAACGAAGAGGCCGCGGCGGTTCGCCGTCTCGATAACGGTCGACCGTTCGAGGACCAGTGCACGCCCGGCCTCGACCGCTATGCCGGCGAGCCCCGCGGCGGCGGCGCCTGCCACGGTCGAGGGCCCGATCGACGGGAGATCGGCCCGTTCGTCCTGCTGCGGTTTGCAGAGCTTAACGAGAACGCCGCGACGGCGGCTCGATAGGCGGCCATCGGCCTTGAGTTCGGCGACCCGCGCCAGCATTGCGTCCGTTCCTTCGGCGCCCTCCAGGGCCACCACCCTGCCCCCGACGGCGACGGCGCCCTGCCCGACGTCAAGCGCTCCGAGCGCGTTGGCGGCGGCAATCCCCGCCTCGATGTCGCGCCGATCCTCGTCCGCCGGCGCGTGTTCTCCGATGGGGCCGGCATTGGCAAGCAGATCGGGAACCACCTCGTGCGCGCCGATCACTCGGGCGCCGCTTGCCTCGATAAGATCCATCGCCATGCGCAGCACGGCATCATCGCCGCCGGATACCAGCGTCCTCAGGACACTCGGTACTTTTGCGAGCGTTTTCAGCGTCGGCCGGATGTCGCGCCAATCTGGCCGCCTTTGGACCGATCCGGACAGCACGACCCGATCGATCCCCTCCGCCGCAAAGGCTTTGCTGATCGCGGCGAAGTCGCCGATGGCCAGCGTCGCGTGGTCGAAGCCGCTCCAGTCGCCATCCGCCTCTCGCGAAAGCGCTATGACGAACGGATCTTCGCCCTGCCTGCGGGCCGCCTCTGCAACATGGTGGGGAAGCGCACCGGCGCCGGCAATGATGGCAAGCCTGCCGCTGCTGCGCGGCAGGTGCGACGCGGCCATGGCCCTCAACCCTTACCGCCGCGATTGGGCGATGAAAGTGCGCGGTCGCTTTCCGCAACGATGAAATCGAGAATCTCCAAAGCCGGCGGGCAGTCGAGATATTCGCCGCGAATCGCAGCCGCGTTGGCGCGGATCGATTCCGGTCCCTCGAAGATCTGCTTGTAGCAGCGGCGCACCGCATGGATGACCGGGCGATCGATGCCGGCGCGCGTCATGCCGACGACGTTGAGGCCGCTCAGCACGCCCGGGTTGCCGTTGAGCATGCCATAGGGAATGACGTCGTAGCTGACGGCCGACAGCCCGCCGATAAAGGCCTGCTTGCCGACCCGGGTGAACTGATGAACGGCCGAGCCGCCGCCGAGAATGGCGCGATCCTCGACGGTCACATGACCGGCAAGCATCACGTTGTTCGACAGGATGATGTTGTTCCCGAGCCGGCAGTCATGCGCCACATGCGAATAGGCGAGGAACAGGTTGTTGTTGCCGACGACGGTCGTCCCGCCATGTTCGACGGTGCCGGTATTCATCGTCACGCCTTCGCGGATCGTGCAGTTCTCGCCGATTACGAGAGTCGTATCCACGGCGCTGTGATGCACGCTCTGGGAATCACCGCCGATGACCGCCCCGGGGAAGATCTTCGTGCCCTTGCCGATCGTCGTGCGCCCGCTCACGACCACATGGCTCAGGAGCTCGATATCGTCGCCTAGAACGGCGTTCGGCCCGATATGGCAAAACGGGCCGACCTTGACGTTCTCGCCGATCACCGCGCCGTCTTCGACAACGGACGCCGGGTGGATCTTGGCACTTGATGCAATCATGTTCAGGCGTCTTCCTTGCTGACAATCATCGCGCCGATATCAGCTTCCGCGACAAGTTGCCCGTCAACTTTTGCGTCACAGTGAAACTTCCAGATATTGCCCCGCTGCTTCTGCTTGGTGACATGGAACTCGACACGGTCGCCCGGCACCACGGGCTTGCGGAAGCGCGCGTTGTCGATCGTCATGAAGTAGACGAGATTGCTGCCGATGCCCGTTTTGCGGGCGCAGATGGCACCCGCCGTCTGGGCCATGCCCTCGATCAGCAGCACGCCCGGCATGATCGGCTTTTCCGGGAAATGGCCGGTGAAATGCGGCTCGTTCGCCGTCACGTTCTTGATGCCTATCGCCGAATTGTCGTCATCGATCTCGATGATGCGGTCGACGAGCAGGAACGGATAGCGGTGGGGAAGAAGTCTGAGGATCTCCTGAAGGTCTGCCGTGCCGAGAACTGTCGCAGCGTCATTCATCCTTGCCACCCTTTTTCTTATGCCTTTCGCTTGAGCGCATGGCGATTTCCGCGATCTCCCGCAGGAAGTCGCGCATCGGCCGCGCCGGAATTCCGCCGTATCGCTCACCCGCCGGAACGTCGCTCGCCACACCGCTCATCGCGGCGATCTGTGCTCCATCTCCAATCGTGATGTGTCCGTTGACGCCGGCATTGCCGCCGATCATTACGCCGTCGCCGATGCGTGTGCTGCCGGCGATGCCGACCTGGCTGACGATGCCGCAGTAGCGGCCGATGCGGACGTTGTGACCGATCTGCACGAGATTATCGATCTTCGTGCCCTCGCCGATCACCGTGTCGTCCATCGTGCCCCGATCGACCGTCGTATTGGCTCCGATCTCCACATGGTCCTGGATGATCACGCGGCCGACCTGAACGATCTTGATCATCCCGCCCTTCGGACCAGGTGCATAGCCGAAGCCGTCCTGACCGATGCGCGCGCCGGGATGAATGATGACATTGTTGCCGATCAGCGCACAGAGGATGCTGGCGCCGGCCGAGATCGTGCAATCCCTGCCGATCCGAACACGGGGGCCGATGACCGCACCGGCGGCGATCCGCGTGCCGCTGCCGATCTCCGCACCGGCACCGATGACCGCCATCGGCTCTATCTCGACTCCAGGCTCGAGTCGCGCCGTCGGGTCGACGAAGGCTCCGGGCGCAATGCCCCGCCCGCTGGTGTTGAACGACGGACGCAGTGCCTCACCGTGCAGCAACGCGCCGGCGAGCGCGAAGGCCGTATGCGGCTTCTGGGTCAGGAGGACGGGAATATGGCCCGGAACGATCGAGGCGACGGCCTTGTCGCAGATGATCGCGGAAGCCTGGCAGCTCTCGAATTCATCCCGGCTCTTGCGCGACAGCATGTAGCAAATGTCGCCGGACTTGGCGCGATAGACCGGTGCCACCGTATGGATCGTACGATCGGCCGCGTCGGCATCAGAGAGCTCCGCCCCAAGCCGATCCGCGAGGTCACCCAGACGAATCCCTTCATGGGGCGGAAAAAACCAGTTCTGTTCCATGGACACTCCAGAACGATTTGGTGGCAGTTCTGGACTGCACTTATCAGAACGACGAGTTGATACCAAACTTGAAGTTCTGGACCTCGTCGAAGTCTTCCTTTGCAACCGGCACTGCGTAGTCCACGCGCAGCGGTCCGAACGGCGAAGCCCAGATCAGGCTGACGCCGACGGAAGCGCGCAGCGAGGCGTCCGTACCGCGGGCGAACTCGCCTGCTCCCGTCAGCTCCACGTCGTTGCCATAGAGCGTTCCGGCATCAACGAAGAAGGCACCACGGAAGCCGCTGTCACGCGGAATGCCCGGCAGCGGGAACGAGGCCTCGGCCGAGGCAGTGAAATAGGTCGTGCCGCCGAGTGCATCGCCATTGTTGACGCGCGGACCGATGCCATTGCGCTCGAAGCCGCGGATGTCATTGCTGCCCAGCTGGAACTGGTCGAACACTTCCATCGAGCCGGAGGTCTTGAAGAGGTGCCCGGCGCTACCGGCGAGCGAGGCGATGATGTCCGCTTCGTCGTTCACCGTGTAGTACCACTTGGCCTTACCCGTCAGCTTGTAGAAATCGGACGTGCCGCCGAGGCCGGCGAACTCCTGCGTAACCGAGGCGAGGATACCCTCATGCGGCAACTGAGCGTCGTCCAGCGTGTTGTAGGTGACCGACTGCGATACCGACGAACGTGTCCACGGGCTATCCTCGACCACGCGGTCATAGGGCGACGACAGCTCGTCCTGATCGCCGAAATATTCGAGCTCCGTGTAGTTGTAACGCAGCGTCGTCGACAGGTTCTCGGTGATCGGCGCGGTGACGCGCAGGCTGAAGCCCTGATCGTTGTAGCTGTAGTTGTCGTCGTCGTAGTCGTGCTCGTTCTTGAAGAGGTCAAAACCTGCGGCCAGGCGATAGCCGAGGAAGTAAGGCTCGGTGAACGAGACATTGTAGGTCTGGCTGTCTTCGCCCTTGCCGGCGGCCAGACGGATATATTGACCGCGTCCGAGGAAGTTCTTCTCTTCGATCGAGGCTTCGACGAGGAAGCCGCCGCCGCTGCCGGCGGCATAGCCGGCGCCGATGCCGAACGAACCGGTCGACTGGTCCTGCACGTCGACGACGACGATGACGCGGTCAGCCGCACTGCCCGGCTGGGTGGTGATGTTGACCGACGAGAAGTAGCCGAGGGCCTCGAGCCGGCGCTTGGCGCGGGCGATCATTTCCTGGTTGAAGGCGTCGCCTTCGCCGACATCGAATTCGCGGCGGATGACGTAGTCGCGCGTACGCGTATTGCCGCGGATCTCGATGCGCTCGACATAGGCGCGCTCGCCCTGGTCGACGAGATAGTCGACGGCAATCGTGTGATTGGCGAGATCGCGATTGCCGCGCGGCGTCACGCGGGCGAACGGATAGCCCGCCGAGGCGACACGCTTGGAGATCGCGCTCATCGTGTCCTGGATGTCCTTGGCCTTGTATACGGAGCCTTCATGGCTCTGCACGAGGCCTTTCAGCTCCTCCGCATTGATGCCCTCAACCGTCGACTCGACGTTGATGGCACCGAAGTCGTAGCGCGGACCTTCTTCGACAGTGATCGTCACCGTATATTCGTTGGTCGCCTCGTTGAGCGTTGCTTCGGACGAGATGATGTTGAAGTCGGCATAACCGCGATTGTAGTAGAATTGCCGCAGCAGCTCTTCGTCGGCACGCAGCTTGTCGGGGTTGTAGACGTCCTTGCGCGTCAGGAACGAGAAGATCCCGGATTCCTTGGTGGCAATCACCGACTGCAGGCGGCCGTCGCTGTAGGCCTCGTTGCCGACGAAATTGATCTGCGTGATCTTGGTGCGCTCGCCCTCGTTGATGACGAAGGCAAGGTTGACGCGGCCTTCGGCGATCGGCACGACCTGCGTCGTCACCGTCACGTCGCTGCGGCCGATGGCGGCATAGGCATCCTTGATGGCCTGGATATCAGTCTCGACGGTCGCCTCGCTGTAGGGACCGAGCGGCTGCGTGCGAACCACGCCCTGCAGCTTGTCGTCCTTGATCTTGCGGTTGCCGTTGAAGACGACCTGGTTGACGAGCTGATTCTCGCTGACATTCACGACGAGCGTGCCGCCGGAGATGCTGATGCTGACGTCGGAGAAATAGCCGGTTGCGTAGAGCCGCTTCACCGAAGCGTCGATATCCGCATTGCTGAAGCTCTTGCCGGGGACGATCGTGATGTTCGCGCGAACGGTTTCCGGGCTGACGCGCGTGGCGCCACGGACTTCAACACGATTGATGACCGCGGCCTGGGCGACCGACGCGCTCGCAACCAGTGCCGCACCGGTTCCTGTCGCAACCATGCTTGCCGACAGCGCAAACGCCGACACCGCGTTCAAAAACCTTGAACCAGCTTTCATTGCAATTCTTACCTTTTTCCAACGTCCCGCGGCAATTTCGTACCGACTCCGGTCACGGTTGCCGTTTTACCCGCTTTTCCCATACAAGCAAGCCAGCTCGTTAATTTCTGTTTACTTCAATTCGAACCGTGGCTTAACAGCCACTACGGCGTTGCGTTATCGTAAACAAATCGTTGCAAAGCAAGCTTGTGAAACTCGCTCGTCACAGCTTTCCCAAAAGTTCAGATCCCCTCGTCGGCGCCCGTCAGTGCTAACCGAACAGCCAGTTGATGTCGTTCCAGGCGGCAAAGACCGTGAGCATCAGCACCATGGCGAAACCGATCCGGAATGCGAGTTCCTGGGCCGCCGGGCCGACCGGCTTGCCGCGCAACGCCTCGACCGCATAGAACATGAGATGGCCGCCATCAAGCACCGGAACCGGCATGAGGTTAAGCAATCCTATCGAGACCGAGAGGACGGCGGCAAAATTGAGCACTTCGGCGATGCCGAGCTTTGCCATCTGGCCGGACATCTGCGCGATGCGGATCGGCCCACCCACCTGATCGGCATTCATGCGGCCGACAAAGAGATTCGACAGATAGTCGAACGTACCGGTGACGATCCGCCAGCTCTGCAAGGCGCCCTGCCCGACCGCTTCGAGCGGGCCGTAGGTCTCGACACGGAAGTTGCCGGCCTCCTGATTCGTGCCGATGCCGATCTTTCCCTCCTCGACCTTGTTGCCGAGCGGATCGACGGATTCGGTGCGTTGCGGCACCATGTCGAGGTCGACGGTGGCGCCTGCGCGCTCTATGCGGACCTTGATCGGGAGTTCCGGACGAACACTGACGTAACGGCGCACGTCGTCGAAGGTGGCGATAGGCTTGCCGTCGATCGAAATCAACTTGTCGCCCGGCAGGACCCCGGCCTTTTCGGCCGCACTGCCGGGTGCGACGAAGGCCACCACCGGATCGGCCACGGCGCGGCCATAGATCGAGAAGAGAACGGCAAAGATGGCGATCGCCAAGAGGAAGTTGGCGATCGGGCCGGCCGCGACGGTTGCAGCCCGTTTCCACAGCTTGGCGCCGAGAAAGGTGCGGGCGCGCTCTTCCGGCCTGATCGTTTCCAGCCGCCGGTAGTCGGGCGTGCTTGCCGCATCCTCGTCGCCGAAGAATTTCACATAGCCGCCAAGCGGGATCGCGCAGAATTTCCACCTCGTTCCGTGCCGATCCGTCCAGCCGAAGAGCTCCGGGCCGAAGCCGACGGAGAAGGCAACGATGCGAATTCCGGACCAGCGGCCCACGAGGTAGTGCCCCATCTCATGGACGAAGACCAGCAAGGTCAGGAGGAACAGGAAGGTGGGAATGGTGTATTGAAGATTGTCTAGCAGAAGGCTCATATCGATTCCTATCGCATCCGCGTTGTCGCCGCCGTCAGACTTTGGATGCCGCGCGATCTTACCCTTATTTCTACCGGGATTTAAGGAAGTATGCAGCAGCGCCGGATGCGATGACGGAAGTGTGAGGTGATTTCCGGGCTAGAGGCCCAACAGGACGGAGGCGAAGTTCTCGTTCCTTCCGCCGCCGAGCAGGAGTTGAACAAGGACCAGAAGCAGCGCCGCGACACTGGCGAAGATCAACCCGTCGACGCGGTCCATAACGCCGCCGTGACCAGGGATCAGATGGCTCGAATCTTTCACGCCGAAGCGCCGCTTCACGAAGGATTCGAACAGGTCCCCGATCTGGCTTGCAATGGAGAGCAACAGCGCCGCGACCGGCATGCGCGCGTCGTCGAGCGAGAAATGGGCCATGAAGACGGCGACCCCGGCAAGAACGCCGCAGATCGCGCCGCCGACCGCGCCCGACCAGGTCTTGCCGGGCGAGATCGCTGGAGCCAGCTTCGGACCTCCGACCGCCCGCCCGACGAAATAGGCGAAGATGTCCGTTCCCCAGACCACGGCAAACACGAAGAGCATCGCAATGAGGCCCAGATAGTCCGCGCCACGGATCGCCGCCAGCGATATGCTTGTCAATCCGGCATAGGCGACGCCGGCCGGCAGCCACCAGCTCGTCCTCTTGATCAGCACCCAGAGAGTGGAAAGGACGATGCTGCCGGCAAGCACCGGCAGGCTGTAGGGCATATAGTCCATCAGCACCAAGGCGGCGATGACGGCCTGCGACAGCCAGCCGAGGGCATTGCCCTGGAAATCCCGCTCGGCAAGCTTGGTGATCGTCGACCATTCGTAATAGACGAGCAGGCCGATTGCGATAGACAGAAGCTGGAAGGCAAAGCCTCCGGCCCAGGTGGCACCGAGGGTTATCGCAGCAAGCACAATGCCCGATGCGATGCGGAGTTTGAGCTCTCTCTGCATCAGGACCCGACCGCCAAAGTCGGTTGCGGCAGCCCGCCGAACCGGCGTTCGCGGGAGGCATATTTCTCGATGGCGGCGACGAATGTCTCGCGCGTGAAGTCCGGCCAGAGTTCGGGAACGAACAGCAATTCGGAATAGGCCCCCTGCCAGAGCAGAAAGTTTGAAAGACGCTCCTCGCCGCTCGTCCGCAGGATGAGATCAGGGTCCGGAATGCCGGCGGTGTCGAGCGCCGCCGCTATGCGGTCGACGGTAATATCGTCCGGGTGAAGGCGGCCGGCCGCCACCTCTTCTCCAAGACGCCGCATCGCTCTCGCCAATTCGTCGCGGGCGCCGTAGTTGAACGCGATCACAAGCGTGATCCCGGTGTTGGCGATCGTCGTCTCCTCGGCCTCGAGCAGGAGCGGCAGGATGTCGCCGCCCAAGTTGCCCCGGTCGCCGATGACGCGGATACGGACGTTTTCGCGGTGAAGGTCCGCGAGATCCCGGCGGATGAAGGCCTTGAGCAGGCCCATGAGATCGCTGACCTCGTCTTCCGGCCTGCTCCAGTTCTCGGAAGAGAATGCGAACAGCGTCAGATAGCGGATGCCGAGCTCGGCGGCAGTCTTGACGGCACCGCGCACCGCCTCGACGCCCTTGCGGTGTCCCATGGTGCGGGGCAGTCCACGCGCGTTCGCCCAACGACCGTTGCCGTCCATTATGATGGCGACGTGAGCCGGCACGTTTGTGGGAACGAAATCTTGCATGGGCCGTCCGAAACTAGAGACTCGATTTTTCCGCGGTCAGACCTGCATGATTTCCTTTTCCTTCTCCGCGAGCAAGCGGTCGATTTCGGAAATCACTTCGTCGGTCATCTTTTGCACCCGCTCGGACTGAGCACGGCTCTCGTCCTGGCCGATGTCACCATCCTTTTCGGCTTTTTTCAGGCCGTCCATGCCGTCTCGGCGGACGTGGCGCACGGCCACTTTGCTCTTCTCGGCATAGTCGTGGGCGACCTTGACGAGGGACTTGCGGCGTTCCTCGTTCAGCTCCGGCAACGGAATGCGCAGATTCTGCCCATCGATGATCGGGTTGAGACCAAGATTGGACTCCCGGATCGCCCGATCCACGGCGCCGACCATCGACTTGTCCCAAACGGAAACCGAGAGCATCCGCGCCTCCGGGACGGTGATGTTGGCGACTTGGTTCAGGGGCATGCGCGAACCGTAGGCTTCGACGGTCACCGGATCGAGAACGTTCGCGGATGCACGACCGGTCCGCAGCGATGCGATGTCGTGCTTGAAAGCGGCGATCGCTCCGTCCATGCGGCGCTTCAATTCCTTCAGATCCACACCTTCACTCATGGTTCAGACTCCCATTTCTTCATCTCGGCGGCCGTCCCGGCCTCTGCAGATTATCAATTATCAGACACGATGGTGGCACGACCGCCACCGGTCAATATGTCCGCGAAGCCGCCCTTCTCATGGATCGAGAACACGACGATTGGAATGGCATTTTCCCGCGCCAGTGCCACGGCAGCAACGTCCATGACGGCGAGCCCCTTCTCGAGAACTTCGCTGTGGGTCAGGCGGTCGAAGCGCGTCGCGGACGGGTCCTTCTTCGGATCGGCGGAATAGATGCCGTCGACCTGAGTGCCCTTGAAGATCGCCTCGGCGCCCATCTCGGCGGCGCGGAGCGCCGCTGCGGAATCCGTCGTGAAGAAGGGATTGCCCGTGCCACCGGCGAAGATCACGACGCGGCCGAGCGAAAGGTGATAGAGCGTGGCGCGCTGCGAGAAGCTCTCGCAGATCTCCGGCATGGCGATCGCCGACAGCACCACCGTATCGATATCGAGCTTGCGCAGCGACGTCGCCAGCGCAAGCGCATTGATGACGGTCGCCAACATGCCCATGTGGTCGCCTGTCACCCGGTCGCCGCCCTTCGAGGCGACGGCGACGCCGCGGAAGATGTTGCCGCCACCGACGACGACACCGACTTCGACACCCATGGCCCGCGCCTCGGCAATGTCCGAGGCGATACGGTCGGCGACGGCGACGTCGATGCCGAAACCCTGGCTTCCCATCAAGGCTTCACCGGAGGCTTTGAGAAGAACGCGCTTGTAGATTGGCTTGGCCGACATCATCACTCCTGAGCAGATCGGCACGCATGGGCGACAGGCGCACACAGCGGCATGAGGACAATTCGTCTTGCGTGGTATCGACCGCCCCTGGCACAGCCCCGGCGGGTCCGCCGCAATAACGCATGCCGGATACACGAAGGGCACCGCGTTGTCACGCGATGCCCCCAGCTTTTCCCAATTGGAAAGAAGAAATCAACCCTTTGCGGCTGCTGCGACTTCCGCCGCGAAATCGGACTCTTCCTTCTGAACGCCTTCGCCGAGCAGCAGACGTGCGATACCGGCAACTTCGATCGGCGCACCGACGGTCTTCTCGGCTTCCTTGATCGCCGCCTCGACCGTCTGGTCGGGGTTCATGACAAAAGCCTGCGACAGGAGCGCAACTTCCTCGAAGAACTTGCGCATGCGGCCGTCGACCATCTTCTCGATGATGTTGTCCGGCTTGCCGGAAGCGCGCGACTGTTCGATGAAGACGTTGCGCTCACGCTCGGCGACGGCCGGGTCGATCTCGCTCGGGCGAACGGCAAGCGGGTTGGTCGCGGCGACGTGCATCGCAACCTGACGGCCGATCGCATTCAGCGCTTCCTTGTCGCCGGTCGACTTCAGAGCAACCAGCACGCCGAGCTTGCCGATGCCGTCGCCGGCGGCGTTGTGGATGTAGGTCGCAACTACGCCGTCCTCAACCTTGAGGAGGGCGGCACGGCGCAGCGTCATGTTTTCGCCGATCGTCGCGATGGCGTCCTTGATCGTATCCTCGACGGACTTGCCGGTTGCCGGATAGGCCGCCCTGGCGACAGCCTCAACAGTGCCTTCGGTACCCAGCGCGACATTGGCGACGCCGCGGACGAGGTCCTGGAAAGCGTCGTTGCGGGCCACGAAGTCGGTCTCGGAGTTGATTTCGACGACAACGGCCGTGTTGCCGGCACTGGCGATGCCGATGAGGCCTTCGGCAGCCGTGCGGCCGGACTTCTTGTCGGCCTTGGCAATGCCCTTGGCGCGCAGCCAGTCGATGGCGGCTTCCATGTCGCCGTTGGTCTCGGCCAGCGCCTTCTTGCAATCCATCATGCCTGCGCCGGTCTTTTCGCGCAGATCCTTCACCATTGCGGCAGTAACAGTCATCTTCTTGCCTCTTTGTCTGTTTCGCTGGCGCGCCAATCGCGGGTGGCGCCGTGCCAGTGGGTTTGGCAGGGAATGGCCCTTCAGTGTGACATCGTTATGACGCTGCCGTCGCGATGCTTGCGCGGGCAAAAACGTCTGCCCGACCGCACCATTCCTCGCTGAAAAAGAACAAGGCCGTTCAGATTTTCATCACAAACGGCCTCGTCCCGATATTTCATGGGTACGGCAGCCACGTATCGGCTGCCGTGGGCCAGATCAGGCTTCGGACGATTCGTCGAGAGCCGGCTCGACCGGTGCCTCTTCGGCTGCGCCGAGGTCACGGCCGGCAGCGCCCTGCTGACGGGCAATGCCGTCGATGGCAGCACGGGCGATGAGATCGCAATAGAGAGCGACCGCGCGCGATGCGTCATCGTTGCCCGGGATCGGGTAGTCGATCTGGTCCGGATCGCAGTTGGAGTCGATGACGGCGACGACCGGAATACCAAGGCGCTTGGCTTCTTCGATCGCAATCGATTCCTTGTTGGTGTCGATGATGAACATCAGGTCCGGCGTGCCGCCCATGTCGCGGATACCGCCAAGCGCCCGGTTCAGCTTCTCGCGCTCACGCTCGAGGTTCAGACGCTCCTTCTTGGTGAAGCCGGAAGCTTCGGATGCGAGGATTTCGTCGAGCTTGCGCAGGCGCTGGATCGAGTTCGAGATCGTCTTCCAGTTGGTCATCATGCCGCCGAGCCAGCGAGCATTGACGTAATACTGGGCGGAGCGCTTGGCAGCGTCGGCGATGATCTCGGAGGCCTGGCGCTTGGTGCCGACGAAGAGCACGCGTCCGCCATTGGCAACGGTGTCGCTGACGACCTGCAGGGCGCGCGACAGCATCGGAACGGTCTGGGCGAGGTCGATGATGTGAACGTTGTTACGATCGCCGAAGATGTACGGCTTCATCTTCGGGTTCCAGCGGTGCGTCTGGTGGCCGAAGTGCACGCCTGCTTCGAGAAGCTGGCGCATGGTAAAGTCAGGCAATGCCATGCCTTTTTCTCCTTTTCCGGTTGAACCTCCGCAAGGCGTCGAACGCATCTAGATGCGCCCACCGGCGGAACAATCCGGATTTCTCCCGGAAAATCCCATGCCTCACGTGTGGAATGGGCAGCCCCATAGCTGCAACTGCCCGATAAATCAAGTCAGCAAGTCAGTTTTTTGCCGCGACTGCTCTGCACAGCTCCGGCGATGGCCGCTACTTGCACTCTTCCGCGTTGAAGACTTCGAGATCGGCAAGCTTGCCGCTGAGCACGAAGTCACCATAGTCCATCGTCAGGTCGCGGGTGACACCATTCTCGTAGAGCTTGAAGGACATGCGGTAGATTGGCAAAGCGTCGCCGCTCGCCTCGTCGTTGAAATAGGAGATCGTCACCGGCCAATAGCTTTCACCGGCGAGCTTGCCCGCCTTGCCGGCGTCCGCATCGTCGGGGGCGGGCTTGCGCGGCTTGCCGACGAAGGTCGAGGTGATCAGCGTCTTGTCACCCGAATCGGACCCGTCGAAGATGCGGGATTCGAAAAGGCCCTCGCCGCGCTTGGCCCGCTCGATCACCTCCAGCATATGCTCGGTCGGGAAGCGGCTTTGGGCGAGCGCTACCTCGCGTTTGTCAGGCGCCGTCAGTTCCACCTTGACGCCGGACTTGTCGTCGTGAGCGTTGCCGCGCACTTCCTTGTCCAGCTTCTCGTCGGTGAAGGAGCGGGTGAGAAAGCGAAAGCTCCTGTTCTTCAAGTCCTCGTAGGTGGTGGTCTGCTGATCGGTCAGGCGAACTTCCTCGCCGGTATCGACCTGGGTGACGAAGCGGAAGCTCACTGTATATCCCTCGCAAGCCGACCCATTGAACTCATAGACCATGCGTCCATACATGCCGGTGATGCCGGAGCGATCGGAGGCATTCTTCAGTTCGAGATCGTAGACGGCGCGGTGCGGCGTCAATGCGGCCGCATAGGCACCGCCAGCCACGGTCACGGCGGCGAGGCAGACGCTCCCCAGAGCGAGAAGACCAAAGCCTTTACGAAACATCCGTTTCCTCCTGTTGGACTCGCCGGCAATGGGATAAACAAACATTCGGCAGAAGCGAGGCAGATCCGGTCCGTGCCTGTCGCGATCCCTGCTTCGCATGCAGGATTTTAACACAAAAGACAACAAGGGAGCCCTCCATGTCCGCAGAGATTGAAACGCGTCTCAACGAACTTGGTATCGTCATTCCGGAGGCGGTTGCGCCGGTCGCCAACTACGTGCCTTACGTCATCACCGGCTCGACGCTCTACATCTCCGGCCAACTGCCGATGGAAAGCGGAAAGGTCGCGATCACCGGCCATGTCGGCAAGGATGTCGACGTCGCCGCGGCGCAGCGTGCCGCCGAACTCTGCGCGATCAACATTCTGGCCCAGGCCAAAGCGGCGCTCGGCGGCGACCTCGGACGCATCCGCCGCCTCGTGAAGATCAATGGCTTCGTCGCCTCGGTTCCCGAATTCACCGAACAACATCTCGTCATTAATGGCGCGTCGAACCTCCTTGCCAACGTGCTCGGCGAAGCCGGCAAGCATGCGCGCGCCGCCGTCGGCATGGCGTCCCTGCCCTTCAACGCGGCCGTCGAAATCGACGCCATCCTCGAAATCGCCTGACCGGGTCGCTTCATGAAGGATATTTCCTGGCTTAAAGCCCAGCCGATCGCCCACCGCGGCTATCACGACATGAATCGAGAGGTCTGGGAAAACACGCTTTCGGCCTTTTCCCGCGCTGCGGAGGCGGGCTTTGCGATCGAATGCGATCTGCAGTTTACCGCCGATAGCGTTCCGGTCGTCTTCCACGACCACGATCTGCAGCGCCTCTGCGGCATCAGGGGAGACGTTCGGGCGAAGACCGCCGGCGAACTCGGCCTATTGTCGATCGGCGGCACGAAGGACAGGATTCCGACGCTCAAGCAGATGCTTCGTCTCGTCGACGGGCGGGTTCCTCTCGTGCTTGAACTCAAGGGCCGCAAGGACGACGACGAGGGGTTCGCGGCGGCCGTGCTCGACACGCTCGAGGACTACGCAGGGCCAGTCGCTCTGATGAGCTTCGACCATTGGCTGCTCAAGGACCTGAAGGCGCTAGACGCCCCCTATCCGCTCGGTCTCACCGCCGATGGCGCCAATCCCGAGAAATTCTTCGTGCACGAGGAAGCCATGCAGCTCGGGCTGGACTTCATTTCCTATTTCTACGGGGACCTGCCGAATCCCTTCATAACCAAGGAGCGCGCCATGGGCCGCACCGTCATCACCTGGACGGTGCGCGATGGCCGGGCGCAGGAGCACAGCTTCGCCCATGCCGATCAGATGACGTTCGAGGGTTTCGATCCAAGGGAGACCATGATTTCCTAGGCGCATGTCAGACGCGATCAACATCCGCATAGAGCATTCGTTCACTTCGATACCACCGGCGAGCTGGGACAGGCTTACCGGCGCTTCGAAGACCTCTCCCGGCATGCCCTATAACCCCTTCCTATCGCATGCCTATCTCTCGGCGCTCGAGGAGTCCGGTTCGGCGACGACGGAGACGGGCTGGCTCGGTCAGCACCTGCTGCTCGAGGATGCGGACGGCTCGTTGCGCGGCGCGCTCGTCTGCTACCTGAAGAACCACAGCCAGGGAGAATATGTCTTCGATCATGGATGGGCGAACGCCTTCGAGCGCGCCGGCGGCCGCTATTATCCGAAGCTGCAATGTTCCATACCGTTCACGCCGGTGACCGGGCCGCGCCTGCTCAGTGCCGCGGGCGGCGATCTAAAACCGGTGCGGGAAGCGCTTGCCGCCGGCCTCAAGGAGCTTTCGCGCCGACACGGCGTCTCCTCCGCCCACGTCACCTTCGTGCTGCCCGAGGAGATGCCGATCTTCGAGCGCTCCGGATTTCTGCACCGAACCGACCAGCAGTTCCACTTCATCAATGAAGGCTACGGCTCGCACAACGATTTCCTTGCAACGCTCGCGTCGCGAAAACGCAAGGCGCTGAAACGGGAGCGTCGCGCCGCAGTCGAGAACGGGATCACCATCGAGTGGCTGACCGGCAGCGACCTCACCGAAGCGATATGGGACCAGTTCTTCGCCTTTTATATGGATACCGGCGGGCGCAAGTGGGGCCGGCCATACCTCACTCGCGCCTTCTATTCGCTGATCGGCGAGCGGATGGCCGACGACATTCTGCTGGTCATGGCCAAGCGCGGCGGCCGGTATATCGCCGGGGCGATCAATTTCATCGGCGGAGATGCGCTCTACGGCCGGCATTGGGGCTGCATCGAGGACCATCCCTTCCTGCATTTCGAGGTCTGCTACCACCAGGCGATCGACTTCGCGATTGAAAAGGGATTGCGGCGTGTCGAAGCGGGCGCGCAAGGCGAGCACAAGCTGGCGCGCGGCTACATGCCGGTGACGACCCATTCAGCCCATTTCATCACCCATCCGGGCCTGGCAAGAGCCGTCGCCGACTACCTGGAGCAGGAGCGCCGCGATGTGGAGGAGACTGGCGAATTCCTTGCGGAGCACGGGCCCTTCCGCAAGGGTGGGCGCCAACAGGATTGATAGGCAGCGGGACTTGCCGCTGCGAACCAGCAAGAGGAAACGACATGAGCGGCTATGACACCAACAACATCTTCGCCAAGATATTGCGCGGCGAAATTCCCTCACACCGGGTCTATGAGGACGAGGCGACGGTGGCGTTCATGGATGTCATGCCGCAGGCGGAGGGGCACGTGCTCGTTCTGCCTAAGGCGCCGTCGCGCAACATCCTCGACGCCGACGTTGCCACCCTGCCGGCGCTGATCGCCACGGTCCAGAAGGTCGCGATCGCCGTCAAGGAAGCTTTCGGCGCCGACGGCGTGACGATCATGCAGTTCAACGAGGCGCCGGCCGGCCAGTCCGTCTTCCACCTGCATTTCCACGTTATCCCGCGCCGCGAGGGCACTCCGCTGAAGCCGCATTCCGGTAAGATGGAGGATGGCGACGTGCTGGCGGCGAATGCGGAGAAGATTCGCCGGGCGCTGTAGGCCCCCCTGTCAGAAACCCAGCCACCATAAGCCGCCGGCGAGCGTCAGAATCGCGGTCGCGATGCCAACTGCCGGCTTTTGCCTGGCAACAAAGAAGGCGACGGTGCCGACCAAGACGGCGCCGACCCGCAGCCAAAGCGGCGACTGCGCCAGCACTCCAGTCGGGTAAAGGATAAGCTTGGCGATCACTGCGGCAACCAGGGCGGTCGCGACCGCCCTCACCCAGTTCAAAGCCTCCGAATCATCGCGAAGTCGCTTGCCTGCAAGCACGCCCAGCCAGCGCCACAGGTCGGTCGCCAGCCACCCGGCTATCGCTATGAAGGCATAAGCCCACCATCCGTCCGTCCAGGTCACGGGCGCGCCTCCCTCCTGGAACGCCAGAGACGCTCCGCGCCCCAGGCGAGCGTGCCGCCGCCGACGCCCGCCAACAGAACGTCGAACTCCGGTGCGATCCAGTAGAACAGCGGACCTGCAACGAGACCCACCGCAAGCGCCACGTAGATAACCGGGTGGCGGGCCGAATGCCAGATCGAGGCAAGGAAATAGACCGGCGTCAGAAAGAAAAGGCAGCCTGCCACCACCGGCGGAAACTCGGCGACAAGGTGATAGACGACGCCAACCAGCACCATGTTTGCCGCGACGAGCGTCATCCCGAAGCCGGCGAAGAAGGCGACGCGATGCTCGCGCGGAACCTTTGGCACACGCTCCATCGCAAAGACCCACGCGGTAATGGCGATAAAGTGCGACAGAATGAGAAGCAGCCAAGTCGGCGTTCTGGAGCCACGTAGTTCGGGGACTAGCGCCGCAACCATCGGCATCAGGCGGACCGACGAGAGTGTGACCGCCAGGAACGCCGTCGCGAGGCTCGCGCCGCTCATGATCGAGCTGACGAGAATGACCTTCGCCGGCAGAGCCCAGACGATGCCGGTCATGAAGACGACCTGCTCCGGCGGGATGCCTGCCTGAGCGGTCAGGGAGCAGAAGCCGACGAAGGAGAGCATAAGTATGATCGCCGGTAGACTGAAAATCCCCCGAGCCCCGGTCAGAAACCAGGCCAGCGCCGACCGTTCGTCTTCGATATCATCCATTGAATCACGCGGAATGAGATCGCCCCTCAACAAGACGGTGCCGGGTGAACCACCCGGCACCGTCAGGCGAAAATGGCGATGGCGCTATTTCTTACGCGGAACCTTGGGAACCGTTCTCCCCTTCAGCGGAGCCGCATCCGAAGCGGCTTTGGCGGCCTTCTTCGGCTTCGACTTCGGAGCTGCCTCGGCGGCGACGGTTTCCTTCTCTTCCGACTTCTTCGGCTTGGCGTTCTTACCGGGCCGCGACACTTCCGCCTTCGGCTTGATCGGTGCCGTCTCCGGCACGGCATCGAGGATCAGCCCCTTGGTGCCGTCTTCCTTCATGCCGATCGTCACCTTGACGACGCCGCCCTTCTTGAGCTTGCCGAAGAGGATTTCGTCGGCGAGCGGCTTCTTGATGTTTTCCTGAATGACGCGTGCCAGCGGCCGCGCGCCCATCTTTTCGTCGTAGCCCTTGTCCGCGAGCCAGGCTATCGCCTCCGGCGCGAGGTCGAAGGTGACGTTGCGCTCGGCCAACTGCGTCTCGAGCTGCATGACGAATTTCTGCACGACCTGGTGAATGACAGGCGTCGGCAGAGAGTTGAACGGAATGACCGCATCCAGGCGGTTGCGGAACTCCGGCGTGAACAGGCGGTTCAGCGCCTCGATGTCCTCGCCCTCTCGCTTCGACGAGCCGAAGCCGATCGCCGGACGCGCCATGTCGGAGGCGCCCGCGTTGGTCGTCATGATCAGGATGACGTTGCGGAAGTCGATCTTCTTGCCGTTATGGTCCGTCAGCGAGCCGTGATCCATCACCTGCAGCAGGATGTTGAAGAGGTCCGGATGGGCCTTTTCGATCTCGTCGAGCAGCAGCACGCAGTGCGGATGCTGGTCGACGCCGTCGGTCAGCAGGCCGCCCTGGTCGAAACCGACATAGCCGGGAGGTGCGCCGAGCAGACGCGAAACCGTGTGCCGCTCCATGTATTCCGACATATCGAAGCGCAGCAGCTCGACGCCGAGCGACGTCGCCAACTGTTTCGCCACTTCCGTCTTGCCGACGCCGGTCGGACCGGAGAACACATAGCAGCCGATCGGCTTGTTCGGTTCGCGCAGGCCGGCACGGGCGAGCTTGATCGACGAGGCGAGCGCCTCGATCGCCAAATCCTGGCCGTAGACGACGGAACGAAGTTCCTTTTCAAGATTGGCGAGAACGGCTTCGTCGTCCTTCGAAACCGACTTCGGCGGGATGCGCGCCATAGTGGCCACTGTCGCCTCGATTTCCCTTTCGGTGATCAGCTTGCGGCGTTTGCTGACTGGCAGCAGCATTTGGGCCGCACCCGATTCGTCGATCACGTCGATCGCCTTGTCGGGCAGCTTGCGGTCATTGATGTAGCGGGCCGAAAGCTCGACCGCCGCCCTGATCGCCTCGTTCGAATATTTGAGATGGTGGTACTCCTCGAAATAGGGCTTCAGCCCGCGCATGATCTCGATCGCGTCGGCAACCGTCGGCTCGTTGACATCGATCTTCTGGAAACGGCGGACGAGCGCCCGATCCTTTTCGAAGAACTGGCGGTACTCCTTGTAGGTGGTCGAGCCGATGCAGCGGATCGAGCCGGAAGAGAGCGCCGGCTTCAAAAGGTTCGATGCGTCCATCGCACCGCCCGATGTCGCGCCCGCGCCGATCACCGTATGGATCTCGTCGATGAACAGGACCGCGCCGTGATATTCCTCGAGCTCCTTGACGACCTGCTTCAGGCGCTCTTCGAAATCGCCGCGATAGCGCGTGCCGGCGAGCAGCGTTCCCATGTCGAGCGCAAAGATCGTCGCGTCCTGAAGCGCCTCCGGCACCTGCTTCTCGACGATGCGCTTGGCAAGCCCCTCGGCGATCGCCGTCTTGCCGACGCCGGGATCGCCGACATAGAGCGGGTTGTTCTTGGACCTGCGGCAGAGCACTTGGATGGTTCGGTTCACCTCGGCGTGCCGGCCGATCAGCGGATCGATCTTTCCGGACTTGGCCTTTTCGTTCAGGTTGACGCAGTAGGCCGTCAGTGCATCCTGCTGCTTCTTCGGACCGGTCTCCTCGCTTTCGCGCGATGATTTCTGTTCCGAATCCTGATCCTCGGCGCCGCGCACCGGCCGCGATTCCGAGCTCCCGGGGCGCTTGCCGATGCCATGAGAGATGAAGTTCACCGCATCGTAGCGGGTCATCTCCTGCTCCTGCAGGAAATAGGCCGCATGGCTCTCGCGCTCGGCAAAGATCGCGACGAGCACATTGGCTCCCGTCACCTCTTCGCGGCCGGAGGATTGAACATGAATGACGGCCCGCTGGATGACGCGCTGGAAGCCGGCGGTGGGCTTGGAATCTTCATCGTAGCCGGTGATCAGATTGGACAATTCGTTGTCGACATAGTCCGTCACGGTCTTGCGAAGTGTTTCTAGATTTACATTGCACGCGCCCATCACGGCCGCCGCATCGGCATCATCGATCAATGCCAGCAGCAGGTGCTCGAGCGTCGCATATTCATGATGGCGCTCGTTGGCAAAAGTCAGTGCCTGATGCAGCGCCTTTTCGAGGCTGGGCGAAAAAGTTGGCACGTTAGGTCCTCATTTCTTTTCCATGACGCATTGCAAGGGATGCTGATGCTGCCTGGCGAAATCCATCACCTGCGTCACTTTGGTTTCGGCGACTTCGTAGGTAAAGACGCCGCATTCTCCAACGCCGTGGTTGTGGACATGAAGCATGATGATCGTCGCTTGTTCCCTGTCCTTCTGAAAAAAACGCTCCAGAATGTGGACGACGAACTCCATCGGCGTGTAATCGTCATTCAAAAGCAGAACGCGGTACAAACTCGGCTTCTTGGTCTTCGGCTTGGTGCGTGTGATAACGGACGTGCCACGACTGGGGCCGCCTCCGTCTCCATCGCTTCCCTGCTGCATCCGGACCGGCATGGCGATCATTCTGTTTCATTCCCTTGACGGCCGCAATCCACCAACGTGGCTGCGGCCTGCTTGCCTTTATCTAATGGTTCGTTCTTGGATTTTAAGACCGAACCAACGCACTGCAATCATATTCGCACGGCCAAGCACAAGATTGATCAATTTTCTTCGGCCGCTACAGTCGACGTTGAATCTCTGGCCATGCTACCGAAGCAAGCCCGGAAACCCGATACCCCAAGAACGACAAGGCCGGCCGCGGCAACCGCGACCGGCCTTTTGGCAATGGCGATATTCTAATCGTCAGGCGGCGGCAGCTGCGGACTTCACGGATGCCGTTGCCTTGGCGACCGGTGCCTCATAGGGCTTGTAGGCGTCCTTGGCGAGATCGGCATACATCTCGCCGATCTTCGATGCTTCGGCGACGAAAGATTCATAGCTCGACTTCAGATAGTTCGTCTGCAGTTCGAAGGCAGCCTCGAGGCTCTTGGCGCCCGACAGCTTTTCAAGATGGGCAATGCCATCTTCGAAGGACTTCTTCGAGTAGTCTGCTGCTTCGGTTGCAATGGCCTGGAAGCCCTTAGTCATCGCAGAGTAGCTCTTTACAGCCACGTCGAGTGCTTCCTTGCTCTTCTTGTTTGCATCGTCGAAGTTGAACATCAAGTTTCTCCTTGTGGGCGGTGGGCAAGCGTCAGTCTAGGTGCGCTGCACAAAAAGTCAAGTTCAGTGTGCGCTGCAGTAAAACACAATTCTTGCAACGACTTGATGAAGATCCGGCGACATGCGGATAAATTATCTAAAAGTAAGACTTATAAGAAAAAACCGGCCCGATTGCTCAGGCCGGCACACTTTGAGACACGCGGCCGTCGACCGGCCATGCGACATCCAGCTCAGAGATCGACGTCGAGGATCGCCATCGAGAAATTATAGGAGAGTTCGCCGTCTTCGTCGTCGCGGAATATGACTCCGAGAAATTCGTCGCCAAGATAAACCTCGGCGGATTCGTCCTTCCTGGGACGGGCCTTGACGACCATAGCCGGATTCAAGGTGCGCTTGAAATAGGCCTCAAGCTTGCGGATTTCTTCGGGCTTCAAATCTATTCTCCGTAGCCGATTGATTTGCCGCGCTTCTCGCATGCGGCGTTGCCAGGTGTAAACCCATCACGGCGCCGAGCCCCATGAAGATGATCAACGACAGCCGTAACGCGTTGAATTGCCGCTCAGATTTTTCATTTCCGCGAACAAGGCGACGAACGCGGCCCTTCCTCCGCGTCAGATATCGAAGCTCGCCAGGATCTGGTCCATCTGCCGCGAGGGTTCGGAGCATCCGGCCTCGCCGACGACCCTGGCCGGAACGCCCGCTACCGTCGTCTTCGGCGGAACCGCCTTCAGCACGACCGATCCGGCCGCCACCCGCGAGCAATGGCCGATATGGATATTGCCGAGGATCTTCGCGCCGGCGCCGATCAGCACGCCGTCGCCGATCTTCGGGTGACGGTCGCTGCCCTCCTTGCCGGTGCCGCCAAGGGTGACGCCATGCAGGATCGACACATTGTCGCCGATCACCGCCGTTTCGCCGACGACAAGCCCCGTCGCGTGGTCGAGGAAGATGCCGCGCCCGACGCGTGCGGCCGGATTGATATCGGTCTGGAACACACTCGAGGAGCGGCTCTGGAGATAGAGCGCAAAATCCTTCCGCCCGCGGTCCCACAGCCAGTGGGCCAGCCGGTGCGTCTGGATGGCATGGAAGCCCTTGAAATAGAGCACGGGCTCGAGGAACCGCGTGCAGGCCGGATCGCGGTCGTAGACCGCCTGGATGTCGACCCGCAGGATCGCGCTCCATTCAGGCCAGTCCTCGAGCATCTCCAGAAAGGTCTGGTGAAGAAGGTTTGCCTGCAGGTCGGGGTGATCAAGCCGTTCGCAGATCCGGTAGATCACGCTCTCTTCCAGCGAATGCTGGTTGACCACAGTCGAATAGAGAAAGGCCGCAAGCATCGGATCCCGCTCGGCGGCGAGGCGCGCTTCTTCGCGCAGACTATCCCAGATGGGGTCGACTGCCTTCAGCGGTTCCGTATGGCGAAGTTCGCTCTTGGCGACCATGGTCGCGCTCCTTCCTGGGTCAATCTGCCGGCTTGCGCTGCGACATATATAGGGCAATTCCCGACCAACATAAATGGCCCCGCACCGTTTCGATCGGCGGTCATCTTTGACTAGGCGCGGCCGACCTCGGCTAGAAACTCCAGGACCGCCTTCTTGAAGGCGCGGTCGCCAACGGCCAGCATATGGTCGCGGCCCGGAATGTCCAAGGCCATGGCATGCGGCATCAGGGCGGCAAGCTCCTGGGCGGAGCCCGCCACGTCGTCCTTCGTGCCGACCCCGATCAGAACGGGCACGTCGATGCGCCCGACATCCTCGGCGGAAAGCAGATCGCGCGAGGTCGATATGCAGGCGGCAAGCGCCTGGCGGTCGCTCTTCGTCTGGTCGGCAAAGGCGCGGAACATTCGGCCTCGTGTATGCGTCACATCTTCGAGCGATGGCGCAAGCAGCGCGTCGGCGATCGGGTCCCAGTCTCCCACTCCGGTCACCATGCCTATTCCCAAGCCGCCGAACACCAGCGAGCGGACGCGATGCGGGTGATGCAACGCCAGGAATGCGGAGATGCGCGCGCCCATCGAATAGCCCATGATATGCGCCTCTGGGATGCCGAGATGGGCCAGTAGCGCGGCCGCGTCGCCGGCCATCTGGTGCGGGTGGTACACGGAAGCGTCATAAGGCTTGCTGCTCGCCCCGTGACCGCGGTTGTCGAGTGCGACAACCCGGTAGCCAGCGTCGCCGAGCGTCTTCAGCCAGCCTGGGTATACCCAGTTGACATTGGCGCTCGAGGCGAACCCGTGAATGAGCAGCACAGGATCCCCCGACGGGTCGCCCTCGTCGAAATAGGCAATTTCCAAGCCGTCGTGGGTGAAGCGCGAGAAAGGCGGTGGGTTCAAATCCATGGTTTTCCCAGACATCATCTGTTTTCGCCGAAACTAGGCGGTAACCGAAGAGGCGAAAACCCCCGCCCGTCAAAAACCACAGGCGCGTCGTGATTGCTGCTACACATTTGCGCCAAAGCTCACTATGGTGCCGGCAAAAATATACAGACTTGCATTCAGCGGAGTACGACATGGCCGGCCACAGCATCCCCCATTTCCAGAATGACGGCGGGCACCGGGTTATCGAGATCGGCGTCAAGGAATTCATGTGCACCGGCGCATCCGTTCCCTTCGATCACCCCCATATCTTCATCGACATGGGCGACGACAACGAGAAGGTCTGCTCCTATTGCTCGACGCTCTATCGCTACAACGCGAGCCTGAAGGCGACCGAGACGATTCCGCCGGGCTGTCTCTTCGAGACCAAGGCGGCCTGACCTGCCCGCAGCCACCGGCGCGACATCGATGCAAAAGGCTGGTCCCGTCGCAATCGTCGGCGCTGGCATCGCCGGCCTGACAATGGCGCTGTGCCTTGCGCGGCAGGGCTTTACTTCAGATATCTTCGAGCAGGCAGACGCACTGAACGAGGTGGGCGCCGGGCTGCAATTGT
The DNA here is from genome assembly GCF_002531875.1 of Sinorhizobium sp. FG01. NCBI lineage: Bacteria > Pseudomonadati > Pseudomonadota > Alphaproteobacteria > Hyphomicrobiales > Rhizobiaceae > Sinorhizobium > Sinorhizobium sp. FG01. The sequence continues at coordinate 160,760 of NZ_NWTB01000011.1, forward strand.
CACCGAACGCCTCGCGCATCTTAGTGAAACTCGGCTTGCTCCCTGCGCTCGAGGCGGTGTGGGGCGAACCGAAATCGATAGGGCTCGTCGACGGACACTCGCTGCGTCCGCTAGCAGACGTGCCAGCCGGTGCGGCAGCGCGCATTCGCTGGGCAGCACCCTACGGGGTCCTGCACCGCGCCAGCCTGCAGAAAATCCTCCTGGACGCAGTACAGTCGGAGCCGGCCTGCCGCCTGCATCTTGGCAAGCGCATCAAGGGCGATCCGGTGGCGGCGGCTGCCGCGGCAACGGGACGCCGCCCATCAATCGTCATCGGCGCCGACGGCATCTGGTCGGAGGCGAGAGCCGCTATTCCGGCCGCCGGCGCCGCCCGGTTCTCCGGCAATGTCGCTTGGCGGCTGTTGCTGCCGAACACAGAAGAGACGGGCTGCCTTTCGGCGGATCGCGTCACGGCCTTCCTTGGGCCGGAGGCTCATCTGGTCGCCTACCCGCTTCGCGAAATCGACGGCTTCAATCTGGTTGCGGTCGTCGGCGGCACGCCGGCCGAGGGGGCCTGGACGGGTCAGGAATCACCGGAGCGACGACGCGAATTCACGGCCGCTTTCGAAGCATGGCACCCCGATCTGCGATCGTTGATCGAAGGTTCCGGCTCGGCCACCTATTGGCCCTTGTGCACCGTCGAGGAAGGCGCCTGGCACAACAGGCGGGACATCGTGCTGATCGGCGACGCCGCCCATGCGATGACGCCCTTTGCGGCCCAGGGTGCTGCGATGGCGATAGAGGACGCCAGTGAACTGGCGCTTTGTCTTGCCGAGTGCCCCGACGCTCCGGCCGCCTTCGCGCGTTACGAGCAGGCGCGCCGGGCACGGATCGACCGGGTCCGCAAGCGTGCCGCCTTCAACCGCTTTGCCTATCACGCCCGCGGGCCGGTCAGGGTCGCGCGAAACCTGGTCCTCGCGCTGAAGGGCCCGGAAGCGCTCGCAGCCGATCTCGACTGGCTCTATGGATATGGCGCCTCGGAACGCGAGAAGGCCTGACCGGCAGGCAGCAAATCCCTGCCGCTTGCCCCGGTCACTCGGATGGCCCGATCAGGCGGCATTGGCCGCCGCGAGACCTGCCTCGATGTCGCGGCGCAGGTCGGCAACATCTTCCAGACCGATCTGCAGCCGGATGACGGGCCCTCCTGATGGGCCCTTCGCGATCTTGCGATCGGAAAGGTTCGCATGCAATGCGAGGCTCTCGAAGCCGCCCCAGGAATAGCCGAGGCCGAAGAACGACAGCGCATCGAGGAAGGCATGCGCCTTCGCCTTGCTTGTTTCGGGTTCGGCCTTCAGGACAAATGAGAAGATGCCGCTCGCCCCGCCAAAGTCGCGCTTCCAGAGCTCGTGCCCGGGAAAGCTCGGCAGCGCCGGATGCAGCACCCTCTCCACCTCGTCCCGACCCTCGAGCCAGGTGGCAATCGTCAGAGCGCTTTCCTGGTGGCGCTCCAGGCGAATGCCCATGGTGCGAAGGCCGCGCAGAATCTGATAGCTGTCGTCCGGTGAGACGCAGACGCCGAGCGTCACCATCGCCTCGGTCAGGGCCGGCCAATGGGCAGCATTGGCCGAAACGGTTCCGAGCAGCACGTCGGAGTGCCCGGAGGGATATTTCGTCGCCGCGTGGATGGAAACGTCGACGCCATGGTCGAGGGGGCGGAAGTAGATCGGCGTTGCCCAGGTGTTGTCCATGGTGACGACGCAGCCGTGGCGGTGGGCGGCATCGGCAATCGCCCGGATATCCTGCATCTCGAACGTGTTCGAGCCCGGCGCCTCCGTGTGCACCAGCCGCGTGTTCGGCCGGATCAGGCCCTCGATGTCAGTACCGATCATCGGATCGTAATATTCGACCGTGATCCCGAGCCGGGTCAGCATCGTGTCGCAGAAGTGCCGGGTCGGGAAATAGACCGAATCGACGATCAGAGCGTGGTCGCCCGACGAAAGATAGGCGAGGAAGGGCACCGTGACAGCGGCCAGCCCCGAGGGTACGAGAATCGTTCCGGCGGCGCCTTCGAGTTCATTGATCGCCTCGCAGAGCGCGTCGGTCGTCGGCGTGCCGCGCGTGCCGTAGGTGTATTTCTGCGCCCGCGTTTCCATGGTCTTCGCATTGGGGAAAAGTACGGTGGACGCGTGGACCACCGGCGGATTCACAAATCCGTGGAAGTCGGAGGGGTTGTTGCCTGCATGCGCGAGGCGGGTGTTGATGCCGACCTCTCCACGCGCGCTCATCTTGTCTGCCATTTTAACGAATCCGCCGTTGAAAACTGGATGGAGACTCATCGAACGCGGCACGGGTGAGGGTCAAGGGAAAATTCGATACGGCGGCGTCGACCCGGTCCCCGCGTATCTGACGGTTTTTTATCCAGAAGCGGACGATTTCCCGCAAAATCTGCTTAAAATTCTGACGAATTTTCAGTTTTTCACATCGAAAATCAGAAAATCGGCAACATCTCTTGACCCCCATGGATTTTGAGCATGAGATAGATTGCACTCATGCCAGGAGGGTGGCTGAGGCTGCACGCGCCGACAGAGCGCACCAGTGCAGACGGGAACTTACGAACAACCGAAAAGGTTCAAAAAAATGGCAAGAAGAATTCTGACAGCTCTTGTTGGCGCTGCTGTCTTGGGGATTGGCGCAAATGCGGCATCGGCCGCGACCCTTGACGACGTGAAGGCCAAGGGCTTCGTCCAGTGCGGCGTGAACACCGGGCTCGCCGGTTTCGCGGCCCCTGACGCGTCCGGCAACTGGAGCGGTTTCGACGTCGACTACTGCAAGGCGATCGCTGCTGCAGTGTTCGGCGATGCCACCAAGGTCAAGTACACGCCGACCTCCGCCAAGGAGCGTTTCCCGGCGCTGCAGTCCGGCGAAGTCGACGTTTTGGCCCGCAACACGACCTGGACCATCAACCGCGACACGGCGCTCGGCTTCAACTTCCGCCCGGTCAACTACTATGACGGCCAGGGCTTCATGGTTCGCAAGAGCCTCAACGTGAAGTCCGCACTCGAACTTTCCGGCGCTGCCGTCTGCGTCCAGACCGGCACGACCACCGAGCTGAACCTCGCCGACTACTTCAAGACCAACAACCTGCAGTACAACCCGGTGGTCTTCGAAAAGCTCGAGGAAGTGAACGCCGCCTATGATGCCGGCCGTTGCGACGTCTACACCACCGACCAGTCCGGCCTCTATTCGCTGCGCCTCACCCTTTCGAAGCCGGATGATCACATGATCCTGCCGGAGATCATCTCGAAGGAGCCGCTCGGTCCGGCCGTCCGCCAGGGCGACGACCAGTGGTACGACATCGTCAGCTGGGTTCATTATGCCCTGGTCCAGGCCGAGGAATTCGGCGTCACCCAGGCAAATGTCGAAGAGATGAAGAAATCGGCCAACCCGGACGTTCAGCGCTTCCTCGGCGTCGAAGCCGACAGCAAGATCGGTACAGACTTGGGCCTCACCAATGAATGGGCCGTCAACATCATCAAAGCCGTCGGCAACTACGGCGAAGTCTTCGATCGCAACATCGGCGCTGGCAGCCCGCTGAAGATCGAGCGCGGCCTGAACGCGCTTTGGAACAAGGGCGGCATCCAGTACGCACCGCCGGTCCGCTAAAAGCTGGTCGGCTTGAGAGTCTCGGAGGAGCGGCACGCCGCTCCTCCGTTCTACAATAAGAACGCCCGAAAACAGGGCGGATCGGGGAAAGAGGCATTGTATGGCCATTGGCGTTACAAACGCGCCTGAGAAGAGCAAGTCCTCGGGATCTATCATCAACGATCCTCAGGTACGCGGCATATTCTACCAGGCAATCACCATCATCATCCTCGCAGTTCTCGTCTACTGGACCATCCAAAACACGGTCGAGAACTTGCAGCGCGCGAACATCGCATCCGGCTATGGCTTTTTGAACGGCCGGGCGGGGTTCGATCTCGGACAATCACTGATCGCCTTCACGAGCGATTCCACCTACGGCCGCGCTCTGGTCGTCGGTTTCGTCAACACCCTGCTGGTGGCGATCACCGGTATCATCACGGCAACGATCATCGGCTTCATCGTCGGCGTTGGACGTCTGTCGCACAACTGGATCATCGCCAAGCTCTCGCTCGCCTATGTCGAGGTGTTCCGCAACATTCCACCGCTGCTGGTCATCTTCTTCTGGTATAGCGGCGTTCTGGCGATCTTACCCCAGGCGCGTGAGGCGCTCGCCCTACCTTTCGATATCTATGTGAGCAATCGCGGCGTTGCGTTCCCGAGAGCCATCTTCGGAGAGGGTTCGCAATATACACTGTTCGCCTTGATCATCGCCGTCGTTGCGAGCTTCGTTTTCGCCCGCTATGCCCGGCAACGGCAGGAGGCAACCGGTCAGCGACTGCCCGTTTTGTCGATCGTGCTCGGCTTGCTCATCGGTCTGCCGCTGATAACGTTCCTGGCGACCGGCGCTCCGCTGACTTTCGACGTTCCGATCGCCGGCAAATTCAATCTTACGGGCGGTTCGGTCGTCGGACCGGAATTCATGTCGCTCTTCCTCGCGCTGTCCTTCTACACTGCCGCCTTCATCGCGGAAATCGTCCGGGCGGGCATCCGGGGAGTTTCAAAGGGGCAGACGGAAGCCGCTCACGCACTTGGCATACGCCCAAGGCTGACGACTCGTCTGGTCGTCGTTCCGCAGGCAATGCGCATCATCATTCCGCCACTGACCAGCCAATATCTCAACCTCACCAAGAACTCGTCGCTTGCGGTCGCCGTCGGCTATGCGGATCTCGTCGCCGTCGGCGGCACGATCCTCAACCAGACCGGACAGGCGATCGAAGTGGTCAGCATCTGGCTCATCGTCTATCTGAGCCTGAGCCTCGCAACCTCGCTGTTCATGAACTGGTACAACGCCCGCATGGCGCTGGTGGAGAGGTGAGAACATGAGCACGCAACAAGCATCCTTCGTTCGTGCTTCGATGATCGAAGCCTCACCCGCCCCCGCCCTGGAAGCTGGCGTCGTCCGGTGGCTGCGCAAGAACCTCTTCGCCACGCCGAAGGACAGCGTCCTGACGATCATCAGCCTGCTCATCCTGGCATGGCTGGTGCCGCCGGCGATCCAGTGGCTTTTCGTAGACGCGGCATGGACGGGCGGCGGTCGCGGCGTCTGCGCCACGGTCGCCCAAGGCGGCTCGCAACCGGAAGGCTGGAGCGGCGCCTGCTGGGCTTTCGTCAATGCAAAGCTCGGGCAGTTCGTCTTCGGCCGCTATCCGCTCGAGGAGCAGTGGCGCCCCGCTCTCGTCGGCATCCTCTTCGTGCTGTTCCTCGTTCCGATGCTCATCCCAAAGATTCCTTACAAGGGGTTGAACGCGGTTCTGTTGCTGGCGGTCCTGCCGATCCTCGCCACGATCCTGCTTCCCGGCGGCTGGCTCGGCCTCACCTATGTCGAGACGGCGCTTTGGGGCGGTCTCATGGTCACTCTGGTCCTCTCGTTCGTCGGGATCGCGGTTTCGCTGCCGCTCGGCATTCTGCTGGCGCTCGGACGGCGATCGAACATGCCGGTGATCAAGATGCTCTGCACGGTCTTCATCGAGATGGTGCGCGGCGTTCCGCTGATTACAGTGCTGTTCATGGCTAGCGTCATGCTGCCGCTGTTCCTGCCGCAGGGCGTCACCTTCGACAAGTTCCTTCGTGCCTTGATCGGCGTGTCGCTCTTCGCCTCCGCCTACATGGCGGAGGTTGTCCGCGGCGGCCTGCAGGCCATTCCGAAGGGCCAATATGAAGGCGCCGATTCGCTCGGTCTCAGCTACTGGCAGAAGATGAACCTCATCATCCTGCCGCAGGCGCTGAAGCTGGTGATCCCCGGTATCGTCAACACCTTCATCGGCCTGTTCAAGGACACGTCGCTCGTTTCGATCATCGGCATGTTCGACCTGCTCGGCATTGTCCGGCTGAACTTTAGCGACGCGAACTGGGCGTCCGCGGTAACGCCGCTGACGGGCCTGATCTTCGCAGGCTTTGTATTCTGGCTTTTCTGCTTCGGCATGTCGCGCTATTCAGGCTTCATGGAACGCCTGCTCGACAAGAGCCACCGATAAAAAGGGGAAATATAATGGCAAATACGGCCACCGCTTCAAAAATGACCGTCTCGAAGACGGATGTCGCAATCGAAATCACCAACATGAACAAGTGGTATGGTGACTTCCACGTACTGCGCGACATCAATCTTAAAGTGATGCGCGGCGAGCGCATCGTCATCGCCGGCCCGTCGGGCTCCGGCAAATCGACGATGATCCGCTGCATCAACCGCCTCGAGGAACACCAAAAGGGCAAGATCGTCGTCGACGGCATCGAACTCACCAACGACCTGAAGAAGATCGACGAAGTGCGCCGCGAAGTCGGCATGGTGTTCCAGCACTTCAATCTCTTCCCGCACCTGACCATTCTGGAAAACTGCACGCTGGCGCCGATCTGGGTGCGCAAAATGCCGAAGAAGCAGGCCGAGGAAATCGCAATGCATTTCCTCAAGCGCGTCAAGATTCCCGAGCAGGCACTCAAATATCCGGGCCAGCTCTCCGGCGGCCAACAGCAGCGCGTCGCGATTGCCCGTTCGCTTTGCATGAACCCGAAGATCATGCTTTTCGACGAGCCAACGTCGGCGCTCGATCCGGAAATGATTAAGGAAGTGCTCGATACGATGGTGGGCCTTGCAGAAGAAGGCATGACGATGCTGTGCGTCACTCACGAAATGGGCTTCGCCCGCCAGGTCGCCAACCGCGTCATCTTCATGGACCAGGGCCAGATCGTCGAACAGAATTCGCCGGCCGAATTCTTCGACAACCCGCAGCATGAGCGCACCAAGCTGTTCCTGAGCCAGATCCTGCACTGAAATCGCGGTACGAGTTCGCACGAAAAGCGGCCCGTCATTACTGACGGGCCGTTTTCATTTATGCCCCGGGCCAGGAAGCTCAGTGAAGAGAATGGGCGGTCGTCGACCGGCCGGTCCTCAAAGAACCGGCAGCGTCGGACGCTTTGCCAGCGCGGCCTCGATAATTCCTTCAACCCGCCGACGCTCTGCACCGGCGAGCGGCAGCCGCGGGGCGCGGACGCGATCGTTGGAATCGATCGCAAAAACTTCCGCGAGCTTGATGTTCTGGACGAGATTGGTGGAGACGTCGAGGTCGAGCAGCGGGTGGAACCAGCGATAGATCGCCCTCGCCTCTTCGAGACGCCCGGCCTGGACCAGCTTCCAGATCGCCACCGTCTCCTTCGGGAAGGCGACGACAAGGCCGGCGACCCAGCCATGGGCACCCATCAGCAGGCTTTCGAGTGCCAGGTTATCTACGCCGGTGAAGCAGTCGAAGCGTTCGCCGAAGCGGGTCAGAACGTCGGTCACGCGGCGGATGTCGTCGGTCGATTCCTTCATCGCGACGACGAGTTCGTTTCTGGCCAGTTCATCGAACATCGAAAGCGTCACGTCGACGCCGTAGGCGACCGGGTTGTTGTAGACCATGATCGGCAGGCCTCCAGCGGCAGCGACCGCCTGGATATGGGCGAGCGTCTCCGCCGGCGCGGATTTATAAGGCACGCCCGGCAGAACCATGAAGCCGTCGGCCCCGGCCTTGGCTGCTGCCCTCGCCGCCGCTTCGCCGCGGCGCGTGGCGCTTTCGCAGATCGTCATCAGCACCGGCTTGCCGCCGGCGACCGACTTGGCGATCTTCAATATCTCGATTTTTTCCTCCGGTTCCAACGTCATGTTCTCGCCGAGCGAGCCGCAGACGATCATGCCGTCGACGCCTGCCTCGAACTGCAGCGCGAAGCAGCGCTCCATCTCGGCCTTGTCGAGACCACCTTCAGTCGTGAATTTCGTCGTTACTGCCGGAAATACGCCGCGCCACATGAGAAGCCTCCTTCGATCTGATATATCAGCCAACTTGCCATGATTTCGGAACTGTGTCAATCTCTGATATATCACAAGCGCAGGGACATTCATGCCGTCGCAGTCGCAGGCCCATCTCGCCTATCTGGCGCTCGAGCGCCTCATCGTCACCTTGAAGCTGAAGCCGGGAACGCTCGTCACCGAACGGCAGTTGCTCGAACTCGCCAATCACGGCCGCACACCGGTCCGGGAGGCGATCCAGAAACTCGCTTGGCAGGGCCTGATCGAGGTCCGCCCGAGGGTCGGTCTTGAGATCAGCCGCATCCGACCGGACGATCGGATCCATGTGATGCAGACGCGTCAACAGCTCGAACCGGTGGCGGCCGCGCTTGTTGCCGAACATGCAAGCGCCGATGCCCGCCGAGAGATGAGCGACTGCAGGCGGCAGATGCTGGACTGCGCCGCTCACGGCGATCTCGAGGGCTTTCTGGTGGCAGACAAGATGTTCGACGAGGTGATGGAAGAGGCCTGCCCGAACCGCTTCCTGACGGCGGCCCTGTCGCCGCTCCAGACCCATGCGCGCCGCATCTGGTTCGCATCGGCATCGCCGGAAAAGATGAAAGGCTCGGTGGAGCGCCACGTGAAGGTCATGCACGCGATCGAAGCGGCGGATGCTGCCGGTGCTTCCGCGTCCATGTCGCAGCTGATGGATTATTTGGCTGAGGGTTAGGCAGCATCAACTTTGCCGAGCCGTCAAAGAAAAGGAGGTGCACCGCTGGATGCACCTCCTTTTCAGATCAGATCGATTGCTCGGCGTGTCAGCCGACGAAGGCGCGCTCGATGACGAATTCGGCCGGCTTGTTGTTGGCGCCTTCCGTCAGACCGGCCGCTTCGAGGATTTCCTTGGTATCCTTCAGCATGGCGGTCGAGCCGCAGATCATGCCGCGGTCGATCGCCGGGTCGAGCGGCGGCAGGCCGAGATCGGCGAAGAACTTGCCGTTCGTCATCAGGTCGGTGATCCGGCCCCTGAAGGGATAATCCTCGCGCGTCACGGTCGCATAGTGGCGCAGCTTGTCACCGACGATCTCGTTCAAGAACTCGTGGTTGCGGATTTCCTCGACGAGATCGAAGCCGTATTTCAGCTCGGCCACGTCGCGGCAGGTATGGGTGAGGATGACTTCCTCGAATTTCTCGTAGGTTTCCGGGTCGCGGATCAGGCTCGCGAAGGGCGCAATGCCCGTACCGGTCGAGAACATGTAGAGCCTCCGGCCGGGCACGAGCGCGTCGAGCACCAGCGTGCCCGTAGGCTTCTTGCGCATCAGCACCTGGTCACCCGGCTTGATCGTCTGCAGATGCGAGGTCAGCGGACCGTCCGGCACCTTGATCGAGAAGAACTCCAGTTCCTCGTCCCAGGCGGGGCTCGCGATCGAATAGGCACGATAGACGGGCTTGTCGCCGACCATCAGGCCGATCATCGCGAACTCGCCGGAGCGGAAGCGAAACTCCTGCGGACGCGTCATGCGGAAGCGGAAGAGCCGGTCCGTGTAATGCTCGACGCTGGTCACCGTCTCGGCGAATACACCCGCCGGTACCTGTACAGCGAAATCTTCCTTTTTTGCCGGCGCATTCATTGTTGCTTCAGTCCTGTAATGGTGAGGCTTTTTATCAACTACGAGCGGATATTCCAAGCCTTGGCAAATTGAAAGGAATTCCCTTCCAAATATAGGCTCTTTCTGGGGTTGCGGCTTGCTTCACACTGTCGCGGGCCGCGTTTTTTAAGAGACGCGACGCCAGCTGTAGGATTTGGCGCCTGCCGACGGTTTTGCCGTCGGCTGGTAGTGATTGGCGATACCCGGCAGGCGCCCTTCCGAGAGCCTCTTGATCGCCGTTGCATTGGTGACCGCGAAACTGTCGATGCCACAACGCAGCATTAGCGGGATCTGGTCGATCAGCACGTCGCCGACGGCGCGGACTTCGCCTTCGAAGCCCAGCCGGCTGCGCAGCAGCGAAGCGTGGCTGAAAGCGCGGCCGTCATTGAAGGCCGGGAAGGCCAGCGCCACCAGGGCGATCTGGCTGAGGTGGGGCGCCAGACGCGTCACGTCGTCCGCAGGAGCGACCAGGACACCCAGGCCCGACGCGCCGGCCGCCGCCTGTTCCAGGAAGGCGTCGAGGCCGAGGACTGCCTTCTCGTTCGAGCCGGCCTTCGTCTCTTCGGTTTCGACGACCCAGGGATCATCGTTCAAGAAGCCGCTCTCATTCCAGATTTTCGTCATCTTCTCAAATCCTTGTGCGGCTTCGTTCACGCGGCTTCCTGGGCGCCGCCGCCGTAAAGGGCATCCTTGAAAGGCTGCGGCCCGACGCGGCGATAGGCTTCAAGGAAGGTTTCCGACTTGTCGCGGCGGAGGCCGAGATAGGTGTCGACGATCGTCTCCACCGCATCCGTCACCTTCTCCGGCTCGAAGCCGCGGCCGATGATCTCGCCGATCGAGGTGTTCTCGTCGCCGGAGCCGCCAAGCGTGATCTGATAGAGTTCCGCGCCCTTCTTCTCTACGCCGAGCAGGCCGATATGGCCGACATGATGGTGGCCGCAGGCATTGATGCAGCCGGAAATCTTGATCTTCAGCTCGCCGATTTCGGCCTGCCGCTCGGTCGAACCGAAGCGGCTGGAAATCTCCTGCGCGACCGGGATCGAGCGCGCATTGGCGAGCGCGCAGTAGTCGAGGCCGGGACAGGCAATGATATCGGTGATCAGCCCCGCATTGGCGGTGGCGAGACCGGCGGCGACCAGCGCCCGATAGACCGGCTCCAGATCGGCGAGCGCCACATGCGGTAGGATCAGGTTCTGCTCATGGCTGACGCGGATTTCATCGAAGGCGTATTCCTCGGCGATGTCGGCCACCACTTCCATCTGGCTGTCGGTCGCATCGCCCGGAATGCCACCGATCGGCTTCAGCGAAATCGTCACCATGCCGTAGTCCGGATGCTTGTGCGGCTGGACGTTCTGATGGACCCACTGAGCGAAAGCCCCATCGGCCTTCTTCCAGCGAGCGAGGTTTTCCCAGCCTTCGGCCCGGTTCGGCAGTGCAGGCGGCGCAAAATAGGAGGCGATCGCCTGGATGTCAGCGTCGGGCAGCTTCAGTTCGGTGTCCTTGAGGCTGGCGAACTCGACCTCGACCTGACGCGCCAGTTCCTCCGCGCCGGTCTCGTGCACGAGGATCTTGATGCGCGCCTTGTACTTGTTGTCGCGGCGGCCATAGAGGTTGTAAACGCGCATGATCGCCGTCGTATAGGAAAGCAGATCCTCTTCCGGCAGGAAGTCGCGGATCTTCTTGGCGATCATCGGGGTGCGGCCCTGGCCGCCGCCGACATAGACGGCAAAGCCGAGCTTGCCGTTCTCATCCTTCTTCAGGTGCAGGCCGATGTCATGAACCTGGATCGCGGCGCGATCGCGCTCGGCGCCGGTAACGGCGATCTTGAACTTGCGCGGCAGGAACGAGAATTCCGGATGGACGCTCGACCATTGGCGAAGAATCTCCGCAAAGGGGCGCGGGTCGGCAACTTCGTCGGCCGCGGCACCGGCGAAATGATCCGCCGTGACGTTGCGAATGCAGTTGCCGGAAGTCTGCAGCGCGTGCATTTCGACGCTCGCCAAGTCCTTGAGGATGTCCGGCGTGTCGGAAAGGCGCGGCCAGTTGTACTGGATGTTCTGGCGCGTGGTGAAATGCCCGTAGCCGCGGTCGTATTTGCGCGCGATATGGGCGAGCATGCGCATCTGACGGCTCGACAGCGTCCCATAGGGGATGGCGACGCGAAGCATATAGGCGTGAAGCTGCAGATAGACGCCGTTCATCAGGCGCAGCGGCTTGAAGGCATCCTCGGCCAATTCACCGGACAGCCGCCGCTGGACCTGATCGCGGAACTGCTCGACGCGTGCGGAAACGAAGGCGTGGTCGAATTCGTCGTAACGGTACATGAAAGCTCAGGTCCTCAGGCAGCAAAATTCTTGGGGCCGGAAAGCCCGTGATAACCGGCGGCATAGGAAATTGACGGGCCCTCGGCCCGGATCCGCTCGCGCATGCGCAGCGGCCGGAGTATGCCGTCGACCTCTTCCACGTCAACGACATTGACGTCGACGACCTTGTTGTCGGCGAAGGCGGTCTTGCCGGTCGCCTCGAGGGCGGCGACAGCCTCGGCGTGGCGGGCGACAAAAGCATCCTGCAGCGACTCCCCCCAGTTGCCGGAGGCGTCGAGCCAGACGGAGATCCCGTCCGCCAAGCGATTTGCCGTCAAAACCTTGCTCACCATCACGTCGTCCTCAATTCAAAATGTGTTCGGCGCGATGCGCGCCAGAAGCGCTCGGCCCGGCGCCCTTGCGCCGGCCGGCAGCGAGCGGCTCCGACCGGTCGAAATTCGCGCCGGCGACCGCGTCGCCGATGATCACCATGACCGGGCCGTCGAGTTCCGTGCGGTTCTCGAGATCCGGCAGCTCCCGGAGGATGCCGTGCAGCAGGCGCCGCTCGGGGCGGCTAGCATTCTCGATGACGGCGACGGTCGTTTCCGCCGGCAGCCCCGCCTGCATCAGCCGGCCCGCCACCGAAGCGGCGACCGAGCGGCCCATATAGACCGCAATCGTCGCGCCGGAAACGGCAAGCCGCGCCCAGTCGGGAAGCACGTCACCAGCTAGATCATGGCCGGTGGTGAAGACCAGCGACGATGCAACGCCGCGAAGCGTCAGCGGCAGCTCGAAATCCGCTGCGGCGGCAAAGGCCGACGTGATGCCGGGGACGATCTCATAGCTGACGCCAGCCTCGCGCATTGCCGCCATCTCTTCGCCGGCCCGGCCGAAGATTAGCGGATCGCCGGATTTCAGCCGCACGACGCGCTTGCCCTCCTTGGCGAGCTTCACGAGCAGATGATTGATCTCGTCCTGCGACTTGGTGTGGCAGCCCTTGCGCTTGCCGACCGAAAGCCGCTCGGCATCGCGGCGGCCCATGTCGACGATCGCCTGCGGCACCAGGGCATCATAGACGATGGCGTCCGCTTCCATCATCACCCGCTGCGCCCTCAGCGTCAGCAGATCCTCGGCACCCGGACCGGCGCCGACCAGCCAGACATGGCCGGAAACACGCTCGGCCGCGTCGAGCAGCCGGGAGGCCTCGCGGCGGGCGGAAGCGAGATCGCCGAGCGCGACATGATCCGCCACCGGACCTGAGAAGAATCGCCGCCAGAAGACGCGCCGCGCCACGCCGCGCGGGATGAGGCGATCGACCGCCTCGCGGTAGCTCGCGGCTAGCGTCGCCACGATCCCAAGCGAGGGCGACAGCAACTGGTCGATCTGGGCGCGAATCATCTGCGCCAGAACGGGCCCCGCCCCTTCCGTGCCGATGGCGACGGCGACGGGGGCACGGTTGACCAGCGCCGGCGTCAGGAAATCGCAATAGTCGGGCTGGTCGACGGCATTGGCCGGGACCTTGCGCTCGCGTGCCGCGGTCACGATCACCCGGTCGGCAGCCGCATCGCCGGTCGCCGCAAAGACCAGTGCGGCGCCTTCGACCTGATGATCGGCAAAGGCTTCGCGAACCGTCTCGATCCCCTTGTCCTCCAGGAAAGCCGCAAAAGCCGGCTCCGGATGATCCGCATAGGCGAGGATACGCGCCTCGGTGTTCAAAAGCAGCCGAACCTTGGCGAAGGCCTCGTCCCCATTGCCGAATACCGCCACGCTCTTCTGAGCGACGCGGAAAAATGCCGGGAAAACGGATAATTGCTGCGACATATCGAGGGGACGGCTCCTTCTACAGGCTGCGGCGAATATCCCTCATAGCCGCAGACAATTGAAGAAACAGAAATTTCTATGGCTTTCCGGCCACGTATTGTTTTGCTCGGTAGCCAATCTTTTTGAGCAAATATCTCCGGAGGATGATTGCGAACCACAGCGGCGCCGCCATTGCGCCGACCGCCGAACCTCCGTTAAATGCCCGCAGACATTTTCCGGGGAGTGCCAGGATGAAGACATCCGAACTGGCCGAGCGGCTGCTGGCGGTCATCGAAAACGACATACTCCCGCTGACGGAGAAGGGGGTGGCGGCCGGCAACAAGGTGTTCGGTGCGGCGATCCTGCGCAAGGCCGATTTCTCGCTCGTGCTGGCCGAGACCAACAACGAGACCGAAAATCCGCTGTGGCATGGCGAGGTCCATACGCTGAAGCGCTTCTACGAGATGGCGGAGAAGCCCGACACGCGCGAGCTCATCTTCCTGTCAACGCACGAGCCCTGCTCCATGTGCCTCTCCGCAATCACCTGGGCCGGCTTCGACAATTTCTACTACTTCTTCAGCCACGAGGATTCGCGCGACAGCTTCTCGATTCCGCACGACCTGAAGATCCTCAAGGAAGTCTTCCGGCTTGAACCGGGCGGCTACGCCCGGGAAAATGCCTTCTGGAAGTCGGCCTCGATCGCGGCCCTCATGCGGGATGTCGATCCAGAGACGACAAAGAGGCTCGCGGCACAGGATGCTCGGATCCGCGAGCGCTACAATCGCCTGTCGGCCGCCTATCAGGCGGACAAAGACAACAACGCCATACCGCTGAACTGAGTCCAATGGAACCTTCTCGCGATATTCAACGCCTCATCGACATCATGGCAGCACTTCGCGACCCGAAGACCGGCTGCCCGTGGGACATCGTCCAGACCTTCGAGACGATCAAGCCCTACACGATCGAGGAAGCCTACGAGGTCGCCGACGCGATCGAGCGCCGCGACATGGACGATCTTTGCGACGAGCTCGGAGACCTGCTGCTGCAGGTGGTCTATCACACGCAAATGGCGGAAGAGGTCGGCGACTTCTCCTTCGGCGACGTGGTGGAAGCCGTCACCCGCAAGATGATCCGCCGCCATCCGCATGTCTTTGCACGGTCGGATGCCGATACGCCAGAGGCGGTCAAGCTGCAATGGGACGAGATCAAACAGGCCGAGAAGGCGGATCGGCGCGCGCGCCGGATGCGGCGCGGCCTGCCGCTGGAAGAGAAGTCCGGCCATCTCGGTTCAGTGCAGCGCAGCTTTCCGGCACTCGTTGAGGCGCTCAAGCTTCAGGAGCGCGCAGCCAAGGTGGGTTTCGACTGGTCGGAGCCGGCACCGATTCTCGACAAGGTCGAGGAGGAAATCGGCGAGCTGCGCCAGGCGCTGAAGGATGGCGACCGACGAAAGATTGCGGACGAACTCGGCGACCTGATCTTCGCACTGGTCAACATCGGCCGCCATATTGGTACCGATCCGGAAATGGCGCTGCGCGGCACGAACACGAAATTCCGGCGCCGGTTCAGCCATATCGAGCAGGAACTGCATGCCGGCGGCGAGACGCTGGATGCCGCATCGCTGGAGCGGATGGAAGAACTCTGGCAGGCGGCAAAGGCGATTGAGAGGCAATTGACGTAGCGGCATGCCGTTACGTCAAGCTTTCCAATCTTCCGCAACTGGCTTGGGCCCGTTTCCCAGCCGTCTTTCAAGCTCGGCCGCCTCGGACTCTGTCAAGCGCAGGTCAAGGCTGATCCTTCCGTCTTCGAGATCGTCGCGGCCATCGACGATCGCGTGCTCATAGATCCAGGGCAAGAGCTGCAACTGGTCCAATCCCAAGGCGACAGTGCACTCGGTCAGCACGCCTGAAAGACGACGGCCGATTTCAGCGAGCAGATCGTCGACACCTTCGCCGGTGATCGCCGAAACGGCGACGGTGTTGTCGGTGCCCGCCGCTTTGTTCACCAGTGCCTCGCGCACCTCCGGCTCGAGCCTGTCGATCTTGTTCCAGACCTCGACGATGCGCTCGGAGCCTTCCTTCTCGTCGATGCCGAGATCGGCCAGGATACGCAGCACATCGCCTGCCTGCGCTTGATTGTCCGGGTCCGAGAGATCGCGGACATGCAGAATGAGGTCTGCCTCGAGTACTTCTTCCAACGTCGCGCGGAAGGCGGCGACGAGGTGCGTCGGCAGGTCCGAGATGAAACCGACGGTATCGGACAGAATGACCATTCGGCCATGCGGCAGCTTCAGCCGCCGCAGCGTCGGATCTAGCGTCGCAAAGAGCATGTCTTCGGCCAGCACGCCCGCGCCGGTCATCCGGTTGAAGAGCGTCGACTTGCCTGCATTGGTGTAGCCGACCAGCGCCACGATCGGGTGCGGTACCTTCTTGCGCTTCGAACGATGCAACTGACGCGTCCGGCGCACCTGCTCCAGCTCGCGCTCCAGCCGCACGATCCTTTCCTGCAGCAGCCGACGGTCGGCTTCGATCTGCGTTTCGCCCGGACCGCCCATGAAGCCCGCGCCCCCGCGCTGGCGCTCAAGGTGGGTCCAGCTTCGAACCAGCCTGCCCTTCTGGTAGTTCAGATGGGCGAGATCGACCTGAAGCGTGCCCTCCTTGGTGGAGGCGCGCCGGCCAAAAATTTCGAGAATGAGCCCGGTCCGGTCGATGACCTTGGCGTTCCATTCCTTCTCGAGATTGCGCTGCTGCACCGGCGTCAGCGGGTGATCGACGATAACGAGGCCCGCATCCTTCTCGTTGAGGATATGGCCGATCTCCTCGATCTTGCCGCTGCCGAGCAGGGTGCCGGGCTTCGGTTGCGCCACGGGAACGATCGTGCCGTGCACGACATCGAGATCGATGGCGAGCGCAAGCCCCGTGGCCTCTTCAAGCCGGCTCTCGTCCGAGCGCGTGCTGACCGCTGCCACATCAGCGGCCGGCTTGCCCGTCTTCTTCAAGACCGGCACGACGACGACGGCGCGCATGTCGTCGCGGCGCTTCTCAAGCTCCGGTATGATCGACGACGGCGATTTCGAATTGCGTTTGGTAATGGTCCTCAGGTCCCGTCAGGATGCCACTTCCTCATTCTCGAACATCTGCAGAGGCTGGCCCGGCATGATGGTCGAGATGGCGTGCTTGTAGACGAGTTGAGAATGGCCGTCACGGCGCAACAGGACGCAGAAATTGTCAAAAGATGTCACAACACCCGTCAGTTTCACGCCATTGATAAGGAAAATGGTCAAGGAAATTTTTTGCTTGCGAACCGTATTAAGAAAAAGATCCTGCAAGTTTTGAGAACGTTCCGCCATCGCGCCGCTTCTTTCTTATTTGCCGGCTTTGGCGCCGGTGCATTTTGTCAAATTTGCGATCAGACGTGTCACAGAAGCCTTCCCCCGACACCTCTTGAAGTTTGGTATCAAATCGCCGTCTTTTCCGCAACGTCGAAAAAGGCTTCACGAATATTCTGTGCTATGCTTCCCGGATGGCCGTTGCCGATCGGCTTTCCATCGATCGATACGACCGGAAAGCAGATGCTCGTGGCAGCGGTGACGAACACTTCCCGTGCGGCAAGCATTTCCTCGACAGAGAAGGCCTTCTCCTCGATCTTCAGGCCGAGCGGCTTTGCCACGTCCATCAGTGTCGTACGCGTGATGCCGCGCAGGATGCCGTGCTCGGCCGGGCGCGTGCGCAGCGTCCCCTCGCCGTCGACGATCCAGACATTCGTCGCCGCCCCTTCCTTGACCGTGCCGTCCGCGTCGACGAAAATCGCCTCTTGCGCGCCGACTTCCTTCGCCCTTTGGCGAGCGAGGACGTTCGGAAGCAGGCCGACCGTCTTGATGTCCACCCGGTCCCAGCGGTTTTCCGGCACCGTAATCGCGGCAATGCCTTCGGCATTCTTCCTGGCGATCGCGGCGGCATCGGTGCGCTTAGCCGTGACGACGACAGAGGGTGGCGTGCCCTTGGCCGGGAACACATGATCGCGCCGGGCGACGCCCCGCGTCACCTGAAGATAGAAGAGCCCGTTGAGGACGCGGTTGCGCCGCAGCACCTCGCGAATGACCTGGATCAGCGCAGCCCGGCTCATCGGCCAGTCCATCCTGAGTTCACTCAGCGACCGGTCGAGGCGGTCGAGGTGACGGCTGAGATCGACAATGAAGCCGTGCCGCACCTCGCAGACCTCGTAGACGCCATCGGCAAACTGGAAGCCGCGGTCCTCCACATGGATCGCGGCTTCGGAATGCGGGACATAGGCGCCGTTCACATAGGCGGTTCTTGGCATGGAGCTTCGCGGCCTCAGACGCCCAGCGACTTCAGCTTGCGATGCAGCGCCGAGCGCTCCATGCCGACGAATTCCGCCGTGCGGGAGATGTTTCCGCCGAAGCGGTTGATCTGGGCGATCAGATAATCCCGTTCGAACATTTCGCGCGCCTCGCGCAGCGGCAGGGTCATGATGTGCTGGTCGCCCTTGGCGGAAATCTTCGGCAGCGTGTCGCCCACCTCGTTCGGCAGCATGTCGGCACTGATCGGCGTATCCGGGCCGTCGCTGCGGGCGAGGATCATCAGGCGTTCGATGTTGTTGCGCAACTGGCGGATATTGCCCGGCCAGTCATGCGCCTGGAGCACGGCAAGCGCATCCTCGCCGATCTTGCGCGGCCGGATGCCGGCATGTTCGCTCACCTGGCGCATGAACATGTCGACAAGGAAAGGAATATCCTCGCGCCGCTCGGCGAGCGCCGGAACGCGGACGGGAATAACGGCAAGCCGGTGATAAAGGTCCTCCCGGAAGAGGCCCTCGGCGATCATGTTCTCAAGATTGTAGGCGGTCGAGGAAATGATACGCACGTCCACCTTGACGCGTTTCGAGCCGCCGACGCGCTCGAACTGCTGATCGACGAGCACGCGCAGGATCTTGTTCTGCGTCTCGCGCGGCATTTCGCCGACCTCGTCGAGATAGAGGATGCCGCCATGGGCCTCCTCGAGCGCGCCGGTGCGACGCGGCTGACCCGCGGTGCCCTCGGTGCCGAAAAGCGCGATTTCCATGCGGTCCGGCGTGATCGCGGCCGCATTCAAGGCGACGAAAGGACCGGTGGAACGCGTCGACTTGCGATGGATCATGCGCGCCACCAGTTCCTTGCCGGAACCGGAGGGTCCTTGGATCATGATGCGGCTGTTGGTCGGGGCGACCTTCTCGATCGTCTGGCGCAGCTGCGACACCGCGACCGAAGTGCCGATGAGCTCCACCGGATCGCCCGACCGCTTCTTGAGTTCCGACACTTCGCGCTTGAGCTTGGAATTCTCGAGCGCCCGCTCGGCAATCAGGATCAGCCGATCGGCCTTGAACGGCTTCTCGATGAAGTCGTAAGCGCCGCGCTTGATCGCGGAAACAGCCGTCTCGATGTTGCCGTGGCCGGAAATCATCACCACCGGCAGGTCCGGATGACGGCTCTTGATCTCGTCCAGCAGCGCCAGCCCGTCCAGCCGGCTGCCTTGCATCCAGATGTCCAGGAAGATGAGCCGCGGCACGCGGTCGTTGATCGCCGCAAGCGCGCTGTCGCTGTCGAAGGCCGTCCGCGTCTCGTGGCCTTCGTCCGACAGGATGCCCGAGACGATCTCGCGGATATCTTCCTCATCATCCACAACCAGAATATCAGCCGCCATTGGTATTACCCTTATCCTTCACAGTCTCATCGCCCCCGGTTTCGCCGGCGGGCGGCAGGATCACGCGGATCATCGCCCCGACACCGCCGTCGAAATCCGCCGGTGCATCGTGCAATTCCAATTGTCCGCCGTGGTCCTCGATGATTTTCTTGACGATAGCGAGACCCAGCCCCGTGCCTTTCTCTCGCATCGTCATGTATGGCTCCAAAATCCGGTGCCGGTTTTCGGTGGGGAGCCCCTTGCCGTTGTCGACAACGTCGACGACGAAGCGCCCGGTCGCGTCGTCGCGACGGGAGCGAACCAAGATCGTCGGCGCACCGCGCGCCGCCTCGGCCGGGACCGCCTCGATCGCCTCAACCGCATTCTTGACGACATTGCCAAAGGCCTGGCCGAGCATGCGCCCGTCGAACTGGCCCTCGAGCGCCTCGTCGCCGAAGTCGCGGATGAAGGTGATGTGGTTGTTGCCCATTTCGCGCAGGAAGACGGCGTCCTTGAGGATCGAGCGCAGGTCCGACTTTTCCTTCGTCGGTTTCGGCATGCGCGCGAAGGCTGAGAACTCGTCGACCATCCGGCCGATGTCTTCCACCTGGCGCACGATCGTATCGGTGCACTGGTCGAATACGGCCTTGTCCTGCTGGTCGATCTGCCTGCCGTAGCGCCGTTTGAGGCGTTCGGCGGAAAGCTGGATGGGCGTCAGCGGATTCTTGATCTCATGGGCGATACGCCGTGCCACGTCCGCCCAGGCGGTCGAGCGCTGGGCAATGACCAGATCGGTGATGTCGTCGATCGTGATGACGTAGGAGCCTTGCGAGCCCTCGCCCTCTTCCCGGGTCACCTGAACGTTCAGCGTGCGCTCGGTTCCGCCGCGCATGATGTTGATTTGTTTACGGTAGTCGTTGCGATAGCGGCTTTCCGCCTCGACCAGCACCTCCTCGATCTCCGGCGCCACCTCGCGAAGGCTGGCGCCGAGCAGTCCCGGAGCCGATTTCCGCAGGAATTCCTCCGACGAGGGATTGGCGATCGTGATGCGCCGGTCCCGGCCGACGCCGATCACGGCCGCGGTGACGCCGGAAAGCACGGCCTCGATGAAGCGGCGGCGCTGATCGACCTCGTCCTTGGCGACCAGGATCTGGTCCTGCTGCGTCCGGATCTCGCTGACCATCTTGTTGAAGGTGCGCGAGAGATTGCCGACGTCGCCGTCGACGGCACGCACCGGCACGACCACGTCGAGATTGCCGGAGGCGACGCTGTCGGCCGCGCCGATCAGTTGCCGAATCGGCCGGACGATGCGGTCGGCAACGGCTATTGCCGTCCAGATCGCCGCCAGAAGCACGATCAGCGCGAAGCCGATGTAAAGGACACCGAAGGCGATCTGCAACGAGGTGCGTCCCGCCTCAAGCGCCTTGTACTCGGCGGTGTTCTCCTCCATCAGCCGCATGGAGCGCATGACTTCGGGATCGACGTTGCGAAGCGTATAGAGGTAGATGCCGGGGAAATTCTCCAGCGGAACGACCGCTCCGACGAGATTGGTGACGCCGGGGGGGATAAGCGTCGGCTGGCCCGCGACGGTGCTCTTCAACGCGTCCTGCGGGATGGCAGGCAAGGGCCGTTCGGTCGAGATATTGGCCTGGAGGATGGCGCTGCCGTCGGCGCGAACGAGGAAGGCGCCGAGCATGCCGCGCCCCCTCGCCTGACGCGTCATCAGTTCGGTGAAGCCGGTGCGGTCGAGGGCGTAAAGCTGCCGGTTGCGCTCGAGGTCGTTGGCCATCGAGACCGTCTGGCCTTGAAGGTAGCTGGCATTCTCCAGGACATAGGCCTGGGCGACGTTCAGCGAGGAGCGCACGATCGCCTGGGTGCGCAGCGAGAACCAGCGGTCGAGGCCGACATCGAGGGTGATGCTGGCGAAAATCGCGACGAGGATGGCCGGCGTGATCGCGACGATCGAAAACAGAGCAACGATGCGCACATGCAGCCGCGCCGCCGCCCTCCCCTTGCTGCGGGCGCGAAGCAGCCTGATGATCTCGCGGGCGATCAGATAGATCAGGCCGACGACGAAGACGCCGTTGACGCCGGCGCAGGCAATGACGATGTTCCGTTCCGGCCTGACGGGGGTGAGGCCGAGAAGGACGAGCAGGGACAGGGTGGCGCAGACCAGAGCCCCGGTGGCCAGCATCAGGCCCGGGAACGCGAAGGAGGCCCGCCGATCCTGGGCAGCCGCAACACCCTCCTCCGTGCCCAATGGCAAGGCCATGCCATCCACCATAAAAAACTTCCCCCAAAACCGGCGCCCCGAAGACACCGGCACCCGCCTGCAATCCGGACCAGGATATTGAATGCCCTAGCCCGGACGGACGACGGCACATGCCGCGTCACGCGAGCCGCCATTGCCCGAGTCAGATCGAATCGGCCGCCCCGTGAGCCTTCAAGCAACGCATTGTGGCGAAAATGCAACGGTGTTGCAAAGCAGTCAAGCGGTGCGTGAGCTCCGATAGACGGAGACGCCCAGTTCGCGGATCTTCTTGCGCAGCGTGTTTCGGTTGAGTCCGAGGAGATCGGCTGCCTTGATCTGGTTGCCGCGTGTCGCCGTCAGGGCCGCGAGGATCAAGGGATACTCCATTTCCGCAAGCACCCGGTCGTAAAGGCCCGTCGGCGGCAACGCCTCGCCGAAGCTTGCGAAATACTGCCGCATGTTCTCCTCGACCGCCTGCGAGATCGACATCGAGCCGGGACGCGCGACGGCCTTGTCGATCGGGCTGTCCGGCACCTCCGATCGCAGCTCGTTTTCGATGATCTCGCGGGTGATCACATCCTGTGGATAAAGTGCGGTGAGGCGCCGCACGAGGTTCTCGAGCTCGCGAACGTTGCCGGGCCAGGGATGCGCCTTCATCAGTTCCAGCGCTTCCTGGTCGAAGCGCTTGACGTCGAGCCCCTCCTTTTCGGCCTGCTGGACGAAATGCCGAACGAGATCGGGAATATCCTCGGCACGATCGCGAAGCGGCGGCAGACGCAGCGGCACGACGTTCAGGCGATAGTAGAGGTCCTCGCGGAAAAGACCCTGGTTGATCGACTGCTTCAGGTCCTTGTTCGTCGCCGCGACGATGCGCACGTCGGAGCGGATCGGAGTGCGCCCGCCGACGGTCGTGTATTCGCCCTGCTGCAGCACGCGCAGCAGCCGCGTCTGCGCATCCATCGGCATGTCGCCGATTTCGTCGAGGAAAAGCGTACCGCCCTCGGCCTGTTCGAAGCGGCCGGTGGAGCGCGTCTGGGCGCCGGTGAACGCCCCTTTTTCATGACCGAACAGTTCCGATTCGATGAGGTCGCGGGGGATCGCGGCCATATTGATGGCGACGAAGGGCCCGTTCCTGCGCTTGCCGTAATCGTGCAGGGCGCGCGCGACCAGCTCCTTTCCGGTTCCCGATTCGCCAGTAATCATCAGCGTCAGATCGGTCTGCATCAGCCGGGCAAGGACGCGGTAGATTTCCTGCATGGCGGCGGAGCGGCCGACGAGCGGCATGCCGTCCTGCGAATCGTCATCCAGCTTGGAGGGGCGGCGTTTCGGCTCGGCCAGCGCCCGGCCGATGATGCCGATCAGCTCGGTCAGGTCGAAGGGTTTCGGCAGATAATCATAGGCGCCCTTCTCCGACGCCTTGATGGCGGTCATGAACGTGTTCTGCGCACTCATCACCAGAACCGGCAGGTCGGGTCGCGCCTTCTTGATCCGCGGCAGGAGATCGAAGGCATTCTCGTCCGGCATCACCACGTCGGTAACCACCAGGTCGCCGTCGCCGGCGGCGATCCAGCGCCAGAGCGTCGCGGCGTTGGAGGTGATGCGCACGTCGTATCCGGCACGGCTGAGCGCCTGGTTGAGCACGGTGCGAATGGCTGCGTCGTCATCCGCGACGAGGATCGTGGCGCCGGTCATGCAATGCTTCCTTTTGTAGTCGGAGTTACGTCATCCGCCGCCCGTCCCTTGGAGGCCGGCATCAGGACGCGAAAGGTCGTGCGGCTGTGCTGGCTGTCGCATTCGACGATGCCGCCATGGCCGCCGATGATCTTGGCCACCAGCGCCAGCCCGAGACCGGAGCCGTTCGTCTTCGTCGTGATGAACGGATCGAAGAGATGCGGCAGCAGGTCCGAGGGCACGCCCGGTCCGTTGTCGTGGACACAGAACTCCAGCGGCAGCGAGATCTTTTCCCGCGTTCCCGCCACCGAGAGCCGGATGCCGGGCCGATAGGCCGTCGTGAGCATGATTTCGCCTTCCGGCCGGTCGCCGATCGCCTCCGCGGCGTTCTTGACCAGGTTGAGGAACACCTGGACGAGCTGGTCGCGGTTGGCATAGACGGGCGGGAGCGATGGGTCGTAGTTTTCGGAGATCTTGATGGCGCGGGCAAAGCCCGCCTTGGCGATCGCCTTCACGTGGTCGAGCACCGAGTGGATGTTGAGCGGCACGCGATCGACCGGGCGCTCGTCAGAAAACACCTCCATGCGGTCGACAAGCGAGACGATGCGGTCGGTCTCGTCGCAGATCAGCCGCGTCAGCGCCCGGTCTTCGTCGTTCACAGAGGTTTCAAGGAGCTGCGCCGCGCCCCTGATGCCGGACAGCGGGTTCTTGATCTCATGGGCGAGCATCGAGGCAAGCCCCGTGACGGAGCGCGCGGCTGCCCGATGGGTCAGCTGCCGATCGATCTTGTCGGCCATCGAGCGCTCCTGGAAGACGATGACCACGGATCCCGGCTGCGACAGCACCGGCGCCACGTAAAGATCGACGAGCTTGTCGGCGCCAAGCCGCGGCGAGCTCAGGTCCACCCGGTACTCGTTGACCGGAGCGCGCCTTTCGCGCACCTGGTCGATCAGCGTCAGAAGCGGGCTGCCGAAGGGAATGAAGGCGCTGATATCGTGGCGGGCGAGATGGTTGGCGCTCGCCCCGAAGAAGGACTCCGCCTCCCAATTGGCGAAGGCGACATGGCCGTTTTCGTCGACGAGAATGACCGGGTTCTGTATGGCGTTCAGCACCGCCATCGAGAGGTCGTTCGCGGCCTCTGCCGGTTCCGGGACCATTGCCTTTTCGGTCATGCCGCAATCTCTCCCCTCGCCGGCTCCAAGCCGGAGCAAGCAATCGCGGCCGCGACCCGATCGCTCACAAGTTTCACATCCTTCGCCGTCAGGATTTCGGCCTTTTGCGCTGCCGGAAGCTCCGGCGCGAAACGCTCGAGATACCAGCCGACATGCTTGCGAGCATGACGAAGACCGATCTCCGCCCCGTAGAAGTCGAGCATCATCGCGTAGTGCTCGACAAACGTTTCCGCTATTCGCGTGGCATGCGGTTCATCTGCGGCACCGGCCAGCACGCCCGCATGCCACGGCCGGCCCTGGCAGGAGCGGCCGACCATGACGGCGTCGGCACCGGAGCGGCGCAGGATTTCCGTGGCATCGGCGATCGTATCGACATCGCCATTGGCGATCAGCGGCACGGAAATCGCCTCGCGAACCGCGCGGATCGCATTCCAATCCGCCCTGCCGGTATAGAATTGCATGCGGGTGCGGCCATGAATGGTGATCGCCTGGACGCCCGCCGCCTCGGCCCGGCGGGCGATCAGCGGCGCGTTAATCGAATTCTCGTCCCAGCCGAGCCGCATCTTCAGCGTTACCGGCACGCGGACGGCCTTGACGGTCGCCTCGATCAGCGACAAGGCATGGTCCGGATCGCGCATCAGTGCCGAACCGGAATAGCCGCCGGTGACCTTCTTGGCCGGACACCCCATATTGATGTCGACGATGTCGGCACCGTTGGCCTCGACAATCTTGGCGGCCTCCGCCATCCAGTGGGCCTCGCGCCCGGCCAACTGGACAATGTGGGGCTCAATGCCGGAATTCTTCAGTCGCGCCCAGGACTCGGCCGCATTGGCGACCAGTTCACGGCTTGCCACCATTTCGGTTACGACGAAACCGGCACCGAAGCGCCAGGCGAGCATACGAAAGGGCAAATCCGTCACCCCTGACATCGGAGCGAGCGCCACCCGATTGCGGATTTCAATTTTCCCGATCCGGAGTGACGATGACAGGGCCGGCAGTGGCAAATGCATATCTTTCGGGCACATGAATATCTTGCACTATTTTTAGACAGTATTGTTCGACTTGCCAAGCGATTTCCACACGCCCGACAAAATTCCTCGAAGCGCGTCGGCGCACTTCAAATCCGCATTTTCAGGCATGCCGATCACCTGAAAACCGCCGCACAGTCGGACTGCAGGGGACAGATGGCTGGCAATCACAGGACCTTCGCGGTACATGACGGCGTAGATTGGCGAATTGCGGGACCCCATACAGAAGATGCAGCCGGAAGAACAGTTCTCCTGTGGTGTTGTTGTCGTCGCGGCCGGCCGCGGCGAGCGCGCCGGTCAATCGGCGGAGGGACCAAAGCAGTATCGCAGGATCGGCAATCGCCCCGTTATCGCCCATACACTTGACGTTTTCGCGACATGGCCGAGCACCGGGCCGATGGTCGTCGTTATCCACCCCGACGATGAGGCGCTTCTCGCCGCGGCGCTCGGGCGCATGGGCGACTCGCTGGCCGTGTCGGTGGTTCACGGCGGCGCGACGCGTCAGCTCTCGGTTCTCGCCGGCCTCGAGGCGCTCGCCAAGGCCGGAGTCAAGCACGCAATGATCCACGACGCCGTGCGCCCATTCATCGACCATGCCCTGCTCGACCGCTGCCGGGCGGCGCTCGAAGGCGGCGCCGAGGCGGTCGTTCCGGCAGTTGCCGTCGCCGATACGCTGAAACGGGCGACCGGCGGCCGCGTCGAGGAGACGGTGCCGCGGACCGGCCTCTACGCGGCGCAAACGCCGCAATGTTTCCGTCTCGAGGCGATCCTCGCCGCCCATCGCGCCGCAAGCGCCAGCGGCCGCAGCGATTTTACCGACGACGCATCTATTGCGGAATGGGCCGGCATCCCGGTGGTCCTCGTCGAGGGAGCGCCGGATAATGTCAAGCTCACGCTTCAAAGGGATATATCGATGGCCGATGAACGGCTGAACCGGCATGCAATTCCCGACGTCCGCACCGGCAACGGCTACGACGTGCACCAGCTCGTCGAGGGCGACGGCGTCACGCTTTGCGGCGTGTTCATTCCGCATGACCGCAAGCTCTCCGGTCATTCCGACGCGGATGTCGCCTTGCACGCCTTGACCGACGCGCTGCTCGCCACCTGCGGCGCCGGCGACATCGGCGACCACTTCCCGCCTTCGGATCCGCAGTGGAAGGGTGCCCCCTCGCGTATCTTCCTGGAGCACGCCGCCCGGATCGTGCGCGAGCACGGCGGAGTGATCACAAACGCGGACGTTTCGCTGATCGCGGAAGCCCCGAAGGTCGGCCCCCACCGCCAGCAGATGCGCGAAAACCTTGCCGCCATGCTCGGCATCGCGCTCGACCGCTGCTCGGTGAAGGCGACGACCAACGAGAAGCTCGGCTTCGTCGGACGCCGGGAGGGTATCGCCGCAATCGCCACCGTAACGGTCGTCTATGTGCCGGAGAACAAAGCCTGATGTGGCCGGTCGACATCGAACAGGCGGCGCGCGCCATTATTGCCGATTTCACCGCGCGCGGGCTGAAGATCGCCACCGCCGAATCCTGCACAGGCGGATTAATCGCCGCGGCGCTGACCGAGATTGCCGGCTCGTCCGCCGTCGTCGACCGCGGCTTCGTCACCTATTCCAACGAGGCGAAAATCGACATGCTCGGCGTCGACGCAGCGACGCTCGCGGCCAACGGGGCGGTCTCTCACGAAACGGCTGCGGAAATGGTCCGCGGCGCCATCGCCCACTCCCGCGCCGATCTCGCGGTGGCGGTGACGGGCATTGCAGGCCCAAGCGGCGGCTCGGCGGAGAAGCCTGTCGGGCTCGTTCACCTCGCGGCTGCAACGCGGTCGGGCAATATCCTCCACCGAGAGATGCGCTACGGTGCGATCGGCCGCAATGCGGTGCGGCTCGCAACGGTGAAGACGGCGCTCGATCTCCTCAGGGAGATCGCTCAGGAGCCGTAGATCGCGTCGGCGCGTTTCTCGAAGGCCTCCGAGAACATTCGGAAGGCGCGATCGAACATCGAGCCCATCAGGGCGCCGAGAATGCGGCTCTTGAACTCGTAGTCGATATAGAAGTGGACGATCGACTCTCTCTCGTTCACCGGTTCGAAGCGCCAGACATTGTCGAGATACTTGAACGGTCCCTCGATGTAATTGACGTCGATCAGCCGCTCGGCCGGCTTCAGCAGAACCTGCGTCGTAAACGTCTCGCGGATGGCCTTGTAGCCCACCGTCATGTCGGCCAGCAGCAACGTCTTGCCGTCGCGCTCCTTGCGCGATCGCACGCTCAGCGCCTCGCAGAGCGGCAGGAATTCCGGATAGCGCTCGACATCGGCGACGAGGTTGAACATCTGTTCCGCCGAGTGCTTGACGACGTGGTTGGTTTCGAAATGCGGCATAGTTTGGAGTTAAGGCCGAGCCGAGAGAAGATCAAGGAGTTGGCGCATTTGTGCCCGGCTTCTTATCTGGAGAACGGGCACTGCGTGCTCACGGAGCCCGGCTTCGACCATGGGGGCAAATTTGCCTTCGAAGGTCCAGATGTAGCGAACGAATTCCAAGCTCAATCGCTCGGGGCAGCCGTCGGCCATTTCCGGCCGCGCCTGGCCTCGCCATTTCAACCAGCGGCGCACCGCCCCCCACAGACAAAGCAGGCGCGGCATACGCACCCAAAGAACGACCTCCGTGCGCGGCATCCTTAGATCGAAGCTCGAAGGGTTTGTTCCGTCCATGATCCATCGCGGCTGATCGACCTTGGCGGCGATCATTGCCCGCTGTTCCGCGCGTGGGCGCGAGTTCCAGCCGGGCAGCCAGAAGAATTCGCGGTCCATGGAGATGAAGGGTAGATCGAAGCGGGTGGAAAGCCACCGCGCGAGAGTGGTTTTGCCGCCGCCGGAGCAGCCGATCACGAGAATCCGCTTCGCCTGCGCGAGATGGCCCGCTGCCTCGGCAATATCTGTCAGATCCTGTGCCATGCCGTCTCCACAAAAGGAAAGCCGCGACATCGGAACGCCGCGGCTATTGATCCCGTATCGGCGGCCGGCGAAGAGCTACTCCGCCCCGAGCTTCTTCTCGCGCGCCGCCTTCAGCCGTGCGAAATCGTCGCCGGCATGGTGCGAGGAGCGGGTCAGCGGGCTCGACGCAACCATCAGGAAGCCCTTGGTATAGGCGACCGTCTCGTAGGACTTGAACTCCTCGGGGGTGACGAACTTCTCGACCTTGTGATGCTTGCGGGTCGGCTGCAGGTACTGGCCGATCGTCAGGAAATCGACGTCGGCGGTGCGCAGGTCGTCCATCAGTTGCAGCACCTCGTTCCGCTCCTCGCCGAGACCGACCATGATGCCGGACTTGGTGAACATCGTCGGATCGAGTTCCTTCACCCGCTGCAGGAGACGGATCGAATGGAAGTAGCGGGCGCCCGGGCGCACCGTGAGGTAGTTGCCCGGCACGGTCTCGAGATTGTGGTTGAAGACGTCGGGCTTGGCGGCGACCACCCGCTCCAGCGCACCTGGCTTCTTGAGGAAGTCGGGCGTCAGGATTTCGATCGTCGTCGTGGGCGAGGCCTCGCGGATCGCAAAGATCACCTTCTCGAAATGCTCGGCGCCGCCGTCCTCCAGGTCGTCACGGTCGACCGAGGTGATGACGACATGGCTCAAGCCCATCTGCTTGACGGCCTTGGCGACGTTGGCGGGCTCTTCGAGGTCGAGGGCGTTCGGCTTGCCGGTCGCCACGTTGCAGAAGGCGCAGGCGCGCGTGCAGATCTCGCCCATGATCATGAAGGTGGCGTGCTTCTTGTCCCAACATTCGCCGATGTTCGGGCAGCCGGCCTCCTCGCAGACGGTGACGAGCTTGTTGCTCTTCACGATCGAGCGGGTCTCCTGGTAACCCTTCGAGGTCGGCGCCTTCACGCGAATCCAGTCCGGCTTGCGCAGCACTTCCGTATCCGGGCGGTGCGCCTTTTCCGGATGGCGAATGCGCTGAGCCCGATCCGAGACCGCGTCGAAAACCGTTACCATGTTTCTTCCTTCGTCTTATCGAGCATGCGGCCAGAAGCCGTCGGCGATTTCGATCTATATAAACAGCCGGACATGAAAAGTCAGGCCACCATTTGCATGGCAGCCCGACCGCGATTGAATGGCGAATGGACTTCTATCCTCGAACGGCGCGGCCCGCGGCGATCAGCAGGCAGGCGCCGATGAAGCCGACGACCAGATAGGCGATCCAGCCCGTATAGGCCATGCCGAATGCCGCCAGGATGAAGTTCAAGACGACCGCGCCGATGATGCCGAGGATGATGTTCATGAACAGGCCCATCTGGCTGTTCATGAATTTCTCCGCCAGCCAGCCGGCCAGCCCACCGATGATGATCGCTGCCAAAATGCCCACGCCATTGACGCTCATGACGACCTCCGCGCACTGAAGATGCTACGCAATCAATGCGTGAGCATACCGCAAGTTCCGAACGGTCGCACGTCATCAGGCGTTCAGGACTTTTCCGTAGGCGTCGAGCACGCTTTCCTTCATCATTTCGGAGAGCGTCGGATGCGGGAAGATCGTGTGCATCAGCTCTTCCTCGGTCGTCTCCAGATTCATGGCAACGACGAAGCCCTGGATGAGCTCGGTGACTTCCGCGCCCACCATGTGCGCGCCGAGGAGCTCGCCGGTCTTCTTGTCGAAGATCGTCTTGATCAGGCCCTGGTCTTCGCCAAGCGCTATCGCCTTGCCGTTGGCGCCGAAGCTGTAGCGGCCGACGCGAATGTCGCGGCCGAGCTCCTTCGCCCTCGCCTCGGTGAGGCCGACGGAAGCGACCTGCGGGTCGCAATAGGTGCAGCCCGGGACCTTGCCCTTGTCAAGCGCATGGACGCCCGGGACGCCGGCGATCTTCTCGACGCAGATGACGCCCTCATGCTCGGCCTTGTGCGCCAGCATCGGCGGACCGGCAACATCGCCGATCGCATAAATGCCGGGGACATTCGTCTTGCCATAACCGTCGGTGACGATGCAGCCGCGGCTGGTCTCGATGCGCAGCGCCTCGAGGCCGAGGTTCTCGATGTTGCCCTGAACGCCGACGGCCGAGATCAGACGGTCCGCCTTGATCGGCGTGACCTTGCCGTCCTTCGTCTCGACATGGGCCGTGACATCGTTGGCGCCCTTTTCGACCTTCGTCACCTTGGCGTCGGTGAAGATCTTCATGCCGCGCTTTTCGAGCTGCTTGCGGGCAAAGGCGGAAATCTCGGCATCCTCGACCGGCATGACCTGCGGCAGGAGTTCGACGACCGTGACGTCGACGCCCATGGAAAGGTAGAAGCTGGCAAATTCGATGCCAATCGCGCCGGAGCCCATGACCACCATGGTTTTCGGCAGCTCCTCGGGCTTCATCGCCTCGAAATAGGTCCAGATCAGCTTGCCGTCCGGCTCGATGCCGGGCAGCGCCCGCGGCCGGGCGCCGGTCGCGATGATGATGTGCTTCGCCGTATAGGTGCCCTCGCCCTTGACACCCTTCGGCACCGGGTTCTGCGGCTGGACGGCCGGCTTCGACGGCGCGCCGACGACGATCTCGCCGGGCTTCGTCAGCTTCGCCTCGCCCCAGATCACGTCGATCTTGTTCTTCTTCATGAGGAAGGCGACGCCGCCGTTCAGCCGCGCCGAGACGCCGCGCGATCGGGCCACGACATCCTTGACGTTGGCGGTGATCTTGCCTTCGAGCGTCAGGCCGTAGTTCTTGGCGTGGTTGGCATGGTCGAGGATCTCGGCGGAGCGCAGCAGCGCCTTGGTGGGGATGCAGCCCCAGTTGAGGCAGATGCCGCCCAGGTGCTCGCGTTCGACGATCGCCGTCTTCAAGCCCAGCTGCGCCGAGCGGA
Source organism: Sinorhizobium sp. FG01 (assembly GCF_002531875.1). Taxonomy (NCBI): domain Bacteria; kingdom Pseudomonadati; phylum Pseudomonadota; class Alphaproteobacteria; order Hyphomicrobiales; family Rhizobiaceae; genus Sinorhizobium; species Sinorhizobium sp. FG01. The sequence goes on from NZ_NWTB01000011.1 coordinate 192,019, forward strand.
TGGCGGTGACATAGCCGCCCGGGCCCGAACCGATAACGATGACGTCGTAATTCTCAGCCATGTGTTTCCTACCTTTGTTTCAAGCGACCTTGCGGGTGAAGAGCACCCAATCATGTTTCCTGCTGTCTTCGAAAGGCGGCACGGCTTCGCCGCGCGCCCTCTCTTCGAAGCCGTTCACCCTGTAGAGCGACTGCGCCTTGTCGTTGTGGCCCTCGGTGATCAGGCTTACAGGCGCTTTGCCAGCTCGGCGAAATTCGTTCTCGAGCAGCGCCCGGCCGATCCCCTTTCCGCGATGCGCCCTGTAGACGCCAAGGCTGTCGACAAACCAGTGACCGACCACCTCTCTCTGCAGCGCCAGCAAGGGCGCAAGGACAGGATGCTTCGGCTCGATCTCTGCAATCGACGCGTCGATAGCGTAGGAGACCGAAGCGCCGACGATCTCGTCTCCGAGGACCGCAACGACCGCATCGCTCCACGTTCCCAAACCCTCGTCCTGCCGGAGCCGGTTTCGGCCGTGTTCGAAGGCCGTCTCCGCCGACCGGGCCAGGACACCGCCGTACCACAGCCACGAAGCAAAGCCATGCGAGGCGATATCGACGAGGATCGCCAGTTCCGCCGCCTCGCTTCGCATAGCGGGCCTGAGGGTTGCGCCAGCCGCCATCGTCAAAGCCCGAGCAACATCCGGACGACCGGCTCCACGCCGCGGCCGATCGCACGGGTATTCTCGGCGTCGAGATGAACCCCATCGAGCGGCGTCGTCCGAGCGACCGAGCCGGCGTCGAAGAAGCCGCAATCGAGTTCGTCGGCGAGATCGCGATAGAGCGAGGCCAGCATCGCCGACTGCTCGACGCCGCCGGCAAACATCGCCGCGAAGTCGCTGTCGGCGGTTTCGCAAAGCGGTGGCGGCGAGACGATCAGGATATCCGGGCCCTCCTCCGTCTCCGTCGGCCAGTCATGCTTGCGAACCAGATTGACCAGGCGCTCGACACCCTTGACGGCGCCGAAGGCGGTGCCGTGAATGATTGGCTTCATGTCGTTCGAACCGAGCATGAAGACGACAAGATCGAGCGGTGCGTGGCTGTGCAGCACGGTCGGAAGGACACGCGCGCCGTTACGGTCGCAATCGGCGAGATGATCGTCATAGGCTGTGGTGCGGCCGTTCAGCCCCTCGGCGATGACGTTGACGCCGGAACCCAGCGCCTTCTGCAGCACGCTCGGCCAACGATCCTCCAGCGCATGCCGACCCGGACCCTCCGCATCATAGCCCCAGGTCAGACTGTCACCATAGCAAAGGACTGTCTTCATCTGCCTACTCGCATGTGATGCATGTCGCCCAAAAGTGTGCAGCGGTTGAGGCAATGACACGCACAAGACGTCAGGAAAGGAAGGACCGGCGGAAGCGCCGGTCCGGATCGCATCAGACGAGCATGCCCATCGGGTTTTCGATGTAGCGCTTGAAGGCGCCGAGCAGTTCGGCACCAAGAGCGCCATCGACGCAGCGATGGTCGGTCGAGAGCGTGACGGTCATCATGTTGGCGACGACCATCTCCTTGTTCTTGACGATCACCCGCTCCTCGCCGGCGCCGACCGCGAGGATCGTCGCGTGCGGCGGGTTGACGACGGCTGCGAAGTCCTTGACGCCCATCATGCCCATGTTGGAGACGGCGGTCGTACCGCCCTGATATTCTTCCGGCTTCAGCTTGCGCTCTTTCGCGCGCTTGCCGAGATCCTTCATCTCGTTGGAGATGGCCGAAAGGCTCTTCAACTCTGCCTGGCGGACGATCGGCGTAATCAGGCCGCCCGGAATGGACACGGCAACGCCCACATCGGCGTGCTTGTGCTTGACCATGTTCGTATCGGTCCAGGAAACGTTCGCATCCGGAACGTCGCGCAGCGCCAGCGCCAGCGCCTTGATCACCATGTCGTTGACCGAGAGCTTGTAGACTGGCTTGCCATCCTTCTCCGGTGCTGCCGCGTTAAGCTGGGCACGCAGTGCCAAGAGAGCATCGAGCTGGCAATCGAGGGAAACGTAGAAGTGCGGGATCGTCTGCTTCGATTCCTGCAGGCGCTTGGCAATCGTCTTGCGCATGCCGTCATGCGGCACGAGCTCGTAGGAGCCCGGCTCGAAGAGCTTGAGGACGGCGTCTTCCGACATGCCCTTGGCAAGCGGTGCCGCGGCCGGCGCTTGCCCGGCTGCCGGCGCCGCGGCCGGCTTGGCGGTGCCGCCGGAAACTGCGGTTTCGACATCCTTCTTGACGACGCGGCCATAGGGACCGGAACCGGCAATGGCCGAGAGATCGATGCCCGCTTCCTTGGCGAGGCGGCGGGCGAGCGGCGACGAGAAGACGCGCTTTGCATCACCGGCCGCCGGTGCCGGCGCAGTCGATGCGGCCGGAGCCGCAGGCGCTGCGGCCGGTGCCGGTGCAGCGGCAGGTGCTGCCGGAGCCGGTGCTTCCGCCTTGGCGGCGGAGGCCGGCGCGGCCGCGCCATTACCGCCCTTGGCCGCCGTTGCGACATCCTCGCCGTCCGCGGCCAGAACCGCGATCAACGCATTGACCTTGACGCCTTCGGTGCCGGCCGGAACGACGATCTTGGCGACGGTGCCTTCATCGACGGCTTCGACTTCCATGGTCGCCTTGTCGGTCTCGATCTCGGCGATGACGTCGCCGGACTTGACCTTGTCGCCTTCCTTGACGAGCCACTTGGCGAGATTGCCTTCTTCCATCGTCGGAGAGAGGGCAGGCATTGTGATGTTGATTGGCATCGAACGTCCCTCTCTTATTTGTAGCAGACGGCTTTCACCGCATCGACGACCTCGGCGACGTTTGGCAGAGCAAGCTTCTCCAGGTTGGCCGCGTAAGGCATCGGCACGTCCTTGCCGGCGATCGTCAGGATTGGCGCATCGAGATAGTCGAACGCCTGCTGCATGACGCGGGTGGCGATCTCGGTGCCGACGGAGGACTGCGGGTAGCCTTCCTCGACGGTGACGAGGCGACCGGTCTTCTTGACCGATTCGATGACCGTCGGCAGGTCCATCGGGCGGATGGTCCGAAGGTCGATGACTTCGACATCGATGCCCAGCGCCTCGAGCTCGGCGGCGGCCTTGACCGCATAGGTCATGCCGATGCCGAAGGAGACGATCGTCGCATCCTTGCCGACGCGGTGAATGCGAGCCTTGCCGATCGGCAGAACGAAATCTTCGAGCTTCGGTACTTTGAAGGACTGGCCGTAGAGGATTTCGTTTTCGAGGAAGATCACCGGGTTCGGGTCGCGGATCGCGGCCTTGAGCAGGCCCTTCGCATCCGCCGCCGTATAGGGCATGACGACCTTCAGGCCCGGAATATGGCTGTACCAGGCGGCATAGCACTGCGAGTGCTGCGCGGCCACGCGGGCTGCCGCACCGCTCGGGCCGCGGAAGACGATCGGCGCGCCCATCTGGCCGCCGGACATGTAGAGCGTCTTGGCGGCCGAGTTGATGATGTGGTCAATCGCCTGCATGGCGAAGTTGAAGGTCATAAACTCGACGATCGGACGCAGGCCGGTCATCGCCGCACCGACGCCGATGCCGGCAAAACCATGTTCGGTGATCGGCGTATCGACGACCCGGCGGGGGCCGAATTCCTGCAGCAACCCTTGCGTGATCTTGTAGGCGCCCTGGTATTCGGCAACCTCCTCGCCCATGACGAAGACGTCGTCATTGGCGCGCATTTCCTCCGCCATTGCATCGCGCAGCGCTTCGCGGACGGTGATCGTCACCATCTCGGTGCCGGCCGGAATGGCGGGATCGGACGGGACTTCCGCCTTCGGCTGGGCCGCTACGGGCGCCGCGGCCGGCGCCGGAGCTTCTGCCGCTGCCGGCTTCGGCGCTTCCGTCTTGCCGCTGGCAATATCGCCGGCGCCCTCGCCGTCCTGAAGCAGCACGGCGATCGGCGTATTGACCTTTACGCCTTCGGTGCCGGCGGCGATCAAGAGCTTGCCGATCGTGCCTTCGTCGACGGCTTCGACTTCCATCGTCGCCTTGTCGGTTTCGATCTCGGCGATGACGTCACCGGAGGCAACCTTGTCGCCCTCGTTCTTCAGCCACTTGGAGAGCGTGCCTTCCTCCATCGTCGGGGAAAGGGCAGGCATAAGAATTTCTACTGGCATATTCGTCCCTCCCCGGATCAAAGCAGGATGTCGGTATAGAGCTCGGACACATCCGGCTCCGGATCAGACTGGGCAAAATCCGCGCTGTCCGCAACGATGTCGCGAACCTCCTTGTCGATCTGCTTCAGTTCGTCCTCGCTCGCCCAGCCCTTTTCGACAAGGCGGGCCTTCACCTGCTCGATCGGATCATGCTCCGAGCGCATCTTCTGCACTTCGTCCTTCGAGCGGTATTTCGCCGGGTCGGACATGGAGTGGCCGCGGTAGCGGTAGGTCAGCATTTCGAGGATGATCGGCCCCTTGCCGGAGCGGCAATGTTCGACAGCGTCGTCGGCTGCCGCCTTGACCGCGCGCACGTCCATGCCGTCGACCTGATAGCCCGGGATGCCGAAGGAAGCGCCGCGCTGCGAGAAATCGGTCTGTGCCGAGGCGCGCGACACGGAGGTGCCCATCGCATAGCGATTGTTCTCGACGATGTAGATCACCGGCAGCTTCCAGAGCGCTGCCATGTTGAAGCTTTCGTAGACCTGGCCCTGGTTGGCGGCGCCGTCACCGAAATAGGCGAGGCTGACATTGTCGTTGCCGCGATACCGATTGGCGAAGGCAAGGCCGGTGCCGAGCGATACCTGCGCGCCGACGATGCCGTGGCCGCCGTAGAAGTGCTTCTCCTTGGAGAACATGTGCATCGAGCCGCCCTTCCCCTTGGAAAGACCGCCGCGGCGACCGGTAAGCTCGGCCATCACGCCGCGGGCGCTCATGCCGCAGGCGAGCATATGGCCGTGATCGCGGTAACCGGTGATGACCTGGTCGCCCTCTTTCAGCGCCAGCTGCATGCCGACGACGACGGCTTCCTGGCCGATATAAAGGTGACAGAAGCCGCCGATGAAGCCCATGCCGTAAAGCTGGCCGGCCTTCTCCTCGAAACGCCGGATCAGCAGCATTTCGCGATAGGCCTTCAGTTCATCTTCCTTGGAGAATTCGGCGATCGTGCCGCTGGTGAAGTCCTTCTTGGCCGGCTTGGCGGCGGCCTTGCGGCTGGAGACGGACGCGGTTTTTCGCGGAGCCATTCATTCCTCCCAATGGTTAGCCTTTGGTGGGCTACCATAGGCAAAGAAGCGCGCCGCAGCAATGCCATATTTGCATGGCTATCATTCAAGGCAAATAGCTGAATTTAAACGTTTATTTGTGATTAACCGAATTTCAGTTAATTCGCTGGGCGATGAAAAATGACGATCTCGTCGCTACGCGACATATTGAGCGCGAGGCGAGCCTTCTCATCCAGCATGTCTCTTTCCAACGAACCGTCACTCATCAGCTCGACCTCCTTTTCCAGGATTTGCCGCCTTTGAGTGAGCTCGTCGAGCCGTGCCTGCCGCTCGGCGATCTGGCGGTCGAACTCCTCCGTCGCCCTTAAGCCGTAACCGCCATGGATCGAATGATAGCCGAAGTAGGAAAGAAAGGCGACTGCGATCACCGGCACTACCAGCCGCCCCAGTCTCCGCTTCTTGTGATGCCGTGTCCACATCGTCGATGCCCTGCTACGCAATACCAAGGCAGACTAGCGCCGATTGATTAACCGACCGTTGACCATGAATGGCAGGGAAAAGGAAACCCGCCGGCCGTGAGGCAGGCGGGTTTGGAATATTGCGGGTTGTCGGCAGGCATTTTGGCTTAATTTGCCCTCACCTCAGTCCCCTCTCCCCGCACGCGGGGAGAGGGGACTGACGTGGCACCCGCGAGTCCCTTCTCCCCGCGAGCGGGGAGAAGGTGCCGCTAGGCGGATGAGGGGCAGCCGCTGCGCCGCTTAGCCAATAATCACCCCCGCAGGATCGACCGACCCGCGTAGGCCGCCTGCAGGCCGAGCTGTTCCTCGATGCGGATCAGCTGATTGTACTTGGCAAGCCGGTCGGAACGGGCGAGCGAACCGGTCTTGATCTGACCGCAATTGGTGGCAACCGCCAGATCGGCGATCGTCGAATCCTCGGTTTCGCCGGAACGGTGCGACATGACGGCGGTGTAGCGGGCCTTGTGGGCCGTCTCGACGGCATCGAGCGTCTCGGAAAGCGAGCCGATCTGGTTGACCTTGACGAGGATCGAGTTGGCGACGCCCATCTTGATGCCGTCGCGCAGCCGCGCGGAGTTGGTGACGAAGAGGTCGTCGCCGACGAGCTGGCACTTGTTGCCGATGAGGTCGGTCAGCGCCTTCCAGCCGTCCCAGTCGTCTTCGGCCATGCCGTCCTCGATCGAGATGATCGGATACTTGGCGGCAAGCTCTGCGAGGTATTCGGCCATGGCACCCGGCTCCAGCGTCCGGCCCTCGCCTTCGAGCACGTATTTGCCGTCCTTGAAGAACTCCGTCGAGGCGCAGTCGAGCGCGACATACATGTCCTCACCCGGCTTGTAGCCGGCTTTCTCGATCGACTTCATGATGAAGTCGAGGGCCGCAGGCGCGGAAGCCAAGCCCGGCGCGAAGCCGCCTTCGTCGCCGACATTGGTGTTATGGCCTTCGGCGGCGAGCTGCTTCTTCAGCGTGTGGAAGACTTCCGAACCCATGCGGACGGCATCCTTCAGCGTTTCGGCGCCCACCGGCATGATCATGAATTCCTGGAAGTCGATCGGGTTGTCGGCATGCGCGCCGCCGTTGATGATGTTCATCATCGGCACCGGCAGGAGATGTGCGTTCGGGCCGCCGACGTAACGGTAGAGCGGCAGGCCGGCCGCTTCCGCCGCAGCCTTGGCGACGGCGAGCGACACGCCGAGAATGGCGTTGGCGCCGAGGCGCGACTTGTTCGACGTGCCGTCGAGCTCGATCATCGTCTTGTCGATCTGGATCTGGTTCTCGGCATCGAGACCGCCGATCGCCTCGAAGATCTCGCCGTTGACGGCGTCGACGGCTCGCTCTACGCCCTTGCCGAGATAGCGGGTGCCGCCGTCGCGCAGCTCGACCGCTTCATGCGCGCCGGTCGAAGCGCCCGAGGGAACGGCGGCGCGGCCGAAGCTGCCGTCCTCGAGATGAACATCGACCTCGACGGTCGGGTTGCCGCGGCTGTCGAGGATCTCTCGGCCGATGATGTCGATGATCGCAGTCATGATCTCTTCCCTGCTTGTGGACGTTGGTGATGGTCGGCCTGTCTTAATGGATGGCCCTGAAATTACAATGGCGCTGGGCGCCGGGAGCACGGGGTGCCGTCGTGCGTCATGAGAATTTCACGCGCGGCGCGGCACCTGCTCTTTCAAGTCTTGGCGATGGCATCGAAGGCGAGCAGTTTCTCGAGGAGCCGCGGCATGTCCTTGAGCGGCACCATGTTCGGGCCATCGGAGGGAGCGTTATCCGGATCCTCATGCGTCTCGATGAAGACGCCGGCAACGCCGACGGCAACGGCGGCGCGTGCCAGGGTCTCGACGAACTCCCGCTGGCCGCCTGAGGAGCCGCCCTGCCCACCGGGCTGCTGCACCGAATGGGTGGCGTCGAACACGACCGGGGCCCCGAGCGCCGCCATGATCGGCAGCGAGCGCATGTCGGAAACGAGCGTGTTGTAGCCGAAGGATGCGCCGCGCTCGCAGAGAAGGACGTTCGGGTTGCCGCTCATCGTGAATTTGGCGAGCACGTTCTTCATGTCCCAGGGCGCCAGGAACTGGCCCTTCTTGACGTTGATGGCGCGCCCGGTCTTGGCGGCCGCTACGAGAAGATCGGTCTGACGCGACAAGAAGGCCGGGATCTGCAGAATGTCGACGGTCTCGGCGACCGCGGCGCACTGCTCTTCCGTGTGGATGTCGGTCAGCACCGGGAAGCCGAATTCACGCTTGAGGTCGGCAAAGATTTCCATCGCCTTTTCAATGCCGATGCCGCGCTTGCCGGAGAGCGAGGTGCGGTTCGCCTTGTCGAAGGACGACTTGTAGACGAGGCCGAGACCGAGCGACTTGCAGAGTTCGACCAGCCTGCCGGCGATCATGAAGGCATGCTCGCGGCTTTCCATCTGACAGGGGCCGGCGATCAGCGTCAGCCGCTCCTGTTGGGAGAACACCACCTGGCCGGCACCCTCGCCGACGACGACCCTTGCATTCGTTTCCATCATCATACTCCAAATGCGAAAATCACCCCCTGCCCCGGCGCTTCCGGGACAACGAGGCGTCCGCCCATTTCTGAAAATTCAATGTCGTTCTGCGCAAACAGCGCGCGCGTCGCTTCGAGATCGGCGACGCGGAACACCACGGCACGGCCGCGCAAGCCGCGGTCGGTCGCACTGACGGAGCGGCCATAGAAGGCCTCCATCCCTGCAGGGTTCAAGACCGACAGTTTGACGCTGCCGGCCTGGATGTCCATGCCGAAGGAATGGGCCGAGACCTCGCGCTCGTCGACCGCTTCCTGCAGCAGATATTGGAAATCCGTCGGATTGGGTTCGGAAAGAACAACCTCGCCGATGCCGGTCACGCCGTTCTCGTGATTGGTGAGCGCGCCGTCGACAGGCAGGGCGCGGATCCGCTGGCAACTGAACAGGAAGAAGTCGGGCGCGCGCAGGTCGGCGGCAAATGCCAGGCGGAAGGAGCCGAGCGCCTCGCGTCCGTCCGGCAGGCGCATGGGCCGCGAGAATTCCAGCATCTCGCCGCCGGAGATGCCGCAGGACCGATAGCGGATGTGGTCGGTGGCGGCATCGGGCGTCCCGAGCACGACCGCCGAGAGACCCTCGGGCCCTTGCCGGAAACGGAACGCCTGATCGCGCGCCACAAAGGCGTTGCCTCCAAGCGCGGCGGCCTCGCACTCTTCACGCGAGGCGATGGCGAGCGGCTCGATGTATGTATCGCCGGGGAAGAAGACACAGGCGTTCTCGGTGCCGAAGGGATGGCGCGCATCTCCTGCCACGGTGAAGCCGAGATCGCCGAGGCGCCGCCTCGCCTGCCCGAGTTCCGCCACCGGCAGCACGAGATGATCGAGCGGGCGGGCGGTGCGGGTAGGCAGGTTCATGGCGATTTCCCTGGTGACCGGTTTGCCGCTGTTTGCAACTTTTGACCGATGATTGCAAGCGGCAGCGGGACAGGCGTCGAATGCAGCCACCTCACGCAAGCATGCGAGGCGCCAATAGGCGCACGGCCGGCCTTGGGGACCGGCCGCGAAATCGGGACATGCGGGGTGAAGGCTACACTAGCCGCGACTGTTCGAGCGCTGCCTCGATGAAGCTCGCAAACAGAGGATGCGGATCAAGTGGCCGGGACTTCAGCTCCGGATGGTACTGAACGCCGATGAACCAGGGATGATCCGGATATTCTACCGTCTCCGGCAGCACGCCGTCCGGTGACATGCCGGAGAACACGAGGCCGCAGGATTCCAGTCGCTCCTTGTAGTCGACATTGACCTCGTAGCGATGGCGATGGCGCTCGGAGATATCCGGAGATCCATAGATCCCGGCGATCTTCGTATCGGGCTTGAGGGCTGCACGGTAGGCACCGAGGCGCATGGTGCCGCCGAGATCGCCGGAGGCCGAGCGCTTCTCGAGCGCGTTGCCCTTCACCCATTCGGTCATCAGACCGACGACTGGCTCCTTGGTGGGGCCGAATTCGGTCGAGGATGCCTTGTCGATGCCGGCGAGATTGCGGGCGGCCTCGACCACGGCCATCTGCATGCCGAAGCAGATGCCGAAATAGGGCACCTTACGTTCGCGGGCAAAGCGCGCCGCGTTGATCTTGCCCTCCGAACCGCGTTCGCCGAAGCCGCCGGGAACCAGAATGCCGTGGACCTTCTCGAGATAGGGCGCCGGATCCTCCTTCTCGAAGACCTCGGACTCGATCCATTCGAGCTTGACCTTGACGCGATTGGCGATGCCGCCGTGATAGAGCGCCTCGATCAGCGACTTATAGGCATCCTTAAGGCCGGTATATTTGCCGACGATCGCGATCGTCACTTCGCCTTCCGGCGTGCGGATCCGGTGCGCCACATTCTCCCAGGCTTCCATGCGCGGCTTCGGCGCCGGCTCGATGCCGAAGGCGGCGAGCACTTCGTTGTCGAGGCCTTCCTTATGATAGGCGATCGGCACGTCGTAGATCGACGCCACGTCGAGCGCCTGGATGACTGCCGATTGCCGCACATTGCAGAAGAGCGACAGCTTGCGGCGCTCCGCTTCCGGGATCTCCCGATCGGCGCGAACGAGCAGAATGTCGGGGTGGATACCGAGCGCCTGCAACTCCTTGACCGAGTGCTGGGTCGGCTTGGTCTTGAGCTCGCCCGCCGCCGGAATATAGGGCATCAGCGTCAGGTGGACATAGACGGCGGTGCCGCGCGGCAGGTCGTTGCCGAGCTGGCGGATCGCCTCCATGAAGGGCATTGCCTCGATGTCGCCGACGGTGCCGCCGATTTCGCAGATGACAAAGTCGTAGTCTTCGTTGCCTTCGGTGACGAAGTTCTTGATCTCGTTGGTGACGTGCGGGATCACCTGAACCGTCGCCCCGAGATAGTCGCCGCGCCGTTCCTTGTCGATGATGTTCTTATAGATCCGGCCCGTGGTGATGTTGTCGGTCTTCGTCGCCGATCGGCCGGTGAAACGCTCGTAGTGGCCGAGATCGAGGTCGGTTTCGGCCCCATCGTCGGTGACGAACACCTCGCCATGCTGCGTCGGGCTCATCGTGCCGGGATCGACATTGAGATACGGGTCGAGCTTGCGCAGCCTCACGCGGTAGCCACGCGCCTGCAGCAGCGCTCCGAGAGCGGCCGCAGCGATGCCTTTTCCGAGGGAGGAGACCACGCCGCCAGTGATGAATACATATCGCGCCATGGGAGTCACCGGATACCTTTTCACAAACGATTCCGCCACCGAAAAAATTCGTCTTCCCGAATTTTTCCGTTTCTCGGTGCGGCAGATTTCACACAAAACAAAACCGGCGGATGAAACATCCGCCGGCGGGTTCTTCTGAACTTCGGCCTTACTGGCCGCTCGGAACTTGCGATCCGGTATTGCCGTTGGCGCCGGGGGCCGGAGCCGGGGCGGCCGGCTGAGCAGCCGGAGTGGCGGGCTGGGCCGCGCCTTCTGCCGGAACCGCGTTGTTGGCGCCATTGCCGTTCGCCGGAGCCCCAGTGTTGCCGCCGGCTGGCGCCGTCTGGCCGCCGCCGAGCGAATCCAGCACGCCGCCGCTCGAGCTCGTGCCCGGAATACGCTCGAGAATATCGGTCGCCTGCGGCTCGTAGCGCGCGAGGATGCCCATCGCCAGCGCCAGAGCGAAGAACAGGAAGGCGAGGACCGCAGTCGTGCGGGTCAGCGCATTGGCCGTGCCGCGGGCGGACATGAAGCCCGAACCGCCGCCTATGCCGAGACCGCCACCTTCGGAGCGCTGAATGAGGACGACGCCGATCAGGGCGACGACGACCATGAGATAAACGACGAGGAGTACGGTCTGCATCAGCTTCCAGTCCTGCCCTCTTCGGGGCATTCGAATCGAACGATCGCGGCCACATCAGGGGCCGCGCCAAATTTCGCGCCTCTTTATACCAAGCCGCCGGCTATTCCAAGCCCCTGCCCGCCGTACGCGGCGGTCAGGCAGTCAATTCTTCATAGGCCCCGTAGATGGCGAGGAAGTCTTCCGCTTTCAAGCTGGCGCCGCCGATCAGCGCACCGTCGACATTGGCGACGCCCATCAATTCCTTGGCATTGGAAGGCTTGACGGAGCCGCCATAGAGGATGCGCATTTTGCCGCCCTCGGAACCGAAGCGGGAGACAAGCTCGGCACGCATGAAGGCATGCGCCTCTTCCACGTCTCCGACGGTCGGCGTCAAACCGGTGCCGATCGCCCAGACCGGCTCATAGGCGATCACCGTGCTCTCCGCCGTCGCGCCATCCGGCAGGCTGCCGGCGAGCTGGCGCTTCAGGACGTCGAGCGTCTTGCCGCCTTTGCGTTCCTCTCCCGTCTCGCCAATGCAGACAATGGCGACGAGGCCCGCCGCATGCGCGGCTTCGGTCTTCGCCCTTACCAGTGCGTCGGTTTCGGCGTGATCGGTGCGGCGTTCGGAATGACCGACGATCACATGGGTGCCGAAGCAGTCGGCGATCATCTCGGCAGAAACATCGCCGGTGTGGGCGCCCGATTGCTTCTGGTGGCAGTTCTGCGCGCCGATCATCAGCGGGCTGTCGTCGCAAAGCGCAGTCGCAACGTAAAGCAGCGTCGCCGGCGGGCAGATCAACGTCTCGACCCTGGCGGAAAGCTCGCCCTTGACGCCCTCGGCCATAGCCTTGATCTGGTCCAGCGATGCACGCGTACCATTCATCTTCCAGTTGCCGGCAACGAGCGGGCGAATGTCAGGCGTCATCAGTTCTTCCTCCGGGATCCAAGCCTCTCGGGCAAGCGGCCTAGCAAATCGGTTAGGCAAATGAAAGCACCTCGCCGCAGATTCCGGCGCCATCCGGCCAATAGGTGCTGCGCGTATGAACGATCCCGGAGCGAACTTTGGACTGGAGCATTTCGAATAAAACGAAGCCTTGGGGCGTCTCACGTCAACGGCAGACAGCTGGTCAAGTCACCCAATGCTGCGCAACCGCGAGAACGGCTTCGGAACGGTAACGATCGTGCTGCACTGGACGATCGCGCTGCTCATCCTCGGCCTGATGCTCGTCGGCTTCGCCATGCGGCGAACCGAGCTCGATCCGGCGCTGCAGTTCTCGCTTTACCAATGGCACAAGTCGCTCGGCTTGACTGCCTTGGGGCTCGCGCTCTTGAGAGCCCTCTGGTGGCTGGCAGAGCGGACCCCGCAGCCCGTTCCGGGCCTCCATCCGTTTGAATATGCCGCGGCGCGCCAAACGCACAGGATATTGATCCTCCTTGGGGTCATCGTGCCGCTGGCCGGCTGGGCCGTCGCCTCCGCCTCGACACTGAACATGCCGAGCTTCTACTTCAACATCATCGTCATACCGCATCTACCGCTGCCGCAATCGGAAAGCGCCGAGGCGTTCTGGGCCCGCACTCACGCATTGCTCGCCTATGTCATGCTCGTTTTGGTGGCCATCCACGCTGTGGCGGCGCTCTATCATCAGTTCGTCCGAGGCGACGAGGTGTTGATCCGCATGCTGCGCTCCGCCTCCAGCAGGAGCGATGCGGGGCCAGTCCCGGGTGGAGAAACCAACAGGCCCCTTGCCGGGAGGAATGATCCATGAGCGCTCATCGCCATCTCGCCCTGACTGCAGCCTTCGCGTTGATCGCTGCTGCTCTACCGGCCAACGCACAGGCGCCGTCGCTCGCGGATGCGGCCGGAAGCTACAGCATCTCCAACTCCTCGCGCATCCATTTCAGCATCGGGCAGACGGGCGGCGGCGGAATCGCCGGCAACTTCGCAAAGTTCTCCGGCAAGTTTCGGATAGATGGCGGCAACGTCTCGCGTTCGTCGGTCGAGTTCACGCTCTTTCCGGAGAGCGTCAGGGCCAGGGAGCGCCGCATCGAGAATTTCCTGCGGTCGAGCGCGGTCTTCGACACGGCCAATTTTCAGACGGTGACCTTCCGCTCCACAAACGTCACCCAGACCGGCCCCGGTAGCGCGACGGTAGAGGGTGCACTGACGGCGCGTGGCAAGACGCGCAAGGAACGCTTCGCCGTCACCCTGATCGACTGGGACAAGCGCTCGATTTCCTTCACCATCCGCGGCAGCATCCGCCGCTCACCCTACGGCATGGACGTCGGCACCCCCATTTATTCCAACGTGGTCGAGTTCGACATGAACATTAAGGGAGTGAGGCGTTGACCGTCGTCAGCCCTTGAAAGCAAGCGCCGTGCGCCTCCAGAAATCCGAAACGATAGCCGGATCTCGCAGCGCTTCGAGTTTTTGCCAGGACGGGAAGGAGGCCTCGAAAACCGCGGGGCTCATGCGGAAATCCGCGCTCGGATTCACCGCCCCGCCGACTTCGACGGCAATGCGGTCCAAAGCGTCGAACAGTTTTACGGTCGCTTCGCCTTGATAGGCGAAGTCCAAGGTCAGTGCGAAACCCGGCCGAGGAAAGGAAAGCAAGCCTCGCCCTTCGGCGTCCCCGAAACGGTGCACCGCAGTCAGGAAGGAGGCGTGGCCGTGTTCGCGCGCGGTCTTCAAGAGGCGAAGCGTCGTCTCCTCGGCATTCTCGGCCGGATAGACGCTTTGGTGCCGACAAGGACCCAGCGGCCCGTAGAGCCGGTGCCAGGCACCGAGCCGGTCAAGCGGATGGAAATAGGACGTCCATTTTACCGTCGAGACCATTTCACCGGGCGCTTCGCTGCGAAAGCGATATTCGTTAAGGGCCTTCACCGTCAGGGAATTCAGCGGATTGAACGGCGGGGACAGGGGCAGCGAAGGCTTTGGTCCCTTGGGGATGTCCGGATATTCGCAGGATGCGTCGGCGTGATCGGCAGCCCAGAGCACGCCCCTGCCCGTCCGCCGGCCGCCGGCCATTTGATCGATCCAGGCGACGGAATATTCATGCTCTTCGCCGACACGGTCCACCAGTGCGAAATAGTCCTCGAGACATTCGAAGCGAATGGTGTGCTGTTGGACATGCGGCGAAGGCACTTTCATCAGCCGCAGTTCGGCATCGAGGATCAGTCCAGTCAGGCCCATGCCGCCGATCGTGGCGGCAAAGAGCTCGGCGTTCTCCTCGGCGGAACAGACCAGACGTTCGCCGTCCGAGCGCAGCAGCGTCAGGCGCCGGACATGATTGCCGAAGGCGCCGCGGGCATGATGGTTTTTGCCATGAACGTCATTGGCGATGGCGCCGCCGACCGTGACGAGACCCGACCCCGGTGTCACCGGCAGGAAGAAGCGATGCGGTATGACCTTGACGAGAATGTCGCGCAGCGTGGCGCCGGCCTCGCAGGTCATCACCCCGGTCCCCGGATCGAAGGCGAGGATGCGGCCGTGCCTGGCGCCGTCGATCAACGTTCCTCGATCATTACGGCAGACATCGCCATAGCTCAGGCCGTTGCCGAAGGGCAGATAGGCCAGGGGCGCGCCCGTACCGAGCCGATCCTCGTAGTCGTCCGGCGAGATGGCGCCTTGGGGATGCTCCTGCAGCCAACGCCAGCTTTCAACCTTGTTCATGCGGAATTTCCATTAACGACCGCGAGCATTCGGCTAACGCTCAAGAATCCAGTTCAGCGCATCCCGCCAGTCGGTCATGCGCACCGGTGTCCCATGCGAACCGGTCTCAAACAGCACGAAGCGAGCGGGATAGTCCTTGCTCTTCAGCGAGCGATAGAGCGCAACCTGCGCCTCGGCGGCATAGACGCTGTCATTGCTGCCATGGCTGAAGAACATCGGCAGCCTTGCCTTGTAGGCGGCACTCTCCTGAAACGCTGGGTCCGCGACCCCGCCCATCACCATCATGCCGCTCAATACCGCGGTCGCCTGCTGATCGCGCGATATGCCCCAGCAGATGAAACTGCCCATGGAAGCGCAGGCCAAGACGACCGGCCGGTTGCCGGATCGCTCGGCGGCAAAGTGGATCAGCGCCGCAATATCAGCCACGCCTGCCGCATCGAAGGAGCGCACGCTTGGCGCATAATAAGTACCGCCATTGTTGACCGCCAGATTTTTCAGCCGGTTGAAATTACCGCCGAAGGAGAAGTCGTTGGCGCCGAGGCGGCGGTCGCCGCCGCGCCCGTGAATGAAGATTACCGTGAAGGCTGCCCCACGATTCCCGCCGACGCGCGTGACGTCGAGAGAACGGCTGTCGAGGTCGAGCGTCTCGTTGGCCTGGGAACTCTTGACGCCGAGCGATAAATAGGCCCGCTTGACGCGCCGCTCCGGAATCTGATCGCGACCGTTGATATCCCTGATCTCCTGGTAGTCGATAACGCGGAAATCGCCGCCATCCTCCTCCCGCAGGATTCCGGGATAGCCGAACAATGCATCCTTGTAGGGCTGCAACGGTTTCGCCTCGGCGGCGAGGACAACGCTTGAAAGGAGCAGCGCGGCAATCAGGCACCGGACGGAGAAAACAATTGTGGACATAGACACCCGACGGGCTCCCTGGTTCGGCTCATGCCTTGCCATCGGCACCTTCGCGACGCAACACTCAAGCCGCAATTCACCGCATTGTCGGGCCTTCACATCCGCAAATTCGCCTTTTGTTCGCGCTTTCAGCAAGACTCTGGCAGAATTCCGGTGATTCGGACGCCAGGGGATGGCGACGGCGACGCGGTCTTGCTATTGCCTTGCCGATAGAGACGACAGGAACGATCTAACCACTCCATGGACGACAGCAGCGACCTCTTTTCCGCCATGCCCTTGCAGCCGAAGCCGGCCGATGCCGGCGCGCCGCGCAAGCCGACGGCGCCTGCCGCCGGCAACGATGTAGCGCGGCCCGCACCGAAGAGCAGCGATGGCAGCGATTACGACGCTTCGGCAATCGAGGTCCTCGAGGGGCTGGAACCGGTACGCCGGCGGCCGGGCATGTATATCGGCGGAACGGACGAAAAGGCACTGCACCACCTCTTTGCCGAGGTGATCGACAACTCGATGGACGAGGCGGTCGCCGGCCACGCCAACTTCATCGAAGTCAACCTCGATGCAGAAGGCTTCCTGACGGTGACCGACAACGGCCGCGGCATTCCGGTCGAAAACCACCCGAAATTCCCTAACAAGTCGACCCTCGAAGTGGTCATGACGGTGCTGCATGCCGGCGGCAAGTTCGACGGCAAGGCTTACGAGACTTCGGGCGGCCTGCATGGCGTCGGTGTTTCGGTGGTCAATGCGCTGTCGGACTCGCTCGAGGTCGAGGTGGCGCGCAACCGCAAACTCTACCGGCAGCGCTTCTCCCGCGGCATTCCGCAGGGCGGACTCGAAGAGCTCGGCGAAGTGCACAATCGCCGGGGCACCAAGGTCCGCTTCCATCCGGACCCGCAGATTTTCGGCCCGCATGCCCGCTTCGAGCCGGCGCGGCTCTTCCGCATGGCCCGCTCCAAGGCCTATCTCTTCGGCGGCGTCGAGATCCGCTGGTCCTGCGACCCATCGCTGTTGCCGGAAGGCTCGGAGACCCCGGACAGGGCAGTGTTCCACTTCCCCGGCGGTCTCAAGGACTATCTCGCGGCGACGCTCGGCAAGGAATTCACCGTCACCCGCGAGATCTTTGCCGGCAAGTCTGAAAAGGCGGGCGGCCACGGCTCGCTCGAATGGGCGGTTACCTGGTATGGCGGCGACCAGCAAATCCACTCCTACTGCAACACGATCCCGACGCCCGAAGGCGGCACGCACGAGGCGGGGCTGCGCATCGCGCTGACCAAGGGCCTGAAGAACTACGCCGAACTCACCCAGAACAAGCGGGCCGCGATCGTCACGACCGACGACGTGATGATCTCGGCAGCAGGGATGCTCTCGGTCTTCATCCGGGAGCCGGAATTCGTTGGGCAGACGAAGGACAAGCTGGCGACCGTCGAAGCCCAGCGCATCGTCGAAAATGCGCTCCGCGACCCCTTCGACCACTACCTTGCCGACAATCCGGCGGAAGCCGCAAAGCTTCTCGACTGGGTCATCGAGCGGGCCGAAGAACGCGTCCGCCGGCGCAAGGAAAAGGAAGTCAACCGCAAGACCGCGGTGCGCAAGCTGCGCCTTCCCGGCAAGCTCGCCGACTGCGCGCAGAACACGGCGGAAGGCGCAGAGCTCTTCATCGTCGAGGGTGACTCGGCCGGCGGCTCGGCCAAGCAGGCGCGCAATCGCGCCAACCAGGCGATCCTGCCCTTGCGCGGCAAGATCCTCAACGTCGCCAGCGCCGGCCGCGAGAAGCTCGGCGCCAACCAGCAGATCACCGATCTCGTCCAGGCGCTCGGCTGCGGCACGCGGTCGAAGTACCGCGAAGAGGACCTCCGCTACGAGCGCGTCATCATCATGACCGACGCGGACGTCGACGGCGCCCACATCGCCTCGCTGCTGATCACCTTCTTCTATCAGGAGATGCCGGAGCTTATCCGCAGCGGCCACCTCTATCTCGCGGTGCCGCCGCTCTACCGCTTGAGCCAGGGTTCGAAGACGCTCTATGCCCGCGACGACGCGCATCGCGAAGAACTGATGCGCACCGAATTCAACGGCCGCGGCAAGGTCGAGATCGGCCGGTTCAAGGGTTTGGGCGAGATGCTGCCGGCGCAGCTCAAGGAAACGACCATGGATCCGGCCAACCGGACCCTGCTCAAGGTCGAGATCGACGACGTCGATTTCGAGGGCACGCGCGAGGCCGTCGACAACCTGATGGGCACAAA
The DNA here is from genome assembly GCF_002531875.1 of Sinorhizobium sp. FG01. Taxonomy (NCBI): domain Bacteria; kingdom Pseudomonadati; phylum Pseudomonadota; class Alphaproteobacteria; order Hyphomicrobiales; family Rhizobiaceae; genus Sinorhizobium; species Sinorhizobium sp. FG01. The sequence goes on from NZ_NWTB01000011.1 coordinate 210,349, forward strand.
GGCCGACGCCCGCTTCCGCTTCATCCAGGAGCGCGCCGTGTTCGCGGAGAATCTGGATATTTGAGGCGCTTGCCGGTCATTGGCGCAATGCATAGATGCCCCTCACCCTAGCCCTCTCCCCGCGCGAGGAGACTGCGCGGCATCGCCCCTTCTCCCCGTCAGCGGGGAGAGGTCGCGGCAGCGGGATGAGGCGCAACAGCCGCTCCCGCTCAAGTCGTCGTCTGCCCCACGCTTTTCTCCATGAACAGGCTAAGCGGATCGGGCAGATAGCTGCCGAAGGGCGGCCGCTCGACGTAACCGAACGATCTGTAGAGGCCGATCGCCTCCGGCTGGTAGATGCCAGTCTCCAGTCGAATCGTGGAGAGGCCCAGTTTTTCCGCCTTCGCTTCCAGCGCAGCGAGAAGCCGTTTGCCGACTTTCAGCCCCCTCGCCTCCGGATCGACGAACATCCGCTTGATCTCGGCCGTCCCGTCGCCGGCGTCCACGAGCGCGCAGCAGCCGACGATCGTGCCGTTAGATCGTGCGACAAGGAAGGACACCGTCGGCTTTTCCAGGATCGAGACGTCGACCAGATGGTTGCTTTCAGCCGGATAAAGCGATGCCGCGTAGGCATCGGAGAGTTCGAGCAGGCGGACGATGGCCGGCTGGCGCGGTGGTTCCTCGGCGATGGTGATGGGGGTCATTTCAAGCCTCAACGCGGATCCTATCGATCCGTATGATCGATGCGACGAAACTAACGGCAATGACGAACGGCGCCAATACGTCAAACGGCGCAGGAAGAGCTGCAATCAATCCGGGTGACGGGACGAAACAATTTGTTTTGTGGGGCGGCGATTTTGCCCTACTTCGGAAACAATCGAAGCTCCATAAGATAGGGGGCAACAGGCATCTGAACGGACCCAAGACATGAAAGCCGCCCTGATCGTCATGACCATTCTCGGTTGCGATGACAATGTCACGCAGTGCCACTACATCTCGACGGTGAACGGCAGCTGGCCGTCGATCGCTCAATGCGACACGGAATCGCAAAAGGAACTGCCGAAGTTTTCCAACAGGAGGTATCCGGTCGTCGTTGCCGTTTGCGAAACCTCGGGATCGGACATGACGGCGTCCACCGAACCTGCTCCCAAGATCGCCCCGCAGACCGATGCAGCGACACAGCAGGCGGCAATGCCCCCGGCGACGCCAGAGGAAAAGCCGGGCCTGCCGAAGCGCGCCCTGACATGGCTGAGCGGCGCAGTGCCGGATCGCCAAAAGCTGCAGGCGATCGTCAGCGCCCCGGTGCATTACATGGAAGACGGCTATTCCTGGGTGGCGCGCCGGTTCGGCAACTGAGACGCCGATCAGGCCGCCTGCCGCGCGGCAAGCAAGGCATAGTCCCGGGCGACTTGCCGTTGCTCGGCAAAGCCCAGTCGCTCCACGAGTTCGGCGACGGAGGCCGATGTGGAGCACGGGTTCCGGCGAAGACGTTCAAGGAGAGCGGCAAGCGATGCCGGCGCGCCCTCGCTTGTCTGGGCCTGCCAGTGGAGGACGGCTTGCGCGAAGGCTTCGCTGACGTCGCGCCCCAGCCCCGCGCTCTCGAAGAGAGCGCGGATCGAATGGACGCGCCCCCCAGAAAGGATCGAGCGTACGCGCTTTTCGGCAAGGCCGGAAAGATCCGCCATGGCCAGGACGAAGAAGTCCGTGGCGCCGCTGCAGAGGGCGCTCATCAGAAAGGCTGGGGTCAAGCGCCCAGTCTCGCGCAAATGGGCAACCATTTGCGACAGGTCGTCCGGCGACGCGATTGCCGTCATCGCGAGCGCCGTAGCGTCGCATGCCTCTCTCGTGACCCGCGCCACGCGCGCCGGGCCGATGACCGCCTGGACGAACCCGGACGCCGCGAGTGCCGCACCGATCTTCTCGGCGAGCGCATGCCGCACGTCGCTCGGCAGGTCGGCACGGGCCAGCAACCGGTCGCGTACCGCTGCAACATGCCCGAGCCGGCAGGCGATCCTTCTGAGAGAACCCTGCAGGAGCATGGCGCCGCTATTCTCGAGGAGAATGGTAACCTCCTCCTCGTCGCCGATCTCCGCAATCGCCGCAGCAACGGAACAAGACACCGCCCCACGCGCCGCGATCAGCGCCCGCGTCTCCGCCGTGCCGCGCGCGGCAAGATCGACGAGATCCGCATCGGTAAGCACCGGCGAACGCGCGATTGCCGCGAAGGCGATTTCGGGCTGATCCTCCGCGAGCGCCCTGACGATGGCTCGCGGCGCCGATGGGCAATCGGCGAGCGCCTCGACCAGCGCCAATCGCACCTTCGGCGAAGGATCGTCCAACAGGAAGGTCATCGCCATTTCCGCGGCATGCCGATCGAGGCCGTTCATCTCGGCTTGAGCATAGGATCGCCCGAGCGCATTGGCAGCGCGTGCGCGGTCGCTGGTTCTCGCCGTTTCCACCCAGCGAAGAAATGCTTGTATGATCACCTATGCCCCACTAGACACCCGACAGCCCCAATGTCCGAATATTAGCGGTCAAAGGTTTAAGATTGGTTCACCATGTCCGTTAACCGCGCGCAAACCATGAAACCTCTTCTGTACCTCGCAGCCGGCGAACAGTTCCCCGCGGAAAAGCTGCTGCAGGCCGTTGAAGCGATCGTCGTCGATGCGTGGGCACTGCAAGGCGCGGCAAGCCTGCGGCGACCAGACAGGGGGCAAGCGCCCTGCCTCCTTCTGGCGCGGACCGGGCCGGCGGAAACGATCGACGAAGAGGGTCTTGCGAGCCTCCTTCCCGATGTCGACGGCATCGTGGTGATGGCATGCCGAGGACCGGCCGATATCCAGAAGCTCGACGTGATGCTGAAGGTCGCCGAGGCGATCGCAGGCGTACCCCAGGGTCGAACGGCGCTGCTTGCGGAATATGCCACGGTTGCCGAAAGCGTGCTCTCGCCCCACTCGATGGCGGGCGTTTCTCCGCGCCTCTCCGCATTGGTCTTCGACGCCTCGGCGCTCGCGGCAGCATGCCGCTGCCAGCGCGTCACCGGGACAGGCGATGCGCCGGCCGTTATCCGGGCCGGGCGCGCCGCAGCTGTGCTGCGGGCCAGCGAGGCCGGCATCGCTGCCTATGAGATGCTGCCCGCCGATGCCCTGGACAAGGCGGCGGTGCGGCGGCTTTGGACAAACAGTCTCGATAACGGCTTCTCGGCCGTCGCCGCCGGCTCGCTGGAGCAACTCGAGCTTCTCGCCGACGCAGGCGCTTCGGACGAAATCTAGCGAAACGGCCGCGTCATCTCGAAGACGTCGCCGCCATCGCAATAATCCATGTAGCCGAGGCGTGCGAGCGGCTTGACCGTGGTCACATCGAAGCGTCCGTCGCGAATGGCCTCGTCGCGGATATGAATGCCGACGACCGCGCCGATGACGACATAGCTGTCGGATTCCACGCCATCGAGACCCTTCGGCTGGAACATCTCCGTCATCCGGCACTCGAGCGCCGCAAAGGCCTCACCGACGAAGGGCGCCCTGACGAGCGTTCCCTCGACCGGCGTCAATCCGGCGATCTCGAACTCGCTCTCGCCGTGCGGCGCTGCCAACGAGGTCCTGTTGACGGCCTCGCTCAGGTTGCGGCTGGCAAAGCTTGCCGTGAACTCGCCGGTCGCTTCGATATTGCGCACGGAATCCTTATAGCCGCTCGAGGAAAACATCACGAGCTTCGGCCGGTCGCTGATCGCATTGAAGAAGGAATAGGGCGCGAGGTTCAGCGAACCGTCCATGGCGCATGTACCGATCCAGCCGATCGGCCTCGGCGACACGATCGCCTTGAAGGGGTCGTGCGGCAAGCCATGCCGGTTCGTGGCCGTTTCGTAAAACATCAGGCCTCTTCCCCGACCCAGGTGACGATCTCGGCGAGCTCCGGCCGCGGCCGCTCGGTCGGCGGTACCAAGGCCGTGCCGATGTGAATGAACCCGGCGATCCTTTCGCCGGGTGCGACACCGAGCAGAGGATAGGCTTTCTCGTCGAAGGCGTACCATTCGGTCAGCCAGTTGGATGCATAGCCGAGCGCGTTCGCCGCCATCAAGAGATTGAGGCACACGGCGCCGGCCGACATCATCTGCTCCCATTCGGGGATCTTGAAATGCGGCGCGGCCTTGCTGACCACAGCAATCACCACCGGGGCGCGGGTCAGCCGCGTCTCCTCCACCTTGATCAGCTCTTCAGAGAGATCCGGCTTGGCGGCTAGCGCCATCCTCTTCAACTCGCCGCTGATCCGCGCCCTCTCCTCGCCGCGATAGACGATGAAGCGCCAAGGCGCCAGCTTGCCGTGGTCCGGTACGCGGGTGGCGAGCCTCAGCATTTCCTCCACCTCGGCCTTGCCGGGCCCCGGCCGCCCCATCTGAAAGGCCGGAATGGACCTGCGCGAGGCGAGATAGTCGACGAGCTTAATTTCGGTTTTCATATCGAGCGAATTCCACTAACTTGCCGCCGGATCGACAGCCACGAAAATGCCATACCGGCGTTTCAAGTGGAGTCACCCAGTCAGGAAGTCAACTGCCCTCATGCGCATCCGCACTCGTATTTTGCTGAGAACCGCCTTGGCGACCATGCTCGCCGGTTCTGCTGCGGAGCGGACGGTTGCGCAGGACGCCACCGATGCCTTCAAGAGCTTTCCGTCGATCTCCGGCAGCCGGAAGATGCCGAAGCTCACGAGTTTCAATCCGCTCGTCAGCGACCCCACCCAGAACGGCGAACTGAAGGACGTGAAACTCGAGGCCCTGCTGACGAGCGACGGCCAGCCGGTGGAGTCAGGCCTGAGTTGGCGGGTCTTCAGCCCGATCCCCGGAGGCGACGGCAAGCTCCCGCTGCTGGCCACTTCCGAAGGCGGCTCCACGGCCTTCAATCTCGTGCCCGGCGAATATTTCGTCAATGTCGCCTTCGGTCGCGCGGCAGCCACCCGCAAGATTCGCGTGCCCGAGCAAGGCGAATTGGACAAGCAGGTGCTGGTGCTGGATGCCGGCGGCGTCATGCTGAACGCCGTCTCCGGCAGCGATGTGCGTATTCCACCGAACGAGCTCAGCTTTTCGATCTTCTCATCCGACGTGAAGGAGGATGGCGAACGCGCCCTTATCGTCGCCGACGTGAAGCCGAACACGGTGGTCCGGCTCGGCGCCGGCACGTATCACGTGGTCTCCGACTATGGCGCGGTCAATGCGGTGATCCGCGCCGACATCCAGGTGGAAGCCGGCAAACTGACCGAAGCAACGATCCAGCACCGCGCCGCGAAGCTGACATTGAAGCTCGTCTCGGAACCCGGCGGCGAGGCGATCGCCGACACCGCCTGGTCGATCCTGACGTCCTCGGGCGACGTCGTCAGCGAAAGCGTCGGCGCGTTTCCGACGCTCGTGCTTGCCGAGGGCAGCTATACGGCCGTGGCGCGCAACAAGGACAAGATCTACCAACGCGACTTTGCCGTGAAGGCCGGCGTGAATACCGATGTGGAAGTGCTGCTGGACGGCAGCAGCGCTCCCGGCGAGACCGCCAATGCCGACGCGCTCGACTGATGTCACCGCCTTGGCCTGAGGCAGCGTCAAGCGATCACGATAGGGAAGGCTCAGGCCGCCGAGGTCTCACCCAGCAGTTTGTCGGAAATGTCGCGGCAGCCGAAGTCGTCGAGAGCGAACTTTATGCCGGAGCACTTCAGCTTTCGGATGGCGGCACGCGCCTTCAGGCGCGTGCCCACCGCAGTTCGAAACACCGCTCAATCGGCGCTCAGGCAGCCCGGGCGCTCCGTTCGGCCTTGCGCTTGAGGTCGGGCGCCATGGCTTCGCTCGAGAGCGCAGCGACCGCCTCGTCCAGAGACATTGCCGTCTGCGCCTGGGAGCCGAGCCGACGGATGTTGACCGAACGTTCCTCCGCCTCGCGCTTGCCGCAGACGACGATCACCGGAACCTTCGTCACCGAGTGCTCGCGTACCTTGTAATTGATCTTCTCGTTGCGGAAGTCGGTTTCGACGGTAAGCCCGGCCTCGCGCAGCCGCGCCGCGACTTCCCGGCCGTAATCGTCGGCGTCCGAGGTGATGGTGGCGACCACCACCTGCAGCGGCGAGATCCACAGCGGCATATGGCCGGCATAGTTTTCGAGCAGGATGCCGAGGAACCGCTCCATCGAACCGCAGATGGCGCGATGGATCATCACCGGCTGGCGCTTCTCCGAATCCTTATCGATGTAGAAGGCACCGAAACGCTCCGGCAGGTTGAAGTCGACCTGAGTCGTTCCGCACTGCCATTCGCGGCCGATCGCGTCCCGCAGCGTGTATTCGAATTTCGGCCCATAAAAGGCGCCCTCGCCCGGCAGGATGCCGGTCTTGATGCGGCCCCCGGATTGCGCCTCGATCGTCTTCAGCACCTCAGTCATCACCGCCTCGGCACGGTCCCAGAGCGCATCGGAACCGACGCGCTTGTCCGGCCTGGTCGAAAGCTTGACGACGATCTCCTCGAAGCCGAAGTCCTCATAGACCGAGAGGATCAGATCGTTGATCTTCAGGCATTCGGCCGCCATCTGCTCGTCGGTGCAGAAGATGTGCGCGTCGTCCTGCGTGAAGCCACGCACACGCATCAGTCCGTGCAGCGCGCCGGACGGCTCGTAGCGATGCACGGCGCCGAATTCGGCCATTCGGACAGGCAGTTCGCGGTAAGACTTCAGACCATGCTTGAAGATCTGGATGTGGCCCGGGCAGTTCATCGGCTTCAGCGCGAAGACCCGGTCGTCGTCCGTCTCGTCGCCGGCAACCGTCACCTTGAACATGTTGTCGCGGTACCAGCCCCAGTGGCCGGAGGTCTCCCAAAGCGACTTGTCGAGAACCTGCGGCGCGTTGACCTCCTGGTAGTCGACCTCGAGCCTGCGGCGCATATAGGCGACGAGGCTCTGGAACATGCGCCAGCCCTTGCCATGCCAGAAGACGACGCCCGGACCTTCTTCCTGGAAATGGAACAGATCCATCTCGCGGCCGAGGCGGCGATGGTCGCGCTTCTCGGCTTCGGCCAGCACGTGCAAATACTGGTCCAGTTCCTCCTGCGTATGCCAGGCCGTACCATAGATGCGGGTCAGCATCGGATTGTTGCTATCGCCGCGCCAATAGGCGCCGGCCACCTTCATCAGCTTGAAGGCCGTACCGATCTGGCCCGTCGAGGCCATGTGCGGGCCACGGCAGAGGTCGAACCAGTCGCCCTGGTAGTAGATCTTCAGGTCTTGGCCTTCCGGGATCGCGTCGACGAGTTCGACCTTGTAGCTCTCACCCTTGGCGGCGAAGACCTCCTTCGCCTTTTCTCGCGACCAGACCTCCTTGGTGAAAGGGTTGTTGCGCGCGATGATCTCCTTCATCTTCTTCTCGATGACCGGCAGGTCATCGGGCGTGAAGGGCTCGTTCTTGGCGAAGTCGTAGTAGAAGCCGTTGTCGATGACCGGACCGATCGTCACCTGCGTTCCCGGCCACAATTCCTGCACGGCTTCGGCCATCACATGGGCCGCGTCGTGGCGGATCAGTTCCAGCGCCCGCTTGTCTTCACGCGTGACGATCTCGATCTTGCCGTCGGCGACCGGATCGGAAAGGTCGCGCAGGTCGCCGTCGAGAGCGATGGCGACAGCCTTCTTGGCGAGCGACTTCGAGATCGACTCGGCCACGTCACGGCCGGTCGTGCCCGCGGCAAACTCACGGACGGAACCATCAGGGAATGTAAGGGAAACGGAATGCGACATCGTGATCTCCTATCCAGTCCCGCCAACGAATGCGGGTGGTATGGTTGCCGGCGGGGCCGGTGAATTGACGCGGGCCTGATAAAGGTTTTTGGCGGACGAGTAAAGGCGCGCCGGCCGCTCAACCGACAAGCATGACGCGCAAACCCTTGACCCTGTTCCAGTTGCGCCACGTGCCGATGCCGAGCCGTTTCGTCGTCGAGGCCCCGAGCAATTTCGACCCGCTCGCCTTGCCGCCGAAATCCGCCCAGAGATCGCCACCGACGACGGCGACACGTTCGCCTCTCGTACAATAGCTCCGAAGTCCGTCGAATGCGTCCGGCCGAAGCGGAGAGCGCATGACGCGAATATGGACTCGAGCCGGATCCTCCTCGCCCGCCGCAAGGAACGGATTGCCGGCGGCAAGCCTCAGCCAGTCATCGGCCGAACGCGCGATGATGTCCACGTGTCGGTCGAACGTCTGGAGGAATGCCTTTTCAAGCGCCGATTCGATCTCTGCGAGCGGCTGCTCGGGCGCCTCGAAGATGAGATTGCCGGTGGCGACAAGGGTGCGCGGCAAGCGATAGCCGAGCCGCTCGGCCATCTGCCTCAGATCGCTCATGACGACACGCCGGCCCTCGCCCAGTACGATGCTGTGGAGCAGCGCGACGTAACGCGTCATTTCCCCTCCGAATCACGCCCGCCAGAAATCGACGGCACCCTGGGGCAACCGCGCGAGCACGCGATCGAGCTTTGCTTCGTCAACGTTTCGCCGAAGGGCCGCGGCGACGTCCGCGATGGCCGAAGCCGGCGAGACATTGTGGTCGCCGCGGAAAGCCTGCACCTCACGGGTCATCGCGAGCCGACCGGAGAAAGGCACGGTCGGCTCCTCGAGATCCCAATCCGTAACGAAGATCGCCCGCAGCACCGGGGGCAGGACGCTGGCGAAGAGCAGCGCCTCGGAAATGTCGAGCCGGCGTCGAAAGGCCTGAAGCACCGCCTGCACCATCGTATAGGCCTGATTGGTCGTCTGCAGGCCGGCCGTGTCGCGCGCATCGAGGATGAAGTGGTCAAAATCGGCGGACGCCTGCCGGTATTCCATCGGGATCGTCATGATGATCACGCATCCTTTTGCCGGCGCTGCCAAAAGCGCCATGGCGCATACCAGCGCTGGCGCGGCGCAAGCCGCTCCGGCACCGGATCGAAGCCGTGCGTTCCGCCGGGACCGCAGCGCAGAACGCGGAACAGCGCCAGCCATCCGCCGGCCCAGAGGCCGTGCCGAGCGATCGCCTCATAGGCATATTCCGAACAGGTGGGCAGATGCCGGCAGGAATTGCCGATGAAGCTCGACAGCGTCAGCTGATAGGTGCGGATGGCCGCCATGCCGAAGAGACGGCCAGGAGTCTTGCGAAACGGCCCCGACCAGTTGCGGCCGCGGCCGGCGATGACTCTTCGGCTACCTCGAAGAAGGCGGTCTGACTGCGGCTTTCCGCACATCGTTCATACTGCAGTTGCGAGGCGCTTGGCCTCGATCTGGCCGATCGCATCGACGACCGCGTCGAAGGTCAGCATCGTCGAGGCATGGCGCGCCTTGTAGTCGCGAACGGGCAGCAGAAAGCGCATGTCCTCGAAGCGGCCGCAAGGCCCCTCTCCGTCCGCTTTCAGCATGCTCAGCATGTCCTGGCGCGCCTGACGGATTTCCGCCGCATGCGCGCCAACGACATGGCGGGCCATGATCGAGGACGAGGCCTGGCCGAGGGCGCAGGCCTTCACATCATGGGCGAAGTCCGTGACGACATCCCCATCCATCTTCAGCCAAATTCTGACTTTCGACCCGCAGAGCTTCGAATGCGCCGCAGCTTCCGCATCGGCATCGGCGAGCATGCCGACCCTCGGAATGTTGCCGGCAAATTCGAGAATCCTGCTGTTGTAAATGTCATCCATCATTTGACGCGATCCGGCTGATTTTTCGCGGTTTTGAGTGATCGGCGCATGATTTTCTCCGGTACAGGGGAAAAAAGCACGGCGCGCTCGCCTGGGCCTCTTTCATCCATGTGGCGCCATACTATATGCTATGTCGTGTTGGGGCGACAGTTCCGCAAGAGGATAAGTGTCGCCTGTTGTTTGGGAAACCGTGCTGGACGGTCCAGTGCACTGCTAAGCCAGGACCCGAAAGCCCCGGAGCCCGCCAACGGAACCCAAGCCTGCAGGGTTAGGCGAATGGCCAATGGCGAGTTGTCCGAAAGATAAAACGTCAGCGATTCCGCTCGCGCATCAAGAGGCCATATGGACGCCATAGTAAAGAATTTCCCCGTGCTCGATGACACCAGTGGTCGTCCGACGCAGAAAGAAGCCGAGGAAGCCGTTCGCGTACTGCTGCGCTGGGCCGGCGAAGACCCGACCCGGGAGGGCCTGAAGGACACGCCCGCGCGTGTCGTCAAATCCTATCGGGAAATCTTTGGCGGCTACGACCTGGTTGCCGAAGACGTGCTTGGACGCACCTTCGAGGAGGTTTCGGGCTACGACGATATCGTGCTTGAGAAGGACATTCCGTTCTATTCGCATTGCGAACACCACATGGTGCCGATCATCGGCAAGGCACATGTCGCCTATCTGCCAAGCGGCCGCGTCCTCGGCTTGTCGAAGATCGCCCGTGTCGTCGACATCTATGCGCGCCGCCTGCAGACGCAGGAGTCGATGACGGCGCAAATCGCCAAAGCGATCGACGAGACGCTCGCTCCGCGCGGCGTCGCCGTGCTGATCGAGGCGGAGCATCTGTGCATGGCGATGCGCGGCATCAAGAAGCAGGGCGCGACGACGCTGACGACCACCTTTACCGGTGCCTTCAAGAAGGAGCCGGCCGAGCAGGCCCGCTTCATGACCATGTTGAGGGGCTTCAAGTAAGCTCCAGCAAGGCGCTTTCGCGATGACGCTGACTTTTGCTGCTCCCTCGAACGACAAGGCCGAGCTTGAGATTGGCTCGGCCTTCACGCCCCGCTTCGACGAGAAGGGCCTGGTCACCGCTGTAGTGACCGACGCCCGCGACGGCGAATTGCTGATGGTCGCGCATATGAATGCCGAGGCACTGGCACTGACGATCGAAACCGGTATTGCCCACTATTTCAGCCGCTCGCGCAACAGCCTGTGGAAGAAGGGCGAGAGTTCCGGCAACGTGCAGGCCGTCCAGGAAATCAGGACCGATTGCGATCAGGACGCCGTCTGGCTGAAGGTTACCGTTGCAGGCCATGACGCCACCTGTCACACGGGACGCCGCTCCTGCTTCTACCGCACGGTTGGGGTCGAGGGCGGTGAGCCGAAAGTAACCATTTCGGATGAACGCAGATACTTTGATCCGAAGCTTGTCTACGCCGAAAAATAGCGCCTGGCTGAAATCATCTGGATTTTCCTGGGGCACCCCCATGTTATATTCATACTTTAGAAACTAAACGGGCGCTTAATCATTTATCATACAATCGGTTCCTGCGGTAACTGCGGCGTTCCGAGCTGTGTTGCAGATTGTATCCAATGTTTACTGGGCCAGCCGCATTGGCGACAGGTTCGGTGCTAAATTTCAATTCTGGTGCCAGTCTTTCAGCCATGAATGTGACAAGGCCGACACCACGCCGGCTTGGCAGGGGTCTCCTTCAAGACGCGCGCTTCAGATTAATCGGTTCGGCGGTGTTGGAGGTGCCGGATGTTGAACTGGACGTTCACGCGCAATACTCAAATAGCCGACCTGTCCGGCCCCAATGGCACATCGCTGACGACCACACCTTCTGAACCCGTCCCACTCCCGGCGAAGCCGAAGATCGCCATAGCACTTGGCGGCGGCGCGGCGCGCGGCTGGGCCCATATCGGCGTCTTGAGAGCGCTCGACGAAGAGGGAGTCGAGGTCGGCATGATCGCGGGCACGTCGATCGGCGCGCTTGTCGGTGGCTGCTATCTCTCCGGCAAGCTTGACGAGCTCGAAGACTTCGCCCGTTCCCTCACCGTCCGCCGCATCGCCAGCCTGCTCGATTTCGCCATCGGCGGCGGTGGCCTTTTCGGTGGCCTGCGGCTCACCAAACGCATGCAGGAGCACCTCGAGAACATCAGCATCGAGGATCTCGACCGTCCCTTCATCGCAGTCGCCACGGAAGTCCACAGCGGTCACGAGGTGTGGCTGGAAAAGGGATCGCTGATCACCTCGATACGCGCTTCATATGCGCTGCCGGGGATTTTTGAACCGATCCATGCGAATGGGCGCACCCTCATCGACGGCGCCCTCGTCAATCCCGTTCCCGTCTCCGTTTGCCGCGCCTACGAGCAGCAACTCGTCGTCGCCGTCAACCTCAACTACGATCTCTACGGCCGTTCCGCCGTCGTCAAGCACAACGCCGGCATGGAAGCCCCCGACGCTCCCGCCAAGCCGGGCAGTGCCTATTCGGCGCGTCTCGGCATGACGAGCGTCATGGTTCAGGCCTTCAACATCATCCAGGACCGCATATCGCGCGCACGCCTGGCCGGTGACCCGCCGGATCTGGCGCTCCATCCCAAGCTCAACGATATCGGACTGTCGGAGTTTCACCGCGCCGGCGAAGCGATCGAACGCGGCTACCTGGAGGCGAAAGCCAAGCTTGCCGAGATCAAGCGAATGCAGGAAGCGCTTACCCGATAGTGATAACCAGGCGCATCCCAAAACCCGTCAGTGCTTTGAGACGCTCCCGCAGCCTGTTTCGCGCGCCCTTAAGGACGCGCGAAGGAGGTGACCCTCTCGCCTCTAGCCGGCGATGTATGCCTTGATTTCTTCGGTCTCCCGCTCGATGGCGCGAATATGGTATTTCACCACGTCGCCGATCGATATGATACCCGCCAGGCGGCCCTCGCTTTCGACCGGGAGATGGCGCGCGCGGAATTTGCTCATCATCTCCATCAGGCTCTGCACCGTCATTTCCTCGCCGCAGCAATAGACGTTCTGCCACATGACCGAGGAGACCGGCTTGTCGAGACAGCCGGCACCATATTTGGCAATGGAGGCGACGACGTCGCGTTCGGTGAGAATGCCGACGATATGATCATCGACATCGACGATGACCACGGCACCGATATGATTGTCATGGAGCAATGTCGCCGCCTGCTGCACCGTCACCTGAGGCGTCACGGTTACGACGCTGCGGCCCTTTTCATTGAGAATTGCTTTGACTGACATGCACACATCTCCCGTTGCGACAAATACCGGGCTCGCGGGAAGAGGTTCTCGCCGTATCAGCTGCTACGCACGCATCCCGAGTGGGGATGCTTTACGGACAGTCGGCCGCAGGAACCCGACCCGGTAAGGCGCTCGTGCCACCACACGAACCGCACCCACCCGGTCATTTCAGCGGCCGCCTAACGTTAGGTGATCGGCGACCGTGGTGAATGGTGCGTCAGGGCTCCAATGAAATCAAGCCTTCGCGCGACGTCCTTCACTCTCTTCCGGGCGAAGAGCATCACGATGGTCCTGAATATGAAACAATCCTTCATCCTGCTGCGATGGAGGATGCGGCACTCCATCGACTCAATTGCGCGGATCGAACAGGCCGAACAGAAGGAAGCCGAAGAGAAAGCCGCCGATATGCGCCTCCCAGGCGACGCTTCCCGCGCCTCCCATGGAGAAGAGGCCGAGCCCGATCAGGAAGTTGGTCAGGAACCATATCCCGGTGAACACCAATACTGACCGGTTTCCCAGCGTTTCCGTGAGCGAAAGCCGGCGGTTGAGATGGGCGAATTGGCGGCTGATGCGGCCGCTCGGCGAAAAGACGAAGCGCGCCGCCGCTCCCATGAAACCGGAGACAACGCCTGAGGCACCGACAACCACCGCCATCTCGCCCCAATGGAAGACGACGTGCAGGGCGACGGCCGCTGCAGCCGAGAGACACCAGAAGAGGGCGAGCCGCGCGACGCCGATGCGCCGCACCACCGGCGCGCCGAACGCAACCATCCAGAAGACATTGAAAATCAGATGCTCCCAACTGCCGTGGAGAAAGGAATAGGTAACGGGAGACCACAGCCAGACGGGACCCTGCTCGCCGAGCGGGATCGTGTAGCGCGCCGGCAGAAAAGCAAAGTTGAGAATGACTTCCTGGTCCAGCGTCTCCGGCAGAACATAGGTTCTGATCGCGTGGATCGCCACGAGGAACAGGAGAACGAAGTTCAGGCCCTGCGGAAGATTGAAGGCGGGTTCCCGGCTGCGGCTTACCGTGCTTTCGCCATCGACCGGTGTCGCCGGCTGATCCTGTTCCATCACTCTCTTCCTGCTCACGCGCCTATGACGGCCGTGTCTCCGTCGTCCGGCAGTACCGACGACACGCGAAGGGATAAGCAAACAAAAAAAGGCCGTCCAGTAAAAACTGAACGGCCGTCGAGCCCAAATTCCGGTGCTCCAGTCGATGTGCCGAAGGCAACCCTTCGTGAAGTGATGGGGAGGAAATGCCAGCCGGCAGCCCCGCCAGCAAGGGAAACCGACCGTTAACCTTAATTTCGGCGTGGCACGGAAATCGCTCCGTCCATTTCAGAACCGAGCGAGAGGCGGCCACCTGTATCACTCCGGTACAGCCGCCCACCCATTCAGGGCCATCTAATCAGGGAGTGTATCGCCCCTATGCACAGCAGAACGACAATGGAGCTGTTCCAGTATTGGAATGCAGTCCGCGGCAATCGCGACCTTCCGCGCCGGGACGAAATCGATCCGGCGCATATCCGTTCGCTGCTGCCCGATCTTTTCATTCTTCAAAGGCAGGCAAGCCGTGACGTTCGCTTTCGTCTTGCGGGGACTGGAGTCTGCGCGCTGTTCGGCCGAGAATTGCGCGACGGGCAATTCGGCGACCTCTGGCTCGACTCGGAAGCGGACGGAACCGCCCGTATTGCCGAAGAGGTGATGACGCAAATGACGCCCATGCTGCTCTATGCCCGCGGCGCCACGGGGGCCGGTGACGAACTCGACGTTGAACTGCTGCTTGCGCCCCTCGCATCGTCCGACGGTACGAACGACCGTCTGCTCGGCGCGCTCTCTCCCCTCGCCCGCCCGGTCTGGCTGCATATGACGCCGCTCACGCATCTTGTCTCAACCGGCCTCAGCCTTCCCGATGCTTCCCCAAACCTGCCGCTCGATCACGCCTATCGGCAACCGGCGACGACAAAATCAAACGTTGCAGGATGGATCGGACGCAACAATCGCAAGGTGTCGCATTTGCGCATCCTTGACGGCGGCAGGCGTGACTGACGAGGCATGAAACCAACCCTGCGGCGAACCTTCTATTAACCGGCCACGCCTATACTTCCGCGTGCAAGCATATGTCGATCGCAGAGTGACCATGTTCTCGTTTCAGCACGCCCAAAATAGCGGCCCGAGGCCACACCAGGAGAACGCCTTTCAGCGTGTTTCGGTAAATCTTGCGGGGCGGCTGATGCTTGCCAATCGTGACGAATATGAATGCACCGCGGTCGACATGTCGCCGGGGGACGTGCTTTTCGCGACCGCGGCGCGGCCGCGCACCGGCGAGCGCATCATCGCCTATATCGATCACGTCGGCCGCCTCGAAGGCACCGTATCGAGACTCGGCGAGGATGCCTTCGTCATCCAGTTGAACGCCACCGAGCGCAAGCGCGAGAAGCTCGCCGCGCAGCTCACCTGGATTGCCAACAAGCACGAACTGGGACTGCCGGAGGATCGGCGCCACGACCGGCTTGCGCCGCGCAAGACGGTCACCGAGCTCACCGTCGACACCGGTGAGAAATATGCCTGCCGCATCATCGACCTTTCGCTCTCGGGTGCGGCGGTCGACATCGACGTCCGCCCCGCCATAGGAACGGCGGTCAAGCTCGGCCACGGCATGAAGGGCAGGATCGTGCGCCATTTCCAGGAGGGCGTGGCGATCGAGTTTTCCGGGATCCAGGCGCGCGAGGCGCTGACCGAATTCCTCTAGCGTATCGGCCCGAAAATCGGACCCGATTTTCGGAAAGCACGATGCGTAGCTTCAAAGATTTCCAGCGTCCTTTGCGCGTCCTGAAGGGACGCACGGCGCCGTAAGGCCAAGACACAGCGCGCCAAAGCGCTAGACTTCGCCGACATCCCGAAGCTGCTCAGCGCCGAGCCAAGGTCTCGCCTTGCCTGCGTACTCCGCCACCGGTTGCTGCCATGGGCGCTCGCCCGTGGACCTCCGCTTCGATCCTTTAGAAATTGCCACTGACGCACCTAAGCTGAGGCGGAAATATTCTTTGGATAATTGTCAGTTACGACAAGTCTGCCGCTGATTAACTCTATAGCTATCATCTCGCCTATCCCCTCGCGCGGATGGCTGAATGGTGCGCACCGGCCGCACCTCTCCGCCAAGCCGCCTCAAGGATCAAAAGCCCCGGTTTTTCAACCACATGCCAAGGTGCCCAGGGTTTACTCGGGGAAAAACTCGATAAAAATTTAGCAGTATTTTATTCTTATTCAACTCGAATTCTATTCTTGTTTTATTCTTATACTATTCTTATTTGTACTTGTTTTTACCTCGGATATTCGCCGGCGATAAAAAGCCTTGTGCCATTGTTGAACCACAACGGGGAGACAAACATGCACAAGATAATCGCCAAGACGTTCGCCGCTGCGGCGCTGATAACAGGCTTTCTGGCAGGCCCTGCCCTTGCCCTTCCGGCAAACATGAGCGTGGGCGGCTCGACCAACCCGCCCGTGGGCCACTACGAGTTCTGCAAGAGCCATTCCTCCGAATGTTCGCCGACAGGTCCCGACCGCGGCCCGGCCGTGCTGACGCGCGAAGGGTGGAAGAAAATCCTCGAGGTCAATTACGAGGTGAATCAGGCGATTACGCCGCTGACCGACATGGAGATCAATGGCGTGGAAGAGAAGTGGTCCTATCCGGATGTCGTCGGCGATTGCGAGGACTACGTGCTCCTGAAGCGCCGCAAGCTGATCGAAAGCGGCTTTTCTCCCGCCGATCTCTTGATCACGGTCGTGCTGCAGCCGAACGGCGACGGCCATGCTGTGCTCACGGTGCGTACCGATCGAGGCGATTTCATCCTCGACAACATGCGCAGCAAGGTCCTGCTGTGGTCCGAGACCGAATACACCTTCCTGAAGCGCCAATCCTCGGAGAATGCCGGACGGTGGGTGAAACTGCAGGATGGCCGCGCGGTTGCCGTGGGCACGATCCGTACCGAGTAGTCCGGCCGCAATCGGCCGCCATCATGAATGCGACACGGGCTTGGGTCAGCGTCCCCGTCTAGACCAAGCCCCGCGGGGCCGGTTCCGTTTGTCCCCGGAACCGGCCCTCTTTCATTGCGCGAGACGCAGCACGCGCTTCATCGAAAATTAACCATGCTGCGCGAGCGTCAGGAAGCGACCACCGCCGGAGTCGGCAAGACGAAGGATGGAGGGCGTGCATCTCCAAACGGCCACGCCATCGCCACGGACGGCGCCTCTCGTGAACAAGCCCTTGAGTCCCCAACCGGAACTTGCCCCGCTTCTTTCGCCACGCCTCGCCTACAAGGCCACCGCGGCCGTCGGGCTTCTGGCGGCGCTCGTGCTGGCCATTTCTGTGTCGACGCCGTGGCTCGGCGAGAAGCTGGCGCGCGCCGGACATACCTCCAGCCGCGAAAGCTTCGATATCTTCATCGGACAGGATCATCTGCGTCTGCCGGCAAATGTCATCCGCTTCGACAGCCAACGGGCAACAGGAATCGTCGAGCAGGTCGACCTCTATCTCACATGGCCGGCGCTCGAGGGCTACAGCGACGAGACCCGTCAGGTGTTCAACGATGTCGACCGGCCGGAAAGGCTGATCTTCCTGCAGATCGCACAAAGCACCATGTCACGCGATATGTCGGGGCGGTTCGAGCCGATCTATAGGCACGTCCTGGAGGAGACCGCTCAGCCCGCCCCGGCGGGCCTCACCAGATACGACGCCAAGCCGAGTTCCAGCTATGCCGGCGAGGCCTTTTTCACCGCCACTCGAACTGGACGCCCGCCCTTTGTCCTGCGCTGCCTCCTGCCGCAAAACCCCGCGACCTCGACGAGCGCCGATTGCCAGCGCGA
Source organism: Sinorhizobium sp. FG01 (assembly GCF_002531875.1). Taxonomy (NCBI): domain Bacteria; kingdom Pseudomonadati; phylum Pseudomonadota; class Alphaproteobacteria; order Hyphomicrobiales; family Rhizobiaceae; genus Sinorhizobium; species Sinorhizobium sp. FG01. Next base: position 228,112 of record NZ_NWTB01000011.1, read on the forward strand.
CTTTCATGCGGGCAAGGATCTCAGCATTCTCTACCGTTTCTCGGCAAAGTTGCTGCCGGAATGGCAGGCAATCGATGCTTCGATGGAAAGTTTCATCCGAGACCGACTCGTGCCGTGAATTTGTCAAAGAGTCGTGGTCGAGGCAGCCTGCTCGCCAATGCGGCCAGCGGTGCCATAGCCGAACAAGACAACCTGCCCCGGAAACCAATCATTCATCATAAACCGATTGGTAACGCTATCCCGATACTGTCTCGGGAACGGTCGTATCCGGAGACGTCGTCCGGACGACACCCATGACATAAGAATGAAGAGCAACGCAGTGTCTCGATCCGTTTTTTTTGATCTCGCCAAACGTCCGCTCGGCGGCTTCGCAAAAGTGGTAGGACGGCTCGTCCTCGCTGGCGTCGTCGCCAGTTTGGCCCTCTCGGCGCCGGCATTCGCCAATCCGAAATATGCCGGCATCGTCGTCGACGCGAAGACCGGCAAGGTGCTCTATGGCGAGGATGCGGATCAGCTGCGCTATCCTGCCTCGCTCACCAAGATGATGACGCTGTACCTGACCTTCGAGGCGCTCGAGGCCGGCCGGATCAGCAAATCCACTCCGGTGCCCTTCTCCAAGAAGGCCTCGGCGGAGCCGCCCTCGAAGCTCGGCGTCCGCGCCGGCAAATCGATCACTGTCGAACAGGCGATCCTTTCGCTGGTCACGCGATCGGCCAACGACGCGGCGACGGCTCTTGGCGAGCTCCTCGGCGGATCGGAACAGCGCTTCGCCCGCATGATGACGAACAAGGCGCGCGCCCTCGGCATGACGCGTACGACCTATCGCAACGCCAACGGTCTGCCGAACGCGGAACAGAAGACCACGGCGCGCGATCAGGCCCGGCTCGGTCTCGCCCTGCGCCAGCATTTCCCGCAATATTACGATTACTTTTCGACCCGCAGCTTCCGCTTTGGCAAGCAGACCATCGGCAACCACAACCGCCTCCTCGGCAATGTGCGGGGCGTCGACGGCATCAAGACCGGCTATACGCGCGCTTCCGGTTTCAACCTGGTAACTTCCGCCCAAGTCGATGGCCGCAGTATCGTCGCCGTGGTCATGGGCGGAACCTCCGGCGGCTCTCGCGACGCGCAGATGCGCAAGCTGGTCGCCAAGTACATGCCGGCCGCCTCCCGCCGCGGCAACGGCAACCTGATCGCCGAAGCGCCGGCCGCGCCGGTCGAGAGCGTTACGGAAACGGCCGTCGCCGAGGCCGAAGTGCAAGCCGTCGCGGCAGCTGCATCGGTCGCCGCCGCTTCGGACCTGCCGAACACCGGTCCGGTACCGGATTTCCGTTACGGCGGCGAAAGCGCCGGCAGCGTCGAAATGGCCTATGCAGCCGAGAAGCCCGCTTCCGTCAATCCGGTCCTCGCGGCCAAGGTTGCGCCGAACACGCTCGACGCCCAAAGCGCGAAGCTCACCCGCCAGGCAGCCGTCTCCGCCGACGTCGATACGCAGATCACCAATTCGGTCGCCAAGGCAGAGGCTTCGGCCGGCGCAGAGGCAAGGATGCAAGCCGACATCCAGCCGCAGGGCTGGGTCATTCAGATCGGTGCCACGGCCGACAAGGCACAAGCCATGACCCTCCTTGACAATGCCAAGGAAAAAGGCGGCAAGGTGCTGCGGGATGCAACACCGTTCACCGTCGCATTCGGCGACGGTTCGGCACAGGTCTACCGGGCACGCTTCGGTGGTTTCGATGACCAGAACAAGGCAATCAACGCCTGCAAGATCTTGAAGAAAAAGGGCTTCGCCTGCTGGGCCAGCCAGCAGTGACAGACACGGCCGGATGTTTTTCCGGCCGATCTCCTCGGAAATTGTTTAGCGTAACGAGGTTTGTCATGGCAGTGAACGAGAATTTCCCCGGCATCCCTGCGATACCGGGAAGTAAGGGAAAGCCCTTGCGCACCGGTCTGCATCCGCTGCACGAGGCGGCCATGCGCATAGCCGATGCCGGTCTCAACCGCTCCAAAGGGAAAACGCGTGATCTGGTGGCCATGCTGCTGACGCATGGCGCCCGCGCCTGGCGCTCGACCCAGCCGCGTGCGGGAATACACCTGCACGTCACCGCAGCCGGTCGCCGGCATCCCTTGCGAATCCGGATCGGCTGACGCTTAGACAGCGCTTTGATTGCGGGCGCCGCCTGTTACAAGAGGCCGAGTTCCGCCAGTTCACGGCGCAATTCGAGCGGCATTTCGCCGCCGTCCGAGGAAAGCGACGCCAGATCGCGCGGGGCCTCCTTCTGCTCCAGATACCGCCAGCCTTGGAAAGCGCGGCGCGGCTGAAGCTCGGTTTCGATCACTTGCGCCCCGAGGAGAAGATTGCAGCGGCCAACGCCCTCGCCGTCGGTGAAGGTCTCGATGCCGATCAGCGGCTGGCGTGCCTGTACATATCCCTTGATCACCCAGTAGAGCGAACCTCCGGCGAGAAGGTCCTCTGTGCGCTTCGGCACCATCCGGGTCGTATGGAAGGAGTGCGGCTCCTGCCCCGCGGCGACGGCCGCGAGAGCCTTGCGGGCGACCCACTCGCGCAAGTCTTCGACGGATTCTGCGCCGACGCAGAGCTTTATGAGATGCAAAGCCATGGCAATGCTTGAACACCCGTCCGCGGCTCGTGGTCAAGCGGATTGAGCCGTTTCGTCCACAAAAGACGCTTCGGCCTCAGCACTCGACGACGTTGACCGCAAGACCGCCGGTTGAGGTTTCCTTGTACTTGTCGTTCATATCGACGCCGGTCTGCCGCATCGTCTCTATGCAGGCGTCGAGCGGCACGAAATGCTTGCCGTCGCCCTTGAGCGCCAGCGACGCGGCGGTCACCGCCTTCACCGCGCCGAGCGCATTGCGCTCGATACACGGCACTTGAACGAGGCCGGCAACCGGGTCGCAGGTCATGCCGAGATGGTGCTCCAGGGCAATCTCGGCCGCATTCTCGACCTGCTCCGGCGTGCCGCCCATCACGGCCGCCAGTCCCGCCGCCGCCATGGCAGAAGCCGACCCGACCTCGCCCTGACAGCCGACCTCGGCACCGGAGATCGAGGCGTTGTGCTTGATGATGCCGCCGACCGCGGCCGCCGTGAGCAGGTAGTCGCGAATGCCCGCCTGGTCCGCATCCTCATGGAAATGCAGGTAATAGCGGATGGTCGCCGGCACGACGCCGGCCGCACCATTCGTCGGCGAGGTGACCACCCGACCGCCGGCGGCATTCTCCTCGTTGACGGCCATCGCATAGACGCTCAGCCAATCATTGGCGAGCAGCGGGTTGGTCTTGTTGGAGCGCCATTCCTCCTGCAACTTGTCGTGAATTGCCCGGGCCCGCCGGCGGACCTTCAGGCCACCCGGCATGATCCCTTCCTGGCTGAGGCCGCGATCGATGCAGGCGCTCATCGCCGACCAGACGCGGTCGAGGCCGGCATCGAGTTCGTCCCGTGACATCGAACATTCCTCGTTCGCCCGTTTCATCTGGGCAATCGTCAGTCCGGAGCGCGCCGCCATATCGAGCATCTGCTGGGCAGTCGCGAAGGGATAGGGGATTTTGGTGCCGGTTGGCTTGTTCTTGGTCGCCCGCATCGCTTCGAGCTCCGTGTCGGTGACCACGAAACCGCCGCCGATCGAATAATAGATCCGCTTCAGCAGCAGCCGGCCGTCACGGTCGAAGGCGGAGAATGCCATGCCGTTGGCGTGGCCCGGCAGCGGCACCTTCTTATCGAAAACCAAGTCGGTCTTCGGCTGAAACAGATAGGCAGGATGGCCGGGCGGAGTGATGCGGCCCGTCCGATCCACCTCGTCGATGATGGCATCCATCCGGTCGGGGTCGACCAGATCGGGCCGCTCGCCCATCAGCCCCAGGATCACCGCCCTCCCCGTCCCGTGCCCGATGCCCGTATGGGCTAGCGAACCATGCAGGCTGACCTTGATGGCGGCGACGGCAGCATGCGACGGCCGCGGCCATTCGTCCGACAGGATAAGATCGAGGAAGCGGTTCGCGGCCGACATGGGTCCCATCGTATGCGAACTCGAGGGACCGATACCGATCTTGAAAACGTCGAAGACGGAAAGAAACATGAAATTGCCTGCCCCAGCGCCTGACAGAGCACCCCGCCTGTGCGGGCCAAAACCCTGTAATGATTGGATCGATACCGTCTCGAATCTTTCCGAAAGCGGCCCGATCGTCCTTATATATAGGGCGAAAGCCTAAGCGATCCTATGCCAATCGGTCAGGCGACCGACCGACATCGGATTTTGCCCATGCGACATCGCCGAGCCCGCTGAGTGCGCCGCAGCGATCTTGCATTTTCGAACGGTCGTGCCAAAAGACCTGCATGACAATCGAAGATTACATCGCGCTTTCAATCTTCATCCTGCTATGGGGCAGTTTCAATTGGGCGACCGATGGAAGACGCAATTTCAAGCGCGTCAGCCTGACCCGCCTGATGAACGAAAACAGGGCGCGGTGGATCCGCAATTCCCTCAATCGCGACCTGAAGATGATCGACACGCAGATCATCGCAGGCCTGCAAGCCGGTACCGCCTTCTTTGCCTCGACGACCATTTTCGCGCTCGGCGGCTGCTTTGCGCTGCTCGGGGCGACCGAGCAGGTGCAGATGATCTTCAACGACCTGCCGCAGATTTTTCGCGGCGGCCGGGCCGGGTTCGAACTGAAGGTCGGCGGCCTGACGTGCCTCTTCGGTTACTCCTTCTTCAAGTTCGGCTGGTCCTACCGGCTGTTCAACTACTGCTCCATCCTGATGGGCGGTATCCCGATGACGGCCGATATGTCGCGCGACCGTCGAATAGCAGAACAGGCGGCCGAGCGGGCCATAAGAATGAACATCCTCGCCGGCAAGCATTTCAATGCCGGGTTGAGGGCGATCTTCCTATCGATCGGCTATCTCGGCTGGTTCATCAGTCCCTATGTCTTCATCGTACTGACGTGCCTCGTGATTTTCGTGCTGACGCGCAGGCAGTTCTTCTCCGAAGCACGCGATGCCTTGCTCGCCGACACGCAATAGATCGCCCTCACTCGCGCCTGCGAAGCGACGATCGACGCTGGACAAAGACGAGAATCGGTCTTCTTCTCAGCATAATCGCGACGCGTCTGCGATCTGCCGAACGCGTCCTTTCTCAACGGAACGGCAACGCCATGCCTGAGACTTCTGCGACGACCATCGACGAAACACCCGCCGAACAGCCGGAGGTGATGCGGAGGGGCCGAATTGATCTCCTCGATGCGCTGCGCGGGCTGGCGCTCGTCGCCATGGCGATCTACCACTTCACTTGGGATCTGGAATTCTTCGGCTATGTGGCGGCGGGCACGGCGGGCACGGGCGGCTGGAGGCTGTTTGCCAGGCTGATCGCCAGCAGCTTCCTGTTTCTCGCCGGCTACAGCCTGGTGCTCGGCCACAGTCCGAAATTCCGCGCGCGCCCGTTTCTTAAGCGTTTCGCCAAAATCGCCGGGGCGGCGGCGCTGATCAGCATTGCCACCTTTTTCGCCATTCCCCAGTCCTTCATCTTTTTCGGCATTCTCCATGCGATCGCGGCGGCAAGCCTCGTAGGCATTCTCTTCCTGCGGCTCCCGGCGCCGGCCTCGTTCCTCGCCGCCGCTGCCGCCTTCGCCGCGCCGCTCTATCTGCGCTCGGCCTTCTTCGACGCGCCGGCGCTCTGGTGGGTCGGGCTGTCCGAAACGATCCCGCGCTCCAATGATTACGTTCCGCTTCTGCCGTGGCTGGCCCCCTTTCTCATCGGGCTCGGCACGGCGAAGCTGTTCCACGCAATGCTCATCGCCCGATGGCGGACCGCGAAAAGCGACGAGGGCAACGGCAAGCTGTGGATCAAGCCGCTCGCCATTGCCGGGCGCCACAGTCTGGCCATATACCTCATCCACCAGCCGCTGCTCATCGGGCTCGTCTACGCCTATTCTCTCGTCGCCCCTGCCCCCGTCCCGGATCCGGCACAGGCCTATCGGCTGAGCTGCGAGCAGGCCTGCAGCCGTGACGGATCGGGCATCTCGTGCAGCGTCTTTTGCGGCTGCACGCTCGACCAATTGAAAGAGCAGAACCTGTTCGAGGATCTAAACCAGGGGAAGATCGACTTGCGAACGGATGAACGCATTGCGCGAATCGCATCTCAATGCACAATGGAAGCGCAGTCGGGGGACTAGGACATGAACGCCTATCGTGCCAAGCCGCTGAGTTTTCCATGGCCACCGCTAATTTACGGCGCGGCAGCCCTGGCCGCGGTGGCGGTCGGCCGCGTTTTCCCCATTCCGGTCGCCCACGGGCATGGCTGGCTTCCTTGGCTGGCGGGCTGCGCCCTGATCCTGCTTGCGGCCTTGCTCGATCTCTGGGCCGTCAAGGCCCTCCTCGAACGCCGCACTGCCGTGCTTCCCCACCGCTGTGCAACCTGCCTCGTCACCGGCGGACCTTTCCGCTTCACCCGCAATCCGATCTATCTCGGCTATACCTTTGCGATGGTCGGCCTCGGCCTGATCACCCTCAATCCCTGGTTCTTCGTGCTGGGAATCGTGGCCGTCGCCCTGACGACGCTGGTCGCCGTACGCAACGAGGAGCGGCACCTGCTCTCGCGTTTCGGCTTCGAATTCGAACGCTATTGCCGCCACACGACACGGTGGATCTGAACGGCGGAACGAAAAAAGGCGGCTCGCGGCCACCTTTCGAAAGATTGCAAAACCGTCTGCGCGTTTCCTACGTCCCGACCCCGATTTCGGCGAGACGCGTCAGGCAGGATTCCTCCACATTGTCGAGTTCGGCAAGCGTATCGTCGATATCCTTGCGCTTCTGCCGTAGCTCCCCGCGCTTCTCCTCGACGCGCTTCATCAGGAGCTGCAATTGGCCCATCTCGCCGGGCGGATCCTTGTAGATCTGAATGATCTCGCGGATCTCGGCGATCGTGAAGCCGATGCGCCGGCCGCGCAGAATTTCCTTGATCAGATGCCGATCGGCTGGGCGAAACAGGCGCGTGCGTCCGCGGCGTTCCGGATGGATGAGGCCCTCATCCTCGTAGAAACGCAGCGTCCGGGTGGAGATACCGAATTCCCGCGTCAATTCCGTAATGCTATAGTACTTGTTCACGCCCGCCATTCCATCAAACTACAGACCCACTATCATTGACTTTGACGTAAAAGTCAAACGGGCTCACGTGACGTGGAACCACCAGGTGGCGATCCCGAGGAAGCTGAAGAAGCCAGTGATGTCCGTGACGGCCGTGACGAAGACGGCGGAGGAGACCGCCGGGTCGGCACCGGATTTGTCGAGGAGCAGCGGGATCAGGATTCCGGCCAGCGCCGCGGCCATCATGTTGATCAACATGGCCGTTGCAATGATGCCGCCGATATGGACGTCCTGAAACCAGAATCCCGCGACAAGGCCGATGAAGCTGCCGAAGATCATGCCGTTCAACAGGCCGACGCCCGCCTCGCGGCGGATGATCCTGGGCGCGTTGTGGATGTCGAGGCCGCGCGTGGCGAGCGCGCGCACTGTGACCGTCATCGTCTGCGAGCCGGCATTGCCACCCATGCCGGCGACGATCGGCATGAGGATCGCAAGTGCGACGATCTGCTGGATCGTGGCATCGAAGAGGCCGATCACCGAGGCGGAGATGCAGGCGGTCATGGAATTGACGAACAGCCAGGGGACGCGCGAACGCGACGCCTCCGCGACGGAGTCCGACAGTTCCTCGTCGCCGACGCCGGAAAGGCGCAGCAGGTCCTCCTCGGCTTCCTCCTGGATGACGTCGACGACGTCGTCGATCGTCAGCACCCCGACCAGCCGTCCGTTGTCGTCGACGACGGCCGCCGACAGGAGGTCGTACTGCTCGAAAAGCTGGGCCGCCTCCTCCTGGTCCATTTCCGCCGGGACCGAGTGACTGGTGTCGCGCATGATGGCATCGATCTTCACCGATCGCTTGGTGCGCAACACCCGGTCCAGATCGACGGTGCCGAGCAGCTTGAAGGTCGGGTCGATCACGAAGATCTGCGTGAAACTCTCGGGCAGATCGTCGTCTTCGCGCATGTAGTCGATCGTCTGGCCAACCGTCCAAAAGGGCGGCACGGCCACGAATTCGGTCTGCATGCGGCGGCCGGCGGTGCTTTCCGGATAGTCGAGCGAACGCCGCAAACGGACGCGCTCGGTGAAGGGCAGCTTGGCAAGGATCTCCTCCTGATCCTCCTGATCGAGATCCTCGAGGATGTAGACCGCGTCGTCGGAATCCATCTCGCCGATCGCTTCGGCGATCTGCTCGTTCGGCAGGTGCTCGACGATATCGAGGCGGATCGCCTCGTCGACCTCGGTCAGCGCGGCAAGGTCGAACTCCTTTCCGAGCAAGGAAACAAGCGCCAGGCGCTGTTCCGCCTGGATCGCCTCGAGCAGATCGCCCAATTCCGACGCGTGGAGGCCGGCGACGTGCTTGCGGAGATAGATCGTGTCGCGATCAGCGATCGCGGCACCGACATGCATCAGGAAATCCGAACGGACCGAACCGTCGTCGGCATAGATGTCCGAACCCTCAAAGGCAGCGAGTTCTTCGGAACCGCGGTCGTCGTCGCCTGTATCGCTCATGGACCCGCCTCCAGAAGTACACGCCGCCTGAACCTGCGCTATGGACAGCCCATTGCCCTGCTAGCGCAAAGCTCCGCCAAGGTCCACACGTTGACGCGGGGCCGCGGACCTTTTCTCCAAGCTGTTGCAAATGCACATGAAAAAAGTGAAACGAGTAAGGCTGCCGGGTCCGACGCAGAACGAGGCAGTCATTCACGCAAGAGAGCATCCGCATGGCACTTCGACCTATCATCCGGTTTCCACATCCGACGCTCGGGATCAGCGCCGAAATCGTCACCCGTTTCGACGATGACCTTCACGCCCTCGTCGACGATCTCACCGAGACGATGCGCGCGGCTCCCGGAATCGGCATCACCGCCCCGCATATCGGCGTCCTCACACGGGTGACGGTGATTGAGCTGGACCGCCAGACGGGTCCGCGTTGCTTCGTCAATCCTGAGGTCGTCTGGCACTCGGAAGCCACGGCGCGCCACAGCGAGGGCAGCGTCTCGATGCCCGGCATTTCCGAGGACGTGGAGCGGCCGATGAGCGTTCGCGTCCGTTACCAGACGATGGCGGGCGAGACACGCGAGGAGGAGGCCAGCGGCCTGATGGCCGTCTGCCTGCAGCACGAGATCGACCAGCTCGACGGCATCTTCTGGCTCCGTCGGCTGTCGAGGCTGAAGCGGGATCGCGCGGTGAAGCGGTTCGAGAAACTGCGCTGAGATCTGGCCGCGCCCTGCGGTTGCGCGAAAGCCTACGCTTCAATAGGGTCGCTCACGCCGGAGACCTGCCCTATCCCGCAAATCGGAAACAAGAGCCGAAACGACAGCGAAATTGAAACCGAAGGACATGCGATGAAATATCTGCGTCTCACCCTCCTCTGCGCCGCGGCGCTTGCAGGCTGCACCGCCACGCCCGATCTCGAGCCGCTCCCCGGAAGCCTCACCTATGGGGAGTCGGCCTCGTCGCGGAAGACCCAGGCGGCACCGGGCACGAAGATCCAGAACCGGTTCCTGCACGAGGGCAGAACGGTTTACGAGACCTACGAGGTCCAGCCCGACCACACCTACAAGCTCATCCGCCGCAGCGTGGTCGATTCCCTCGGCGACTGATCCTCTCGGAACATTGCGATGCCAAGCCCGTTCTCCAGGGACAAAACCAAGGAGAGATGCCATGGCTAAATATCTCGATGAACGCGGCGATCCGACAAGTGCTACGCACGACCCCGAGAGAAAGAGATTTTCGGCTGCGGAGGCAAAGCAGGGCCGCAGCGGCACGGCGATATTGGCAGTACTCCTCGGCGGGCTCCTGCTAGCCTTCGTCGCTTGGGGTGCGGTCGCAATCTGGGGCGAAGCCATCGACAGCGATCAGACGGCGGAAACGGAACAGATGCAGCCCGGACCTTCCACCGAGCAAACGGGCAGCGTCAATCAGGATCAGTCCACGCCGGCGATCCCGGCGCCGACCGACCGGGACCCGACAGCGCAAACCGGGACCGGCGGAGAAGTGCAGCAAGTCGCGCCCGACGGCACCGAGAAGTGACCGCAGATCGGCCGGCATTCGCGACGATCTCATCCAAGATCGTCGCGAATGCGCTTTGCGGGCAACGCGTCGGCTAATCTTCCTCTATATCCGCTGTCGAGCACTCGTAGAGCGTCTCGCCGGTTTCGGCCTCGACGCCGGCGAGGCTGACCTCATAACCCCACAGATGGCGAACATGCCGCAGGGTCGCATCGCGGCTGGACTCCTCGAGAAGGATGCCGTTCTTGACATTGTGCTGCAGCCGGAGGTGGCGATCACCCAGAAGGTCGACGTCCATGACCTGAATGTCCGGCTGGTTGGCGCCAATGTCGTAGCTTCGCGCAAGCGCCGCCCGGATTGCCTCGTAACCGCGCTCGTTGTGGATCGAGGCGACCTCGCAATACTTCTCGTCCGCCTCGTCCGACAGCAGGAACAGCCTGAATTTGCGGATCAGCGCCGGGCTCAGATATTGCAGGATGAAGGACTCGTCGCGGTGGTTTGCCCAGGCATCCAGCAGCGTCTCGCGCCAGTTGCCGCTGCCTGCGATGTCGGGAAACCAGTCGCGGTCTTCGGACGTCGGATCGACGCAGATCCGCTCGATGTCCTGCATCATGGCGAAGCCGAGCGCATAGGGGTTGATCCCGGGAAAGCGCGGATCGTCGAAGGAGGGCTGGAAGACGACATTGGTGTGGCTCTGGAGGATCTCCAGCATCGCGCCTTCGGTTATTCTCCCCTGGTCGAAGAGAGTGTTCATGATCGTGTAGTGAACAAAGGTCGCGCATCCCTCGTTCATCACCTTGGTCTGCCGCTGCGGATAGAAATACTGGGCGATGACGCGGACGATCCGCAGGATTTCGCGCTGCCACGGTTCGAGAATCAGGCTGGTCTTCTCGAGAAAGTAGAGCAGATTCTCATCCGGCAGGTTGAGCGCCTTCTTGCGCTCCGAAACGTCCCGCTCGACGGCGTCCGGATCACTGCTCTCGCTTGTCGTCGGCAGCGTCCGCCACAGGTCGCTATAGGTCTGCTCCTCGTATTCCAGCCTTTCGCGCATCCGCTCCCGCTCCTTTTCGGAAGACAGCCTCGGCGGCCGGCGGTAGCGGAAGACGCCCTGATCCATGAGCGCATGGGCGGAGTCGAGGATGGCCTCCACGGCGGTGGTTCCGTAGCGCTCCTCGCATTTGGTGATGTATTTCTTGGCGAACTCCATGTAGCTCAGTATGGCGCTGGCATCGGTCCATTGCCGGAACAGGTAATTGTTCTTGAAGAAATGGTTGTGGCCGAAGGCCGCGTGCGCCGTCACCAGGGCCTGCATGGCCATGGTGTTTTCTTCCATCAGGTAGGTGATGCAGGGATTGGAGTTGATGACCAGCTCATAGGCAAGGCCGCGCCTGCCCCTGCGATAAAGGTGGTCCTCGAAGACGAAGCGCTTTCCGAAGGACCAGTGCTGGTACATCAGCGGCATGCCGACGGAAGAATAGGCGTCGAGCATCTGTTCGGAAGAGATGATCTCGAGCTGGTTGGGATAAACGTCGAGCCCGAGATCATCGAGCGCGACGGTCTCGATCGCATCGTAGGTGCGCGAAAGCGTCTCGAAATTCCAGTCGGAGCCCTGAAACAGCAGGTTTGAAGCCGCACCCTTTTTTGGCATCCCGGTCGCCCCTCCCTAACGCGCTTGCACAGCCGGCTGTTTGCCGAAGAGTTTCCGGAAGACGGGATAAATGTCCGCTGGCTTGGCGATGCGGGTCATCTGGAAATTCGGCCATTCGCCATCGACCGTGCGATAGGCGCGCCAGAGCGAGGTGCCGTTGTCGGTGGTGCCGAAAATCTCCGTCTCGCGCTCGTCGATGATCTCGACATAGGCGTAATACTGGCAGAGCCGCATTAAATCATCGTGCAGCAGCGACGCGCACCGCTCCGAGTCGCCTGAGATGTTCTCGCCGTCCGAAGCCTGGGCGGCATAGATGTTCCATTCGCGGGCCGGATAGCGCTCTCGAATGACCCGGAGCATCTCCTCGAGCGCCGTCGAGACAATCGTGCCGCCGCTCTGCTTGCTGTAGAAGAAGGTGTTCTCATCCACCTCGCCCGCCTCGTCCGTGTGGCGAATGAAGACGATGTCGATCCTGTCGTAGCGCCGCTTCAGGAAAAGGTGCAGCAGCACGAAGAAGCGCTTCGCAAGGTCCTTCTCGCGTTCGCCCATGGAAGCGGAAACATCCATAAGGCAGAACATCACGGCGCTGGCATTCGGCAGCGGCTGCGGCTCGAAGCGGTTGAAGCGGATGTCGACCGGATCGACATAGGGAATGCGCCGGCGCCGGCGCTCCAGCTTTTCCAGCGCCTCACGCAGTTCCCCGAGGCGCTGCTGGTCTTTCGTACTTGCCTTCGGCTCCGCCTCCAACCTGGCGATCTCCGCCGCGATCGCCTCCATTTCCTTTCGCCCCGGCCGGTGCAGGGCGATGCGGCGGCCGAAGCTGTTGCGCATCGTACGGCCGACGTTGATATTCGTGGGGGAGCCGGTCGCGGCAAAACCGGCGCGGCGCCGTTTGAAGGCGACGGACTCCTTGAGGTTGAGCTTCACCATGTCGGGAAGTTCCAGGTCCTCGAAGAAGAGATCGAGCACCTCCTCGCGCGACAGGACGAATTGAAATTCGTCCTCGCTCCGCCCGGTTCCGGCGCCGGCGCCGGTGGCACCGCCGCCGGAAGCCCGCTTCGGCAGACGATCGCCCGCCGCGAACTCTCGATTGCCGGGCAGGACATATTTCCTTTCGCCGGTATCGCCGGCCGGCTGGAAGGTCGGCTCGCTGACGCCGCGGGCGGGCATCGAAACGTTGTGATCAGCATCGACGTCGGCGATCTTGCCCGACTTGACCTGTTCCTTGATGGCCCGCTTCAGTTCCTCGCGCGCGCGCTTCAGGAAGCGCTGCCTGTTACCGAGACTCTTGTCCTTCGGGTTAAGGCGGCGGTCGATAAAGTTCGGCATATGCTGCCCCCTGCTAACCGCACCTCAGCCCGCCTTGTTGACGCGCATGTACCAGTCGACCAATCGACGCACCTGCCGTTCGGTGTAGCCGCGCTCCTTCATGCGCTGGACGAATTCGGCATGCTGCTTCTCGGTCGCACTGTCCTTCTTGGAACCGAAGCTGATCACCGGCAGCAGGTCCTCGACCTGACCGAACATGCGCTTCTCGATGACTTCCCTGAGCTTCTCGTAGCTCGTCCAGGAGGGGTTGCGCCCATGATTCTTGGCGCGAGCCCGTAGGGTGAACTTGACGACCTCGTTGCGGAAGTCCTTCGGGTTGGCAATGCCCGCCGGCTTTTCGATCTGCGACAGCTCGCTGTCGAGGATTTTGCGGTTAAGGATCTGCCCCGTGTCGGGGTCCTTGAAGTCCTGGTCCTCGAGCCATGCGTCGGCATAGGCGATGTAGCGGTCGAAGAGGTTCTGGCCGTACTCGCTGTAGGATTCCAGATAGGCTTTCTGGATTTCATGGCCGATGAACTCGGCATAGCGGCTGGCGAGTTCCGACTTGATGAAGTCGAGATAGGCCGCTTCCGTCTCCTTCGCGAACTGCTCGCGCTTGATGGCCTGTTCCATGATGTACATCAGGTGGACGGGATCGGCCGAGACTTCCTTCGTATCGTAGTTGAAGGTTTCCGACAGGACCTTGAAGGCGAAGCGCGTGCTGACACCGGTCATGGCTTCGTCGACGCCGGCGGCATCGCGATATTCCTGGACCGAGCGCGCCTTCGGATCGACATCCTTGAGGTTCTCGCCGTCATAGACACGCATCTTCGTGTAGAGCGACGAGTTCTCATGGGGGACGAGCCGGGTGGAAACCGTGAAGCGGCTCAGGATCTCCAGCACCTCGGGCGCGCACGGATTGTTGAAGAGTTCGCTCTCGCGGAGAAGCTTCTCATAGATCATCTTCTCTTCGGTGACGCGCAGGCAATAGGGAACCTTGACCACCAGAATGCGGTCGAGGAACGCCTCGTTGTTGCGATTGTTCTTGAACTGCAGCCACTCCGATTCGTTGGAGTGCGCCAGGATCGTGCCCTGATAGGGGAAGGCACCGAAGTTTTCCGTGCCGTTGTAGCTGCCCTCCTGGGTCGCCGTCAGCAGCGGGTGCAGGACCTTGATCGGGGCCTTGAACATCTCCACGAATTCCAGCAGGCCCTGCGTGGTGCGGTTGAGGCCGCCGCTATAGGAATAGGCATCCGGGTCCGCCTGGCTGTAATTTTCCAGCTGCCGGATGTCGACCTTACCGACCAGCGAGGAGACGTCCTGGTTGTTCTCGTCGCCGGGCTCTGTCTTGGCGATGCCGATCTGACGCAGGCGCGAGGGGGTCAGCTTGACGACGCTGAATTTCGATATGTCGCCGCCGACCTCGTCGAGCCGCTTTGAGGCCCAGGGCGAAATCAGGCCGGTCAGCCGTCGCCTTGCGATACCGTATTTGTCCTCGAGCAGGTCGGCCATGCGCTCGGGGTGAAACAGGCCCAGGGGCGACTCGAAGACCGGGCTGATCTTGCCGTCGACCATGAGCGTATAGATCGGCCGCTGCTCCATGAGCTTCTTCAGCCGCTCCGCAAGCGACGACTTACCGCCGCCGACCGGACCGAGCAGGTAGAGAATCTGCTTGCGCTCCTCGAGACCCTGGGCAGCGTAGCGGAAGTAACCGACGATCCGCTCGATCGTGTCTTCCATGCCGAAGAAATCGGAGAAGGCCGGATAAATTTTGATGGTTCGGTTGGCGAAGATTCGGCCGAGACGCTCGTCAGCACTGGTATCGACGAGAACCGGCTCTCCAATGGCATCCACCATCCGCTCCTGCGCGGTGGCATACATGCTCTTGTCGTCGCGACATGCGAGGAGATATTCCTGTAGACTTATCTCTTCTTGCGCTGCACTCGAATAGATCTCCGAAAAGAGGTCGAAGACGTCAGATTCACTCCTTTGCATCGTGCTCTCCCGCGGCAAGCCGCTTGGTTGAACCGGGATCGCTGCCAATCGGCTATTGCTTCAAGTGAACGGTTTCCTGACTTCAAAGTTCCTTCTTAACCGGCACTACAAGCGGATGCCGAAGCAGCAGCTCACGACGACATCCGCACATCAGTTCGGGACCGATCGATCGGCGCCTTAATCCAAGGATCGAGGACGCCATTCCGCAAGACTCGTCGCTCTGTCACCCCATCATGCCGGCGCTTCTCGCGAATCCGTCATGACAATAAGAGCATAACCAAAACCCGGCCTTTCGCCGACTTTTTTTTTAGGATTTCACGAATTTAGCGGTAAACAATGTTGTGTAGGGACGGTGACATCGTGAGTAGCCTAGCCGGGCGCTGTCTAACGATTCCGGGAGGGAAACGACGCCCGGAGGGAGCAGTGCGCGCCGCGGCGATTTGGCAACCGAGCCTGTCGATCGCCTCCGGCGGCGAATACCTGAAAAATAAAAACCTCGTTCAACCATCAGGTTACGGGGCCTTCTTAATCTTGATGGTGCGGTCGAGAAGACTCGAACTTCCACGGGTTGCCCCACAGCGACCTCAACGCTGCGCGTCTACCAATTCCGCCACGACCGCATCGTGGTAGGTGCCGATTGCGTCGGCGGGGCTGCATGTAGCAAAAGGATTCAGGGTGCACAAGGGTAAGACGACAGAAATTTGACGGGAAACGGAACTATTTCCCCGCCCCCTCCGCGAAGCACTGGAAACGCTGGACTCTTGCCGCGCGCGGCCCCATGTACAGGCCGGAAAAAATTACCAAACGGGCTTTCCCATGCAGCGTGAAAATCTCAGCCAGACCATGTTTGCGGTGCCGGAATCGCCGCCGGTGCGCTGGCGCATCGCTCCCTCCCTCGTCGACTATCCACAGGCAGTCGAGACGATGGAGCGGGAGGCGGCCGCGATAGCGGACGGCACGGCCGACGAACTGGTCTGGTTGGTCGAGCACCCGCCCCTCTACACCGCCGGAACAAGTGCGAACGACATCGACTTGGTAACGCCCGAACGCTTCCCCGTATTTGCAACCGGTCGCGGCGGCGAATACACCTATCACGGCCCGGGTCAGCGGGTCGTCTATGTGATGCTCGACCTGAAGCGCCGACGCCAGGACGTTCGTGGTTTCGTCGCCGCCCTCGAAAGCGTCGTCATCGCAACGCTCGATTCGATGAACATCAAGGGTGAGCGCCGCGAGGATCGAGTCGGCGTCTGGGTGCGCCGCCCGGAAAAGCCGCCGCTTCCCGACGGGTCGATGGCCGAGGACAAGATCGCCGCCATCGGCATCCGGTTGCGCAGGTGGGTAAGCTTCCACGGCTTCTCGCTGAACGTCGATCCCGATCTCGACCATTTCGACGGCATCGTACCCTGCGGCATTCGCGACTATGGCGTGACCAGCCTCGTCGATCTGGGTCTTCCGGTTATGATGTCCGACGTGGACATACGGATCAGGAAGGCCTTCGAGCCGGTTTTCGGACCGACCCGCAGCGATAACCAATAACTGAACTCCTGTTAATCGGGCTTCCGTCCTTCTCTCTCGCGCCAGATGATGAAAAGCCCGGAGCCGACGATGACGGCAATGCCGAGCCATCTGGACGGCGTCGGAAAATCACCGAACACAAGATACCCGAGCGCCGTCGCCGAAACGATCTCGAAATAGTGGAACGGCGCCAGCAGCGACAGCGGCGCCAGGCGGAAGGCCTTCACGACGAGCAGATGGCCGTATCCCGAAATCGTGCCGAGAGCGATCACGAGTATCCAGCCGAGACCCGATCGCGGCAGCGCCGGCTCGAAATCGACTGCACCCATGCCATTGCCGACCGCGATGACCGCCACCATGAAGAGCGTCCCGCCGATTCCGGCGGTCGTCTGCATGGCGAGCGGCGAATCGGCGCTGCCGACCGCCCGGTTGAGGAAGAGGTAACAGGCGAACAGGAAGGCGCAGACCATCGGCAGCAGCGCGGTCGGGCCGAAGACGGCGAAACTCGGCTGGATGACGATCATCGCACCGCCGAAGCCGACGGCGATCGCGGTCCATCGCCGCCAGCCGACCCTCTCGCGCAGGATCAGTGCTGACAGACAGGTGAGGATGAAGGGCTCGACGAAATAGATCGCGAAGGCATCGGCAAGCGGCATGTATTTCACGGATACGAAGAACAGCAGGGCGGCCGAAGCAAGCAGCACGCCGCGCAAAAGGTTCGGCCAAAGCCGCTTCGGATAGATCGCCCGCAGCCCGCCCGCCGTCAGCAGCAGCGGCACGACCGAGACGAGCTGAAAGAAGAAGCGGTAGAAGGTCACCTGCCCCGGCGACATGCCCTCGTAAACCGCCATGTACTTCGCGATGGCATCCATGCAGGGCAGGACGAGCATGGCGAACAACATGATCGTCACGCCTTGCGTCACCGCGCTGCGCGGAGCGGCGGCCGTTTGTGCGAATCCGTTCAAGGGCGATTCCAGTTCGATGCTGAAGGTCGGACCTGAGCCTAACCTGTTTCATCGCGGTTTCAACGCCCGGCAGCGGAGAATCGCCAGGCCCGGAACGAGCCGCATTTGGCTGTGTTTATGCCGCTCCGAGGTGCTCCGCCCGGGAAGGAATACCGATAAGCTCGGCCCAGCTTCGCCCCGCAGGCATTCCGTCACCGTGCGGGCGGTAGAGATGTCAGGTGAAGAGGAGAGCGAACTATGCGCTTATCCACCGAAACCGTGATCGCGCGCCTGCGCCAAACAGGAGACGGCGACACGCTGGGCGGCCGTATCTGGAGAGCGCGCGACGCGGCAAGGCTTTCGATCAAGGAACTGGCAAGCAGGCTCGGCGTGCGCAGCGAAACGATATCCGCCTGGGAGCGCGATCGTGCCGAGCCCCGCACAAACCGGCTCTTCATGCTCGCCTCCATCCTCGGCGTCACGCCAGCCTGGCTGATTGCCGGGATCGGCCGTGCCCCTGACGACGGGCCGTCTCATTCGCATGCCGCGCTTCGCGAGCAACTCGAGCTCGTCAAAAGGCTCCACGAGCAAACGGGCGAAGCGATCGCGGCGCTCGAGAGCGAACTGGAACGGATCGAGGAAAATTTCCGATAGGTCATGTATTTTCAGCT
The DNA here is from genome assembly GCF_002531875.1 of Sinorhizobium sp. FG01. Classification (NCBI taxonomy): domain Bacteria; kingdom Pseudomonadati; phylum Pseudomonadota; class Alphaproteobacteria; order Hyphomicrobiales; family Rhizobiaceae; genus Sinorhizobium; species Sinorhizobium sp. FG01. The sequence continues at coordinate 246,305 of NZ_NWTB01000011.1, forward strand.
TACGCGCATCGCCTGCCGTTGTATTGACGATTGCAGGACGATCGCCGAACAGTTGCGGAAATTCGAGGGAGAAGAAAAATGGACGTACGCGCCGCTGTAGCCGTTCAGGCCGGCAAGCCGCTGGAAATCATGACGGTTCAGCTCGAGGGCCCGAAGGCCGGCGAGGTGCTGATCGA
>NZ_NWTB01000012.1:0-232683 GCF_002531875.1 Sinorhizobium sp. FG01
GCGCGGCGTCTCTTGACGGGCATGACACAGAGCGCGCTCGCGATGGCCGTTAGCGTGACATATCAACAGATACAGAAATACGAAAACGGCCGCAGCAAGATCGGCGCAGGTCGACTTCAGGCAATTGCCCATGCTCTCGATGCCCCGCTGTCATACTTCTTCGAAGTAGCTCTCGCAGAAGATGACAGGAGCACCCCAGATCGCCAGCCGGGCCGAGCGTTGGCCCAGTTTGTCACTAGCCCAATGGGCATTACACTCTACAGGTCCTTTCATCGAATCGGCGACGAGAGGGTGAGGATCGCGTTCCTCAACATGGTTGAACGAGTTGCTGATCGGGACGAGGTGCAAGATTTACCCGCACCCAGTGACCAACACGCACGCGGAGCAGCGAATAAGATCGGGCGATGTTGTCTATCGCAAAGGTGATCGCGATTTTCGCCGTTTGTTGCATGCTACCCTGAACGGCCGCGGGTCACCGTCTCTGCGTTGTCACGATCGTGCCCGCGCCGACTTCCGCATTGTGGCATTCAGCGGTCATCAATGCCATCCCAATGAATTTCGGCTCTCCACCCGAAGCGGGAGTGAACGTCATGTATCGAGCGTTGGATGTTCACTGCCGAATATAGAGGCGCGCTTTGAACCGCCCCGTTAAGTTCGGATTCAATCTTTGTTGGTAATTTCCCGTTAGCACTTCCGATCAGTCGCGACGGCACCATGCTCCCGCCGTCGACAATGTTCTGCGTACGGGTCTCCAATGCGTTTGTCGGCTGCGCCAGCAATTGTCCTCACCTGCCTTGTTCTTTCGGGCTGCGCTTCCAGTTCCGGTCCGGAAGCGGTCTTGTCGCCACGGCCGTCGCGGGAAGTGACGAGTTCGGTCGCTCCGCCTGCCGCGCCTGTGGTTTCGGTGCCCGGCCCGGTTCCGTCCGGCGATGTCGGCCTGGCCGAAGCGGCAAGCGAGCCGCCGGAAGAGCTCGCCTGGGCCGGCCAGGTGCCGCAGCCGGAAGCCTTCACGACGATGGAGAGCGAAGCCGGCATGCCCGTTCCGATGGAGCGGCCAATCGCAATGGTCGTTCCCGACAATCCCGCCATGGAGGAGGCGCCGCGCACCCGGTCGCGCGTCTACAGCCATCGTTTCCGCGACGCCAAGCCGATCAATTTTGGCAAGCGGTCGCCGAGGAAGATGGCCGTGCACGGCGTCGACGTGTCGCGCTGGCAGGGGAATATCGACTGGGAGAAGCTCCGGACTCAAGGCGCGAACTTCGCCTATATCAAGGCGACCGACGGCGGCGACCATCTCGACCCGATGTTCAAGAAAAACTGGCGCCGGGCCGAGCAAGCCGGGATCAAGCGCGGCGCCTACCATTTCTTCTACTGGTGCCGGACGGCCGGCGAACAGGCCGACTGGTTCATCCGCAACGTGCCGCGCGAGGCCAATGCCCTGCCGCCGGTCATCGACGTCGAATACAACGGCGAATCGAGCTGCAAGCGGCGCCTTTCACCCGAGCGGGTGCGGGAGAAGATGCAGGTCTTCATGGACAAGTTGGAGCGGCATTACGGCCAGCGTCCGGTCATCTACACCGCGCCGGATTTCTATCGCGACAATCTGAGGAACGCGTTCCCCAACCATCCCTTCTGGCTGCGCTCTGTCGCCGCCCATCCGTCGAAGGTCTATCCGGGCCGCAAGTGGCTGTTCTGGCAATATTCCGGCTCCGGCCTGTCGCACGGCGTCGACGGCCGCATCGACCTCAATGTTTTCCACGGCAGCGAGGCCGAATGGCACCGCTGGACGGCGGGGAGTTCGACCTGACGGGCGCGGGCAGCATCCCGTATCAGGGATGCTGCACGCCTTTGCGGTTGAGCGCGATCGTATAGACGCTGGTCGTCGCCGTGATGAACAGCTGATGCTTGGCGCGGCCGCCGAAGCAGATGTTCGAGACCCGTTCCGGCACGAGGATCTTGCCCATCAGATGTCCGTCCGGGGCGATGCAATGCACGCCGTCGCCGGCCGAGGACCAGAGGTTCCCGTCGCTGTCGACGCGAATCCCGTCTGCGGCGCCGGGCGTGATCGCGTGGAACACCTCGCCGCCCGAAAGCGCGCCATCGGCGCCGACGTCGAAGGCGCGGATATGCTGCGGGTCCGAGGAGAACATGCGGCCCGTGTCGGCGACGTAGAGCCGGGTCTCGTCCGGGCTGAAGGCGAGGCCGTTCGGGCAGTTGAAATCCGTCAGGACCGCCTCGATCGAACCGGATGGGCGCACCCGGTAAACCTGGCAAGGCAGTTCCTGCTCGGCGCGGAAGCCCTCGTAGTCGGTCATGATCCCGTAATGCGGATCGGTGAACCAGATCGAACCGTCCGACGTCACCACGACATCATTGGGCGAATTCAACCGCTTGCCCTGGTAGCTGTCGGCAATGACCGTGATCGATCCGTCGAGCTCCGTCCGCGTCACGCGCCGCGTGCCGTGCTCGCAGCTGACGAGCCGCCCCTCGCGGTCGCGCGTATGGCCGTTGGCATAGTTCGAGGGGCTGCGGAACGTCGAGATGCCGACCCCCGGAAAAAAGCGGAGGATGCGGTTATTGGGGATGTCGGAGAAGAGCAGGCAGCCGGCGTCGCCGAACCAGACCGGCCCTTCGACCCAGTCGAAGCCTGTCGCGATCTGCTTGAGAGGGGCATTGCCCATGACAAAGGACTTGAAGCTGGGGTCGACCGCCTCGAAGAACGACATTCCGATTTTCCTCCCGATTTTCGCCTGCGGTTTCCTCGCAGCCGAGTGTTGCATCGATACAGAGTGCTATAGCACCTGGGTCGGCCAGGGTACGGCGCTTCACTTCAATCCTCGTTCCTGTGCTTGTCACAGGTGCCAGCCAGCCAAGTCCTTGGCTGAAAGAGTCAGCCGCGCCGCAGACGCGGCGCTGCTGGATCCCTGTGACAAGCACAGGGATGAGGGCGGAGGGAATCAGCCAAGCTCCATTCCCTTGATCGTGTGCCACGACATCTGGCGGCGGCGCATCTTCCGGTTGCCCGCAGATTGACTCGCCGTCGCGGCGACGGCAAGCGTCCGTCAGGAAAAGGCGATCTGCGCCTTCATCGCCTGGCTGCGGTCGCTCGCCAGTTCGAAGGCGCTGACTGCGTCCGCAAGCGGCACCGTGTGGGTGATCAGCGACTTGACGTCGATCAGTCCCTTCTGCATCAGCCCGACGCCGGTCGCGAACTCCTCGTGGAAGCGGAAGGAGCCGCGCAGATCGAGCTCCTTGGCGGTGATCGCCATCATCGGCAGGCTCATGTCGCCGCCGAGCCCGAGCTGGATGATGATGCCGCGCGGGCGAAGCGCGGCGATGCCGGCGGCAAGCGCTGGTGCTGCACCGGAGCACTCATAAAGGACATCGAAACGGCCCTTGTCAGCGCCGTAGGGAGCGAGCGCATCCGGCTCGCTCTTCATGTTGATGACCCGATCGGCGCCGGCTTTCTTCGCGAGCGCCAGGGTGAAGTCGGACAGGTCGGTGGCGACGATCTCGGCCGCGCCGGCGCGGCGCGCCGCGAGGATCGCAAGCACCCCGATCGGTCCGCAGCCGGTGACGAGAACCCGCTTGCCGAGCACTTCTCCTACCCGCCGCGTCGCATGCAGCGCCACCGCCAACGGTTCGGCGAGCGCCGCCTCGCCCGGCGTCAGGCCCTCGGCTGGCACGCATTGGATTGCATCGGCGACAAGCACCTCGCGGAAGGCGCCCTGGATATGCGGGAACGGCATGGCGCTGCCGTAGAAGCGCATGTTGAGGCACTGGTTGTGAAGCCCCTCCTGGCAATAGCGGCAGGTCCGGCAGGGCCGCGACGGCGATACGGCGACGAGCTGGCCTGTCTTCAGACCGTCGACGCCAGGTCCCAGCGCTTCCACATAAGCCGAGACCTCGTGGCCGAGGATCATCGGCTCGCGCAGCCGCACGGTGCCGAAACCGCCATGATTGTAATAATGCAGGTCGCTGCCGCAGACGCCGCCGACGGCAAGGCGAAGCTGGACTTCGCCCGCGCCGGGCGCCTCGACGGCCCGCTCCTCGATGCGCAGGTCCTTTGCGCCGAGAACGACGATCGCTTTCATCGGAGGCTCCTTACAATACAGGCGTCAGCAGCGGCTGGCCGGCGAAATGTGCGGCGAGATTGTCGCGCACCAGCTTACCCATGGCCTTCCGCGTCTCGATCGTACCGGAGGCATGGTGCGGCTGAAGCAGGACGTTGTCGAGGGTTAGAAAACGGGGGTTCAGCGCCGGCTCGCCTTCGAAGACATCGAGCGCCGCCGAACCGAGCGTGCGGTTTTCCAGCGCTTCCACAAGCGCCTCCTCGTCGATGTTGGAGGCGCGGGAAATATTGACCAGCATGCCCTCGGGGCCGAGCGCGGCGATTACCTCTCGGCCGACGATATGGCGGGTCGCGGCCGAGGCGGCGAGCGTCACGAACAGGAAGTCCGAGCGGGCGGCAAGCGCCACCGGGTCGGCGACAAATTCCCATTCGGATGCGTAGGACTTCGCCTCGACGTCGGAATAGGCAATATCCATGTCGAAGCCCTTGAGGCGCTTGGCGACCTCGTAACCGATCCGGCCGAGGCCGAGCACGCCGGCGCGCCGGCCCCAGACGCGACGCTTCAGCGGATAGAGGCCCTGTGTCGCCCAGCTGCCGTCCTTCACCCAGCTTTCCGCGCCGATCATTCCGCGCGACAGGCAGAGCATCATCGCGACGCCGAGATCGGCGACGTCGTTGGTGAGCACGTCAGGCGTGTTGGTGACGCGCACACCGCGCTCGCGGCAGGCGGCAAGGTCGACGGCATCGAAGCCGACGCCATAGACGGATATCACTTCGAGCCCCGGGCAGGCCTCGATCATCGCACGGGTTGCGCCGAGTTCGCCACGGGTGGCGATCGCCTTCACGCTCGGCCCGACCTCGGCCAGGAAGCGCGTCTTGTCGACGGCATCGAAATAGCGGTGCACGGTGAAGGCGTCGTTCAGCGGCACCTCGTCCCACTCCGGATAGGGGCCGACCTGGAGAATATGCGGCTTGCTCAATTCAGAAACTCCGTCCCTTGACATTGAATGTTATCGATAACATAAACAGATGAATTCCAGTTGTCGAGACGAAATGCCGGAGGAAAAATGGCCCTTGAACTGTTCGATCTGAAAGGCCGGCGGGCGCTTGTCACCGGCTCTTCGCAGGGCATCGGCTTTGCGCTCGCCCGCGGCCTCGCCGCTGCGGGGGCAGAAGTCGTCCTCAACGGGCGGGATGAGACAAAGCTCGCCGAAGCCACCGCCTGCATTGCCGGCGCTAAAAAACTCGCCTTCGACGCCACCGACCACGGAGCCGCGCGAAGTGCCGTCGACGGTTTCGAGGCCGAGGTCGGGCCGATCGACATTCTCGTCAACAATGCCGGCATGCAGCACCGCACGCCGCTCGAGGACTTTCCCGCCGACGCCTTCGAGAAGCTGCTCAGGACTAATATTTCGACGGTTTTCAATGTCGGCCAGGCGGTGGCGCGGCACATGATCAAGCGCGGCGCCGGCAAGATCATCAACATCGCCAGCGTCCAGACTGCCCTTGCCCGCCCGAGCATTGCCCCTTACACCGCCACCAAGGGCGCGGTCGGCAATCTCACCAAGGGGATGGCGACCGACTGGGCGAAATACGGGTTGCAGTGTAACGCGATCGCGCCGGGCTATTTCGATACGCCGCTCAACGCCGCCCTGGTCGCCGATCCAGACTTCTCGGCCTGGCTCGAAAAGCGTACGCCCGCCGGCCGCTGGGGCAAGGTGGAGGAGCTGGTCGGCGCCTGCATCTTCCTCGCCTCGGATGCTTCCTCTTTCGTGAACGGACACGTGCTCTATGTCGACGGCGGCATCACCGCATCTCTCTGATATCCCGCAGCGCATGGTGCTGATGGGGGTCGCCGGCTGTGGCAAGTCCTCGGTCGGCGCCGCACTCGCCACGCGCCTCGGCGCCGTCTATTTCGACGGCGACGACCTGCATCCGGCGGCAAACATCGCCAAGATGAGCCAGGGCATCCCGCTTCAGGACGAGGACCGCTGGCCATGGCTGACCCGTGTCGGCGAGGCGCTTGCCGCCGGAACGGGCCCCACGATCATCGGCTGTTCGGCGCTGAAGCGCGCCTACCGGCAACATATTGAAAATACAGCCGGCGGGCCGGTCACCTTCATCCATCTCGCCGGAACGGTCGAGGTGATCGAGAGGCGGATGAAGGAGCGGCAGGGCCATTTCATGCCAGCGGCGCTGCTTGCCAGCCAGTTCGCGGCGCTCGAGCCGCCAGCACCGGACGAAAATGCCATCAGCGTCGATATCGACCAGCCGCTCGAGGCGGTCGTCGAGGCGATCGCTGCCCAACTGGGAGGACTGCGAGAATGACGAACAGGGTTGCGTTGATCGGTGCCGGAGCCATGGGCGGCGCCATCGGGACGAGGCTCGTCGAAACCGGCAATCAGTTGACGGTCTTCGACCTCGACCGGGCCAAAGTCCAGGAACTGGTCGACAAGGGGGCACGAGCGGCGGCGAGCACGGCGGAAGCGGCGGCGGCATCCGATACGGTCATCCTCAGCCTCAACTCGGCGAAGATCGTCCATATCGCCGTCTTCGGCGAGACCGGCGTCGCCAAGGGCGCCAAAGCCGGAACCCTCATCATCGACATGTCCTCGATCGATCCGGAAGCCACCAAGGCGCTGGCGGCGGAAGCCGCCGAACACGGCTTGCGCTGGGTCGACAGCCCTCTTTCCGGCGGCGCGCCGAAGGCGCTAGTCGGGCAGCTGACGCTGATGGCCGGCGGCAGGGAGGAGGACGTGGCGGACGCCCATCAGGTGCTGAAGCACGTCGCCTCCAGCTATACCCATATGGGGCCGTCCGGAGCCGGCCAGACCACCAAGCTGATCAACCAGGTCCTTTGCGGCCTGAATTTCCTCGCCGTCGCCGAGGCGACGCAACTGGCGCTCGACGCGGGCGTCGACGCGGCGAAGATCCCGCAGGCGCTGAAGGGCGGGAGGGCCGATAGCGCCATCCTGCAGGAATACATGCCGCGCTTCGTCGCCAGGGATTACCGGCGCACCGGCCGGATCGACAACATGGTGAAGGATCTGAACGGCGCGCAGGACCTCGCCCGCCGCACCAACACGGCCATGCCGCTCACCGCAACCTGCGCGGAAGTGCACCGGATGCTGACGGCGGCCGGCCTCGGCGGCGAGGACCAGGCTGCGCTGATGGAATATTTCAGGGGACCCAACAAGGAGACTGTCGAATGATCACCCGCTACGCGCTGTTCGAGGGAAAGGTGAAGGAGGGCGAGACCGATGCCTTCCGGGCCGCGGTGCTGGAAAACATCCTGCCGAAGTGGAAGGCCTTCCCGGGTGCGCTCGACGTGCGCGTCACCTTCGCCGAGGCGCGCGACGAAGGGGCGCCGGAGATCCCGATGATCCTGGCGATCAATTATCCGGATCTCGCAACGGTCGAGAAGGCGCTGGCGAGCCCGGCGCGGGCGGCGGCGAGAGCCGCGACCGAAGAGGTGCTGGCGCGCTTCTTCGAAGGCCGCATCCACCACCACGTCACCCAGGCGAACGAATACCGCCTTTGAGCGACCCGCGAGCGGCACCCGCCACGTGCCGCTCCGTGCTGGCCTTCCCAGTTGCAGCCTTGATCTTCGGACACACCAATCAAGGCCAGAAAATGACGACGGCCGCTGCGCATTATGCTTGAGAGGAAGGTGTGTGCGCAGCGGTCCAGACGTCATTTCACAGTGACGACGACCTTCCCCTTCGCACGACCCGTGTCGACATAGTCCAGTGCCTCGTTGGTTCTCTCGAACGGGAAGACCCGGTCCAGCACGGGACGTATGACACCCGCCTCGATCAGGGAAGTGATCTTTCCGAGCTGCCCGCCGTTCGCTGTCATGAAGAGAAACGAATAGCTGATCCTCCGGCGCTTCGATTGTCTCCTGATGCCAAAGCTCAGCAGGCGCATGACCAGTTGAAGCAGCCAGCCAGAGCCGTTCTGCCTCGCGAAATCCGGATCGGGTGGACCGGAAATCGAGATCAGCTTCCCGCCCGGCTTCAGCACGCGGAGGGATTTTTCCAGCGTCTCCTTCTCGAGGCTGTTCAGCACGACGTCGTAGCCCTGCAGCACTCTCTCGAAGTCGTCGTTCTTGTAATCGATCACGACGTCTGCGCCGAGACTTTTCACAAGGGCGATATTTGCTGTGCTCGCGGTGGTGGCGACATATGCTCCGAGATGCTTGGCAAGCTGGATCGCGATCGTCCCCACGCCACCCGAGCCGGCAAGGATCAGGACCTTGTGTCCCTTCTGCACGTTGGCCCGCTCGACCAGCGCCTGCCATGCTGTCAGCGCGACAAGCGGAATGGACGCGGCCTCTTCCATGGTCAAATTGTTCGGCTTCATTGCTACATCGGCCTCGTCGATGGCGATATACTCTGCGAATGTCCCGATGCGATCCTGGGCCGGACGTGCATAGACCGCGTCACCGGCCTTGAATTGCCGGACCTTGGCTCCGACCCGGACTACGATGCCCGCTACATCGTTGCCCAACGCGAGTGGAAGGCGGTAGGGCAGGATGAGCTTGAACTCTCCGTCCCTAATCTTGTTGTCCAAGGGGTTCACGCCGGCGGCATGAATCTCGACCATGACGTCGTTGTCACGCAACTCCGGCTCGGGACCTTCACCGAACCGCAGTGCGCCGCCTTTCGTGTAGCGATCGATGAGGAATGATTTCATCAGTCTAACTTTCGTTTCTTTAGGTGAGCCGGCAGCGCCAGCAGTTGAAAGCTCAATCGGGAAGTCTGTTGAACTTCCGAAGGCTCTTGTCGACGAAGGACTCGGGCAGGAAGCGGCGCATGAAGCGGACCTGTCCTGCCGCTTTTCCGGCGGTGTAGCGTCGTTTGGGCGATGCCGCATTAGCGGCCTTTACGACGGCTCTAGCTACCACCTCGGGTTCATCGCCCTTCGCGACGATCTCGCGCATCAGCCTCTCCGCGCCGGCGCGAGCCTTATCATAGACGGCAAGTGGCCGGTCCGGTCGCGTGATGTTCTCTTCGAAGGACGTGCGGGTCACGCCGGGCTCGACCAGCACGACGCGGATTCCCTGCGTTCGCACTTCGTGGTCGAGAGACTCCGTATAGCCTTCGATGGCGTGCTTAGTCGATGCGTAGAGTGCGTTATAGGGGGCGGGGATCAGGCCGAGTATGGAACTGAGATTGACGATTCGGCCACTGCGCTGCCGCCTCATCAGGGGCAAGACCGCGTTCGTCATGCGCATGGTCCCGAATACATTCACGTCGAATACGGCCTTCGCCTGTGTCGTCGTGGATTCCTCGGCACCGCCAAGTAGCCCAATCCCGGCATTGTTGACGAGAAGATCGATCCGCCCAGCGCGGTTCAGAACCTCGTCGACGACCCGCTCTACGGATGCATCGTCGGTCACGTCGCAAACCAGCATCGTAATGCCATCGGAGGTACCGGGCATCGGCTTTCGGCTGGTCCCGAAGACATGGTAGCCATCGCGCCGCAGCGCCTGTGCCGTCACCAGCCCGATGCCGGAGGAAGCACCTGTAACCAGGGCGATGCCGCGTTCTGTCTTCATCGGTGTCCGCTTTCATTTTGTCATGGAAGATCGATGTGCGATCAGTTACTATCAAATTCGTATCAAGTCACTACTAAAAAGATATCGACATGAAGAATTTTTCGGACCAACCTTGTCTGATCGCTCGCAGCCTGGCGCTTGTGGGGGATGCATGGAGCATGCTGATCATGCGCGATGCCCATGCCGGGCTGACCCGCTTCGATGACTTCCGCAAGAGCCTCGGCATCGCACCGACGATGCTAACGGGGCGGCTTTCGGCACTGACCGACGAGGGGCTGTTGGAGAAACGCCGCTATTCCGATCGTCCGCCACGGGACGAATATGTGCTGACGGAAGCCGGCCGCGACTTTTTGCCCGTTCTGTTTGCGATCGGCGCCTGGGGACGCAAGCACCGCGGCGGGGGTGACGTGACTCGTTTCTTCGACGCCGAGACGGGCACGGAGATCGATCCCATTACGATCGACCGCGCGACCGGAGCTCCGGTCGGAACACGTCCCATTCGCATCGCCGCACCCAAATGAGCCGCACCGCAGCAGATGATGCGCCGACCGACAACGCCTATTGAAGGCGCGCTTCCGGCGCAAAGTTGCCCCTGACGCGCCGTTGTCGAGCTGGCGGCTGCGGGCGAATTAATGCCAAACTGATTGGTCCTGAACCTAGAGCGTGATGCGACAGAATATGGCATGCACGAGAGGCTTGCATTCCGTCGAAAATCCGGGTGTAGTTGGATTGGTAACGATAACATGGATGTCGATGCACAATATCCGCAAGCCCCCGACGATGGCCGACGTGGCCCGGCGAACCGGCGTTTCGCCGATGACCGTTTCGCGCGCCTTCAAGCGTGACAGTTCCGTCAGCCAGGAGACCCGCGAGGCGGTGCTGCGCGCCGCGGAGGAGCTCGGCTATGTGTTCGACAGCACGGCTTCCAATCTGCGTTCGCAGCGCACCGATTTCATCGCGGTGACGATCCCGTCGATCAACAACGCCAACTTCGCCGACACGGTGCGGGCGCTTTCCGACGGGGTCTCGGAAAGAGGCCTGCAGATCCTGCTCGGCTACACCAATTACGACGTCAGTGAGGAAGAGCGGCTGATCGAGCAGCTGCTGCGGCGCAAGCCCGAAGCGATCGTGGTGACCGGCGGAAAGCATACGCCGCGGGCCCGCAAGCTTCTCTCCAATGCCGGCATCCCGGTGATCGAGACCTGGGACCTGCCCGAGGAACCGATCGGCCATGTCGTCGGCTTCTCAAACGCGCTTGCCGTCCGCGAAATGGTCGATCATTTCGTCAGCGTCGGCTATCGGAAGATCGCCTTTATCGGCGGCGACGCCGACCGAGACACGCGTGGCACCGATCGCCGCGCAGGCTTCATCGCTGCCATGAAGGATCACGGGCTCGAGGCGCCGCGCCTGATTGCCGCCGGCCCGCCGCCGATCTCCATGCGCGAAGGCGCGAACGCCATGGGGCAATTGCTCGAGCGCTTTCCGGATACCGAGGCGGTAATCTGCGTCTCCGATCTTTCCGCCTTCGGGGCGCTCACCGAATGCCAGCGTCGCGGCATCGCCGTGCCTGACAAGGTCGCAATCGGCGGATTCGGTGACTACGAGATCGGCGCAATCTCCGTGCCGAGCCTCACCACGATCAACGCCTTTGCCAGCGAGATCGGCGCCAAGACGGCTGAGCTGATCCTGGATGTGCTCGACGGCAAGCTCGACCGGCCGGGCCGGGTGACGATCCGCCCCGACCTGATCCTGCGCCAGACCAGCCGGTAGCGCACAATCCTACAGCGCCGTGCGCCTTATCCGACGCACAAAAGACGCTGTAGCACTTTGGATTGCTGGATGTGTCCTCAAATGGCGTACGATTTAAGGGCACATGCAGTCGTCAGGACCTAAAGGCACAAGCGCTCAAGCATGCCATATTCCACGATCTCGATGCCGCGGGCACCGTGTAATTTAATAATGCCCTTGTTCTTCAATTTTGTAAGCGAACGCGAAACGGTCTCGATCGTCAACCCGAGGTAATCGGCGATGTCGACACGCGGCATGAACAATTCGAATCGATGCGAAGGACCGGAACGCTGCGACATCTCGAGCAAGAAGGCGGCGACCCTTTCGACTGCACTTTGGCGGCCGATGACGAGTTGGTGTTCCTGGGAAGATAGGAAATTCTCCAGCACCGCGGGCAAAAGCCCCTGCCAAACATGCGGATTTTTCTGGAGATTGATGCTCTTTACACCGGTGCTGCCGATCGCTTCGGCGGTGGAACGGTGCCGGCACTCGTTCTGCAGGCCAAACCAGCTCCCCCCGAAATAGAATGCAAGAATCTGTCGCCGGCCGTTCGCAAGTACACGGTACACGCGGACGGCCCCATATTCGACCCGATAGGCTTGGCCGGCAGTCTCCCCGGAAGAGTAAATGCTCTCTCCGTCCAGGAAACTGCTTAGCGGCCGCGATTCCACTTCGCCCTGATCACGAAGCCTTACGGCGACGCCACTTATTTGCCGCCCCGACGGCGCCAATACCGGACTATGCATTGTTCCACTCCCAACAATGTGCCCCTGCGCAGGACGACCTCTGCGAACGGCGAATCTTACTTGTGCTCCGCGAGCGCTGAACCACTGGACACACTGTCCCGGCTTCGGCTCTGACATCGAGGCCAAGGGCCGACCCGGAACTTAGATGAGACCCTTCGCCAGCCCGAGCGCTTGCTCGATCTCTGCCGCCAGGCTCTCTACCAGGCTCTTGAACTCCGCACGGCGTTCCTCACGAACATGGAAAGGAAGCTGATCGGTGTGAGCAAGCGCGCTTTCAGCAGCTGCGAAGTCCTCGCACATTCCTCTGAAGCTCTCGTCACGGATCGACAACTCCCTGATCTGCAGCGAGCGCGCCGGAAATCGGCGCAGTGCCGCTGCCAGGCCGTGTTGGTCGTCGCCTTCCGCCGATCGCCTGATCATTTCGCTCCACCCCTCGAGTCCGAAATGAAATACAACTTTAATTTATCCTCTCAGTATATTGCGCTTTGCCCGGGTAAGGACGTAGAATACAGGAGCTTACAGCGCCGCCGACACAATCATACGTTGTGAGCGACTTGGGGGGCGGACATGGTAATCGCGGGCCACGGTCGCGTCCGGGTCGAACCGAGTACTGCTCTACCCACTGACGCGGAAATTCGTGCACAGCTCGATCGAATTCGGCTCAGCGCCGAGTTCGATGCACCGGATCGCGCTCGAAAATTCCTTGCCTATGTCGTCGAGGAAACGGTTGCAGGCCGTTCCGACCGCATTAAGGCCTATTCGATAGCAACCGAAGTCTTTGGCCGAGACTCCTCCTTCGACGCTCAGACGGACCCGGCCGTCCGCATCGAAGCTGGCCGTATACGGCGCGCGCTCGAACGCTATTATCTGGTCGCAGGCCGCGACGATTCCATCGTTATCAAGATACCGAAGGGCGCCTATGTGCCGACATTCGAAAGGCACGTCGACGCGCATACCGAAACCTCTCTTCGCTCTTCTGCGTTTGCCGGACCGATTTCTTCAATAGAGCCCTCCCGGCAGCCATGGATCCGGGTCGGGATAGCAGCCATCGCCTTTGCCCTCGGCGGTCTTGCGGCATATCCCCTGCTTCAACCCGGCACTACTACAGGAAATGGCTCGAATACGGCCCGTGTCAGGCCGAACATCCCGACATTGGTCGTTCTGCCATTTGAGGATCTCTCCGCGACGCCGCAATCGGCAATGATCACGCGGGGTCTCGCCGACGAGGTCGTCGACAAGATCGCCCGGTTCAAGGAGATCGTCGTCGTCACTCGTGATAATCCGGATCACCTGCGACAAGCGACCGGTGGTCCAGCTTATGCGCTGGAGGGGCGGGTCCGGCTCGATGGCGACAGGCTGCGGCTGGGGATCAGACTCATGAAGCGTTCCGACGCGTCGGTGGTGTGGGCCAACAATTACGACGAAAGCCTCGAGACGCATAAGATCATCGACCTGCAGGAGAAAGCCGCCGCTGCTGTGGCGACCGCAGTGGCACAACCATATGGCGTCGTCTTCCAGGCAAACGCCACGCAGTTCACCCAGTTCGTTCCGGACGACTGGAAAGCCTATGCATGCACGCTCGCCTATTACGGCTATCGCAGCGATCTGAACCCGCAAACGCATGCCTCGGTTCAAGAATGCCTGGAGCTGGCGACCCGGGAATTCCCCAACTACGCTACGGCCTGGGCGCTTTTGTCGATGACCTACATCGACGAGCTCCGGTTCCGCTATCGTCTCGATCGGACGTCGCCGGTCTCGCTGGAGCGGGCGATCGAGGCAGCGGTGCGCGCCGTGGAACTCGATCCGCAGGACGTGCGCGCCCTGCAGGCGCAGATGCTCACCCTCTACTTCCGGGGCGAATTCGATGCTGCCCTGGCCGTCGGAGCTCGCGCCTTTGCCATCAATCCCAACGACACCGAGCTTGCCGGCGAGTACGGTTTTCGGCTCGCCCTGTCGGGCCAATGGCGGGTCGGCTGCGCGTACCTGTCGCAAACAGTCACGAGAAATCCCGGCCCGGTCGGATATTTCGAGGCAGCCCTGGCAGTCTGCTCCTATATCGAGGGCGATTACGCGGACGCGGAGCGCTGGGCACGCTTGGCCGACCTTCGTGCCAATCCGATTTATCGGGTCATCTTGCTTGCAATTCTTGGGAAACTCGGCAAGACGGACCAGGCACACGAAGAACGAAAATGGCTCGAAGCAAACGTTCCGGGCTTCCTCGACAATATCCGAAAGGAGGTCGCCTTGCGGATTCGTCGCCCGGAGGACCAGCAGCACTTCATCGAAGGCTTGCGCGAGGCCGGCGTGTCAGTTCCGAGTAACTGACGAAAGCCGTGAAGACTCGGGCAGAGGCTTTCCTGCCGCTGAATCCGGATGCATCCACATCATCACCAGGTCGTAGAACACACTGAGAATGATCGGCCCAAGGAAGAGGCCGATCAGCCCGTAAGAGAGTGTGCCACCGAGCACCCCGAGTAGAATGACAAGCGTTGGGGTCGACAGTCCGCGCGCCACCAGGATCGGCTTCATGACGTTGTCGATGATGAGAAGCGGCATCAGCAAGAGTGTGAGCAGGATGGCCCGGCCGAAATCCATCTCCAGCCAGGCCCAGGTCATTACCGGCAGCAAGACCAGTGCGGGCCCGATTTGAACGATACAGAGGATGAGGACGACGAAGGCTATTGCGCCGGGTGCCGGAACATCGAACAGACTCAGCACCAAGGCGCAGAGAAAGGCCTGTAGCAGCGCAACGCCGATGACGCCGCGGGCGACGTTGCGGATCGTCGCCGCCGCCAGGCGCACGAAGCCGATGCCCCTGTCGCCACCCATCCTGCTGGCGAAACCCTCCGCCATTTCGGCAAGACGCTCTCCGGACCGGAAAAGAAGGCCGGCGACAAGCACTGAAATCACGAAGCCGAGCAAGTCCACGCCCAGGCTGGCGATCTTACCGAGAACTTTGCTCCCCGCGTGCAGCAGCGACGGCTCGAACTGTCTCAAAACGGTTTCGAGGTTGCCGGCCGTCATGCTCCAGGCAGCATGGATGCGCTCGCCGACGAGCGGCCAGTTGCGGACACTCTCGGGTGGTACTGGCAGTTGCAACGCACCATCGTCGAGCCTTGCGAGCAGCGCCTGGACTCCTTCCGCAAAGCTGAGGGCAATGGCCGCGAGCGGACCGACGATGATGACCAGACAGACCATCGTGATCAGGCCCGCCGCCAGCCGCGGCCAGTCACCGAGCATGGCCGAAATGGTGGAGTAGGCCGGATACAGTGCCACGCACAGGATCGCCGCCCAGACGAGAATAACCGCGAACGGCGCGATCAACGTTAGGGACCAATAGGCGAACAGCCCGATGATGCCGATCCTGGCGATCTCCGTGATCTTAGCCTCGACGGATGATCGTCCGACCATGTCGTCGCTGACCGGATTCACTCGGGATGGATCGACATCCATTTTCGCTTCTCACGGCTCCAACGCACTCCGGGAGATGCTACGCCGACTAGGGCGCCATGGCAGTAACATACCGTAGCATACGCCATTCGACGTTCCCCATCCGAGTCTCTGCTCTTACAGATAGCAATGAGAAGAGCCGGCTCCGCATCGATGCTGATGGAGAAGGCTGGCCACGGGGGAATATTGACTGCGATCAATGCCCAGCGGGCACATCTCGCGTATCATTATGCTTGAATAATCAAGGCCATCCGTCCCGAGCTTTCTCTATTCGTATTCGAGCGTACCGCTTTCGCGCAGCAACCGAATACATGGCCTTTCTTCAGGAGGAGCGCATAGATGGAAGAATCTTTGCATCCGGCCGCGGCTGACCATTTGCCGCCTTTCATCACCGCGCCGGGGCAGACCGACGTCCTCTTCAACGTGATGGCCGTCTTCGTCCTGCTGATGATCTTCCTTGTCGGCATTCTGTACCTCCGCCTGCACGCGCTTCCGGAGCACATGGCGCATGGTGCCAGCAAAGCGCAGTTGCAGATCGTCGGCGCCTTGGGCCTGATCGCGCTCTTCACCCACAATCATCTCTTCTGGATCGCGGCCCTGCTGCTCGCCATGATCGAGTTCCCGGATTTCTCGTCCCCGGTCAGATCGATGGCCCGTTCGCTGGCGAGGATTGCCCGTCGCGACGGGGAACTGGAAGAGGCGGAGGCAAGCCAACCCTATTCCGAGGCGGCGCCGATCGAACCCCGACCGAACAACCCGCCATCGGAGCCGCCGCAATGGGTGCCGCTCGAAATCAAGCCAGCCACGGCCGACGAAAAGGCGGAGCGGAGGGGCTGAACCATGCTCGAATTCCTGATCTGTTCGCTGCTCACCATCTTTCCGGACTTCCTGTTTCGCCGCTATGTCCAGGGCAAGCGCATCGGCCGGGAGATCAATCTTTACTCGATGTGGTTCGAGCTGCGTTACGGCATTACCGCCTGCGTGATCCTGACCGTCTCGCTGATCACGATGATCTTTTACTTCCATCCTTCGACCACCAACGTCACCGCGGTGTTCCGCACCGTTACGATCCTACCCGAATCCAACGGCCGCGTGGCGGAGGTGTTTGTCGGCACCAACGAGAAGGTGGCGTCCGGCGCGCCGCTCTTCCGCCTCGACAACAAGGAGCAGCAGGCAGCGCTCGAGACCGCACGCCGCCGCGTTGCGGAAATCGACGCCGAGATGACCGTGGCGCAGAGCGAACTTGCCTCGGCCGATGGCCTGATCGCTCAAGCCGAGGGCGCCTATCTCCAGGCGCTAAACGAACTCGAGACGCAGGTCGAACTGAACACGCGCAATCCCAATATTGTTGCTAGGCGGGAAATCGAGCGGCTGCAGGTCGCCGCGGATGGCCGCAAGGGCGGGCTTGCCGCCGCCGTCTCGAACAAGCAGACGCTGGAGACGAAGATCGCCTCGCTTCTGCCGGCGCAGAAGGCGAGCGCGGAAGCGGCACTTGCCCAGGCTCAGGTGGAACTGGACAAGACGACTGTACGTGCCGGCGTAGCCGGCACCGTGCAGCAATTTACGCTCAGGCCCGGCGACATCGTCAATCCGATGATCCGCTCGGCCGGTATCCTCGTGCCGGAGGACCGGCGCATTGGGCTAATCGCCGGCTTCGGTCAGATCGAGGCGCAGGTGATGAAAGCCGGGATGATCGCCGAGGCGACCTGCGTCGGCAAGCCGTTCACTATCATTCCGATGGTGGTCACCGAGGTTCAGGACGTCATCGCCGCCGGACAGTATCGGCCGACGGACCAGCTCGTCGACGTACAGCAGCTGGCGCGCCCCGGCACCCTGACCACCTATCTGGAGCCGCTTTATCGGGGCCAGCTTGCCGGAATCCCGCCGGGCAGCAGCTGCATCGCGAACGCCTACACCAGCAATCACGACGAATTGCATGCGCCGGGGATCAGCACGACGCGCTGGCTGTATTTGCATATCGTTGACGCGGTGGGGCTTGTGCACGCGGCCATCCTCCGCCTGCAGGCGCTGCTCTTGCCCGTCCAGACGCTGGTCCTGACGGGACATTGATGCGGAGGTGACGGGGATGCAACTCACCCTCCCTCGCCTGCCACTCATTGCCAACCTTGCTGGCTATCAGGCGAACTGGCTGCGCAGCGACCTCTCGGCCGGATTGGCGATCGCAGCGGTCGGCCTGCCGAGCGCCATCGCCTATCCGGCCATCGCCGGCCTGCCGCCGGAGACCGGCCTTTACGCAAGCATCACGCCGCTCGTCGCCTACGCCCTCTTCGGCCCGTCGCAGCGCCTGATCGTCGGGCCGGACGCGGCGACCATGACAGTGCTGGCCGCGGTGCTCACCACGGTCTACGCCACGCCCGGCGTGACCGAGGATCGGGTGACTGTCGCCGCGTTGCTGGCGCTTGCCGTTGGCGCCTTGTGCCTGATCGCACGGGTCGTGCGGCTCGGCGTGCTTGCGACGTTCCTGTCGCGCCCGATCCTGATCGGCTTTTTTGCCGGCATCTCGCTTTCGATCCTGATCGGCCAGATCGACCGGGTCACCGGCGTCGATATCGAAGCTGACGGCCTCATCGCTCCGGTCCTCGAACTGCTCGGCAAGGCCGGATCGATCCATTGGCCGTCGCTGCTGCTTGCCGCCGTGTCTTTCGCGCTGCTGCAGGCGGCACGCCTCATGCGATCGCGCATGCCCGGACCGGTGCTGGTTGTCGCGCTCGCAGTATTGGCATCGGCCCTGTTCGATTTCGAGGGGCAGGGCATCAAGGTGGTCGGAGACATCCCGCGCGAGCTGCCGTCGCTGACGCTGCCGGCGGTTTCCGGCCTCCCCTTCCAAGCGCTCCTGCTCGGCGCCGGGGCCATCTTTCTGGTGAGCTTCGGCTCAGGCATCATCGCTGCCCGCAGCTTCGGGGCCAAGGGCGGCTACCTGGTCGATCCCAATCGCGAACTCGAGGGCTTCGGTGCGGCGAACATCGCCGCCGGGCTTTTCGGGACCTTTCCCGTCACCGCTTCGGACTCGCGCACCGCAGTGAACTTCAGCGTCGGCGGCCGGTCGCAGATCGCGAGCATCGTCGCGGCGGCAGCATTGCTGGCGGTGCTCCTCTATTTCGGCGATGTCCTGCGCATCCTGCCGATCCCGACGCTCGGTGCAGTGCTGGTGGCAACCGCACTCAGCCTGATCGATATTTCCGCCTTGAAAGAGATCTGGCGCATCAGCCGCATCGAATTCGTCTTCGCGCTGATCGCCTTGTCCGGACCGATCAGCTTCGGCGTTTTGGAGGGCGTGGTGACGGCGATCGCCGCGACGCTGGTCTACGTTTTGCAGAAAACCATGTTCCCGCGCGACGCCCTGCTCGGCCGGCTTGCCGGCCATGACGGCTTCTACAAGCTCCACCGCAACCCGGCGGCGCGACCGGTGCCAGGTTTAACGCTCTTCATGGTCCAGGGCAGCCTGCTGTTCTTCAACACCGATTACGTCCAGGCGCGCCTGCGCGCGGTGATCGATACGCTGCCCGCGGACACAAGCTGGTTCGTCATGGACGCGAGCGCCGTCGCCCAGATCGACAGTTCCGCAGCCGCCATGCTCGATGAGCTTTATGACGATCTCGACAGGCGCGGCATAGCACTAGCGATCGCTGAGCTGCATTTCGAAGCGCGCGCGATTCTCGAACGTGCCGGCGTGATCGCCAAGATCGGGCCCGGGATGATCTTCGAGGATCTCGATGACGCGCTTGACGCCTTCGAGAAAAGCAGTGCGGAAACGGCCGCGCAGTAGAGCTGTCCTCTACTGCGCCCGCAGGGCAGACCGTGAATTTAAGAGGCTGTGGTCAGCCTGGGAGGAGCAACATGGTCAAGAATGGGAAAAACGGAAAGAAAGGCAAGGAAAAGAACAAGGACAGGAGGCTCGCCGAGGCGCCTGCGGTCGAGACGAGGCCGAGCGGCGACTATGCGAAGGAGCTCGCGAGATTGCAGGAGGAAATCGCCCATTTGCAGGCCTGGGTGAAGAAGACCGGAGCCCGTATCGTCGTCGTCTTCGAAGGACGCGACGCGGCGGGTAAAGGCGGGGTGATCAAACGGATCACCGAACGTGTCAGCCCGCGGGTCTTTCGCGTCGCCGCACTTCCGGCGCCGACCGACCGGGAGAAGACGCAGATCTACATGCAGCGCTATATCCAGCATCTGCCGGCGGCCGGCGAAGTCGTGATCTT
The DNA here is from genome assembly GCF_002531875.1 of Sinorhizobium sp. FG01. Taxonomy (NCBI): domain Bacteria; kingdom Pseudomonadati; phylum Pseudomonadota; class Alphaproteobacteria; order Hyphomicrobiales; family Rhizobiaceae; genus Sinorhizobium; species Sinorhizobium sp. FG01. Next base: position 19,837 of record NZ_NWTB01000012.1, read on the forward strand.
CGACCGCTCCTGGTACAACAGGCCCGGCGTCGAGCGCGTCATGGGGTTCTGTTCGGAGGAAAAGGCGCGCCGCTTCCTCGAGCTCGCGCCACGCTTCGAGGCCGCCATGATCGAAAGCGGCATCGTCCTGCTCAAGTACTTTCTCGATGTCAGCGAGGAGGAGCAGGAACGCCGCTTCCGGCAGCGCATCGACGACCCGCTGCGCCAGTGGAAGCTCAGTCCGATGGATGTCGAATCCTATCGCCGTTGGTGGGACTATACGCGCGCCTATGACGAAATGATCCGCATGACCGATACGGACTATGCGCCCTGGTGGATCGTGCCGTCCAACGACAAGAAGCGCGCGCGCATCAACTGCATCTCGCATTTCCTGTCCTCTATTCCCTACGATCGGGTGAAATTTGCCGAACCTGAACTCGGCAAGCGCCAGAAGCGGCCCGACGACTACGTCCCGGACAACCATATCCGCCGCACCGTGCCGAACGTGTTCTGAGGGGAGACGGGCACACCGCGTCCCGTCAGCTGGCAGCAAGAGACGGCAGGTGTCTTTGACACCCGCCGTGCGCCAAATGGACTTTGAGGTTGAGGCTCAGACCTTGTCCGGAGCCCAGTTTAGAAACAGCCCGACGTCACCGGGCATGCCGCCAGGAAAGTTGATGATCATCGCCTTCAACTTGTAGCCCTGCGGCTTGCCGAAGGTCTGATAGCGTTCGAAGAATTCCTTCGCCTTGCCCTGCAGAGTTTGCGGCCAGTCGGGATCGGCGCTGTTGATCGCCCGACCGCTGTCGGTGCAGAGTTCGGACGGAAAGCTGTAGACCATCGCCTCGAACTTGCCTGCCTTGACGGCATTGGCGACGAGACGGCGCACCATGGCGATCTCTTCTTCCGTCACGTGTTTCTTCAAGAAATCGGCAGCGAAGTCAGCGTGTTTCTGCTCCTCGATCGCCTTGAGCTTCCTTTCCCTGTCCATTTCCTCCATTTCCCGTTCGAGCACCTGTTTGCGAAGCTCTTCCGCGGTTGGAGGTCTTCTATCGGCATTGAGATCCTTCTGATCCGTCATCGCTTTGCTCCACTTCAAGTCAGGACGAAGAAAGGCCAGCCTCACGCGAGGCACAAAATGTCCCATGCTTCGCACCAGGCCCACGGTCTTGCCCTCTGGCAGCCATGGAATTTCCGCCCGATGCTTACTCAAACGGGAGCCGGGCTTGTGTGCCCCGTCTCCGGCACCCTCATCCGCACCATTCGCCATCCGAGAAATCCAAATGCGATGGCGACCAAAGGATTCAGAATGTTGAAGAAGCAAAACCCGGCATAGACGGCAGTCGGAACTCCGAGAGCTGCTGCCATATACGCGCCGCAACTGTTCCACGGCACAAGGGGCGATGTCACGGTCGCCGAATCTCCCACCACTCGCGAGAGCATGACAGGTGCCATCCCGCGGTTCGCGAATGACGGCCCGAACAACCTGCCCGGCAATGCGACGGAAATATATTGATCCGACGTGACAACGTTCGAAATTATCGATGTGCCGACGACCGTCGAGATGAGGCCGGCGGCCGATTTGGTCCGCCTCACCAGTGGCTCGATCAGCCGCTTCAGCAAACCGGCATGTTCGACCACCGCGCCAAAAGCAAGGGCCGCGACGATGAGCCAGACCGTGTTCATCATGCTAGACATGCCCCCACGGGTCAGGATGAGGTCGATGGATTTCTCCCCCGTCGCGGAGACGTAGCCGTTGGCTAGCGCTGCCCAAGCACCCTTGAGCAGTGCGAGACCGAAGGGCAGATCCGGCACTGAGGCAAATACTGCGACGCGCTCGGGATCATGCAAAACCGCGAGGACTGCACCCGCAAGAGCGCCGATGAAAATCGCCACGAAAGGTGGCAGGCGGAATAGGGAAAACAGCAGGACCAGCAACAGGGGAAGGAACGACCAGAGCGAGACGCTGAGCTTGCTGTCGATCTTTGCCAAGGCTTGCGTCGCATCGAAATCGGCCGGCTGCCCAAGGAGCCCGAAGATGAGCAGACAAACCGACAGCGTCGGTACCGACGTCCAGAGCGACTCGCGGATGTGACTGTAGATGTCCGATCCCGCCGTAGCGGTCGCCAGATTCACCGTGTCCGACAGTGGCGAGGCCTTGTCGCCGAAATAGGCGCCCGATATGACCGCTCCGGCCGTGATCGCGGGCGACAGGCCCATATTGGCGGCGACACCCATAAGCCCGATGCCGATCGTCCCTGCCACCGTCCAAGAACTGCCGATGCTGAAGGCGACCGCAGCGCATACAAGCGCGGTGGTCGCGTAGAAGTACGTCGGGCTCAGCAGCTTCAGCCCGTAATAGATCATCGCGATGATCGTGCCGCTCATCGCCCAGGTGCCGATCAGTGCCCCGACGGCGAGAAGGATGAGGATCGCCGGCAAACCGGCTGCGATGCCGTCGACAACCGCTTGGCGAATGCCTGCCCAGGGCAGGCCGTTCTTGTAGGCGACGCACGCCGCGATGATACCGCAGAAAAGCAAGGCGATCTGGTTCGGACCGGAGGATGCGTCGTCGCCAAAAAGGGAGAAGGAAAGCGATAGAAGGATCACCAGCGCGATACAGGGTATGAGTGCGTCGACCAGCGACGGCGGCCTTGCAGTGTCGTCGCGGACGATGTCGTTCATGGTCAGCCCCTGACTGGCGCTGGGTCGCGCTCGTGCCAGGTCATATCCGGAAAATTCGGGTTGATGATCGTGCCCCGTTTGCCATTCAGGATTGCAGCAATGTCCTGCAGTGCCCCGATCGCGGCGGTCTTTCCGGTCTGCCTGGCGAACTCGCAGGCGGCTTCGACCTTCGGCCCCATCGAACCGGCCGGAAACGAATAGGCGCCGAGCTTGTCCGGATTGGCCTTGAAGATTGCCTTCTGATTCTCCGTTCCCCAATCGGTGAACACGGCGTCGGCGTCGGTCGCCATGATGAGCAGGTCCGCCGAAAGCTCCCGGGCAAGCAGCGCGGAGCAGAGATCCTTGTCGATAACCGCTTCGACGCCGGCGAGCGTCCGCTCCTTGTCCGGTACGTACATGGTTGGAATGCCGCCGCCGCCGGCGCAGGTCACGATGGTCCCCTTTTCGAGAAGCCAGCGGATCGGCCGGATCTCGAAAATCCGCTTGGGAACGGGAGACGGGACGACGCGACGCCATTTGTTGCCGTCCTGCTTGAAGATCCATCCCTTTTCCTGATGAACCGCCGCCGCCTCGTCAGCCTCATACACTGGCCCGACGAACTTGGTGGGGTTTTGGAAAGCCGGATCGTTGCCGTCCACCTCCACCATCGTGAGCAAAGTTGCGAACGGCACTTCAAACGGAAGCAGGTTGCCAAGCTCCTGCTCGAGCATATAGCCGATCATACCCTCCGTCTCCGCGCCAAGGACGTCGAGCGGATAGGCTTCGTCCGCCTTGTAGGCGGCGCCCTGAAGTGCAAGCAGTCCGACCTGGGGGCCGTTGCCATGCGTGATCACGAGCTGATGCTCGCCAGCGATCGGCGCTATTGCCTCGGCCGCAATCTTGATGTTGCGCCTTTGCACCTCCGCGGTCATCGGCTCTCCGCGTTTGAGGAGGGCATTGCCCCCCAATGCGATGACGACACGCATCTTCAGTCCCCCAAGGTTGCGACCAGCAGCGCCTTGATCGTGTGCATGCGATTTTCCGCCTGCTCGAAAGCGATGTTCGCCTCGGACTCGAAAACGTCGTTGGTGACTTCGAGGCCATTTTCCATTCCGTATTCGCTGGCGATCTGCTTTCCGAGGGTCGTCTCGGTGTCATGGAAGGCGGGAAGGCAATGCATGAACTTGACCTGGGGATTGCCGCTCGCCTGCATCAATCCTGCATTGACCTGGTATGGCGTAAGGAGCTGGATTCGCTCCTTCCAGACCTCCTTCGGTTCCCCCATCGATACCCAGACATCGGTATGGATGAAATCGACGCCCTCCACGGCCGCCTGCGGATCGTCGGTGATCGCCAGGCGCGCTCCCGAGCGATCCTCCAGCCTATTCGCGATGGTCTGAAATTCTTCAGACGGCCAGAGCGACTTCGGCCCGCAGATCCGCACGTCCATGCCCAGCAGGCAACCGACGATCAACAGCGAATGTCCCATGTTGGACCGCGTGTCACCGACATACGCGTATTTGATGTCGCTGATTGGTTTGTCGCTTTGCTCACGCATCGTCATGACGTCGGCGATCATCTGAGTGGGATGATACTCATCGGTTAGGCCGTTATAGACGGGCACACCGGCATATTTGGCCAAGGTCTCAACGCCGTGCTGGGAAGCACCGCGATATTCAATTGCATCGTACATGCGTCCCAGTACGCGGGCCGTGTCCTTGAAGGACTCCTTGTGTCCAATCTGCGAGCCAGCCGGATCGAGATAGGTCACGTGCGCCCCCTGATCCGAGCAGGCCACTTCGAAGGCGCAGCGCGTCCGCGTCGAAGTCTTCTCGAAGATCAGGCAGATTTCCTTGCCCTTCAGATGCTGCTGTTCCGTGCGCGCGTATTTTGCGCGTTTCAGATCGCGCGCGAGATCAAGCAGGTAACGAAACTCGCGAGGTGTATAGTCCTGCACCGTGAGAAGCGAGCGATTGCGGAGATTGAAACTCATGATGCTGCTCCATTTGCCAATCAGGATGGGGAATTCTTCAGTGAGCCGGCTCTCTCCAGATCGGGCATGTCATGCAGTGGCCGCCGCCTCGGCCCCGACCCAATTCAGCGCCGCGGATCGTGATGACCTCGATGCCGGCCTTCCTGAGAAGCGTATTCGTGTGCGTATTGCGGTCGTAGGCAACGACCACCCCGGGCTCGAGCGCAACAACATTGTTGCCATCGTCCCATTGCTCTCGCTCCGCCTCATAGGCGTTGCCGCCGGTGGCGACGGTTCTTAGCTTCCGCAGGCCCAGAGCTTCGCTGACAACTTCGAGCATCCGACGCTCCTCGGCGCGCACCTCGAAATTGCCGTCGTCATCGACGGGGTGCATGCTGTAGCAGCGGATCTGGTCCACCACTTCGGCGAAAAGCGTCACGACGTCACGGTCGCAGAAACTGAACACCGTATCGAGATGCATCGCGGCCCGGCTCTTCGGCATCAGGCAGCCGATGACCTGGGTCGCTGCCTTGTTCCTGAACAAGGTCTTCGCCATTTGCCCGACGGCCTGATAGGTCGTCCGCTCCCCCATCCCGACGAGCACGGTGCCGTTGCCGATCGGCATGACGTCGCCGCCCTCCATCGTCGCATTGGCAAATTGCTCGTCCGAGTCGCCCCACCAGATGTGGAAGTCGCCTCCCTTGAAGGTCGGATGGAACTTGTAGATCGCGCGCTGCACCAGTGTTTCGGCACGGCGCGCCGGCCAGAACATCGGATTGCATGTCACACCGTTATAGATCCAGCAGGATGGATCACGCTGAAAAAGCGTGTTCGGAATGGGGGGGATGACGAATTCCAGCCCCCCGAAGGCGCCAACCATCAGCTTCTTGCCCCTGCCCTCGGGGAGGTCCTCAATGGCAATTCCACCGATGAGGTAAGCGGCGAGCTGTTTCGAATCCATCTCGTCGAGCCAAGGGCGCATGGCTTCGGCAATCTGAGAGCCCAACACGTTCGGCGTGATTCGGCGATCGAGGACGAATGTGCGGGCATCCGCATCCGCAAGCGTTTCTGCCAGCAGATCATGGAGCTCGAGTACTTCGATCCCTCTTTCCTGCATCTTCAGGACAAAGTCGAAGTGATCCTTTTGAGCCTCGTGGACCCAGATGACATCATCGAACAACAGGTCGTGGCAATTGGCCGGGGTCAGTCGTTGATGCGCCAAGGATGGCCTGCACACCATCACAGTTCTGAGCTTACCGACTTCCGAATGAACACCAAAGTTGCGCATTCGCGTTTCCTCCTTGAACCGGAGTCTTTGCAACTTGACCCACCATGCTCAGAGCGGGCTTATCTTTCCGATCCACAGCAGATAGGCAGCAAGGATCGCGAGCAGGACGACCAGTCCGGCGAGCCAGATTTCGAAGCCGGCGAAGGCCCGTTCACCTCGCTCCTGCCTGGCCCTCGCATAGACAAGGAGGCCGGGGGCGAACAGGATCGAGCACATCAACAGATAGCTGAGCCCGGCAGCATAGACCAACCAGATGCCATAGAGCGTTGCCAGGGCACCTATGGCGATATCCTTGCTTCGGCCGGACGCCGCCTGTTGGTAAGTCTCTCCGCTCAATGCGAGCTTAAGCGCGTAGGCTCCGGAAAATACATAGGGCGGCAGTATGGCGACCGACGCGATGAAATAGAAGAACTGGTAGGCGCTCTTGGAAAAGAAGCTCAGAACGAGGAAAAGCTGAATCAGGATATTGGTCGCCCAAAGTGAGTTTACCGGCGAGCCGTTTTCATTGTCAGCGGCGAACCATCTCGGGAATGTTCCATCGCGGCCGCAGGTGTACGGAATTTCCGAGCAAAGCAACGTCCATGACAAGAATGCGCCGCCGACGGAGACGATCAACCCTGCATTGATCAGGGCTGCTCCCCATTGTCCGACGAGCGGCTGCAGCACCCCGGCCATTGACGGCACCTTGAGGCCGGCGAGTTCAGGCTGGCTCAATATGCCCGTCGAAAGCAAGGACACGAGGACGTAGATTCCAAGCGCTCCGATAAAACCGATTACCGTCGCCCGGCCAACGTCGGAGCGCCGGGCCGCGCGCGCCGAGTAGACGCTCGCCCCTTCTATACCAATGAAGACCCACAAGGTGACCAGCATAGTGCTTTTCACCTGCGCCATGACGCTGCCGAGGTCGGGGGCATCGAGGGCACCACCACGGCCCCAGAAGTCGAGCGTGAACCTGTCCCAATTGAACGCGACGATTGCAATGAGGACGAAAAGGAAGAGCGGCGCGAGCTTGGCGATGGTCGTCACGATGTTGACGAAGGCAGCCTGCTTGACACCTTTCAGCACGAGCCAATGAATGGCCCAGAGGCAGAACGAGGCGCCGACAATCGAAACGAGATTGTTGCCATCTTCGAACACCGGGATGAAGAAAGACAGTCCGGAAAAGATGGCCACGGCATAGGCGACATTTCCAAGGAAAGCGCTGAGCCAATATCCCCAAGCACTGATGAAGCCCACGAACGGGCCAAACCCAGCCTTGGCGTATGCATAGGGGCCGGCGTTGAGATCCGGTTTGCGGTTTGCCAGCGTCTGATAGACAAATGCGAGCATCAGCATGCCGAAACCAGTAATGATCCACCCGATGAGTATCGCCCCGGGGGACGCGGCGCGCGACATATCAGACGGCAAATTGAAAACGCCGCCCCCTATCATCGACCCCACCACAAGCGCGGTAAGCGGCAGGAGCGTCAGCTTGTCGGAATGCGCCTCGGATTTGAAGGTGCCCTCTTGCGCTATCGTCATGTCTCCCTCCAAGTCGCATGCGGTCGTTGCATCCATGCGATTCAGCTCGTCGGGCATAGCGGCATTGGGCGTTCGGTGAGACGCGCCCGTTCCACTCCGTCAACTTTAGGAATGGACCGTCGGCATGTCATTGATTTGAGACAAATGACGGCTGACCCCGTCGGTTTTCCTTCAAACCTCGGCGGTTTGCCAAGGCGCAGCGGTAATTTTGTCCCCTGTTGATTGCGATCAACGACTGGCCCTCCGGTTACATAATAAAAGGAAGAATTGCCTGCACGCAGGAGGGATTTGACAATGTACAAGACTCCGACAAATCGAGCGGCGGTGATTGTCTTTTCGCTGGTGCTAGGTGCCGCGGCGCCCACGGCCGCAGACGAGTACTACGATGGCATCGACATAAACCAGCGCATCATCGACGGTCAGCGAGAGCCCATCAACAAGTATCTCCTCAAACGAAGAGACGCGGCACAAAGGCCGGATCCGGGCGCCACGGGTACAATCAACAGACCAGTAAAGCCGCCCCCGAAAAATCCTGCAACCAACGCTCAGCCATGAGCAAAGCCCGGCGCGACGGTGCACCCACCCGTCGCACCGCGCATCCGTTCGAAAGCTCTTGCCCCGGGGGTAGGAAAATGGACAAACAGCGGATTCTCGTGCTTTGCCGCGCCACGGCAGTTGCTCTGGCGCTCCTGACACCCGGCGGTCTCGTTCTGGCCCAGCAGAAGGAAACCCCTGCACCGGCTGCGCCGGCCGAGGCGGCGCCCGAGCCGCTCAGCGACGACGAACTCGAAGTCCTGGTCGCGCCGATCGCCCTCTATCCGGACGAGCTGGTGGCGCTGGTCTCGGCCGCCTCGCTCTATCCGCTGCAGATCGTCGAAGCCGAGCGGTTCCTCGAGGCCCGCAAGAAGAAGCCCGAGCTGAAACCGAAGGAAAGCTGGGACGGCAGCGTCATCTCGCTGCTCAACTATCCCGAGATCGTCAAGATGATGAGCGAGGATCTCGAATGGACACAGAGCTTCGGCGAGGCGATCGCCAACCAGCAGAAGGACGTGCTGATCGCCGTTCAGCAGTTGCGCGACGAGGCCGTCGCCAAGGACATCATCAAGACCGACGACAAGATCAAGGTGGTCGAGGAGGGTGACAACATCATCATCCAGTCGGCGAGCCCGGAAACCATTTATGTGCCGCAGTACCCGCCGGAGATGCTCTACGAGCCGGACTATGCGCCGGTGCCGATCGACTATTATGACGAGCCCTATCCGGCCTACTGGTATCCGGGCGCCGCCTTCTTCGCCGGTGCCGTCACCGGAGCGATCTTCGGCGCCATCGTCGATTGGGACGATTGGGGTGTCTGGGGCGGCGACTGGGACGGCGACATCGACGTCGACTGCAACAAGTGCTTCAACAACATCGACTTCGACGGCAAGCTCAACTTCAACGACATCGACTGGAAGAATGTCGACCGCAGTAAGCTCAGCTTCGACCGCGACCAGCTAAACAAGTTCGACCGGACGAACATCAAGAACAACATCAAGGCCAGGGGCGACAACAACCTGCGCAACCGCGCCGCCGAGATCAACCGAAACCGGCCGCAGGCGCGACCGGGCGGCAGCGGCGGTGGGCTCAAGGATGTGCGCAAGAGCACGCTCGAGGGACTTAAGGCGCAGCCGAGACGGGAAGCGTCCGCGCGGCCCTCAACACGCCCCGTCGGCGGGCAGGCGGTGGCGAAGGCGAGAGCCGACGGCGGCAAGCCGAGCGTCAACCGGCCGAAGGGCAAGAAGTCCTCGGTCAACCGGCCGGCCGGCAAGAAGAAGATGGCCTCGAAGGCGCAGAACCGGCCAAGGAAGCCGTCGGGCCTCGGCAACGTCAATCACGGCCGGCGCGAGATGGCTTCGTCGCGGCGCGGCGGCCATAGCATGGGTGGCGGCCATCGTGGCGGCGGGCGGCCGCAAATGAGCCGCGGAGGCGGCAGGCCGCCGATGGGCCGCGGCGGGGGTGGCCGCGGTGGCGGACGCGGCGGCAGACGTTAAGCGGACGAGGGAGAACGATCATGAGCAAGCTCTTTCATTCTCTTCTTATCGGAACGGCGATCGGGGTCACGCTCGCGGTGGCATCCATCGATTTGAGCTTCGCGCAGGTGAAGCCGCCGGAAAATATCGAAGACTATGCCGCGCAGGAGGATCCGCCGGCCTTCGACGATCCGGCCAAGGCGGTGGAGGCGCTCAAATCGGCGCTTGCCGCCAATGACTTCGACGGGGTCGCCAAGCTGCTCGGCCTCGACGCGGCGAAGCTTAGGACCGGCGAAGGGGCGATGGACACCTTCGCGCAGATTCGCGAGGGCGCGGCCCGCAACATGCGAGTGCGCGATCTCGAGGGCCGCAAGATCATCGAGATCGGCGACCGGCTCTGGCCGCTGCCCTTCCCGGTCAGCAAAGGCGAGGACGGCAAATGGGCCTTCGACACCTATATCGGGCTTGAGGAGATCGTCAACCGACGCGTCGGCGAGAACGAGCTCGAGGCGATCGAGACGGTGCGCGCCTATGTCGAGGCGCAGAAGGACTATGCCAGTCGGGATCGCGACGCTGACGGCGTCCTCGAATACGCCCAGAAGCTGATCAGCACCGCCGGCCAGACCGACGGCCTCTACTGGCCGGCGGAGCAGGGCGATGGCGAGAGCCCGGTCGGTGACGCCATCAGCGAGGCGGCGCTGGAAAAGGCCAAGGCCGGCGAAGGCTATTTCGGCTATCGCTACCGCATCCTTACGTCACAAGGCGACAACATCGCCGGCGGCCGGTACGACTATGTCATCAACGACAACATGATCGCCGGCTTCGCGCTGATCGCCTGGCCGGTCCGCTATGCCGAGACGGGCGTTAAGACCTTCCTCGTCAATCAGCAGGGCATTGTCTACGAGCGCGATCTGGGGGCCAGCACCGAAGCGATCGTGCCGTTCATCGACCGTTTCAACCCGGACGACACTTGGAGCGTCGTGGCGGATTAAATGCATGTCGGCGAGAAATGCGCCGACATGCGCTTCCGGAGGGCCCCGACCGAAGCGGCAACCCTCACTTGACGTCGGATTTGACGAACTGGCGCAGTTCCGGCGTTTGCGGATCGGCGAAGAGAGCCGCTGACGGCCCCTGTTCCCAGATCTTTCCCTTGTGCATGAAGATGGTCTGAGTGGCGACGCGGCGGGCGAAACCCATTTCGTGCGTCACCAGGATCATGGTCATGCCGTCGCGGGCGAGCTGTTCCATCACCATCAGCACCTCTTCGGTGAGTTCCGGGTCGAGCGCCGAGGTCACCTCGTCGAAAAGCATCACCTTCGGCCGCATGGCGAGCGAGCGGGCGATGGCGACGCGTTGCTGCTGACCGCCGGAAAGCTGGTCCGGATAGGAATCGAACTTTTCCGACAGCCCGACGAGTTGCAGCACTTCGCGGGCAACGTCCCACGCCTTCGCCTTCGCCACGTCCTTGACGATCCGCGGCGCCAACATGATGTTCTCGCCGACCGTCAGATGCGGGAAGAGATTGTAGCTCTGGAAGACGATGCCGACATCGGTGCGCAGCTTGCGCAGCGCCTTGGCATCGCCCCCGAGCGCGTGACCGGCGATCTCGATCTTGCCCGAATTGATCTTCTCGAGCCCGTTCATGCAGCGCAGCAGCGTGCTCTTGCCCGAGCCCGAACGTCCGATCAGCGCAAAGACTTCGCCGCGCCCCACCGACAGCGACACGCCCTTGAGGACTTCGAGAGCGCCAAAGCTCTTGTGGACGTTTTCAACGACTACTTCCGGCATGAAGCCTCCTTTCCAGCAAGCGCGAGAGCTGGGACAATGGGTAACAGACGACGAAATAGAGGGCGGCCACCGCCAGGAAGACGCGGAACGGCTGGAACGTCGCATTGTTGATGAGCTGCCCGGCCCGGGCGAGTTCGACAAAGCCGATGATCGAGGTGATCGAGGTGTTCTTCACCACCTGGACGGCAAAGCCGACCGTCGGCGGCAGAGAGATGTGGATCGCCTGCGGCAGGACCACATAGCGATATTGCTGCAGCCGGGTCATGGCGAGGGATTCCGATGCCTCCCATTGCTGCTTCGGCACGGCCTGGATGCAGCCCCGCCAGATCTCCGCCAGATAGCCAGAGGCGTAGATCGTCATCGAGGCGCCTGCGGCAATGAGCGGCGGCAGTTCGAAGCCGGCGAGACTGAGGCCGTAGTAGGAGAGGAACAGGATCATCAGCACCGGGATGCCCTGGATCACCTGGATATAGGTGGCGGCGGCAAGCCGCAGCGGCTTCAGCTGCGACGTGCGGGCGAGCGCCATGGCGAAGCCGAGGAGACCGCCGCCGATCAGCGCGATCACCGTCAGCAGGAGCGTCCATTGCAGCGAAAACAGCAGAAAGCCGAACTGGTCGAGGCCGAAGGTCTTGAAGGTCATGCCTGCACCTCCGGGAGGGCCGTCATCGTTCGCCGGGCGATGCGGCGGCCGAAGAGCCACATGCCGCCAGCCGCAAGGGCGGCGCGCAGCGCCAGCGCCAGGACGAGATAGATCAGCGTCACGGCGATATAAATTTCGAAGGACCTATAGGTCTGCGATTCGACGAAAGCGGCCGAGGCGGCGAGTTCCTGGGTCGAGATCGCCGAGCAGATGCTGGAGGCCAGCATCATCAGCACGAATTGGCTGCAGAGCGCCGGATAGACCTTGGCGATCGCCGGCACGATGATGACGTGGCGGTAGATCTGGAAGCGGGTGAACCCGAGCGCCTCGCCGGCCTCGATCTGAGACTTGTGCACCGCCTCGATGCCGGCGCGGATGATCTCGGTCGAATAGGCGGCAAGATTGATCGTCATGCCGATCAGCGCGGCCGTGTCGGCCCCGACGCGCAGGCCGAGCCCCGGCAGGCCGAAATAGACGATGAACAACTGGACCAGGAAGGGCGTGTTGCGGATGATCTCGACATAAGCATCCACGAGAAAGCGGACCGCACCGCCCCAGATGGATCGGACAGAGGCAAGCAGGATGCCGGCGGCGCAGCCGAGGATGATCGACAGCACCGAAATTTTGATCGTCAGCCAGATGCCGCTGAGGAGCTGGTCGTGGTATTGGGCCAGCACGCCGAACTGAAACGTATAGGACATGAAGACTCCGTCGACGTTGAAAGATTCGCCGGATGTATCGCCGGCGAATCTTTGAGAGACGCAATCAGAAGGTCGGCAGCGCCGGCATCGGCCGGCCGGTCCACTTCGTGGCGATCTTGTCGAGATCGCCGGAGATCTTCATCAGGTAGATGGCGGTGTTGAGCCACTGGCGGATCTCATAGTCCTCCATCCGGGTCGCCATCGAATTGCCCTGCTGGAAGAAGGTGAAGCCGACCTGCAGGCCGGCATCCGGGCGCTGCTTGATGATCGCCTCGCCGACCGTCGAGGGCAGCGCGACCGCATCGACCTGTCCGGCGATCAGCGCCTGGGCGCTGGTGGAATCATCCTCGTAGACAACGATTCCCAGGCTTGGGACCGCCGCCTTGCGCAGCGCCGTTTCCTGCGACGAGCCGCGGTTGACGGCGACGCGCTTGCCTTCGAGATCGGCCAACTTGGCGAATTTCTGGTCGGGACCGGAGATGATGTCCATGTTGAAGGCGCTGTAGGGCTGGGTGAACATCACCGTCTTGGCGCGCTCGCCGGTCGGCGCCAGCGTGGCGACGAGGAAATCGACCTTGCCGGTCTGCAGCGCCGGGATTCGCGCCGGCGGCGTCAGCGGGACGAGTTCGACCGGAAGCGACAAATAGCCGGCGATCAGATTCGCCACGTCGACGTCGTAGCCGGTGGGATTGCCCTGCTCGTCGACCATGCCCATCGGCGGCGCGCCCGTCAGCACGCCGATGCGGACGGTGCCGCGTGAGATGATGTCATTGAGCGTGGCTGCTTGCGCCTCGGCGACCGAAGCGAGACCGACCGCGGCTATGCCGACGGCTGCCACCATTGTGCGCAGAAAATTCGAAATCGTCATGGTTTCTCCTCCACTTGGTAAATCGTCATTGCCGGACTCTGCCCGCTCCTCGCGGGCTCTCGAAGTCCGGACATCGCCCTCTTGCCGCCGGGCCTTCGCAGGCGCAGCGGCACCATCTCGCCGCGAGCGCCGATGCGACGCCCGCAGGCAAACAACTCATTCTTTCCGGCTGTTTTCCCTTGAAAGGCGCCGAAGGTTATCGTTAACTTAAGCTGATGTTATCGATAACAAGGCCGCTCGTCAATCGGCGAAGCGATTTTGGCGAAAAGGAGGATCGAGTGAACCTGCGCGGAAAGGTGATCACGCTTCACGACGTAGCGGTCAGGGCCGGCGTCAGCCGGATGACCGTCTCAAAGGTGCTGCGCGGCGCCGGAAACATTTCGGCGGAAACGCGCCGGCGGGTGAAGCAAGCCGCCGACGAGCTCGGCTATCTGCCAAACCATCTTGCCGGGACGCTGAGTTCCCGCAAGAGCCGAATGGTGGCGGTGATCATTCCGTCGATCAGCGACATCGTCTTTTCGGAGGTCCTGAGCGGCATCAATGCGGCGCTTCGGCCAGAGGGCTTTCAGACCTTCATCGGCGAATCGCTGTTCGACCCGCAGACCGAAACCGAGCTCATCCGCGCCATGCTGTCGTTCCGTCCGGCCGGCCTCCTCTTGAACGGCGGCATGGCGCGGAGCGCGGAGGCGGAAAAGCTGCTAGCCCGGCGAAACTGCCCGGCGATCCAGCTTTGGGATTGCGACGCCGGGGCGTTGGATTTCAGCGCCGGCCCGTCGCACGAGGAGGCCGGACTGCTTGTGGCAAAGCATTTCCTTGAGCGCGGCCTACGCCGCATTGCCTATGTGGGCGCCGAGCTCGACAAGGATCTCTGCGCCCGCCGGCGCTATCTTTCTCTCAAGTCGGCTCTTGCCGCGGCAGGCATCGATCTCCTGCGCGTGACTTGCGACGACCGGCCACGCCAGGCCGTCACCGGACGCTTTCTGACGGAAGAGCTGATGCGGGCGCACCCCGACGTCGATGCCATCCACTTTCTCAACGACGCCATGGCGCTCGGCGGTCTTTCCTACCTGCACCAGGCCGGGATTTCGGTGCCCGACCGGATTTCCGTTGTCGGCTTCAACGGCACATCGCTGGCCAACGCCGTCCGAACACGGCTCACGACGATCGACATGGCGCGAACGGAGATCGGCGAGAAGGCGGCACAGGCGCTGCTGCAGATGATCGCGGCGAAGGAGGTGCCGGGGGCCTGGCAGGCGACGCTCAAGGTGGTGCAGGGCAATACCACCGTAGCCGCATAGCAAAAAAAGGGGCACCATTCGCGGTGCCCCAGTCCTGGGAGATCACATCTTGCCCCAGAGCTTCTTGTAATGGTTGCGATAGCCGTTGTCGGGATCGAAGGTGTTCTTCGGGCCGCCGTCGAACTCGACATTGTCGGCGGTCACCACATGCAGCGGCGACAGGTAGCTCGACCATTTTTCGCCGGCGAAGGCGCGGTTCAGTTCGTCGACCAGCTGCCAGCCCTGCAGGTTGAGCGGCTCGGCAACCGTGACCTTCTGAAATTGGCCGGCGCGGATGCGCTGATAGGCGGATTCCGAACCGTCGCCGGCGGCGACGTTGATCGGCGCGTCGGTGCCGCCCTTGCCGGCGGCGGCAAGCGACGGTCCCATGAAATCGAAATAGAGGTCGTTGATCGCCAGCGAATGGGTCCATTGGTCGCCGTATTTCTGCAGGAGCGAGGTGGTCAATTGCGGCATGCGCTGCGACGTCTCCGCGATCGGCGTGTCGACATATTCGAGCACCTTGCCGCCGAGCGCTTCGATTTCGGTCTTCATCTTGTCGGCCTTGGCAATGGCGATCGCATAGGTCGAGTCGGTGAAGATCACCACGCCGGGCTTGCCCTTGGCGTCGACGAAGGCCCAGTTGGCGGCAGCCTTCGACACTTCCATCGCGTCGGTGCTGACATTGGCGAAGAGCCCGGTCTTATCGTCCGGCCCGATCACCGGCCCGGCATGCCAGGCGACGAGCGGAATGCCGGCGGCCTTGGCCTGTTCGAGGGCCGGCGCCTGCTCGACGGCGTCGAAGCCGTTGATGATGATGCCGGCCGGCTTCAGCGCCATGGCCTGGCCGAAAGCCGCCGTGCGGCCGCCGATCGAGCCGGCGCCGTCGATCACCTTTACCTCCCAGCCGATCGCGGCCGCAGCCTCCTCGACGCCGGTGGTGACGCCGAGGATGCCGCCGTTTTTGAGGTCGCCGGCGAGCACGACGATGGTCTTGCCCTCCTGAGCCTTCGGCCCCGCCGTCGGCCCGTCCCAGACGGTCACCTGGTTGGCATATTTCGTGACGATTGCCTGAGCATCGGCCATCGGATCGGCAAAGGCGACATTGGCGCCCATCAGTGCGATTGCCACCACCGTGCCTGTCATGAAAGTCCTGCGTTTCATATACCCGTCCTCCCTTGGGTTCGTTATTCGATGCAGATTTTTGAGTTCACTTCGTTCCAGCCGGCTCCGGGACGGCCGCCGACGGCTTGCGCGTCACCGTTCCCCTCCTGCGCTGCGCGTAGCCGGCGATGCCGATCGCGACGAGCAAGGTGACGCCGTTGAAGAGCGGTTCGACGAAGAACGAGCCGCCGAATTGCTGGATGCCGGAGATGCCGACGGCGAGGATGATCACGCCGATCATCGTGCCCCAGACATTGACACGGCCGGGCTTGATGGTGGTCGAGCCGAGGAAGGCCCCGACCAGTGCCGGCAGCAGATATTCGAGGCCGACGCTCGCTTGGCCGATCCTAAGCTTCGAGGCGAGCAGCACGCCGGCAAGCGCGGCGAGCGTGCCGGAGGAGACGAAGGCGCCGATGACGAAGCGGCGCACCGGAATGCCGTTCAGCGCCGCCGCCTTGGGGTTCGCACCGATCGCGTAGACATAGCGGCCGATCGGCAGATATTCGAGCACCAGCCACAGCGCCAGCGCCAGGACGAGCACATAGAAGCCGGTGATCGGCAGGCCGAGCAGCATCGTCCCGTTCATGGAATAGAAGCCCTCCGGCAGGACGCCGACGACCTGTCGGCCGCCGGTGTGCCAGAGCGCCAGCGCATAGAGGATGGTTCCGGTGCCGAGCGTGGCGATGAAGGAGTCGATCCGCGCCACCTCGACGAGCAGGCCGTTGAGGAAACCGGTCAGCGCGCCGAGCAGCAGCACGATGACGACGGCGACCGGCCAGGGCACGCCGAACATCGTCTGCAGGCTGATTGCCAGGATGTGCCAGAGGACGATGCCGTAGCCGACCGTCAGGTCGATGCGGCCGGAGGCCATCGGGATCATCGCCGCCAGCGACAGGATCGCGATGATCGCCTTGTCGGAGATGATCGAGCGGACATTGAGCACCGTCGGAAAGGTCTGCGGCAGGAGCAGCGAGAACAGCACGATCAGCAGCAGCGTCAAGATGACGAGGCCATAGACCGGCAGGAAGCGGATCAGCTTCTGCGCCAGGCTGATGCCGGCAAGCTCGCCTCTTGTCGGTTCAAGAGCGGTGGATTCAATCGACTGCATTTTCTTCTCCCTGAACTCAGGCGGCTTCGGAGGCCGAGGCGGCGGCGATCACCGCCGAGGTCGTCAGTTCTTCGCCCTTCAGCTCCCGGACGATGCGTCCGCGCGAGAAGACCAGGGCGCGATGGCAGATATGGGCGATTTCCTCGAAATCGGTCGAAACCACGACGACCGCGAGCCCAGCCTCGAGGGCGCGAGCGATCAGCCGGTAGATGTCGGCCTTGGCGCCGACATCTACGCCCGCCGTCGGATCTTCGGCGACGAGCAGCTTGCGGCCGGTCGCGAGCCAGCGCCCGACCACGACCTTCTGCTGATTGCCGCCGGACAGCGCCTCAATCGGCAAGCTTTGGTCGTTCGGCCTCAGCCCGACGCTGTCGCCGATCGCTTTCGCCAGGGCGGCCTCCTTGGCGGGGGCGAGAACCGAAAGCAGCCCCCGGCCCGAGGCCCCAGGATTGAGAAAGGTGTTTTCGCGCAGCGACAGCGACATGGCGACAGATTCCTCCGTGCGGTCGCGGGCGATCAGCCCGACGCCGGAGCGCATAGCCGCCACCGGGCTCGTCAGATCGGGGGTCTCGCCGCCGATCGTCACCGTTCCCGAAAAGGGCTGGCAGCCGAACAGCGCGCGGCCGACCAGTTCCTGGCCCGCGCCGCGCAGGCCGACGAGGCCGATGAGTTCGCCCTTCAACACATCGAAGGAGACCGGCCCGACACCCTGGCAGGCGAGCTGCCGGACGCTGACCACCGCTTCGCCCGGCCGGCTCTCCGCCTTGACGAAGAGCTGGTCGGCCTTGCGTCCGACGATCATCTCAATGAGCTCGTCCGGCGTCGTCTGGGCAACCGGCTTCTGGCCGACGAGTCGACCGTCGCGGAGCACCGCGACCCGGTCGGCGATCCGGAAGATCTCGTCGAGCCGATGCGAGACGTAGATCATCGCGACGCCGCGCTCCTTCAGGGGCCGGATGGCATCGAAGAGCCGCTCGACTTCGTCGGCCGGAAGGCTCGCCGTCGGTTCGTCGAGCACCAGCACGTCCGCCTCCACAGCCAAGGCGCGGGCGATCGCCACCAGCGATTTTTCCGTGCGGGTCAGGGATTGGATGCGCGTCGAGGGTTCAAAATCGCAGCCGACGAGACGCAGCGCCTCGCGTGCCCGCTCCTCCGTTCGGCGCCAGTCGATCAGCCGCGTCCGCATCGAGAAGCCCTGCGCCAGACCGACATTCTCGGCGACCGTCATCCATTCGATGAGGCCGAGGTCCTGATGGATGAAGGCTACTGGCTGGCGCTTGTTCGGCTTCGGCGGCTGGTTGACATAGGGCTCGCCGCGGAACCGGATTTCGCCACCATCCGGCCGGTAGATGCCGGCGAGCGTCTTGATCAGCGTCGACTTGCCGGCGCCGTTCTCTCCGAGAAGCGCGAGGATTTCACCAGCTTCGAGATCGAGCGAGACCTGGGTGAGCGCCTTGGTGCCGCCGAACTCCTTGGTGATGGAGCGGAACTCCAGCAGCTTTTGACCATCCATGCGCTCCTCCCAAAGCCAATTGAGGCGGAGCTTATGTTATCGATAACATGATGGTCAAGAGGGATATTGAGGGAACGCGACATGCGGTGCGGGCCGGAGATCATGACACGCCGGCGCGTCTCACCCTTATGTTGTTCTGCACATAAGAAACGCCGGAAACGGCTTCGGCGCAGTCCTCCGCCTGCCATTTGTCTTTTCGGCTGGAAACGAACCCGCCGAGGGTCACCTCGCCGCTCGAAACCGAGACTTCGATGTCGGAAGCGTCGAGCCATGGATCTTCGGTCAGCCGGTCGTTGACGTCTTCCGCGATCCGCGCATCTGGTCGCTTGTAGCCGCGGGGGCCCTTTCCCCGGAAGCTCCCCACTTCATAGTGGGTCCTGCGGCCGCCGGGCCAGCCCTCCTGACCGGAACGGTCCCGGAAGGGCGGCACGTTCTCATAGGGGTCGAAGGAACCGAGTTCCTCGATGCGGTGCGCCAGATCTCGACCCGAGAGGCCATAGGGATCGCCTCCGCCGCGGTCCGAGCGTCGCAACGCGTCCGCGAACCATTCGCCGTTGTAGCGCCGGTCGCCGCGGCGACCCCGCCGCTCCTCGTCAGATCCCCTCTCGCGGAACGATCCGCCATGCCATGCATAGTCGCGCCGCGGCTCGGGGCGTGCCGGAATTCGCCTCTGGTCCTGCCAATTGTCTTTCATCCACCCTCCTCCATCCTTCCCTGGAAGGGATGCCCGCTGGTCGATCCGGCGAGCATCGATATGTGCCGATTGCTACGCCAGGATGATGACGATCTTCAGCGACGAGGGTTCGACGATGACGATCCGGCCGTCCGCCAGGACGAAGAACAGATAGCCCTCGTATCTCGGCACAATCTTGACGATGCGCGCCGGAACCGGCTTCAGCTTGACCTTGACGGTTTCCGGAACGGCGACGCCGACGGATACGTCGAAGTCGAGGTCGATGGGCTCGACCTTTTCTTCCTTGATGATCTGGGTGATCTCGGTCTTCTGCTCCACCGTCACGTTGACATCCGTGGACGAGCCGGAGGCCTGACCCTCCTGGGTTTTCTGCTGCTCACCTTCGCCGGACTGCTGCTGCTGCTCGGTCTCGCCCTCGGCCGGCTTCTGCTCGGTGCCGGACTGGGAGGCGCCGCCCTCGGTCTCTTGCTGCTGATCGGAGCTGTCCTGGCCTTGCTGCTGCTGTTGTTGCTGCTGCGTGTCGGTTTCCGTTTGCTGCTGCTGATCCGGTTGTTGCTGCTGGTCGGTGCCGCCCTGCTCGGGCTGCGCCTGCTGCTCGCCCGACTGGCCCTGCTGGCCCTCGCCGGTCGCTTCGCCGCCCTGTTGGGTCGCTCCACCCTCAGCATCGGGTTGCTGGCCCTGTTCGGCGCCGCCCTGCGGACATTCCGTGCCTTCCGGGCACGCGGTCGTTTGCCCCTGCGCCGGCTGCTCTGTCTGCGCGAGCGCCGGCCCGTAGGCGACGCCCAGGCTCAAGGCAAGAGCGCTCTTGATAAGAATGCCTTTCATCGACTGTTCTCCAGATTCACAGTCCCTTCCGCTGGCCAACCGCGAGGCGAAAAGTTTGTTCCCTGGAGGTTCTTGCCCGGCCGGCGTTTGCCCTAATCCATAAGGAGTAAGGCATGATACTTCGTTCCCGAACCGTTGCTCTGCTGTTCGTACTTACTTCAGCCATTGATTGTGGAGGCGACGGGCGGCGTAGAAGCGCGGCTTCGCCCGATGGAACAACTTGCCGCGGACCGGGTTGAAGGCTGCCGGACGGAAGGCGGGAGTGAAAATGAAGGAGCATCTGGAGGCCATTGCCTCGGCGTTGAACGGGCGGCATGCGGTGTTGTTCGTGGGCGCCGGCGTGTCGATGAGCGTCGGCTTGCCATCCTGGAGAACGCTGATCGACCATATGCTGGATGACCTCCATCTCGACTGCTCCGTGATGAACGATCAGGACGTCACCTATCAAACGATTGCCGAGTGTTACCGGCTGGACCATGGGAATATAGATGCACTCTGCACATGGATGCGTGAGAATTGGCACGTCTCTCCAGAAAGCATCAGGAAATCCGACTTGCATCGGCTGATTGTCAGCCTCGATTTCCCGATCATCTACACCACCAACTACGACAGCAATCTCGAGGTGGCCTACGAGGTCCACGGCAAGCCCCATTCTAAGGTCAGCCACGCGAGAGACATGGCCACCGCTCCTGCGGGGGTGACTCAGATCATCAAATATCACGGCGACTTCGACGATGTCGAAACGCTCGTCCTGACCGAGACCGACTATTTCGACCGGCTGTCCTTCGACTCGCCGCTCGATGTGCGCTTCCGCAGTGATGCCCTCGGGGCGACGGTGCTCTTCATCGGATACAGCGTGTCGGATCTCAATATCAGGCTGCTCCTGCACCGAATCTGGAGCACCTGGCGGGGATCCGGCTATGAGAGAGATCGGCCGCGATCGTACGTCTTCATGTATAAGCCCAATCCGGTGCAGAAGGCGGTCCTGAGCCATTGGGGCGTAACGGTGCTCGACGGAGAAGGGTCAAACCCGCAGGAGGCGCTGCTTGCTTTCATTCGCGCGCTTTGCTCGGAGGCGGGCTGTCGTGAAGACTAGGCGCTCGACCTTGTGGATGGAGCCAATGTTTGGGCATGATTACGGGCGTGCCGACGCCGTTGGCAGACAAAGGCCAAAAACTCGGCGCGCGTTAGACTCGCGAGCGCACTGTCAGGTGGGACCCGGTAGCTCTGGCAAGGCGTCCGGCACCCGATCCCAAGGAGCATGGCTGTGCGGAAAGAATGACCAGGTCGGCTTGAACACCGAGGGATCGTCGAGCGTGCCCGCGTAGATGTTTACGAAGTCGGGAATTACCTCGGGCGTGCTGAAGAGAAGACTACCACAGGTGGGGCAAAAGTGGCGGACCGTCATCTTTCCGCTCCCTCCGGGAGCCGCGTAGCCTCTTGTCTCGCCGCTAATCGTTACCCTCTCGCGTGGCATGCTCATTGCCGGGACATGGCCCGAACCGGAAGCCCTTTGGCAATCCCGACAATAGCAGACCAATGAACAATCCGGATCACCCTCGCACTCGTAGCGCACCGCACCGCACAAACAGCCACCTGCTATCATCACCATCTCCTGAATCACGCCGGACTCCCTCGAGAGCCGAAATCCCAATCCTGGCTCTTACGTCAGGATCACTCGATCTACACCGAGCGGGTAAGCCCGCCATCCACCCGGATATTCTGGCCTGTGATATAGCTGGCGCCCTCGGAAGCAAGGAAGGCGACGGTGGCGGCGATCTCTTCGCTCGTGCCGTAGCGCTTCATCGGCACGCTGTCGCGGCGGGCATCGGTCGCCGGCAGGCTGTCGATCCACCCCGGCAGAATGTTGTTCATGCGGATATTGTCCTTGGCATAGCTGTCCGCATAGATCTTCGTATAGGCGGCGAGCCCGGCGCGGAAGACCGCGGAGGTCGGAAACATCTCCGAGGGCTCAAAGGCCCAAGCCGTCGAGATGTTGATGATCGAGCCGCAGCCCTGGCCCTGCATGATCGGCGTCACCAGCCGCACGGCGCGGATGACGTTCATCAGGTACGTGTCGAGGCCCCTGTGCCAATCCTCGTCGCTGATTTCGATAATCGGCGCGCGCGGCCCGTGACCGGCGCTGTTGACGAGCACATCGATCCGCCCCCAGGTCGAGAAGGCAAGATCAACGAGCGTCTTCAGGTCCTCGTTCGACTGGTTCGAGCCGGTTACCCCGACGCCGCCAAGTTCATTGGCGAGCGCCTCACCCTTGCCGGAGGAGGACAGAACTGCAACCTTATAGCCGTCCGCAGCCAGTCGCCGCGCCGCCGCCGCCCCCATGCCGCTGCCGCCTGCCGTTACAAGCGCCACTTTTTCCTGTGCCATGTGCTGTCCTTTCGCCTGTCGATTCGGCCGAGTTTGACATGGCGCGCGGTGCGCGCAAAGCCGAGCATGTCCAGTCGATGCTGGGCCGGACGCCGCACAAAGCCGCCCCGGCCGCCATCCAGCGTCGAGAATCCAGCACGATTTCGATAATACGCCCCCGACATCTGCGCAATTCGGATATTCCAGCGCGATTGGGCTAGCGGCGAGGCGCATTATTTACGGAAGTCTAATGTTTTCAATGGACCATGGGCCCGGTTCGTTCTCGGTTGCAGGGCTGACGGGTCGGCGACGGAGCGCTTCGGCGCCTGCCGCAGAGCGGAGATCGGACCGGGAATGGGCAAGGCCGCGGTGCACCTCGCGTCGGCCTTCGATACGGTGTGGTCCTGGGCATTGAGATGAATACGCATTCGGTCGAGAGCCGCTTCATACTGATCGTTTCCAGCGCTCTCCTGCTGTTGATCGCCCCGCTATTCGCGCTTTTCTTCTATCTCTCGAACGAGCGCGCCTATCGCGACGTCATTGACCATGGCCAGGTCCTGCTCAAGGCCAACTCGCTGGCGCTCGGCAAGCCGCTCTGGGATTTCGACGAGGAAAGCGTCCGGCAGATCGCCGGCACGATCCTCGCGGACCGTTCCGTGGTCTCGGTCCGGGTCCACGAGGTCGCCGGCGGGCTCGACGTCAGGCTGCCGGAGCGCTCCCGCGACAGGGATCCGCCCGGTGAGATCCTGTCCACCGCCGTCCATTACCGCTCGGTCGATGGCACCAAGACGGTCGGCAGCCTGGAAATCGCGCTGCGCCAGCGCGACCTGCGCTCCGATTTCGAGTTCGACGATGCCGTCTATGTCGGCATCTTTCTATTTGCGATCGTGATCATCACCGCGGCGGCCATCCTGGGCAACCGTCTGATGGTGACGCGGCCGCTGCTCCGCCTGACGCACGCCATCGAGGCGACGCGCCGGCTCGGGTCCCGCCATATGGTCGACTGGGTATCGGCGGACGAAATGGGCATGCTGGCCGCCAACTTCAACGAGATGCAGGCGCGCCTCGCCCAGGAGGAAAACGATCTCAAACGCGCCCATCAGAAGACGACACGCCTCTACAACCTCACGCCGGCGAAGCTCTATTCCATCGACGACGACGATCGCCTGACGGCGGTCAGCGACTATTGGCTGCTCGCCACCGGCTACGATCGCGAAAGTGTCATCGGCCACACCTTCGCCGATTTTCTCGACCCGGCGACGCGGCCCGCCTACGAAAACCGCAAACGCCAGGCGAGTGAAGACGTGCAAGGCGCCTCAGTCACCGTCAAGTTCAGATGCGCCGACGGACGGCTGATCGACGTGCTGATCAAGGAGGTGCAGGCCCTTGAGGCGGGCGACACGCTGTCGCTGGCCGTCATGACCGATGTCACGGAATTGAAAACCGCCGAACAGCGCAACCATGTGCAGGCGATCACCGATCATCTGACCGGCCTCCTCAACCGCCCCGGCTTCGAGACGGCGCTCGACGCGGCGATCCGCCAGGCGGCCGCGGACGGCGGAGAACTCGCCTGCCTGCTGATCGACCTCGACCGCTTCAAGCCGATCAACGACAATCTCGGCCATGCCGCCGGCGACGAGGTGCTGCGCCAGATCGCCTGCCGCATCCGCGCGCAACTGCGCGGCAAGGACAAGGTCGGGCGCCTCGGCGGCGACGAATTCGTCGTGCTGATCTCCGCACCGAAGGCTGAGAACGCCGCGCTGCAGATCTCCGAGCGCATCGCCGCCGCCTGCGCTGAGCCGGTCGTCGTCGACGGCAACGCGCTATCGCTGAGTGCCAGCATCGGCATCGCGCTCTATCCGGCTCAGGCGAAGAGCGCCGCCGAGCTGCTGCAGAAGTCGGACATGGCGATGTATGCCCGCAAGCACAATGGCAAGAACGGCGCGAAACTCTTCGATCCGCTGATCGCGAGCCTTGCGCAGGAAAGACTGAAGATCGAGACCTATATCGAGGACGGGCTCAGGCAGGACTGGTTCGACGTCCATCTGCAGCCGATCGTCGACCTCAAACTCGGGAAGGTCGCCGGCTTCGAAGCGCTGATGCGCCTCAACCATCCGGAACACGGCGTCCTGCCGCCGGCGGACATCATTCGGGTCGCCGAAGAAACCGGCGCGATTCTGCGGATCGGCGAGCGCATATTCGAAAAGGCCGTGGCCCATCTCGCCCGCCTTTCCTCCATTCCGGGCCTGGAAACCAGCTATCTGGCGGTCAATTTCTCGCCGCTGCAATTCTCCCCGAGACTGCCGGCCGCCGCAGGTTCCATACTGATGAAATGGGGGATTCCGCCCACCCGCATCGTCGTCGAGATCACCGAAGCGGTGCTGATGCATCACAGCCCCGACATTCGCGACGTCCTCGGCGCGCTGAGCGGCGCCGGGATGAGAATCGCTCTCGACGATTTCGGTACCGGCTATTCCTCGCTCAGCTATCTCGTCCATTTCCCGGTCAGCATCATCAAGATCGACCAGGCCTTCACCCGCTCGCTGACCGATGACAGTGACACCGTCCGCCGGCGGGTGCGAAAGCTCATTGCCGGCATTCAAATGGTCGCCAAGGAACTGAATTGCCAGGTCGTCGCCGAAGGCATCGAGACCGACGAGCAGCTGAACACGCTCCTTTCCATGGACGTGAACTGCGGGCAAGGATATTTCCTCGGGCGTCCCCAGCCCGTCGCCGACATTCTTTCCGGACACCAAACAGGGCACCGGCTGCTGCTCGCCGTGCCAGGGAACTGACGATGAAACAGATCTTTTTCCTGATGACCCTTCTCTTTCCGCTCGCCGCCCAGTCGGCGGACGTGAAATTCGTCACCGAATCCTACCCACCCTTTAATTTCCGCGAAGGCGAGGTCTACAAGGGCGCTTCGGTCGAGCAGGTCCGTCTTCTCATGGACGATGCAGGCCTGAAATACACGATGGAGATGATGCCCTGGGCCCGGGCGCTCTTCCTGGCCGAGAGCCAGGAGATGCATTGCGTCTTCACCACCGTCCACAACAAGGAGCGCCACGGCCGCTTCAAATGGGTCGAGCCTCTCCTGAAAAGCCGCACGGTGCTGATCCGCAAGTCCGGCTCGCCCGTCGATCCGAAGACGCTCGACGAGGCGAAAGCCTTCAAGGTCGGCACCCAACGCGACGACTTCACCCAGACGATCCTCGAGGAAAACGGCTTCCCGCGCATTGATCTCGCCACCGACCTGGAACTCACGCTCAAGAAGCTGCTCACCGGCCGCATCGACCTGATGCCGATCTCGGAGAAATATTTCGATAAGCTGAAGCGCGACGGAGCGCCGATCGAATCGACGGTCGTCCTTGCCGAGGACATCTACTCCATCGCCTGCAATCCCTCCGTACCGGACGAACTGATCGGCCGCATGCAGAAGGGCCTCGACAAGGTCATCGCCGACGGCACCCAGGCGCGCCTGTTCGAGAAATACGGGCTGGCAAGCGAAGAGCAGAAGTAGACCGCTATTGCACGTCCACTGACACAGGCGCGTGGGTTGCAGTAAGGCAGGGCTCTCCTCTCCCCTCATTCCTGTGCTCGTCACAGGAATCCCAGCCCATGCCTTTGGGCTGAAAGACTCTTCCGCGTCGCGGACGCGGCACTGCTGGATCCCTGTGACAAGCAGGGATGACGGCAAAAACGTGGTCCGCCGGCGGCTAGCCTTGTATGATCCGCGAAGGCTACACACTCGGAAAGAGGCAGGGACAGATGTCCCGTGTCCTGATCATCATCGGCCTCGTCATCGTGGCCGTCGGCATCCTCTGGCCCTGGCTGACGCGCATCGGCTTCAGCAGGTTGCCGGGCGACATTCTGATCGTGCGCGAAAATTTCTCGATCTATATCCCGATCACGAGCGGCCTCATCGTCAGCATCCTGCTCACCGCTATCCTCTGGCTGGCTAACCGCTAGACGCTTGCCGGCAATCGGCTGTGAACGGAAGGGAACGAATTGGGTTTCGACAGGTTAGTTGCTGGAGTGATAACACCCTGAAACACAAGGGAGCTTTTTCATGAGCGACCCACTCTACACGAGTCCCGCAACGGCGCCTGCCGAGTCCTTGGTTGCCATAGCGCCCAGCAAGCTCGATTGGGCGGCAATATTCGCCGGCGTCGCCCTGGCACTGGCAGTCCAGCTTCTCCTCAACCTGCTCGGCGTCGGCCTCGGCGCGGCGGCCTTCGATCCCGGCAGCGGCGACAATCCCGGTCCCGGCACCTTCTCGATCGCGAGCGGCATCTGGTTCGCTCTTTCCGGCATCATTTCGGCCTTTGCCGGCGGCTATCTGGCCAGCCGGCTGTCGGGGCGGTCCGGCACGACGACCGGGGCCTATCACGGGCTGACGACCTGGGCGGTGACCACCCTGATCGTCGTCTATCTGCTGACGACCTCGGTCGGCGCGCTGCTTGGGGGCGCACTGAGCGGCCTCTCCTCGGTGGTCGGCGGCGCCGGGCGCACCGTTGCGACGGTTGCCACGACGGCGGCACCAGCGCTTTCAGGGGCGGACGATCCCTTCGCCGACATCGAGGGGCAGATCCGCGAGACGATCGGCGGCGATGATCCGGCTGCCATGCGCGATGCGGCCGTTGCGTCGATCCGCGCCCTCGTCACCGGCGACGAGACACAGGCGGAGGAAGCCCGCAACCGTGCTGCCGATGCCCTTGCGCGGGCCCAGAACATCCCGCCGGATCAGGCCCGCGCCCGCGTCCAGGAATACGAGCAGACCTACCGTTCGGCCGTCGAGGATGCGCGGAGGAAGGCCTCCGATGCGGCGGACACGGCCGCGACCGTCGTCTCCAGCGGCGCATTTCTCGGCTTCTTCTCGCTGCTGCTCGGCGCCGCCGCCGCCTGGCTCGGTGGCTGGTACGGCACGCGTCGCCTGGACGGGCTGACGGACGTCTCGTGATCGGGGTAAGCCGGTCCTCAGCTTGCCCCCCGGCATCGATCCGAGGGGCGGGCTGAAGCAAGGCCCGATACGCTAATCATTGCTGCGGCGGTCGCAGGCACCCCCCTCTGCCCTGCCGGACATCTCCCCCAAAGGTGGGGAGATCAGCAAGTGGGAACCTCCCGCCATCGATAACCAATGCATGCGCTTGCAGGTGCCTTGAGTTCGGCATAGGCGGGCTAGCGGCGTTTCCAGCCAATCTCCCTCCTTGTGGGGGAGATGCCCCGTCACACCTTCCCCCAGATCTCCCGTTCCCACCAGATTCCGCTTTAACAGGCCATTCAGACGATCGCTCGATCCCAGCCTCCGTAATGTTCCTCGCTGCGCGTTCCGCGCGGCAGGCTGAGGGCGATCAGGCCAAGGCCGAGCAAGAAATCCGCGACGCTTGCAACCATGCCGCCGCCCGAAAGCACGAACGGCGAGGCGGCCACCCAGGCGCCGAGCGCGACATTGAGGAAACGTACCGGACGCGCCACCTCGGCCATTGCCGTGACGGCGACCAGGATGACGAGGCAGCCGACCACATGATCGCTGTAATAGAGCGGCGGAGAGCTGCCGAAGATCAGCGGCGTCGTCATCAGCATCGCGCCGAGACCCACGCCTGCTACCAGCGTCCACGGGAAGTTCACCCCGCCGGTAATGAACTCCTTGATGAGCTCGGAGGCCGGTCGGTCGAGATCGGGCGCCGGCGACTGGTTTTCTGACAGGGCGGGGCCGCCCATCCAGAAGGTGCGCCAGAACGGCTCGCCAGCCTTTGTCGCCCGCCAGAGATATTGAACGGCCGCCAGCACCTCGTCGATCGAATAGGGGATCAGCACCACGGTGACCGCCGCTTGGACGATGCAGAGCGTGCAGAGCGCGCCGATCAGCGGCGGCTGGATGATGATGAAAGAGACGCTGACCACGCCAAGCGGGATAATCAGCAGGCCGAAGAGCAGCACCATCCATGGCATCGTGCGCCAGCGGCGCCGGTCGCCGATCGCGCCGGCGAGGATGTCGAGCCCATAGGCAAAGGCGCCGAAGCCGGCGTCGGCGATCGGGAAGCCCTTCGAGACCCAGGACGTCACCACCGCTTCGCTGCCGTTGCGGACGGGAGCTCCGCCCGCGCCGAAAAACGGGTCCCAAAGGCCATCGATATGCCCCATCTGATAGGCGGCGAGGTAGCGTGAGACGAACAGGCCGACGAAGGCAAGCGCGACGATGGGAATGCGCTGCGTGAAGGCGGAAGGCGAATAGCTCCAGCCGAGCGGTCGGTCGTCATCCGCCGCCAGCGCCCGGCTGCTGATGCCGGGCGTTGGCGGGATCATCACGGCGAGGACCGGGATCAGCAGCCCGACCAGCGTGTCGATGCCATAGGCGGCAGCGCTGGTGGTCCAGAAGACGAGTGGCGCCAGCATGATCCAGACGCCGAGTGCGGCGGTGATCCATTGTGTCCAGGACCAGCGGCGATACATCCCGAGTAGCGCAAAGAAAACGACCAGCAGTCCTGACATTATCTCGCTGATGCCAAGCCGCGCATTGCGGATAGCTGCCGCCGCGATCTCGTGCCCGAGGGCGGGCGGTGACGGAACGGTGACGGGATCGAAAAGGCCGAGCGTCATCGGCGAGGCGACGAGCCACAGACCCAGCGCGACATTCGCCATCGGCGCCCAGAGGGTGAAAAGCCGCTGCCGCTCGACGGCGGCCTCGACCTCAGCGTGACTGCGCTCCAGCGGCCTATCGAGCCTTCGTTTCGCCTGCTCGATCTCTGGCTCCGACGCGGCGACGGTGGAGGGCTCGAGCTTGTTTTTCTTGTACCAGTCAGTCGGGTCACGCTTGAGCCGCCGGATCATCTCCGGCAGCGTGCGGGAGAGGCGGTGTTTCGGCTCCCAGCCGATGAGGTTGCGGGCGCGGGATATGTCGATCTCGAAATGGTCGTCGGAGTTCTCGATCATCCACGGCCTGATGTCGCTCTCCTGATCGAGCACCTCCGTCTGCACCCATGACCCGGTCTTGGCGAGCCCCTTGGGGAGCACGAAGGTGCGCCAGTCCTCGCCGTGGAGAAGCCGGCCGATGCTCTTCTGCAATTCCCCATAGGAAAGCGTTTCCTCCTCGCCGATCAGCATCACGCTTTCGGCGGGCAATTCGCAGCGCCGGTCGACGGTGCGCACGACGGCCTCGACCAAGTCGTCCTTGTGGAGATAGGGCTGCCCCGCCCGAAGATCGCCGGTGAACAGATAGGCGGTCGGCAGCCGCTCGAAGATGCGGGCGATCTGCTGGGCGATGAAGGTGGCCCTGCAATCCTCGTCATAAACGCCGGCAAGCCTGAGGATCACCGTCTTGATCTGCCCGCGCTCCCCAGCGATCACAGCTTCCGTCTCGGCCTTCGACTGTGGATAGGCCCAGGAAGGCTCGAGAGGCGCATCCTCGTTGATCCTTGCGCCCTTCGCCGGGCTCGGCGCGTGTACCAGCAGCGTGCTGGAAAAGACGAACTGCTCGGTCTCCAGTTCCTTCAGCGCCGCAAGCAGCCGGCGCGTCCCCTGGACGTTGACCGCGTCATATTTCGGGTCGGTCTTGCCGGTCGTATCGTAATAGGCGGCGAGGTGGATCACCGAGGCGACGCGGCCGCCGCTCCGCTTGCCGATTTCCTGTACGGCCTTCCTGATGCTGTCGTCGGAGGTGAGGTCTATCTCGATCGTCTCGAGACGGTCCGCCGCGCCTTTCGGGGCTGCCACGTCCAGGCCGATGACGCGGTAGCGATCCTTGAGGCCGTGAGCGATCGCCTGTCCGAGAAAGCCACTCGAGCCAGTGATGAGAACGGTCGGTCGATCTGTCTCGTTCGGCATTCTTGAAACCTTCGCGGGAGTTTCGTTGCAAACGTCCCTTCGATGGGGAAGGTTCCGATTGCGGCGGTCCGGGCCGCTCGACGTACCTCACATGCCTGAAGCCGATCGCCGATCGCCCGCGGGCGGCGCGCAGTCCTCTGGGCGCTCGGCACAACTCACCTGCGAGGCGAAGGCGGCGTCTGCAGCCGCAGGCAGCCGGCGGCTGCCCTTCGGGAACAAGAGCCGCTTTCGGCAATTGTTGCAGGAGATTGACCTTGCCCTTTTCGAGCGAACGCCCCCACCCCCGCCTTCGCTCCGTTACAGGAGTTCAGCAATGAGAATTGCCCAGATCGCCCCGCTTGCAGAACGTGTTCCGCCGAAGCTTTACGGCGGAACGGAGCGGATTGTTCATTGCCTTACCGAAGAACTCGTCAGGCTTGGCCACGACGTCACGCTCTTTGCGAGCGGCGACTCGCTCACCTCCGCCGAGTTGGTGCCCTGCTCGGAGGTCGCCCTCAGGCTCAACCCCGACGTGACCGATTTCCTTCCCCATCACGTCGTCATGCTCGAGGAGGTGCGCCGCCGCGCGCAGGAGTTCGACGTCCTGCACTTCCATATCGATTTGCTGCATTTTCCCCTTGTCAGGGATTTCGCCGACCGCACCGTGACGACGCTGCACACGCGCCTCGATTTATCCGATCTCCAGCCCTTCTATCGGCTGTTCACCGATATACCCCTCGTCTCCATATCCGACGACCAACGCCGGCCCATCCCGCCGGTGAACTGGAGGGGCACCGTCTATCATGGCCTCGACGCCGCGGTGCTGCCGTTCACCGAGAAGCCGGCCGGCAACTACCTGGCCTTTTTGGGCAGGATCTCACCCGAGAAGGGCCCGGAGAGGGCCATCGAGATCGCCACCCGGGCCGGCATGCCGCTGAAGATCGCGGCAAAGGTCGACAAGGCGGATCGCGCCTACTGGGAACGTGTGGTCGAGCCGATGGTGGCAAGCCATGCCAATGTCGAGTTCATCGGCGAGATCGACGAACGCCGGAAGCCGGAGTTCCTGGGCAATGCCGCGGCCCTTCTCTTCCCGATCAACTGGCCGGAGCCCTTCGGCTTGGTGATGATTGAGGCCATGGCCTGCGGCACGCCGGTGCTCGGCTTCCGCTACGGCTCCGCCCCGGAAGTCATCGAAGACGGCCTGTCGGGAATTCTCGTCGACTGGGTGGAGGACGCCGTCGCGAGGATGGACGAGGTCCTGAGCCTCGACCGGCGGAGGGTGCGGGGAGCGTTCGAGCGCCGCTTCACGGCGGAGCGGATGACGCGCGACTATCTGGAAATCTACCGCAATCTTCCCGGCGTCCGGAGCGACGCGCCGCGCGCGGCGGCGGGCGATCGGATCGGCCTCGAGGTCGCCCACCAACCCTGGCGAAGCGCGGTCGAAAGCGCTTCGCCGCTCGCCGAGGCCGGCACGAGCCGAGGGGCGATCCCGGTGGTCCTCGATGGCCCCAAGACCCTTGGAACGGAAGAGCCCCGCGGCGGGCGGCCCGGTCAGTAAGATTTCTTGAGGTGCGAGGATGCGGCCGCCTGTTGGCCGCCCTTCTCCGCCTGCCGCAACGCTTGGTACTCGGCAACCGCCGCCAGACCGGCATCGCGCAGCAGCGCCACGTCGTGGGGCCCGGCGATGATGCGATAGCCGCGGTCGATCAGTTCGCCGACGGAGGCACCGGCGTTCGGCACCGTGCCCATGATCTTGCCTGAGGCGAGGATCGCCATCTCGGCTCGGGCAACCAGTTCGCGCACCTCCGGATGGCCGGTCTGCTCGAGGCGGCCGATCGAGCCAGCGAGATCGTTGACGCCGATGAAGATGATGTCGGCGCCCTCAGTCGCCGCGATCGCCTCGGCGTTGTCGACCGCCGTGAAGGACTCGATCTGCACGGCGATCAGCATGTTGTCGTTGGCCTTGTGGATATAGCCGGGCTCCAGCCCGAAGGTTGAGGCGCGCACCACACCGGCCGCATAGCCGCGGATCCCTTGCGGCGGATAGCGGCAAGCGCGGACCGCCGCAAGTGCGGCTTCCGCCGTGTCGACCGAGGGGATCATCACCGACTGCACGCCGGCGTCGAGCACCCGCTTCAAAAAGACATGATCGTTCCAGGGGACCCGCACCAGCGCCGGTGAGGGCGTCGTTTCGATGGCGCGGAGCGTGTCGATGATCTCGCTGGTCTCGCCGACGCCATGCTCATGATCGACGAGAAGGAAGTCGAAGCCGGCATGGCCGAGGATTTCCGCATTGGTCGGCGAGCCGCCGCCGACCCAGCATCCGAACGCGACGTGACCGGCGGAAAGGTGGGCCTTCAGGCGGTTTGGTGTGTACATGGACAGAGAGCCTCGAATTATTCGGAAGGGACAGCATGGGGCGCGCCTTCACGCCCCATGCGATGGCAGGAGTTCAATTGGCGGAGCGCACCCGCTCGATCGTCTCGTTGAGCGCCTTGACGAGGTCCGGATTGGCGGAGGCGGCGAATTTCTCCGCGACCGGCTTGGTCTTCTCGCGGAAGCGGGCGATTTCCTGTGGCGGCAGCTTGGTGACCGTCATGCCCGAGGCGGCAAGCGCGTCGACCGCCTTCTGGTCGGCATTGCGGGAGAGCTGGCGCTGGAAGGCGGCAGCCTCGGTGGCGGCGGCCTGCAACAGATCCTTCTCCTCCTGGTCGAGCTTTTCCCAGAGCGGCTTCGAGAACAGCAGCACCATCGGATTATAGGTGTGGCGCGTCAGCGTGATGTACTTCTGCACCTCGTTAAGCTTGGCCGTCAGAATGCTCGGCGCCGGGTTTTCCTGGCCGTCCACCGTGCCGGTCTCGAGCGCCGTATAGACTTCCGGGAACGGCATCGGCACCGCATTGGCGCCGAGCGCCTGGAACATTTCCAGGTAGATCGGCGACTGCACGACGCGGATCTTCAGTCCCTCGATGTCGTCGACCTTCTCGACGGGGCGGCGGCTGTTGGTGAGGTTGCGGAAGCCGAGCTCCCAATAGGCGAGCACGACGAGGTTCTTGTCGTCGAGTTCCTTGGCGAAGGTCTTGCCAACCTCGCCGTCCATCACCGCGTCGGCTTCCTTGGTCGATTCGAACAGGAAGGGCAGGTCGAGGATGGCGAAGTCGGGCGCAAGGCTTGCCATCAGGCCGGCATTCATCACGGACATCTGCAGGAGCCCGCCTTGCAGCGCCGTCACCGACTGGAGGTCCCCGCCGAGCATGCCGGCCGGGAAGACCTTGACGTCGATCTTGCCGCCGCTCTTTTCCTTGACGATCTCGGCGAACTTGCGCTGGCCGATGACGAGCGGCGAGCCTTCGGCGCCGGCGCTGGCGAAGCGGATGGTCTGCTCGTTGATCTCGGCGCTTGCCGAGAGCGGCGCGACGGATGCCAGCATCAGGCCGGTCATCAAGGCCATCAAAGTCTTACGCATGTCGTTTCCTCCTTGAATAAAATGCGATTTTCTGGAATTCAGCGTCCCAGCCAGGCGGCGGGCCAAGTGACGAGTTCGGGGAAGGCGATCATCAGCCCCAGCACGACGAGCTGGGCGACCATGAAGGGCGTGACGCCGCGGATCACCGTTTCCATGTTGAGACGGGAGACGCCGGCGACGACGTTCAGCACCGTGCCGACCGGCGGGGTGACGAGGCCGATGGAATTGTTGATGATGAACAGCACGCCGAAATAGATCGGGTCGATGCCGGCTGCCTGCACCACCGGCACCAGCACCGGCGCGAGGATCAGGATGGTCGGAGCCATGTCCATCGCCGTGCCGACGATGACGACGAGGATCATGATCGCCAGCATCAGCAGCTTCGGGCTGTCCATCAAGGGCGACAGGAGCTCGATTACCTGCCCCGGCAGGTCGGCGATGGTGATGAGCCAGGCCGAGACGAGGGCGGCCGCTACGAGGAAGATGACGACGCTCGTGACCTTGGCGGAGGAGACGAAGACGGCATAGAGCTGGGAGAGGCTGAGCTCGCGGTAGATGCAGGTGGCGACCAGGATCGAATAGACGGCAGCGACGACGGCGGCCTCGGTCGGGGTGAAGAGGCCGAATTTCAGGCCGAAGATGATGATCACCGGCAGGCCCAGCGCCCAGAGGCTTTCGCGCAGCGCCTTCAGCCGCTCCGCACCGCTGGCGCGCGGCCGGAGTTCGATCTCCTCCTTGCGCACCATAAGCCACCAGGCGACCGCAAGCCCGACGCCGATCATCAGGCCCGGCGCGATGCCGGCCATGAAGAGCTTCGAGATCGACAGGTTGGCGGTGACGCCGAACAGGATGAAGGCGATCGACGGCGGGATGATCGGTCCGATGACCGAGGCCGAGGCGACAAGGCCGGCGGAGCGCGCCTTGTCGTGACCGGCCTTGACCATCATCGGCACGAGCAGCGCGCCGAGCGCAGCCGCATCGGCGACCGCCGAGCCGGAGAGCGCCGAGAGCACGCAAGCGGCGATGATCGCCACATAGCCGAGCCCGCCGCGCACATGCCCGACCAGCGCCAGCGCCAGCGCCACGATTCGCTTCGACAGCCCGCCGGCATTCATCACCTCTCCCGCCAGCATGAAGAAGGGCAC
Source organism: Sinorhizobium sp. FG01 (assembly GCF_002531875.1). Taxonomy (NCBI): domain Bacteria; kingdom Pseudomonadati; phylum Pseudomonadota; class Alphaproteobacteria; order Hyphomicrobiales; family Rhizobiaceae; genus Sinorhizobium; species Sinorhizobium sp. FG01. The sequence goes on from NZ_NWTB01000012.1 coordinate 54,629, forward strand.
GGCGAGCAGCGTGAAGCTGTCCGTGCCGCCGACGAGGTTCTGCGCGAGGATCTGCGGATCAAACATGGCGAGCTGCACCATCAGCGCCACGCCGCAGATCAGTAGCGCATAGGCAATCGGCATCCCGATCGCCATGGCGGCGAGAAGGGCGGTGATGAAGACCAGAATTGTCATCGCGGACCAACCTTTACCGCCTATTGCTCGGGGATCACGTCCCTCCGATTGCGGCTACAGACCTTCGGAAGCGCCAGCGCCGGCGCGTGTTGAAACGGCTACGGGCGAACCCTCAGCGCGGCGGCACGCTGCCGGGCGGCAATTGCGCGATGTCGAAATCCTCTTCCGATTCCTTGACGCCGATCAGTTCCTCGTCGCTGATCCGGCCGGTGAGCGAACGCAGCAGCGAGAGGCAGAACCAGGCGGCCGCGAAACCCGTGAAGATCAGCACCGGCACGAAGAACCAGGCTTGCGAGATGCCCATGACGGGCGTCGTCATGCCGAGATTGATGCCGAACTGCTGCCAGGTGCCGGAGAAGACCAGCCAGGTCGTATAGAGCATCAGCAGGTTGGAGAGGACGAAGCAGAGGAGCCGGCCCTTGCGGGAGAGCCGGCGGATGAGCGTATCGACGCCGAGATGCGCCTGCTCGAACAGCGTCACCGCGGCGCCGAGAAAGACCACCCAGACAAACAGCAGGCGCGACAGCTCTTCCGACACGGAAATACCGGTGTTGAAGGCATAGCGCAGCACGACATTGCCGAAGACGAGAACCAGCATCGCCGCCAGACAAAGGGCCAGCAGGAACTCCACGGGGTTCAGCAGGAATTTGCGGATCGCGAACAAGATGGCTCCTCCTCCGATGAAGGCTCTCCCGGCCATGCGCCTCCGCACATCACCGCCTCCGGACAGCCGATCAGAATGTAAGCGCTTACATAGCACTTTCAGACGGCCTGTCAAATGGAAAGTAAATGGGTTGGAAAAGGGCATGTAACCGTATACATAGCTAATCGATTGAGGAGAGATCGATTCCCATGGGACGTGGAGGAAGAGAGCGGAACGGACACACGGGCGCCCGGGCTCTCGACGTTGCGGCGCTGGCGGGCGTTTCAACCGCCACGGTGTCCCGCGCCTTCAATGCGCCGGAAAAGGTCGCGCCGGACATCCGCGAAAAGGTGCTGAAGGCCGCGGCCGAGCTTGGCTGGATGCCGCATCCGGCCGGCGCGGCGCTCGCCAGCCGCCGCACCTGGCTCGCCGGGGTGCTCATTCCGACCCTCGACAACGACGTCTTTGCTTCGCAGGTCGGCGCCCTGCAGACGCGCCTGTCCGCAGACGGCGTTACGGTGCTGATCGGCTGTTCGAACTACAACGCCGACCAGGCCGCCAACCAGGTCCGCACCATGCTGGCGCGCGGCGTGGAGGCGCTGGCCGTCGTCGGCGAGTCACACCGCCCCGGCCTGTTCGAAACGATCGCGGCGCGCGGCGTCCCCTATGTGGTCACCTATTCACATCGGCCCGGCTCCCCTCACCCGAGCGTCGGCTTCGACAACGCCGCCGCCTTCCGGCGGATCGCCCGCCACCTGCTCGAGCTCGGCCATCGCGATTTCGCGCTGATCCATCAGCCGTCGATCGACAACGACCGGGTCGTGGCGCGCGTCGAAGGCCTGCGCGCGGCACTCGCGGAGGAAGGCGTGGCGCTCAGGCCGCAGCATGTGCGCGAGGGGCCGGCGAGCATCGCCTTCGGCCGCGAGAGCCTGCGCTCGATCATGGAAGCGGCGGGTCCACGGCCGACGGCGGTCGTCTGCGGCAACGACGCGCTGGCGATCGGCGCGCTCATAGAGGCGCGCGCGCTCGGCATGAGCGTGCCGGAAGAGCTCTCCATCACGGGGTTCGACGACGTGGCGATGGCAGAACAGACCGATCCGCCGCTCACGACGATGCGCGTCGACAATGCCGAAATCGGCCGGCGGGCTGCGGACTATCTGCTCGCCTGCCTTGCCGGCCGGCAGCCGCCGCCGCCGCCGCCGCTCGAAAGCCGCCTGATTCTCCGGGCATCGACCGGCGTCCCTGCCCGTTCCGCCGCTTGACCATCCCCCCAAAACGAATGCCCGCATGACCCACGCTACACTTTTCGATGCCGCCGATCTCGCCCACCGCTTTGCAACCGCAAAGGACCGCATCGCGGCCGCAGAGTTACCGGTGCCGGCGACCATTGCCGAGGCTATCGCCGTGCAGGTCGCGTTCGTCGCGCCCGAGGACGGCGTCGCGGGATACAAGGTGGCCCGCTCGCCCGAAGGCATGAGCGTCGCCGGCCGTCTCTCGCCGATCGCGGCCCACGCCGACGCCGAGCCGGCTACCTTTCGCTGGCGCAACGGCCTGCGTGTCGAAGCGGAGATCGGCTTCCGCCTTGCCGCGGGCTTGCCGCCCCGGGAAGCCGGCTATAGCCGGGACGCGGTGATCGCCGCCATCGGCTCCATCCATCTCGGCGTCGAGGTGCTCGACAGCCGCATCGAGGAGGGCGGCAAGGCGCCATTCCTGCTCTTCCTCGCCGACCGGCTCGGCAATGCGGGCTATGCGTTCGGGCCCGAGCTGCCGCGCGAATTTCTCGACGGCGCGGAGGGGCGGCCGCTGGAAGTGAGCCTCGACGGAGCCCCGCTGTTCGCAGGCGAGGCCCACCACCCGGCAAGCGATGTGCTCGCCTGGCTGGTCGGCTGGGCAAATGAGACAGAAAGGGCGGAAGACACGCTTTCCGCCGGGGAGATCGTCACTACCGGCAGTCTCTGCGGCGCCCTCGATGTCGCAGCACCCGGCCGCATCGACGTGAGGCTCGACGGCAGATGGAGTCTGGCGGTTCGGTTCGAATAGCGAAAAGCCGGACCTCGGGAACGACGAAATAGCACCCCTCTGCCCTGCCGGGCATCTCTCCCCACAAGGGGCCCACAAGGGGAGAGATCGGCGAGTGGCAACGCCTCGCTCAAACCAATTCGGTGACTTCAGCGTTCACGAGCTTGGTGTCGGGCAGGGCCTCGCCTTTGTCCAATTTCCCTCCTTGTGGGGGAGATGCCCGGCAGGGCAGAGGGGTATACCACTTGGGCAGTTCGGCGCGGCTCCCTCCCTCTCAGAACTCCTGCCATTCCTCCGCCACGGCGGCGTTTCCGCGGAAGGACTGCGCCACCTTGGCGACCATCTGGCGCGCCGGTGAAGCAGCCGTGCCTCCGCTTGCAGCCGGCGCTGGGCGCTTTGATGCGGCGCCGGCGCCGATGTCGAACTGGCGCAAGAGCTGGAACAGCGCGTCCGCCTCCTTGGCAAGACCATGGGCGGCGGCTGTCGCTTCCTCGACCATCGCCGCGTTCTTCTGCGTCCCCTGGTCCATGGTGTTGACCGCCGTGCTGATCTCCTTCAAGCCTGTTGCCTGTTCCCTGGAGGCCTCGACGATCGCCCCGACATTGCCGTCGACCTGCTGGACCTGCTCGACGATTTCCTCGAGCGCCTTGCCGGTTTCGCCGACGAGGGCGACGCCGTTCTTGACGTGGTCATTCGAGGTGTTGATCAGTTCCTTGATCTCCTTGGCGGCCTTGGCGGAACGCTGCGCCAATTCGCGCACTTCCTGGGCGACGACGGCAAAGCCCTTGCCGGCCTCGCCGGCTCGCGCCGCCTCGACGCCGGCATTCAGCGCGAGAAGGTTGGTCTGGAAGGCGATCTCGTCGATGACGCCGATGATATTGCCGATCTCGACTGCCGAGGTTTCGATCTTGCCCATGGCGCCGACCGCGTCGCGCACGACGCGTCCGGAGCGCTCCGCATTGTCCTTCGTCTTGCGAACGAGCTGGCCCGCCACCTGGGCACGATTGCTGGAGTCGGCGACCGTTGTGGTGATCTCGTCGAGCGCCGCCGCCGTCTCCTCGACGGAAGCCGCCTGCTGTTCTGTCCGCTTGGCGAGATCGTCGGAGGCCGAGCGTATCTCCTGGGCGCCGGCTGCGATCGCGCTTGCATTCTCGGCAACCGCCTGCATCGCCTGGCGCAGCTTTTCGACCGCTCCGTTGAAGTCGAGCCTCAGCTTGTCGAGCGACGGAATGAACGGCGTGTCGATCCGCTGGGTGAGGTCGCCCGAGGCGAGATTCTGCAGTGCGGCGGCGAGCTGATGGACGGCCTGGCCGGTCTGCTCCGCCAAGGCATTGCGCTGCTTTGCATCCTCTTCAAGCCGCTGGCGCTCCGTCATCGTGCGCGTCGTCTCCGCATTCGCCTCGCGTTCCGCCTTTGCGGAGATCGCATCCCTGAGCGCCGCAACAGCACGCGCCAGCATGCCGATCTCGTCGCGGCGTGCTTCGAGGTGACGATCCCCCGTCAGGTCGCCCTCGGCCATCGCCTTCAACGACAGCTGCAGCCTGGACAGCGGTCCGATGATCGAGCGCGCCGACAGCGCCGCAGCGATGATCGAAAGCAGGGCAGCGATACCCAGCGCCGTAAATGCCAGTGATTCGAACCCGCTCACGGCATCGCGCACGTGGCTGCCGATCGATTTGTTCAGCGCCTCCTGATAGTCGATGAACTTGTTGATGGCGCCGAGCCAGGCGTCGAACAGGGGGCGGGCCTGCTCCAGCAGGATCCTGCGCGCGCCGTCGCCATTTCCCTTCTCCTGGAAGGCGATGATGTCGGCGACGAGCGGATTGGTCTTCGCTTGAATGTCGGCGATTTCGGCCAGAATGGTTTTTTCCTGATCGCTCGCGCCGGCAGCGATCATCTCGGCCATCCGCTTCTCGTTCTCGGCATAGGTGGCGGCGAGCTTTTCGATCAGCGCCACCGCTTTCCTGCGCTCCTCTTCGGAGGTCACCAGAGTGACGTCGCGGATGGCGATTGCCCGATCATGAACGCTACCGCGATAGTTGATCGCAAAGCGTTGCTTGGCACTGTTCACGTCGTTGATGGTAGCGAGATTGCCATTGATCTCTTCGACCTGAACGGCCGAATAGATGGTCAAGCCGACCATCATGAGAAGCAGGAAGCCGAAGCCGACGGCGAGGCGCGCGCCAATCCCGAAGCTCTTGAAATAGCTCATCGATGTTTCCTCGTCCCTTTAACGCAATTGCCGCGCCTCGACCGCTTTCTGGCTGGACCGTTCGCTTGCGTCCTTCAGAATCAACGTATCAAGGAGGCGCGAGCGGGCGCATGCCGCAGCCCGCGTCAAAACCGTCCCAATGCAGTGAAAACCAGTCCCAGCGGCGGCTTGCGCCGCGAAGGCCACCCGCCCTCATGGCGGTTGAGACGAGCGTACATCGCTTCGCTTTGCCTCAAGAAATGGCACCTGTTGGTTGCGAAATCGTGAATAATTAGCTTTGCTATAAAAGTAATTTCTAAAATTTGATAATCAGGCCGCCTGGCCGGCCGCGAGCAGGCGGACGAGCATCACCCCGGCGAGCAAGCCGAGAAGTGAAAAGATCACGGAAGAAGCGGCGTAGATTGCCGCGGCGGCCCACTCGCCGCGCTCATAAAGGCCGATCGTGTCGAGCGAGAAGCTTGAAAAGGTGGTGAATCCGCCGAGCACGCCGGTCGCCAGGAACAGCCGCACATCCTGAGGCAGATGGACGCGCAAGGCGAAATACTCGGCGATGAGCCCCATGGCGAAGGAGCCGGCGACGTTGACCGCCAGGGTGCCAAAGGGAAAGGCGGCACCGAGGAGCTGCGCGGCAAGCTGGTTGACGCCATGGCGCATGGCGCCGCCCAATCCGGCGCCAAGGAATACCAACAGATAGGCCATTGCCGTCCTCTTTCCTCTCGCGGCCCGAAGTTCGGGACGATAGGACGGAGAGCCGCCGCCGGCAATCGCCGAAGCGGCGATGTCCGCTGTGGCATCGGAGGCCGCCTCTAAGCGCAGCCCATCCGTTTCAGATCGGAGCACTGGACCTATCCACTTTCTGCATCGGCCTGTCCACTTTCCGCTGCCAACTGCCCGAGCCGCACCGTATTTAAGCGTTTGTTTACTCAGGAACGCTTGGGTGGTGATTGCGATAGTAATCGCCTCCACAACCGCCGGGCGGTGTCCGACAGGTTCCTGGGTGGCGATTCATAGGGGCGACCGGTGTATCCGTTCGCTCCAGCGGGATGAGCCCGCGGGATTTCCAAGACGCATGATTTTCGAGGAGATGCTGGCCGCGCTCGGCACGGAGCGCGGAAGGAAAGTCGCGCGCTCGTTCCCCGCCGCCAACGTCACCGGACGATCCTCCCCATCGTCCGGCCGGCGAACCGGGAGCAAGGGGGGCGATCCCGGCCAAATCTCGACCAACGGAGACCTCGGTCTCTCGAATACAGTTCAGAGGTAGTGATAGTGAAACGACCAAGCGTGAAATTGTCCCTGATCGGCTCGATTGCCGGCATGGTGCTGACAACCGCCGCCATCTCCTGGGTATCGATCAGTTCCCTCTCCGACATTGACGCCAAGAGCGACGAGATCGTCGACAACTGGCTGCCGAGCGTCGAGCGATCCAAGGAGATCGATACCGCTCTCTCCGACCTGAAGGTAGCCTTTAATCGCCATGTCCTGGCGGCCACGGAGGATGAAGAACATGCGGCAGAAACCGCGATTGAGGCGGAAAAGACTCGCTTTTTCAGGTCGATAGACGACTACGCGGCGCTCGTGGCCGAGGCAGACGAACAGACCGAACTCGCGAAGATCAAGAATACGGCCAGCCAGCTGATCCACGCGAGCCGCCGGATGATCGTTGCCTCGGCCGCAGCCAAGGACGATGAGGCCAAGCAGATCATTTCCAAGGAAATGGCGCCGCGCTTCAGCGATGTTGCCAAGTCGATCGACGTGATCGTCGGCCTCAACAATGAGGGCGCCGCCCGTTCCGGTGCGGAAATTCAGAAGCTGCTCGAAAATACGCTGAAGCTTATCTCCATCCTCTGCGCTGCCGCGGTCGCTGCCGGCGCCGGCGTTATCGCCTTTGCCGTCTTCGGCATCGCCAATCCGATCACCCGCATCACCGGCGCGATGCGCAATCTCGCCTCCGGCGACGCAAAGTCGCCGATCCCCTTTGCCGGCCGCGACGACGAGATCGGCGCGATGGCCGAGGCCGTCGAAGTGTTCCGTCAGAATGCACTTGCCAATGCGCGTCTCGAAGAGGAGGACACCCTGGCGCTCAACGCCGGCGTCGAGGCGGCGCGCGCCGGTGACGCCGGCAAGGGCTTCGCGGTCGTTGCCCAGGAGGTGCGCGAGCTCGCGCAGCGCTCGGCGCAAGCCGCCAAGGAGATCAAGGGACTGATCCAGAACTCGACGACCGAGGTCGAAAGCGGCGTCAGACTGGTGCGCGATACCGGCGAGGCGCTGAACGTGATCGGCGGCTTCATCGGCCAGATCAACAGCCACATGAACGCGATCGCCGTCTCCGCCAAGGAGCAGTCCACCGGGCTTGCCGAGATCAACACCGCGGTCAATTCGATGGACCAGAGCACCCAGCAGAATGCCGCGATGGTCGAGCAGTCGACCGCTGCGGCTTCGAGCCTCGCTTTGGAGGCGGCGAAGCTCCGCGACCTGGTCGCCCGCTTCAAGCTCGAAGGGGCCTCCGGCCCGCGCGCCGGCGAGGCGGCGAAGCCGGTCGCTTCACCCGCCCGTGCGCTCGGCGGCCGCATCGCCCGCGCGTTCGCCGGCAAGACGGCAACGGCGGCGGCCGTCGACGAGTGGGAGGAGTTCTGAGCCTCGAAGACTTGGGACGACGCCGTCCCGCGCCGCCTCGATTTCTGCCGGAAGCAGGAGATTTGCGGCGCCCGATCACATCTCTCCCCAGTTCCCGGGGCGAGGGCCAGGGATAGGGCCGAAGCTTTCGCGCCCATTCATACATACGGAGCCATAGCCAGTGTCGAATATCGCTGTTTTCCCCCGCAGCAATCCCGAGGACCGCCTCCGCATGGTCGATATGGAAAGCGCCAGCCTGTTCGCGGTCGCCGCCCAGCTTGACCGCGTCCTGGCGGAATTGTCGCGCGAAGGCTTACGGCCTGCCGGCGAACAACTGCCAAATACCGGAACCTGATCGCGGTAAAGGCGGAGGAGGAACAAGGTGCGAGCGGAGCGGGCTGACGAGATGACTGGACGATCGAAACCGCTGAGCAGGCCTCGGCAATCGGTGGAGACATACATTCGGTCGATCGGCCGGCACTACGTGAATGCCGTCATTGTGATGACGCTGCTGATCGCCGCCACCTATCTGACCATGCTTGTCGCCCTTGACCGTCATTCGCTGCAGCAGAAGATCAGCTTCCTGACCAGCAACCAGTTCATCCGCTTCCAGCAGCTCGCCAACCAGACGCGGGCGCTGATGCGGGCTTCGGCCGACCCCAACCTGCCGGAATACATCATCAGTCCGATGCGCGACGACATCCATCGGGCGATAGGCGATATCCGGGCAATGAGCGGAGAATTGCACGCGCTGGACCAAAGCATCGGCGGCAATCTCCTTGAGCGCTTCAATCCGCGCGACGAGATTGCGGTGCAATTGCGTCGCGATCTCAATGGCCGGCTCGAGGACTTTCTCGAGCGGGCGGTGCGCATTGCCGATACCAGCAACGAGGACCGGCGGCAGCGCTACTCCTTCTGGGGCCCGATCGACTTCGCCGTAGCCTCCGACAGCATGCTGATGCGCCAGTTTTCCGACCTGATCCGCCACGCCCATGACCGCAGCGGCGTCAGCATCGACAACGCCAAGCTGATCGGCACGGGGCTGCTGGCGCTGATCGCGGCCACCGTCATTCTGGCGAGCGTCCTTCTGTTCAGCCCGCTCCTCAAGAAGCTGCGCAACGAGCATCGCCTGACAATGGCTTTCGAGCAGCGGCTGACGCTTCTGGCCCACACCGACGCTCTCACCGGTCTCAACAACCGCTCGTCCTTCAATACCGCTCTCAGCAATCTCTTTGGCGAGCTGGAAAGGACAGGGGCCGGCTTCTCCATGCTGCTTCTCGATCTCGACCGGTTTAAAGCCATCAATGACGGCCTCGGCCATCCCGCGGGCGATGCGGTGCTGCGTCACGTCGCCCGCACCCTGCAGAAGACCTTGCGCGCAAGCGATGTGATCGCCCGGCTCGGCGGCGACGAATTCGCCGTGCTGCTGCCAGGGATCGGCGAGGCTGCCGCACTCGAAGCGGTCGCCGAACGGGCGATCGAGGCGATCGCCGCAGACTTTGCCTTCGAAGGACGCAACCTGCAGGTCTCGGCCAGCATCGGCGGCGCCATCGTGCCCGATCACGCCTCGGACGAGGCCGGATTGATGCGCATCGTCGACCTCGCTCTCTATACGGCGAAGGCCGGGCGCAACACCACGGTCATATTCGACGAAGCGGCGCTGGCCCGGCGGCTAGAGCAGAACCAGCTCTCTCTCGCCCTTGTGCTTGCCGCCGACCGCAATGAATTCGTCGTGCACTACCAGCCGAAGGTCGACCTCATGACCGGTGCCCATCTGGGCTTCGAGGCGCTGGTGCGCTGGCAGCATCCGGAGCTGGGGCTTTTGCCGCCCGGCCGTTTCCTGCCCCTGATGGAAGGAACGCAGCTCATCCGCGGCATGACCCGCGCAGTTGTCGCCGCCGTCGGCCGCGACCTCAAGGCCTGGAGGGCGGCCGGGCTCGCTCCCGGTCCCGTGTCGATCAACCTGCCCGAGGTCCTGCTCGTCGGCGAGGAAGGTTACGCGTTCTTCGCCGCCGCAGTTCGTGAAAACGGCCTGGAATGGCAGGATTTCGCGGTGGAGATCACCGAGGACGTCTTCCTCAATCGCTCGGCCGGCCAGATTCTTGCAACGGTGGCGCGCTTCCGTCAGCACGGCCTGTCGATCTCGCTCGACGACTTCGGCACCGGTTTCGCCTCGCTCGTGCACTTACGCGATTTCCCCTTCGACGAGTTGAAGATCGACCGAAGCTTCGTCGACGGCATAGGCAAGGACGCCCGCAGCGAGCAGATCATCCGCGCCATGATCCAACTTGCCCGGAACCTCGGCAAGCGCTGCGTCGCCGAGGGGATCGAGACGGAAGCGCAACGACGCTTCCTGATCGAGGCCGGCTGCGACATCGGCCAGGGATACCATTTCGCCCGGCCCGAGCCAGCCGCCCTCGCCGGCGCGCGGCTGCCGCAACGGGCCGCCGCCGACCGGCGCCCGGCGTCGAAGGCTTCGGCAGCGCTGCGGCGGATCGCCCGGCGGTGACTATCGTAAGTTGGAGGAGATGATGAGACGAAAAATCAAAACGGCCTGCCTGGCCGCGGCGCTGCTGCTGCTGGCAAGCTCCCAGCCACCTGCAGCCGCCGATCAGCGCGGCGCAGTCGATGTCGTGCATTTCTGGATTTCGCAGAGCGAGGCGGCGGCACTGGACGTGTTGCGCAAGGCATGGGCCGATGCCGGCCACCAATGGATCGACCTGCCGGCGGAAAACAAGGTGGCCGTCCAGAGGATCGTCAGCGATCGCATCGCCAACGGCTATGCGCCCGCCGTCATGCAATGGAATGCGAACGAGGGTTCACGCGAGCTGCCGGAAATGGGTATCGTGCTTGACATCGACGAGGTCGCCAGGGCCGATGACTGGCGCCGCGTCCTACCGGCAACCGTGCTCGAGCGCATCACCTACAAGGACAAGGTGTTCTTTGCGCCGACCAACGTCCACGCGGAAAACTGGCTCTGGACCAGCGAGCCCATCTTCCGCCAACTCGGCCTGAAGGCTCCCGAGACATGGGACGAAATCTTCGCCGCCGCCGAAAAGATCAAGGCGGCGGGCCACCTGCCCGTCGCGCTGGGCGACGGTCCCTGGGAAATCTCCCTCGTCTTCAACGGCATCATGTATTCCAAGCTCGGCGCCGACGGCTATGCCCGGATCATCCGCGGCGACCCGGCGCTGGTTAGCGATCCGCGCATGACCGACTCGCTCGACATGCTGCGACGCCTCTCCCGCTATGCGGAACCGGCCGCAGCGCGCCGGCGCAAGACCTGGGCCGACGCCACCGCCGCAGTCGGTGGCGGCAAGGCGGGCATGCAGTTTATGGGCGACTGGGCGAAGGGCGAGCTGGTGGCCCGTGGCTACTCTGTCGACAAGGATTTCGGCTGCAGCCTGATGCCCGGCACGGAGATCGCCTATTTCATGGTCATCGACGCTTTCGCCTTTCCGCTGACCAACCGCGAAGACGCCGCCGACGCGCAGCGCGCCTTCGCGCGCATGGTGCTCGATCGCGACAACCAAGTGGCCTTCAGCCGTCTCAAGGGCTCCCTGCCGGTGCGCACTGACGTCGATCCCAGCGGGCTCGACCGCTGCGGCCGGCTCGGCCTCGAGAAGATCGTCCAGAACAGCGGCGTCAGCGCCCAGTCGATGGCCATGCCGACGCAGATGTCGGAGGGCTGGATCGGCGTGCTGGCGGAATTCTTCAACGACGAAAGCATGTCGACCAAAACTGCCCAGCGCCGCCTCTACGACATCGTCAAGCGGCAGTGAGGAGCACCAAACTTAATCGCTTGTTTCCACGGCGCCTGAAAATTACCAATAGGCTCCGTTGGAGGCGTTGGGAGGCGTCATGCTGACTTTGCGACAGATCGAGGTGATCCGCGCGATCATGGTCACCGGCACGATCGCCGGCGCCGCGAAGCTCCTCGGCGTCGCGGCGCCCGGCGTCAGCCGGCTGATGAAGTATACGGAAGACAGCCTTCGGGTCCGTCTCTTCAACCGCAGCCATGGGCGCTATGTGCCGACGCCGGAGGCCCGGCACATCTTCGGATTACTCGACACCGTCTACCGGCAGGTCGAGGACCTGCAGTTTGCCGTGCAGCGGCTGGAAAAGGGTGACGGGCTGGAACTCAGCGTCGGCTCGGTTCCCAGCATCGCCAATGTGATGGTGCCGCGGGCGATCGCCAAGCTGCGCCAGCAGTATCCGTCGCTTTATGTCGACATCAACATTCTGAAGATCGAGGAGGCGATCGACTATCTGCTCGTCGGTCGCGGCGAGGTGGTGGCGATCAGCTCCTATCTCGAACACTCGATCATCCATTTCGAGCCGCTCGCCACCGGGCGGCTGCTCTGCATCGTGCCGCAGGACAGCGAGCTCGCCGGCAAGGACGCCATCGCGCCGGACGAAATCGTCCGCCATACCTTGATCGGCATCGATCCGAACGATCCCTACGGGCGGGTGATGACCGAGATTTTCCGTCGTCAGAACCTCGCCTATGATATGAAAATCAAGGCGCGTTTCGGCACGACCGTCTGCGCCCTCGTCGCCGCCGAGCTCGGCATTGCCATCATCGACGAGTTCACCGTCGCCGCCGGCCGGGTGCCGGGAATCAAATGCCTGGAAATCGAAGCGGACACGACCTTCCCGACCTTCGTCGCCTATCGGCGCGACGTTCCGCTGTCGATCTTTTCGGAGCGCTTCATCGACACGCTGAGAACCGAAATGAACCGCGCCAAAAGATAACATCAAGTTATTGACTCTGCATATCTTGGTATTTGCCGTTACGTAAGAGATGGGACAGTATCACGCAGCTGGGCGGAGGAGGATCGCCGCCCATGGAAGAACGAAATAGGAGGAGAACATGACGAAGAGAGCACTTGCGTCGATCGCAATTGCCGTGGCGCTATCGGCCGGCCTGCCGAACATATCCTGGGCGGACACGATAAAGATCGCCAACGTGATCGAGCTTTCGGGCGCCGGCGCCACCGTGGGAAGCAACTGGCGCGACGCGCTGAAGCTCGCCTTCGAGGAGATCAATGCTGCCGGTGGCATTCTCGGCGAACAGGTCGAGGTGACGGATTACGACACGCAGACCGACCCGACGACCTCGCGCGCCATGGTGCAGAAGGCGATCGACGACGGCGCCTATGTCATCATGGGGCCGATCTATTCCGGCTCGGTCAAGGTCAACATGATGGTCGCCCAGCAGAACGGCGTGCCGCAGCTGACCGGCGCCGAAGCGCCGTTCATCACCGACATGGGCAATCCCTACATCTTCCGCACCTCTTTCGGCGCACAACAGTCGATGCCGAAACTGGTCAAGTACCTCACCGAGGAAATGAAGGTGAAGTCGGTCGCCGTCGCCTGGGTCAATGACGACTTCGGCAAGGGTGGACGCGATTCCTTCGTGGCCGAGCTGGAGAAGAACGGCATCGCCGTCAACGCCGACGTGTCGAGCGAAGTGGGCCAGGCCGATTTCGCAGCCGACGTCATCAAGCTGAAGTCGAGCAATGCGGACGCGATCTTCGCCTATCTGCATGAAGAGGAAAGCGCGCGGCTGCTCAAGGAAATCCGCAAGCAGGGCGTCACCCAGCCGATCTTCGGCGAAACGACGCTGATGAACCAGAAGGTCGTCGACCTTGCCGGCGAAGCGGTCAACGGCGTGCGCGGGCATGTCGGCCTCAGCGCCAATGCGCCGATCCCCGGCATCGAGGAATTCGCCAAGAAGTTCGAGGCGAAGTACAGCTACAAGCCCGACCACAACGCCATCAAGGCCTATATGGGCGCCTATGTGGTGAAATACGTCACCACCAAGAACGGCAAGGTCGACCGCCAGGCCTTCGCGGATGCGCTGCATGGCCTGACCATCACGCCTGCCGACGAACCCGGCATCCTGATGGAGACCAGCTGGGACGACAAGGGCGAGGTCAACCGCGAAAGCTTCCTCGTCGAGGTCAAGGACGGCAAGCAGACCGTCGTGACCACGCTGCCGAAACTCTAAAAACGGTGAGGCTTCCGGCCCGCCGGGCCTGAAGCCCCCTTTCTTGGGGACATCTTTCATGAATACGTTTTTCCAGTTGTTCGTCTCCGGACTGGCAACGGGGTCGATCTATGCGCTCGCGGCGATCGGCTTCACCCTGCTCTGGCAGGCGTCGCAGACGATCAATTTCGCCCAGGGCGAGTTCATCATGCTGCCCGCCTTCTTCGTTCTGGCCGGAACACAGTTCCTCGGTCTGAGCTTTCCGGTGGCGATGGCGATCGCGGTGGTGCTCTCGCTGCTGCTGCTCGGCCTCGGTTTCAAGCGCATCATCATCGATCCGCTGCTGCCGCACGGCGTCCTACCGATCGTCATCGCCACGATCGCCCTCGGCATCCTGATGAAGGAAGGCGTCAAGCAGTTCTACACGGCCGAGGCGCTGCCGTTCCCGGCCCTGTTCTCCGACCGCACCCTCAACGTGCTGGGCGCCGCCATCTCGGTGCAGGACATAGCCGTTCTGCTGATCGCGCTCGGCGCCGTAGCGCTGCTGCAGCTCTTCCTGAACGGCACGAAGATCGGCCGCTGCATGCAGGCGACCGCGCAGAATCCGAACGTGGCCGAAATCCTCGGCGTGCCGGTGCGCCGTATGATCCTCTACACGTTCCTGATCAATGCCGGCCTCGCTTTTCTCGCCTCCATCCTGATCTCGCCGATCTACCTGGCGAAGTTCTCGAACGGCGAGACGCTCGGCCTGATCGCCTTCATCGCGGCGATCGTCGGCGGCTTCAACCAGATCCGCGGCGCGCTGGCCGGCGGTCTCCTGCTCGGCGTTATCGACAATCTCTCGGCAGCCTACGTTTCCGCGTCGTATCGCTCCGCGGTGCCGCTGATCCTGCTCATCATCATCATTCTCGTGCGGCCGCAGGGCCTGCTCGGAAAGGCGGAAGGACGCACCGTATGAGCAAGCACATTCTCGCTACACTGGTCGCGGGTCTCGCGATCCTGATCCTGCTCCCCTTCACGCAGTCGAATTACGGCGTGTTCGTGCTGTGCTCATGGCTGGTCTATTCGATCTCCGCCATGGGGCTCAACCTGACGCTCGGCTATGCCGGCCAGGTGTCGCTCGCCCAGGCCTCCTTCATGGGCATCGGCGCCTACACGACGGCGCTCATGACCATGGCGGGCGTGCCGTGGCCGGCGGCAATGATCGCCGCGATGGTTCTCTGCTTCGTCATCGGATTTCTGCTCGGCTACCCGGCGCTCCGCGTCCAGCATCACTTCCTGGCCTTCATCACGCTCGCCTTCAACGCGCTGGTGGTGCTGATGCTGCGCAACGAGGAATGGCTGACCGGCGGCACGTATGGCATTGTGGGCATCCCGCGGCCGGAACTCTTCGGCTTGCAGACGCAGAAGCCGCTCGCCTTCTATTTCTTCGTGCTGGCGCTGTTCGTGCTGATGGCTGTCGCCCTCTACGCCATCATCCGTTCGCCCTGGGGCCGCGCCTTCAAGGCGCTCCGGGAAAATCCGATCCGCGCCAACAGCCTCGGCGTCGACATCCGTAAGACGACGCTGCTCGCCTTCGCCATTGGCTCTTCCTATGGCGGGCTTGCCGGCAGCCTGCTGGCCCAGCTCACCCAGTTCATCGATCCGCATTCCTTCGGCCTGACCATCTCGCTCAAGGTCCTGCTGATGGTCATCGTCGGCGGCGCCGGCTTCTTCTTCGGCCCGATACTGGGCGCGCTGCTGATCGTTCTGGCGCCGGAATTCCTGCGCTTCACCGAGGGATATTACCTGATGATCTATGCCACGCTGGTCATCGTGCTGATGGTCTTCTGCCCGACCGGCCTGCTCGGCCTCGTCGAGCGTGGCCGCACGGCGCTGAAGCTCAGGCAGAACCCCAATGCCACGACCTGGGAGGCAGGACGATGACGCCGGTCCTTTCCGTACGCAATGTCAGCAAATCCTTCGGCGGACTCAGGGCGGTGGACAATGTCTCCTTCGATGTCCACCAGGGTGAGATCCTGGGCCTGATCGGCCCGAACGGCAGCGGCAAGTCGACGCTCTTCAACTGCGTCCTCGGGCAGCTGCCGGCCTCGACTGGCACCGTGCTGGTCGACGGCAAGGAGGTCGCGGGCAAGCGCCCCTGCGATCTCAACAAGCTCGGCGTCGGCCGCACCTTCCAGATGCTGCAGGTCTTCCCCGAGATGACCGTGCTCGACAACATCATTTTGGCCGGTCAGGAGCACAAAGGCACGATGCTGTCGCGTCTCTTCGGCAAACCGGATGCGGGCCTCACCGAAGAGGCCCTGCGGATGATCGACTTCTTCCGGCTCGGGCACCAGACCCACGAGAAGGCGGGATCGCTTTCCTACGGCCAGCAGAAGCTGCTCGACGCCGCGATGGCCTTCATGGCGGGACCGAAGCTGGTGATGCTCGACGAGCCGGCCGGCGGCGTCAACCTCACCATGCTCGCCGACCTCAAGGAGCGGCTGAAGGCCTTCAACCAGGAACGCGGCGCCACCTTCGTGGTCATCGAGCACAACATGGAATTCGTGATGTCGCTCTGCACGCGCATCATCGTTCTGGCGAACGGCAGGATCATTGCCGAAGGCGACCCGGAGACGGTGCGCAACGATCCCACCGTCATCGAAGCCTATCTCGGAGGTTGAGCCATGCTGGAACTCAAGCAGGTCTATGGCGGCTACGGCAAAATGACGATCCTGAACGGCACGTCCTTCAAGATCGACAAGGGCACGATCACCACGGTGATCGGCCCGAACGGGGCAGGCAAGTCGACGGTCTTCAAGGCGATCTTCGGGCTCCTGAAAATCCGTTCGGGAAACGTGATCCTCAACGGCGAGGACGTGACCTCGCTGGCGCCGGCGAAGATGCTCGGCAAGGGCGTCACCTATGTGCCGCAGGGCCGCAACCTCTTCCCGATGCTCTCGGTGCGCCACAATCTCGAGATCGGCGGCATCTCCTCCGGCGATCAGGCGAAGATCGCCAAGCGCATCGACGAGGTGATGGAGCAGTTCCCGATCCTCAAGGAGAAGGCGAAGGAACAGGCGATCACCCTTTCGGGCGGTCAGCAGAAGCAGCTCGAGATCGCGCGCGCCTTGCTGCTCGATCCGTCGCTGATCCTCATCGACGAACCGTCTATCGGCCTTTCGCCGCAGATGATCAACGAGACCTTCCGCACGCTGATCCGGCTGCGCGACCAGGGCGTCACCATTCTGATGGTCGAGCAGAACGCCAAGGCGGCGCTCGCCATGTCCGATTTCGGCCTGGTGCTCGAACAGGGCCGCAGCCGGATGTACGACAGGGCCGACAAGCTGCTTGCCGATCCGCGCGTCGGCCAGCTCTTCCTCGGTGCCCATCTCGAGGAGGCATGAATGCAGCCCGTCCCGGAGATCACCGGAAAGACCGTCTTCATTCCGCTCATCGGTCATCCGGTCGAGCAGGTGAAATCGCCGGGACCGGTGAACGCGTGGTTCTCCGACAATGATGTCGGGGCCGTCCTCATCCCGGTGGATATCTTCCCCGAGAAGGTGGCGGCGTTCCTCGATGCCATTCGAGGAACACCCAATTGCCCCGGCGTTTCGGTGACGATGCCGCACAAGCAGGCGGCATGTGCCGGGGTCGACGACCTGACGGATCGCGCTCGCCGGGCCGGTGCCGTCAACATCATCCGCCGAAGGCCGGACGGCACGCTCCTCGGTGACATGGTCGACGGCGACGCCATGGTGGCGGCGCTCGCCAAGAACGGCGTGACCGTCACGGGCAAGACCGCCTTGGTCGTCGGTGCCGGCGGCGCCGGAACGGCGATCATCTATGCGCTTGCCGAGGCGGGTGCGGCGACCATCGTCGTCATCGAACGTGACCGGGCGAAGGCGGACCGCCTGACCGGCCAGTTGCGCCGCGACTATCCTGAGCTTCACGCCCATGACGTTCTGCCGGACGGCATCGATGTCGACATCGCCGTCAATGCCTCGCCGGCCGGCATGAATCCTGCCGACCCCTATCCCTTTCCGCTGGAGCGGCTGACAAGGGCGGAAATCATCGCCGACGCGGTGACGAAGCCGCCGGTGACACCCTGGCTCGAGGAAGCCCGGCGCCGCGGCATCGCCATCCAGGCCGGCGCCGAGATGACGCTCGCGCAGCTGCCGACGCAGATCGCCTTCTGGGGCCTCGACAAGGGCGATCGCGACGAAGGTGAGCGGCGATGAAGACTTCGATCGCAACGGTTTCGATCAGCGGCGCGTTGCCGGACAAGCTCGCGGCGATCGCCGCCGCCGGCTTCGACGGCGTGGAAATCTTCGAGAACGACTTCCTCGCCTTCGACGGCAGCCCTGCGGATGTCGGGCGGATGGTGCGCGACCATGGTCTCGAAATCACGCTTTTCCAGCCCTTCCGCGACTTCGAGGGCATGCCGGAGCCGCACCGCAGCCGCACCTTCGACCGGGCCGAGCGCAAGTTCGACGTCATGCAGCAGCTCGGTACCGACCTCCTGCTGGTCTGCTCCAACGCCTCGCCGATCTCGCTCGGCGGCATCGATCGGGCGGCGGCCGATTTTCGCGAGCTCGGCGAGCGCGCCGCCAGGCGCGGATTGAAGGTGGGCTTCGAGGCCCTCGCCTGGGGCCGGCACATCAATGACCATCGCGATGCCTGGGAGATCGTCCGGCGCGCCGATCATCCTAATATCGGCCTCATCCTCGACAGCTTCCACACGCTGTCGCGCAGGATCGAGGTCAACTCGATCCGCTCGATCCCGAAGGAGAAGATCTTCATCGTCCAGCTGGCCGACGCACCGCTGATCGACATGGACCTGCTCTATTGGAGCCGGCACTTCCGCAACATGCCCGGCGAAGGCGACCTGCCGGTGGCCGAGTTCACCCGGGCGATCGCCGAAACCGGCTATGACGGCTACTTCTCGCTGGAAATCTTCAACGACCAGTTCCGCGGCGGCGCGGCCAAGCCGCTCGCCGCCGACGGACATCGCTCACTGATCTATCTCGGTGACCAGGTGCGGCGGCATCCGAACGGCGGCTCTCTCACCGTGGCGCCGATGCCGGAGCGTGCGCCGGTCCAGCGGGTCGGCTTCGTCGAGTTCACGGCCGCCCCCGAGGACGCCGCCGAGCTGACCGCCATCCTAAGGACGCTGGGCTTCCGCAAGGCAGCCGGCCACCGCTCGAAAAAAGTCGACCTCTACCAACAGGGCGACATCCGTGTTCTGGTCAATACCGACGAGAGCGGATTTGCGAGCTCCTCCTATGCCGTTCACGGCAGCTCCGCCTATGCCGTCGCACTTGTCGTCGACGACGCGACACAAGCCATGAAGCGGGCGCTGGCGCTCGATGCCGAGCCCTTCAGCCAGCCGGTCGCCGCCGGGGAAGTCGAGCTGCCCGCGATCCGCGGCGTCGGCGGCGGGCTCCTCTATCTGCTCGACGACAAGAGCGATCTCGGCCGCATCTGGGACATCGACTTCGAGCCGTCCGACGAGGGTGGCGAGGTGGAAGAGGCCGGGCTCCGCTGCGTCGACCATATCGCCCAGACGGTCGCCTACGAGGAAATGCCGAGCTGGCTGCTGTTCTATACGTCGATCTTTGCGGCCGGGAAGACGCCGATGGTCGATATCATCGACCCGGCCGGGGTGGTGCGCAGCCAGGTGGTCGAAAATGCCACCGGGTCGTTGCGCCTGACGCTCAACGGTGCGGAGAACCGCCGGACGCTCGCCGGCCACTTCATCGCCGAGACTTTCGGCTCCAGCATCCAGCATCTCGCCTTCCACACCGACGACATTTTCGCAACCGCGGCCGCACTCCGCCGCAACGGCTTCCGCCCGCTGCAGATTTCGCCCAACTACTACGACGACGTCGAGGCGCGCTTCGGCCTCGAGCCGGCTTTGACGGAGCGGCTGCGGGCTGCGAACATCCTCTACGACCGCGACGAGCACGGCGAATACTTCCAGCTCTACAGCCCCACCTACGGGGAAGGCTTCTTCTTCGAGATCGTCGAGCGGCGCGGCTATCGCGGCTATGGCGCCGCCAACGCCATCTTCCGCATCGCCGCGCTGAAGAAGCACCTCAGGCCGGAAGGATTGCCGAAACTGTAGAGGTTGGAGGATTTAGTCCAACACGGCTGAGAACGGCCTAACCCGCATCGCGGGGGCTCGCCGACAGCAGCCGTTCGCACAGCACCGCCGCCTGGGTGCGGCTGACGACGCCGAGCTTCTTGAGGATCGCGGAAACGTGCACTTTGACGGTCTGCTCGGCAATGTCCATCTCGCCGGCGATCTGCTTGTTGAGCTTGCCTTCGATGACCTTCGTCAGGATGCGCAATTGCTGCGACGACAGCGAAGCGAGGCGGGCGCTCATTGCCGCATCCGGATCGGAGGCTTCGCTGTCGAAACGCTGCGGCGTCCAGATTTCGCCCTCGAGAATGGCGCGTATCGCACTCGCCATCTCCGGCAGGTCCAGCGACTTCGGAATATAGCCGGAAGCGCCGAAGGTGATCGCCTTGCGGATCGTCGCCGCATCCTGCCGGGCCGAGACGATCGCCACCGGCAGGGTCGGGTAATGCGCATGCAGCAGGAACAGGCCAGCAAACCCGTCCGTGCCGGGCATGCTCAGGTCGAGCAGCACGAGGTCCACCTCCTGCCGATCGCCCGCCAGCACCTCCAGGACCTCGTCGACCGAGCGGCAGGCGATCAGATCGAGATCCGGCAGCACCGCGACGAGAGCGCTGCGCAGAGCTGCCTGGACCATCGGATGGTCATCCGCGATGACGATGCGCGTGCTCATGGTCTTCCTCCCCCTTTAAAGTTCTACAGCGACCTTTGCGTTTCTAATGAGACGCGCCGCGCTGCAGCCCGGCGCCCTTTTCGAGGGCGACGGCATCCAGATATCGTCTCAAGGCCGCCGGCTTCACCGGCTTCGCCATGACTTCGCAGCCGAGCGCCTTCGCCTCGGCGCCGACCGCCTCGCCGCGGTCCGCGGTGATCACCAGGCCCCTGACCTCCCGGCCCCAGTGTTTGCGCAGCCGGCCGAGCACCTCGACGCCGGTCGTGCCGTCGAGATGATAATCGACGAGCGCCAGATCTGGCACTTGCCCGTTGCAATTGGCAAGCGCCGTCCTCTCGTCGCTGGCCACAATCGGCCTATGTCCCCAGCGCGATAGCAAGGCGGCGAGGCCATCCCGTATCGCCCCGTCATTGTCGACGCAGAGCACAGACAGCGCGCGCTGGCTCGCCGCCGAGGCCGCCGGAGTCTTTTCCGCAGCCGCGACCGCGGCACCTGCCGCCGCGCGGGGCACGGTGACGGCGAAGCAGGTTCCCTGGCCGGGCCGCGAGCGCATCTCCAGCGGAAGGTCGAGCAGCCGGCAGATGCGCTCGACGATCGCGAGGCCGAGGCCGCTCCCCTTCTCCCGCTCCTCGCCCGTATCGAGCCGGCGAAACTCCTCGAAAATCTCCTTCTGCCGCTCCGGCGCGATGCCGATGCCGGTGTCGCGGACCTCGATCCTCAGGCCATCCTTCCGCCGCCGGCATCCCAGCAGAACCTTTCCCTTGGGCGTGTAGCGGATGGCGTTCGAGAGCAGGTTCTGCAGCACGCGACGCAGGAGCTGCGGGTCGGTCCGGACCGAAAGCCTCGAGGCCACGACCTTCAGCGTCAATCCGCGCTGGCGCGCCATGGCGGAGAATTCCAGCTCGAGCTGTGCCAGGAGCGAGCCGATGGAAAAATCGACCGGCTGTGCCCGCACCGCACCGGAATCGTAGGACGAAATGTCGAGCAGCTCGTCGAGCAGACGCTCCGTCGAGGAAAGTGCCGCCGCCGCGTTCCTCGCAAGCGCCCGCTCCTCGGTCAGCAGGCCCTTTCCCGCTTCGTCGGGTTTCAGGCTTTCGTCGAGCGCCGCCAGATAGAGCCGCGCCGCGTTCAGCGGCTGCAGCAGATCGTGGCTTGCCGCGGCCAGAAAGCGCGTCTTGCCCATATTGGCCCGCTCGGCCTCGGCCTTGGCCTGCTCGAGCGCCTGGGTGCGCTCCTGGACGCGCCGCTCCAGCTCCTCGTTGGCGCGCCGCAGGCCGGCCGCGGCCCGGTGCCGCTCGGTCACGTCGGTATAGGTCGAGATATAGCCGCCCTCGGCCATCCGGTCATAAGCAATCTCCAGCACCATCCCGTCCGGCCGCTGGCGCTCGTAGACATAGGGCCAGGATTGCGTCGCGAGATCCCGGTTGACGAGCAGCGCCTTGAGGTCCTCGGCGTCGTATTCGCCGCGCTCGCGGTTGAAGTCGACGAGTTCGGCGAGCGGCAGGCCGACGCGGATCAGGTCCCTCGGCAGGTCGAGCAGGGTCAGGAAGCGGGCGTTCCACGCCTCGATGGCGAGGTTCGCGTCGAAAACACAGATCCCCTGCGGCACGCTTTCGAGCGCGCCTTGCAGGAGCTTCCGGTTGAAATGCAGCGCCTGCGACGCCTCGTCGAGCATCACCACGGCGGCCTTGCGTGACAGCGAGCGGCTTTCGAGCGCCGCGGCCATCACCACGCGAGCCGAGGCCGCACCGAGCGCCCCGGCGATCAGGTTCTCGGTGAAACGCATCGCCTCCATGTCGGCGAGCCCGTCCTGCCGCGAGCGGCGCTGTTCGACGAAGTCGTCGAAGGCGGATGCGCTGCGCTCGGCTCCGACGAAACGCGCCGCAAGCGTCTTCAGGTCGTCGAGCCGCGTGACGAGCGGCAGGGAGGCAAGCGGCGGCGACTGCGCCGGCGCTCCCTCGGCAAAGGCCTCCGCCTGGAGCCGCTCGAGCGGCGAGCGATCCGCCAGCAGCGACACGGCTGCAAAGACGGCGAGATTGGCGCCGAGGCTCCAGAGCGTCGCATGCGAAATCGGATCCAGGCCGGCAACGCCGAAGAGCGCTTGCGGCTTCAGCCAGGCGAACCCGAACGGCCCGTTGGCGACGAGGGCGTCGACGGCGGGGACGAGCGGCGCGATCGAGGGAACGAGCAGCGTGTAGATCCAGAGGGCGAAGCCGACGACGATGCCGGCCACCGCTCCCGCTCCCTTGGCGCGCCGCCACAGCAGGCCGCCCAGGAGGGCCGGGCCGAACTGGGCGATCGCCACGAAGGAGAGCAGCCCGATGACAGTCAGCGGATAGGCCTGGTCCACCAGACGGTTCATCATGTAAGCGAGCAGCAGGATGCCTGCGACGGATACCCGCCGCACCAGAAGCAACGCCGCAGGCGACGGCCAGATCGCGCCGCTGCGGCCGACGAGGCGCGAGCGCAGGAGAAGCGGGACGATGACGTCGTTGCAGAGCATCGTGCTCAGTGCCACCGAGGCGACGATCACCATGCCGGTCGCCGCCGAGAAGCCGCCGAGAAAGGCGACCAGCGCCATCACGGGCGCATCGGCGGCGAGCGGCAGCGAGATCACGAAGGTGTCGGGGTTCACCGTATCGGCGAAGGTCGCGAGCCCGGCAATGGCGATCGGCACCATCAGCACGCTGAAGACGAGGAGATAGGCGGGGTAGAGCCAGGCGGCGGCGCGCGCCTGCGACAGCGACTGGTTCTCGACCACCGCGACATGGAACATGTGCGGCAGGCAGAGGAAGGAGATCGCCGCGATGATGGTGTTCGAGATCCAGGTCGGATCGGAAAAGTCCGGCGCCAGCAGGGACGCCATGCGCGGATCAGCCTGCGTGCGGGCGGCGAGGTCGCCGAGACCGTCGAACATCCCGAAGACGATGAACAGCGCGACGACGACGAAGGCGGAAAGCTTGACCAGGCTCTCGAAGGCGATCGCCGCCATCAGCCCGCGGTGATGTTCGCTCGCATGGATGTGCCTGACGCCGAACATGATGGCGAAGAGCGCCATCGACGCGGCGACGGCAAAGGTGCTGTCGCCGCGGATCGGCCGGGCGCCGTCCGCAGCGACGGCCGGCGAGGTCAGGATGTCGAAGCTGGTGCCGACCGCCTTCAGCTGCAGCGCGATATAGGGCAGGACGGCAAGCAGCGCCGCCATGGTGACGAGCGCGGCAAGCATCTGGCTCTTGCCGTAGCGCGCGGCGATGAAGTCGGCGATCGAGGTGATGTTCTGGCTTTTGGCGACCGTGACGATCCTGGCGATAAGCCGCTGCCCAAAGACGAGCACCAGGGTCGGGCCGATATAGATCGCCAGGTAGTCGAAGCCGCTCAAGGCCCGGCCGACCGAGCCGTAGAAGCTCCAGGAAGTATTGTAGACGGCAAGCGTCAGTGCGTAGCCGAGCGCCGCCATCCACGCGGTGGGCACCGGCAAACGGCGGCCTGCACCTTGCCGATCCGTCCACCAGGCGATCAGGAACAGGATGACGACATAGGCTGTGGAAACGGAGAGGACAACCCAACCGGGCATGGCACCTCGCTGCCCAACTGCAGCAATTTCAAAGTGCTATAGCGACCTTGCAAATCTCGTCGGACGCGGCGCCGTAGCAGCGGCATTTCCAGGAGGCCGCCATCGGTTCATTGCCATATCGGCCGGCGAATGGCAACGCGCGCGGCGCGGAGGGCCGGCCTGAGGCGGCCGGCCCTCTGAACTTAGCTGCGCGATTCCGCCTCGGCGACAGTCAGGTCATCGTCGGCGATCTCTTTGGCCGGCGCCACGAGGTTGACGACCACCGCCACGGTGACGTTGAGCGCCAGCGCCAGCAGGCCGGTATAGACCGAGACGGTGATGCCGTCGAAGGCGAGCGCGTGCAGCGGTTTCAGTCCGTCCGACCAGACGAGAGCCGAGCCGCCGATGAAGCCGGCCGCCCAGCCGGCGAGCAGCGCCGGTGCCCGGAACCAGCGGGTATAGAGACCGAAGACGAGGGCCGGCAGCGTCTGCAGGATCCACAGGCCGCCGAGCAGCTGCAGGTCGAGCGCGAACTGGGTCGGCAGCATGAGGATGGCGAGTAGCGCCCCCGCCTTGACCAGCATCGAGGTGATCTTGGCGACCTGCGCCTCGCCGGCGGGGGTGACCTCAGGGTTGATCCAGACCTTCCAGAAGTTGCGGGTGAAGAGGTTCGCAGCGCCGATGCTCATGACCGCCGCCGGAACGAGCGCGCCGATGGCGATCGCCGAGAAGGCGAAGCCCGCGAACCAGCCCGGGAACAGCGTCTTGAACAGCGTCGGGACGACGTCGTTGTTGCTTTCGAGCTGCAGGCCGGCGGCGTGGCCCATGTAGCCGAGCAAAGCCAGAAGACCGAGCAGCAGCGTATAAGCGGGCAAAAGCACCGCATTCTTGCGGATCGTGTTGGCGCCGGACGAGGCGAAAATGCCGGTCAGCGTATGCGGATACATGAAGGCGGCGAGCGCCGAGCCGAGAGCGAGCGTCACATAGGGGACGAGCTGCGCCGGATCGAGCAGGATGCCGCCCTTGCCCTTCGCCTCGAAGGCAGCGTCGGCCGCCGAGAAGACGGCGCTGTAGCCGCCGAGCTTGGAGGGGACGACGATGATCGCCGCGAGCACCACGATATAGATCATGATGTCCTTTACGAAGGCGATCAGGGCCGGCGCGCGAAGGCCGGACGAATAGGTGTAGAGGGCCAGCACCAGGAAGGCGAGGATAATCGGCATTTCGCCGGTCAAGCCCAGTGCCTTGATCGCCACTTCCATGCCGATAAGTTGCAGGGCGATGTAAGGCATCGTCGCGATCACGCCGGTGGAGGCGACCGCAAGCTCCAAAGCACGCGAGCCGTAGGTGCCGCGCACCACGTCCCCGGCGGTCACATAGCCGCGCTCCTTTGCCGCCTTCCACAAGAGCGGCATGATGGCGAAGACCAGCGGATAGACGATGATCGTGTAAGGCAGCGCGAAGAAGCCGTAGGCGCCGATCGCATAGACCAGCGCCGGCACGGCGATGACCGTATAGGCCGTGTAGAAATCGCCGCCGACCAGAAACCAGGTGATCCAGGTACCGAACTTGCGGCCGCCGAGGCCCCATTCGTCCAGATGATCGAGCGATTCCGCCCGGCGCCAGCGCGATGCGAAAAAGCCCATCGCAGTGACGAGCACGAAGAAGAAGATGAAGACGGCGAGCGCCGACATGTCGATATTAGCCGTCATGACGCACGCTCCTGTAGACGAAATATGTGATGAGCGAGGTCAGCGGTACCCAGGCGAGCTGGTACCAGTAGAAGAAGGGGAAGCCGAAGAGCTTCGGCTCCTCGAAATTATAGAAGGGAACCCAGAGCAGCCCAATATAGGGCGCGAGCAGCAACAGGCGTATCACGTTTTCCTCCCGCGATGTCTGGACTTGAACGGGATGAGGAAAATATGCGCGGCTCTCCGCCCGCCTCCCGCTCTTGACTGATCGATGGCACGTGATCCTCGGCACGTGTGCTCATCGAATAGCCCCAAAAGCCGCGCCGCGGCCTCCCTACTTTCGCTCCGGCGTCCCCCTACTTTCGCTCATTCCCTGACCGCAGAGCGGAGCCAGGGCAATTTCTTTCAATAACGCCGGCCGGCCGGTGCTTACCTTCCGGGCGTCTGAACCCACGCTTGAGGAAACCCGTGACACGCTGCGCATTCGTCATCGACCACGGCTTGCCGCGAGGCCTGATCGCCAACACCGCCGCCGTGCTAGCCATGACTCTCGGCAAGGAGCGCCCGGATCTGGTCGGCCATCCAGTTCACGACGCGGACGGCAATCGTCATCAAGGCATCACCACTATCGTCATGCCCATGCTGATGTCGGATGCCGCCGGGCTGATGGAACTGAAGCTGCGGGCTGCGGCGCGGGAAGCATCCGGGCTCAGCGTGATCGGCGTCACCGAGTCGGCGCAGCGCGCCAAGAGCTACGAGGCCTACGAGCTCGGTATCGGCGAGACGCGGCATGACGATCTGCGCTATCTCGGCCTTTGTCTCCATGGCCCCGCCAAGCTGGTCCGCTCGCTGACCGGCGACCTGCCGCTGATGAAAGAGGCACCCATGTCGCTGGCACTCTTTCGATGAGTTCCTTCACCTTTGCCGCATCGCACCTTGGAGGAACGGTCAACATCGACGGCCTCACCACCGGCCTGCGCCGCAGCTTCCGTGCCAGCATGAGTCACGCGGCCGCCGCAACGGTCGATTTCACGGGGCAGGCCTTGCATATTGGCGCGGCGTCGCCGCCACATGCCGCTTGAACACCCGCTGGAAATGGGCCTGATCGGCAAAACCGGCCGAGAGCGCCACATCAACGATCGGCCGGCCGCGACGCAGCTCGCTTTGCCCGAACTGGATGCGGCGGTTCAGCTGGTAGGCGTGCGGCGTCAAGCCGTAGCGCGCCCGGAAGGCCCGCACCAGATAGGAGGGCGACAACCCCGAGACGTCGGCGATCTCATGGAGCCGCAGGCGGCGCGTGCAATACTCGGTGATGAAATCCGCGGCCCGGTTGAGGCTGGGCGCGGCCGGCGCAGCCGGCGCCTCGATCCTTTCGAGGCGACGGTCGAGTTCGCCGAAGAAGGCGGCCGCCGCGCATTCCTTGGCAAGCGACTCGATTTTCGTGTCGAACAGCATGTCGAACAATCGCTCGAGGCGGCGATAGAGATTGGGATCTGCGCTCACCACGGCGGCATAGGGTCTGAAGTCGGCCGCGTCTTGCATCTCATGCAACCACGCCAGATCCACGTAGAGCATGCGGTAGCTCCAGGGGACGTTTTGAAGCGGATTGCAGGCATGCGCCTCTTCCGGGTTCATCAGCACGACTGAACCGGCCGACACGTCGTGCCGGTGGCGGCCGTTGCGGTAGCTGCTGCGGCCGCCGGTGACCGTGCCGATCGAAAAGGTCGGGTGGCTGTGAAGCCCGTAGCAGACGTCGCGCCCGTCGGCGACCTGGCGCCCCTCAAGAAAGGGGAGCGCCGGATCGCGCCAGAAGGAGTGGGCGTCGACGGGGCGGTGAGCCATGCGGGCCTCGCAAAAACTGTTTCGGTCGCCACTGTCATAGGACGGTTTGCCGACCGAAACAAATGCCGCTGGAACGATGAATCGCAGGCCAGGACCGGCAGTGCCGGGACCGAAAGCAACCTCGGCGCGGCCGCCTTACGGCGCTCCGCGCAGATCATGCGCAACGGGAATAATCTGCAAAAACCGCTAATTGCAGGATTTCTTGAATTCGGTACGATTTCAGGATAAAATTACGCCAGCAATTCAAGGCGTTACGGCAACCGTGCAAACGGCCTGCGCTGGGACGTGTGTTGCACGAGAGTGGTGACGCTTTGATCAAGCTTCATACGTGGAGGTTGTCATGCCCAACACTCTCATGGCAGGAAGAAGAAGCCAGGATTGGGCCAATCTGGTCCTGGCAGTCTGCCTGTTCCTCTCTCCCTGGGTCATCGGCTTCGCCTCGGATACGACGGCGACCTGGAACGCCTGGATCGCCGCGATCGTGCTCGGCGCCCTGGCGGTCGCGACCCTTTCGGCCTTCGCCGAGTGGGAGGAATGGGCCAATATGGTGATCGGCCTGTGGTTGATCGTTTCTCCCTGGTTGCTCGGCTTCATGGCGAATGTGAACGCGATGTGGACTCACGTCATCCTCGGCGTGCTCGTCGCGGCAATCGCCGCCTGGGCGGTCTGGGATTATCGTCACCATTCGCACGCCTGAAACGCGACGGCTTCGGTTCAAACCGAAGCCGTCATCGTTTCAATGGAGCGGCGTTCCTGTGAACGCCGATCGCGATGCCTGTCTCCCGCCTTTGGAATGACCTGAAGGCGGGAGCAGTTTTGTGTCACCCGCCGACGGCGAGCCGCCCGTCCTGGACCCATTGCATCTCGGCGACGCCGAGTTCCCGCCGTTCGCGCTCGGTTTCGATCGCCAGATCAAGCACCTTCTGCAGGTCGGCGGCATGGCGGAAGCCGGGCTCGGCCATCTGCCCCGTCCGAACCGCGGCGACGAAACGCTCATAATTGGTCGGCACCGTCCCCGCATCGACCTCGCGCCAGATGGCCTTTTCGACGTCGGCACCGAGGCACGCCCGCAGGCTCGAGCCGTCCGGCGTGTGGATCACCTCCAGCGCACCTCTGTCGCCATGCAGCCTCAGCCGCAGCTCGTTCAAGTGTCCGGTCGCCCAGCGGCTCGCATGGATGACGCCCATGGCGCCGCTGTCGAACTCCACCGTCATCGCGAAACTGTCATTGGCATCGAGGTCATATTCGCCGATGCGGTTGCCGGGTGCCTTGTCGAAGGCCTTCAGTCGGGCGAACACCCGCTCGACCGAAATCCCGGCGCCGTAGCCGGCGAAATCCAGAATGTGGATGCCGACGTCGCCGAGCACGCCGTTCGAGCCGTGCTTGGTCGAGAGCCGCCACAGCCATTTCGATTCGCTTGCCCAGTCGCCCCACGCCTTCGAGACCAGCCAACTCTGCAGGTAGGAGGCTTCCAGATGCCTGACCTCGCCGATCGCGCCGGAAAGCACCAGTTCGCGCGCCTTCTGCAGCGGCGCCACATTGCGGTAGGTGAGGTTGACCATGGCGACGAGACCGGAGCGTTCCGCCGCCGCGGCCATTTCCGCGGCCTTCTCGTAATTCTCCGCCAGCGGTTTCTCGCAAAGCACGTGCTTGCCGGCGGCAATCAGCGCCAGCGTTGTCGGATGGTGCGCCTTATCTGGCGTGACATTCGTCGCGGCGTCGAACTCACCCCTAGCGATCGCCTCCTCCAGCGATGTGAAGGTGTGCTCGATGCCGTGTTGCTCGGCAAAGGCCTTGGCGCGGTTCGGGTCGACATCGACGGCGCCGACCATCTCGACGCCGTCTATCTTGGCGAAGGCGTTTGCATGGCTGTTCGCCATGCCGCCGGTTCCAACGATCAAGAGACGCATAGGCCCCCTCCTCATCTGTAACCGGCTTCGCCGGCGCGGTGCAACTTCGGGCCGCGCTCGACGATTGGCTCCAGCGCCTTTTCCACCGGCACGTTCGGCGCCTCGTGGATCGCCTTGTAGGTGCCTTGCGGGTTGTAGGCCCATTTCACCGAATTGCGCAACACGTGCTGAACCGTCTCATCATGATAGGTCGGGTAGGTCTCGTGACCTGGGCGGAAATAGAAGATACTGCCGGCGCCGCGCCGCCAGGTCAGCCCCGAGCGGAACACCTCGCCGCCGGCGAACCAGGAGATGAACACCGTCTCCAGCGGCTCTGGCACGGAGAACTGCTCGCCATACATCTCCTCGTGCTCGATGACGAAATTGTCGCCGAGGCCTTCGGCAATCGGATGGCGCGGGTTGACCACCCAAACGCGCTCGCGCTCGCCCGCTTCGCGCCATTTCAGCGCGCAGGGCGTGCCCATCAGCCGCTTGAAGACCTTCGAGAAATGACCGGAATGCAGCACGATCAGCCCCATCCCCTCCCAGACCCGCTTGGCGACCCGCTCGACGATCCTGTCGTCGACGGCGCCGTGATCCTTGTGGCCCCACCACAGAAGCACGTCGGCCGATGCCAGCCGCTCTTCGCTCAGCCCGTGCTCCGGCTCCTGCAGCGTCGCCGTCGTCGCCTTGATCGCCGGATCGCTGTTGAGCGCCTTAGCGATCGTGTTGTGCATGCCGTCCGGATAGATTTCCCTGACGACGGCATTCGTCTGCTCATGGATGTTCTCACCCCATACGATGGCGTTGATAGACAAGGTCGTTCTCCTGCTGGTTGGGGCATCCGCCGCGGGTGCCCGCTGTCCGTGAATTGAATCAGTCGACCGAGGTCGGGCTGGGATTTCGCCCTACCGGGTCTAACGTCTGGCTTTTGGAAATGATCCGAAATCGATGCGATCTAAATCAGGCGGCACCTCGCATGATCTGCCGGCCGATCGACCGCCCCGCCGCATCGAAGCGGTGGATCTGTCCGGCCTGCGGCGAGATCGGCAGCGTCTCCCCGGGCTGATGCCGGGACGTGCCGTTCTCGCGGACGATCACCGGTTCGCCGGTGCCGATGTCGAGATAGATATAGCTGTCCGATCCGAGCATTTCGGAGTGGACGACGGTTCCTGTCCATTGCCCGTCCTCGGCGATCTCAAGGTGCTCGGCCCGAATGCCGATCGTCGCAGCCTGGTAGAGCTCGGCAAAGGCGCCCGAGAGGAAGTTCATCTTCGGCGAGCCGATGAAGCCGGCGACAAACACCGAGTTCGGGTTTTCATAAAGCTCGAGCGGCGTGCCGATCTGCTCGACGCGCCCGTCGCGCATCACGCAGATGCGATCGGCGAGCGTCATCGCCTCGACCTGGTCGTGGGTGACATAGATCATCGTCGTCTTGTGCATGCTGCGATGTAGCTTGGCGATCTCGATGCGGGTCGCAACCCGCAGCGCCGCATCGAGATTGGAAAGCGGCTCGTCGAATAGGAAGACCTTCGGATCGCGCACGATCGCCCGACCGATGGCGACGCGCTGCCGCTGGCCGCCCGAGAGCTGACGCGGCAGGCGCTGAAGATAGGGAGTGAGCTGCAGCATCTCCGCCGCCGCCTCGACCCGCTTGCGGCACTGCTCCTTGTCCTTGCCGGCAAGTTGCATGCCGAAGGCCATGTTCTCGAAGACCGTCATGTGCGGATAGAGCGCATAGGACTGGAACACCATGGCGATGCCGCGTTTCGACGGGACGAGATGATTGACCACCTTCCCGTCGAAGGCGAGTGTGCCGGAGGTGATCTCCTCCAGACCGGCGATCAATCTTAGCAGAGTCGATTTCCCGCAGCCGGAAGGGCCGACGAAAACCATGAACTCCCCTGCCCTTATGTCCATGCTGACGCCCTTGATCACCTCATAGGCGCCGAAGGCCTTGCGAATGTCGCGCAATTGCAGCTCTGCCATCTCTCTTAACTCCCTAAATCACGCGGGATGCGGGCGGAAAACCGCGCACACTTTTCCTCATCCCGCGCTAGCCTTTGACGCCACCGGCCGTCAGGCCGGAAATGATCCGCCGCTGGAAGATCAGCACCAGCACCACGAGCGGTACCGTGACGATCACCGATGCGGCCATGATGTTGCCCCAGGGGATTTCGAAGTTGCTGCTGCCCGAAAGCAGCGCGATCGCTACCGGCACGGTGCGCTGCACGTCCGACGAAGTAAACGTCAGGGCGAACAGGAATTCGTTCCAGGCGGCGATGAAGGCGAGCAGGCCGGTGGTGACCAAGGCCGGCCACATTAGCGGCATGAACACCCGCGTGATGATCACCCAGGGCGAAGCGCCGTCGACGATCGCCGCCTCCTCGATCTCCACCGGCAGGTCGCGCATGAAGGTGGTCAGCACCCAGACGGTGAAGGGCAGGGTGAAAATCATGTAGGAAAAGATCAGCGCCAGCGGCGTGTTGAAGATGCCGATGCCACGGATGAGCTCGAAGAGACCGGCAAGAACGGCGATCTGCGGGAACATCGACACCGACAGAATGGTCAAGAGCAGCAGCGACCGGCCCCGGAAGCGCACCCGGCCGAGCGCGTAAGCGGCGGTGACCGCGAACAGCAGCGAGATGGCGACGACCAGCGTTGCCACCAGCAGCGAATTCCCGAGATTGCGGATGAAACTGCTGCTCGAGACGACGCTGGTGTAATTCGCCAGCGACAGTTCGCTCGGCCAGTAATCGACGCGGAACAGGGCGGTGCCGGATTTGAGGCTGGTCAGGATCGCGTAATAGAACGGAAAGACCGCAATCACGATGATCGTGGCGACGAGCAGGTAGAAAGCGGTGCGCTTTGCAAGCGTGGCGGCCATCAGCGCTCCCCTCCATCGAAATTGACGCGCCCGAACCACATGTAGAGGACGGTGATCGAGGCGATGATCAAAAACAGCATCGTCGAGGCGGCCGCCCCATAGGCGAACTTGTCGAAATCGAACAGGTTCTCGCGGGCGAGCACCGACATCGTCTTCGTCTGCGCATTGTTGGGCGTCAGCACGTAGATCAGGTCGAAGATGCGCAGCGCGTCGAGCATGCGGAAGATCACCGCCACCATCAGCGCCGGCCGGATAAGCGGCAATGTTACCCGCCAGAATACCTTGAGCGGATGCACCCCGTCGATCCTCGCCGCCTCGTAGATGTCGACCGGCACCATCTGCAGTCCGGCGAGGATCAAGAGGGCCATGAACGGCGTCGTCTTCCAGACGTCGACGATGAGCACCGCCACCATCGCCGTATCTGGACTTGCGGTCCAGGCGATCTTCTGGCTGATCAGGCCGAGCCGGAGCAATATCTCGTTCAGGATGCCGAACTGGTCGTTGAGCATCCAGGCCCACATCTTGGCCGAGACGATCGTCGGGATCGCCCAGGGAATGAGGATCGCCGCGCGAACGAGGCCGCGGCCGGGGAAATGGGCGTTCAGCACCAGCGCCACGACGAGCCCCAGCGCCGTCTCGATGCTGACCGAGACGACGGTGAATTTCAGCGTGTTCCAGACCGCGTTCCACCAGGCCGGATCGGCGAGCAGGCCCTTGTAGATTGTGCGGCCGCTCTTCAGCGTGATCCAGGAAAGATAGTTCTGCAGGCCGACGAACTCGGCGCCGGAAAGGTTGGTCAGCGACGCATTGGTGAAGCTGAAATAGATGGTCCTGACGAGCGGCCAGCCGGCGACCAGCGCCAAGACCAGGAGCGTCGGCGCCAGGAACACCCAGGCGGAGCGGACCCGCTGGGCCTTCAGGTCCGAATTGATATGTCTCGCATGCGCAAGCGCGGCCGGCGGGTCCGCGACAGTGAGATCGGTCATGGATTGGCTCCCCTTTGCCGTTCGGCTTTCGCCAGAGCATTTTGCAGTCAGGTGAAGTCACCCGACCTCGCACAAATGCGGCAAAAACAGACAGATAGAGCGGCGGCGCGATTTTAGGTGAGCGCATCTCGCTCCAGGTTCTAAGGGGATGGCGGCCGGAGTGGCCGCCATCCCCGGCGACGGCTGCAAGGCGGGGAGAGAGGTACAGAGTTTTACAGTGCCTCCCCGCCCGGGGAGGTTTACCAGCTGTCGCCTTTGAGCTCGGTCAGCTCTACCTCCAAGAGTTCGAGATTTTCGGCGGCAGTTCCGTCGCCGGAGAGCGTGTTGTGAACGGCGCTCCAGAGCTTCGAGGACAGCTCGTTATACTTGACCTTGGTCACTGCGGAGGGACGCGGCACGGCGCTCTGGAAGATCGGCTTCCAGTTCGGCATGAAGGGCTGGGCGGCGGCGATTTCCGGATCGTCGTAAAGGGCGGCGATCGTCGGCAGCTGTGACAGCTGGAGCGCCCGCGCCTTCTGCACTTCCTTGGACGAGAGGAACTTGACGAGCTCGATCGCAGCTTGCTGCTCGTCGGAATATTTCGACACCGCGAGGTTCCAGCCGCCAAGCGTCGAGGAGGGCTTTTCGCCATCGGTCGCGGTCGGCAGCGGCATGACGTCGAACTTGCCCTTGACGGCACTGTCATCACCGTTGCCGAGCGCATAGGCATAGGGCCAGTTGCGCATGAAGACGGCATTGCCGGTCTGCCAGACGCCGCGCGACTCTTCCTCCTGATAGGCAAGCACGCCCTCAGGCGAGATCGTGCCGATCCATGCCTTGGCGCGCTCGATGGCCGCGGCCGCCTTCTCGTTGTTGACGGAAATCGTCCCGTCGGGCTCGACGATCTGGCCGCCGCCGGAGGACTTGATCCATTCGAGCGCATTGCAAGTCAGCCCCTCATAGGCGTTGCCCTGGAATACGAAGCCCCAGACGTCCGCCTTTCCGGCGGCACGCTCCTTCTCCTGGATCTCCTTGGCGGTCGACGCCAATTCGTCCCAGGTCTTCGGCGGCGCCTTGCCGTATTGCTCCAGCAGATCCTTGCGGTAGTAGAGCGCCGGCGCGTCGGTGAAAATCGGCAGCGCCACCAGCTTGCCGTTGACGGTCTGCGACTGGATGATCGACGGGAAATGTTCACCGGCGACGTCTTTCGCAGCCTTGGTCAGATCGACGAATTGATCGGCGAGCTGCGGCGCCCAGATGACGTCCGTCTGATAGACGTCGACATCCTTGTTCCCGGCGGCCAGCCACAGCCGGTACTGGCTGAACTGCTCGCTGCTCGATGGCGGCATGGTGACGAGACTGACCTTGTGGCCGGTCTTCTTCTCGAAGGCGTCGAGCTGCTCGCGCATGAAATTCACGTTCTTGCCGGTGGTGTTGGCAGCGAGCGAGAGCTCGGCGGCGGCGGCAAGATCAGCGGCGCCGAGAGCGGCGCAGAAAGTCAAGGTCCTCAGAAGCAGTGTCATGGTCGATGGCTCCTCCAAATCCCCCACCGCTCGAAAGCTCCTCAGCAAATTCGAAAACGGTTTGGCTGGAAAAAACTGTCAGAAGGCCAGATTGTTGTCAATACGCCGCTGCACATACCGGCATTCGCCAGATTCGAAGGAACTTAACGCTGTTGTTTCAGCGCCTTACGCTGTTTACAACTCCTCTTTGAAAATTCTGCCCCGAAAATTTATCGGTCGTGCAACACGCAAAATTTTAAAACGATTTGGCTAAATGTCACGCCATCGGGTGGGCAAGTACGAGGAGCGCCGATCGGTTGTCCCTGGTGTAAAAGGCGTATATTCCTCATCGAGGCAAAGGGGTTAAGGAATAGATAGGCCGCATGAAGCTCAAGGAGTTCGCCCGCCAACTGGGGCTTTCCCCGACGACGGTCAGCCGCGCGCTCAGCGGCTATCCGGAGGTCAGCGAGAAGACCCGTAAACGCGTCGCGGAAGAGGCCGTGCGGCTCGGCTATCGCCCAAATATCAACGCTGTGCGCCTGGTTACTGGACGCGCCGGGGCGATCGGCGTCGTCATGGGCCGCACAGGGGAATTTCAGTTTGCCGAATTCATGAGCGGTATGGCCGAGAGGCTCGACGGAGAGGACATCGACATTCTCGTCAGCCCGACGGCGGACCGGGGTTTGACCGACGAGATTCCGCTCTTCAGCCGGCTCGTCACCAGCGGCCGGGTTGATGCGGTGATCGTCCATTCGCCGGAGCCGAACGACGAGCGCATCGCCTTTCTTCGTGAGCTCGGCTTTCCTTTCCTGGTGCACGGCCGCTCCGAGACTGACGTGCCGCACGCGTGGCTCGACATCGACAACGAAGGTGCGATCCGGCGGGCGACATCGCATCTCATCGATCTCGGTCACCGGCGCATCGCGATGATCAATGGCCGTGCCGGCCGAACCTTTTCCCTGCACCGCGACAAGGGCTATCGCGACGCCCTCGAGGAGCGGGGCCTTCCCTTCGATCCGCGCCTCGTCGCCCACGGCCATTTCACCGACGAACTCGGCTTCCGCTTCGCCCGGTCCTTTCTCGAGCAATCGCCGCGGCCGACGGCATTCGTCGCCGGCTCGATGATGACGGCACTTGGGATCTACCGCGCCGTGCGTTCCCGCGGGCTGGTCGTCGGACGGGACATATCGGTGATCGCCCATGACGACGTCTTTCCCTATCTGACGGCCGACAACATGGTGCCGTCGCTGTCGGCGACCCGCTCCTCGATCCGCGCGGCTGGGGCACGAGCGGCGGACCTCGTGCTGCAACTCCTCGGCGGGCGGACGGCGGAAGAGATCCATGAGCTCTGGCCCGTCGAACTCATCCTGCGCGAGTCGACCGCTCCGCCGCCGCAGACCGAACCACGCTCCTGACTGCAGCTCGAATGAACGGAGTATTGATGGAAGGGAGAGAAATCGCGATCATCGGCGGTGGGCCGGCCGGCCTGATGGCCGCCGAGGTGCTATCCACGGCCGATTATGCGGTGACGATCTACGAGGCGATGCCGACCGCCGCCCGCAAGTTCCTGCTCGCCGGCAAGTCCGGCCTCAACATCACTCATGGCGAAGACTATCGCCGTTTCGCCACCCGCTTCGGCGCCGCCTCCGATCGCCTGCGCCCGGCCCTCGACGCCTTCACTCCGGACGACGTGCGGGCCTGGGCGGAAGGCCTCGGCACCGAGACCTTCGTCGGCTCCTCCGGCCGCGTCTTTCCGAAGGCGATGAAGGCCTCGCCGCTCTTGCGCGCCTGGCTGCGCCGGCTGGAGGGCCAGGGGGTCACGCTGCTGACCCGCCATCGCTGGCTGGGCTTTGCCGAAGACGGCTATCTCTTCGAGGCGCCGGAAGGGCGCAAGATCGTCCGCTGCGATGCCGCCCTGCTGGCGCTCGGCGGCGCAAGCTGGCCACGGCTCGGCTCGGATGCCGCCTGGGTGCCGTGGCTCAGCGAAAGAGGCGTGGACGTCCGCACCTTCCGCCCCGCCAATTGCGGCTTCGACGTCGCCTGGAGCGCGGCCTTCCGCGAGCGCTTTGCCGGCGAACCGCTGAAATCCGTCGTCGCCTCGTCCGAGGCCGGCGCCCTTCAGGGCGAATTCGTGGTCAGCCGCCACGGCATCGAAGGCAGCCTCGTCTATGCCCATGCCGCAAGCCTGCGCGACCGGCTCGAACGAGATGGTAAGAGTTTACTTACGCTGGATCTGGCGCCCGGCCGGACCGCGGAGCGCCTGACGCGCGACCTCGCTCGGCAGGACGGCAAGGCAAGCTTTTCCAATCGCCTCAGAAAGGCCGCCGGACTCGAAGGTGTCAAGGCGGCGCTCCTGCGCGAACTCATGCCGGAGGCGCCCAAGGCCGACCCGACGTGGCTTGCGGCCGCGATCAAGGCTGTACCCATCCCGCTCCTGCGGCCGCGGCCGATCGCCGAGGCAATTTCCTCGGCGGGCGGCATCGGCCTCGATCAGATCCACGACCACTACATGCTGAAGGCGCTTCCCGGCCTCTTCGCCGCCGGCGAGATGCTCGACTGGGAGGCCCCGACCGGCGGCTATCTGCTGACCGCCTGCCTTGCGACCGGACGCGCCGCAGCCCGCGGCATCGAGAGGTGGCTGGCAGGCGGTTAGTGCATCGGAGGCACCCCCCTCTGCCCTGCCGGGCATCTCCCCCACAAGGGGGGAGATTGGCTGGAAGCGCCGCTCTGCCCCACGCCAGCCTGTCCATGCCGAAAGGCACATCCATGTATTGGATATTTGATGGGGCGGGACATTGCCACTCGCCGATCTCCACCCTTGTGGGGGAGATGCCCGGCAGGGCAGAGGGGGGTATCAAGCGCTCCCGACTGACACCGTTTCCCATCCGATCGAAATCCGCTCCAAGCCCGGCCGGCCCATGATCCGCAAGCCCATCTGACCTTCATTCGTGAATCTCATTCACAGGCATTTCGACCCGCCAGCGCCTTATCGAAGCGGCGCGCCGCCCGCATATTGCACTGCGAAAGACTCATCGCGTCAACGCCCCTCGAGCCTCCCTTCCCTTTCCGAACGGGAGGCGGAAACGGATTTGCCATGCCTTTAGCCATCTTCGCCCTGACGATCGCGGCCTACGCAATCGGCACCACAGAATTCGTCATTGTCGGCCTACTGCCAACGGTCGCGGCCGACCTCGGCATCACCCTGCCGCTCGCCGGCCTGATCGTCAGCGTCTATGCGCTCGGCGTCACCTTCGGCGCACCGGTCCTCACGGCCCTCACCGGCCGGATCGGGCGCAAGCCGCTGCTTCTCGGCCTGATGGCGCTGTTCATCGCCGGCAACACGGCCGCGGCGCTATCGCCAAACTATGAAATGCTGCTTGCCGCGCGCGTGCTCTCGGCCTTCGCCCACGGCGTCTTCTTCTCCGTCGGCTCGACGATCGCCGCCGATCTCGTGCCGGAAAACCGCCGCGCCTCGGCGATCGCCATGATGTTCATGGGGCTCACCGTGGCGATCGTCACCGGCGTGCCGATCGGCACCCATATCGGCCAGATCTTCGGCTGGCGCACCACCTTCTGGGCGGTCGCGGCGCTCGGCGTTATCGCCTTTATCGGCATCGCAGCGCTGTTGCCGAAGAGGCTCTCCAAGGCCACCCCGGCAAGGCTTGCCGACCAGCTCCGCGTGCTTTCTTCCGGCCGCCTGCTGATCGTCTTCGCCATGACCGCACTCGGCTATGGCGGCACCTTCGTCGCTTTCACCTATCTGGCGCCGATCCTTGAACAGATCACCGGCTTTTCTGCCGAAAGCGTCAGCCTGATCCTAGTGCTCTACGGCATAGCCATTGCCGTCGGCAATCTCGCCGGCGGGCGGATCGCCAATGCCAATCCGGTGAAGGCGCTTGCTGGCCTGTTTCTCCTCCAGGCGCTGGTGCTCTTCACCTTCTCCTTCACGGCGGCTTCGCCAGTGCCGACGCTCGCCACGCTGGCTGCCCTCGGCTTCCTCTCCTTCGCCAATGTCCCGGGGCTGCAGCTCTATGTCGTCCAGCTCGCCAAGGAGCACCGCCCCCGCGCCGTCGACGTCGCCTCGGCACTCAACATCGCCGCCTTCAACCTCGGCATCGCCCTCGGCGCCTGGCTCGGCGGGCGGGTGGTCGATTCCGCCCTTGGGCTCGGCGCAACGCCCTGGGTCGGTGCCGTCCTCGTCTCCTTCGCCTTGCTGCTGACGCTCTGGAGCGGGGCACTGGATCGGCGTTCTACCGCCGCCCTGCAGGGCGCCTGAGCCTTAGCGTCAGAACACCGGTGGGCCGAACGAAACGGCCGGCCCACCGGCAAACTTCCCTCTCCCGCGCCGTTCAGTCGTCGATCCGGAAGCCTACCTTCATCACCACCTGATAATGGGCCACCTCGCCATTGACGATCTGCCCGCGGACCTGGTCCACCTCGAACCAGTCGAGATTCCGCATGGTTTTCGAAGCCCGCGCAATCGCCGTTTCGATGGCTTCGTCGATCGAGTTCGGGGAACTTCCGATCAGTTCGACTTTCTTGTAGACGTGCCCGCTCACCGTATCCTCCTCAAGGGGTTTTCCGATTTGGCATCTTGGCATGGTCGTGCGGAGCGGCATGCGTCGCCGCTACCTTGACGATCATGCCCCCGTTATGTCCTGGCCGCCAGCAAAAGCTCGGAACTTCCGGTCGACCGGCCGGCAAAGCGCATCGACAAGGCGAAAATCAATTCACCCCGGCAGCCGCAAAGGCTATAGCGGTTGCCATTCGATGCCTCCCTGGAGCTCGCCATGGCCGACACTGTCACCGACCGTTTCCTGCGCTACGTCGTCATCGATACCCAGTCGGACCCGAAGTCGCCGACGCAGCCCTCCACCGAAAAACAGAAGAACCTCGGCCGCCTGCTGGTCGAGGAGCTGCTGGCGATCGGGCTTGCCGACGCCCATCTCGACGAGCACGGCTACGTCTACGCGACCATCCCGTCCAATATGGACAAGCCGGTGCCGGTGATCTGCTTCTGCGCGCATATGGATACGGCGCCGGATTTCACCGGCACGAACGTCAAGCCGCAGATCGTCCGCAACTATGGCGGCGGCGATATCAGGCTTCCGGGCGATCCGCAGCAGGTGATCCGCGCCAGCGACAATCCCGCACTTGCCGACCAGATTGGCAACGACATCATCACCACCGACGGCACGACGCTGCTCGGCGCTGACGACAAGGCCGGCCTCGCCGAGATCGTCACGGCCGCCCAGCAGCTCATCGACAATCCGAACATCCGCCACGGAACGATCAAGCTCCTGTTCACGACCGACGAGGAGATCGGCCGCGGCGTCGACAAGGTCAACCTTGAAAAACTCGGTGCCGAGTTCGCCTATACTGTCGACGGCGAGACCGCCGGCCATATCGAGGACGAAACCTTTTCGGCCGACAGCGTCGACATCACCATCCACGGCGTCGCCATCCATCCGGGATTCGCCAAGGGCAAGATGGAAAACGCCATTAAGATCGCGTCGGCTATCGTCGCGGGGCTGCCGAAGGACGTGGCGCCGGAAACGACGGCCGGCCGCGAGGGCTTCGTCCATCCGACCGGGCTCACCGGTTCGATGGAAAGGGCAACCTTGAGCTTCATCGTCCGGGACTTCGAAGAGGCCGGCCTCGCCGCCAAGGAAGCGATGCTCGATCAGCTGGTCCGGTGCGTCCTCGAGGATTATCCCGGCTCCGGCTACAGATTCGAGGTCAAGGAGCAGTATCGCAACATGAAGGCGATCCTCGACCGCCACCCAGAGATCGTCGAGAATGCGCTGGAAGCGATCCGCCGCGCCGGCATGACCCCGGTGCGCGGCAGCATCCGCGGCGGCACCGACGGGTCGCGCCTGTCCTTCATGGGCTTGCCTTCCGCCAACCTCTTCGCCGGCGGCCACGCCTTCCACTCGCCGCTGGAATGGGTGAGCCGCCAGGACATGGAACGGGCGGTGAAGACGATCGTCGAACTGGCGAAGGTCTGGGCAGAGCGGAGCTAGCGCATATTGACGTCAGGTGGAATTGGCGCGCTCAGTTCACAACAGGCGCGGCCGGCTTGCCCCAGCTGAAATGGGCTGGCCGGCCTTGGTCGTCACCCGCAGGTCGTAGAGCGCGAGCGAGGCCTGCAGCTGCCGCATGTCGTTGCAGCGGTTGACGATGCCGCCGATATATTGGACGCAGTCGCTGGCGCTGCCCTGAACCGGACCTGTCGCCCAGTCCTTGACGATGCCGTCGGTGCCGACCAGGAAGTAGGAAAGCCGATTGTTCTGCGAAACCGCGGAGCTGCCAACCAGGCCGGCGAAATTCCTGCCCGTCTGGGTCTCGGCGCCGGGCGCCATATGCCGGTAGATCGTCATGCCGTCCGCAAGCCGCGTTTCACCGATCAGGGGCCCGAAGGTCGCATCCGAGCCGGAAAGCTGCGCCATCGGCGATTGGCCGAGATTGACGACTTCCGCATAAGGCTTGCCCAGTGCAAAGCTGGTGAACGACCGGTTGGCGGCGTTCTCCGCCTTTTCCGCCACCTGAGAGCACCCCGCCAAAGCGATGGCGAAACCAATCGAAAGAACTGCCGTGAAGCGCATGCAGACCCCTTGCCGGCAGCCGTACGCTTCGGAAGCCCAAGGCTTGCCGATAGCAGTGCGTCCCGCCGTCTGTCCCTCTAACCCGCCCTCTTCCTAGCAGATTCTCGGGCATTGCGAAGCGGGCCTTTGTCAGCCGGCCCATGCGGTGAAAACCGCCAACTGAGCGGCGAAAGCCCGCTTGTATGCGGGCCGCGCTTCGCCTCGGGCGACATAGGCGGAGAGGTTCGGATATTCCTCAAGTAATTCCGATCCCTTCAACCTGAGCAGCACCGACACCATCAAGAGGTCACCGGCGCTGAACGCGCCGTCGAGCCAGTCGGCATTGCTAAGGTGCCTGGAAAGGTCGCCGAGCCGCTTCCGGATGCTTCCCTCGAGGGCACGCAGGCGCTCTTCGTACCAGGGCTCATCGCGCTCGAGGATCTTGGCGAGGGCACGGTCGAAGATCGGCGGCTCCACCGTGTTGAGCGCGGCAAACATCCAGGTGATCGCGCGCGCCCGGGCGTTCGCATCGTCCGGCAGCAGGCCGGCATGGCCCTCGGCGATATGGAACACGATCGCCCCTGACTCGAACAGGACGAGATCGCCTTCCTCATAGGTCGGAATTTGTCCGAAAGGCTGAAGTGCCCGATGCGCGGGTTCCTTCATCGCCTTAAACGAAGGCAGACGAACCTCGTAAGGCTCACCCACTTCTTCAAGCGCCCAGCGAACGCGCATGTCGCGCGCCAGACCCTGGCCGCGATCGGGCGAGCGTTCAAAGGCGGTAATGGTGATAGCCATTGTTGTTCTCCATAGCTTGTCCGTATTGAAGACGACCGGCCAAACGAGAATCCGACATTGCATGCTCGACATAGTCCTAAATAAGGTCGGCATGCGCCGCTTGTGGGCGTGAGTTTGCGCTCATCAAGTCGGTTTACTCAAAGCGACGTGCCAACGCTCGACCAAAATGCCTTTTTAAAGATGGGAACGCGCCAAGCGTGGAAGTTTGCGGCTGACCGGTGAATTTCGGCCTTCGGCCCAATGCGGACATCACGTGCAACGAGGCGCTATGTTGCTTTTGTCTCCAACGAAGAAACGAAGCGATCAAATACGTTGATGTCGTAGCGGAGTTCACTGGCCAAAGTAGCGTCGGCCGGCAGCCCATCGTCTGGCAACCTCCAAAGCACTCGGCCTCCCAAAGCCTTTTCCAGAAGTTCGTACCAGCGGATGAGGAATGGCTGTAAGCGAAAGTGCAGTTCGAAGCGATCCCGCACGCGAGAGGTGTCTCCCTGACATTGTTGTTTAGCTGTCAGGTAGTCGATGACCTTGACGAAATATGCATCGGCGAATCCCAGCCGTTCCTCCTGCAGCGCGGTTCTAGTTGTCTGAAGTTGAAGTTCCCACTGGCGTTTCGGGAGTGCGTCGATTTGGCAAAGGCACCAGGAATAGTGCAGCTTCAAAGGGTCAGTGTCGCATATAGCACGACCCTTCTCCCGTTCTATCTGGAGCGCATCGCCCCATCTTCTGGCATTCCAGTCGATCCAGTATTGAGCGGTTGCTATGCCAGTAAGGGGTTGAGCTTTTCGATCAGCCGGGAACGTCTCGGGGATCAGGTATGATCGGCCGTGAGATCTGCACCAGGTAGTCTTACCAGCCGCACTGATGCCTTCCACAACAACAATCATCATGTACCTCCAGGGCGCCGCCCCAACCATATCGTCTTCAACCGCAACGCCGCGATGTCCGGTGTTGGGCGCAAACCAG
Organism: Sinorhizobium sp. FG01; assembly: GCF_002531875.1. Taxonomy (NCBI): domain Bacteria; kingdom Pseudomonadati; phylum Pseudomonadota; class Alphaproteobacteria; order Hyphomicrobiales; family Rhizobiaceae; genus Sinorhizobium; species Sinorhizobium sp. FG01. The sequence goes on from NZ_NWTB01000012.1 coordinate 97,753, forward strand.
ACCTCACCGAGGCCCCCCAAACTTCCGCTTTCCATTTCAGACGGTCGGCCGATGCCCTTCCAGACTCCTGCCACAGCCAGATCGCAGCGGCCTACCCCCCGCCGCCTGTCGGCTGCCCCTCCACGATATCGCTGGCTTCGGCTCTGATGGGCTTGTACTTGAAGGCGGCAACGATCACGCCGTGGTCGTTGGTGCCGCTCTCCGCGTGGTCGTCGAAGTTGAGGTGGTCATTGTTGACGGTCATGCCGTCGAACATCCATAGGCGCCGTCGGCTGTTGTCATAGAATTCCTCGCTGACGAGAATGTGGTCGAGCGACTCCATGATGTCCTGGTGGATGTGGGTGTAGTAAACGTCCCGCGTGCTGCGGTATTCCTGTAGCGTCTGCGCCGTATAGAGGCTGATGTCGCCGCCGCCGGTCGAATCGCCGACGAGATAGCGCGGTTGCGCAGTCAGGATATTGGCGGTGTTGCTGTGCTGGCCGTCATTGATGTCGCCGAGGACAATGACCGGTGTGCGGTTGCCCTTCATCTGTTCGGTCAGCATGAAGCGCAATGCCGCCGCTTCGGCTGTGCGGCGCACGGTGGAGATCGCGGCGCCGAGGCTCGCCGCATGTTTGCCGTAGGTCTCTTCCTCGGCCCTGAACCAGCCCTCCCGAAAGACCTGGGTGGGCGCCTTCGACTTGAAGTGACAGACATAGACATGCACGGGCTCGTGGTCCTCGCGCGGCCGGACCCTGAAATGCAGCACTGGCCTCGAGAAGCTCGGGATGTCGACGCGGATGGCGGGCGTCTGAGGATCGTCGCCGGAACTGCGCAGCACGAACTTGTCGGGAAACTCGACAATCCATTCGGGGTCGCCGACCAGCAGGCCCTTGCGGACGATCGCCGCGCAGACGATGCCGGAGCCGTTGGCGTCCTGTGGAGCCAACAGGTCGTAGTCCTGGTCAAGTCCGGACGCGGCAAGCGCGCGCCACAGCGAATTCGCGTGCCAAAGCTCCTGGAAGCCGAAGATGTCGGGGTGGAGCAGCCGGATGGTGCGCTGGGTCCAGTCGATTTTGCGGCCGTATTCCTCTTCCGACCAGCCGTCCGCGTTCGTGTAGATCGGCAGGCCGGGCTCATTCAGGTTGTAGAGATTGAAGGTGCCTATGGCTAGCCGCTTGAGCTTCATTGTTCACCCCGGTCGCTATCGCAATCATGCCGAGTATAGCAGGAATCTTGCGACGCGGAGATGACGTGGATCATCGCGTGCGATGACGCCCAAGATGCCGGTCCTCGATCCTCCGATCGGCGAACTTGCGGGAACAACTTGGCCGCGGGCGTGGGGGTCCCGCCTCGCGGAAAAGAGACGTCGAGGGCATGTTGGTACCCACCGGCGTCATGGTTCGCCGCGCGTCAACGCCATGATGGCATCCGTGCTGAGTCCCTCGCCGGCATGTCCGCGCAGCCGGTGAAAGCAGCTCTTGGGCCGCTTCTTGTCGGCCGGGACGAGCACCACGCTGCCGGCCGTGCCCGGGCCGATTCCCACCGGGTTGCGGACCTGTTTTGGAATCGTGACTTGTCCCTTGGCAGTGACGGTCACTGCCGTTCTTCTCATCGGCGCAACCGCATGCACGCATTTCAAGCGCGAGGGTTGCAAATTGCTAGACGCTCCCCCCGCCTCCTCAATGCTCGTTCGCATGGGTCCCATGCGCGTGGACGATCGCCTGCGCCTCCTTGCCGTAGAGCTCCTCGAAGTGATCGAAGCTCTTAGAGAAATAGCCGATGCCCTGCGTCGCCGATCGGAGCGACCGGGCCAGTTCCTCGAAGGCGCTGCCGGGGATGAGCGCGCGGAAGATGTCCCATCCCTTCGCCGCCTCGTCGCGATCGAAGCCGAGCACCTGGCCCTTGAGGGTTGCGACGACCGGCACGAGGGCGCCGGAATAGATCGACGGCACATGGATCTCCACCCGGAAGATCGGCTGCAGCAGCACCGCCCCGGCCTGTGAAAGCGCCTGGCGGACACCGAGCTTGCCGGCCGTGCGGAAGGCATATTCGGAGCTGTCGACGGAGTGGTGCTGGCCGTCGGTCAAAAGTACGCCGACGTCGATCGCCTTGAAGCCGAGCGGGCCCTTGTCCATTGCCTCGCGGGCGCCGGCCTCGACCGCCGGGATGAAATTCCTCGGCACCGCACCGCCCTTGACGGTTTCGGCAAAGGAGAACCCCTCGCCGCGTCCGTTCGGATGAACGCTGAGCTTGACGTCCGCGAACTGGCCGGCGCCGCCCGTTTGCTTGCGGTGGCGGTAATGAACCTCAGCCGATTTCGAGATGGTCTCCCGATAGACCGGGCTCGGCGGCCGCTCGCTGACTGCCACATGGAAGACATCCGAAAGCGTGCGGCAGATATCGCGCAGGTGCACCGGCCCCTGAACGCTGACCAGCTGCGCGCCGGTCCCCTCCTCCTGCGTGACGGTCAGGCCGCGATCGGTTTCGGCGAGTTTCGCGAGCGTTTCGGAAAGCTTGTTCTCGTCGCGCTCGCTTTCCGGCACCAGGATCCGCTCGAGGATCGGCGTCGGCGGTGCCGTCCATTCCGGCGGCGCGACCGTCGTATGGGGGGTCAACAGGGCCGGAACGGTGAGGTGATCCGATTTCACCGCGGCGAAGATCTGGCCGGCGACTGTGATGCCGCTCGCCATCGCCCGGCCGCTCGCCGGGTCGTGGAGCGCGCCGAGCCCGGCGCCGCCGAGCACCGCCCCCTGCTTGACGCCGTTCTGCAGCGCCCGGGCGACCACCGTCTTGCCGACGCTCTGCCGGTGATAGGCGTGGAAGCTGACCGCCGTCAGCGCCGCCTCGTCGATGCGGGCGGCCGCGGCCAGGCGCTTGCGCAGCGCGTCGGCGCGCGGCGCCTCGTGGCGTAGCGCCTTCATCAGCCGCATGATGCCGTTGCTGTGGCTCGCCGCACCGAGCAGCACCGGAATGATCCGGTTCTCGGTCAAGACCCGTGTCGAGATCGCGTAAATCGTGTCGCTCGCCGGCTCGCGGTCCTCGATCAATTCCTCGAGCAGCCAGTCGTCGAACTCGGACAGATGCTCCAGCAGCTCGACGCGCGCCTCGTGTTCGCGCTCGATCGTGTTCTCCGGCAACTCGAAGAGCGAAGATGTCTGCCCCTCACGATAGCGCCAGGCGCGCTCCGAGATGAGATCGCAGCTGCCGATGATCTTGTCGCCGTCGCGGATCGGAATTTGCCGCAGCACGAGCGGGCGGCTGCAATAGTCCTGCAGCGCGGCGACGACGTCGCGCAGCCGGCCGCGCGGCTCGTCCATGCGGTTGACGAAGAGGATGCAGGGCGTGCCCGAGGCCTCGATCGCCCTCAGATACGGGGCGGCGAGCACCGCCTCGTCGACCACGGGCGAAACGCACAGAACGCAGGCGTCGCTCGCCAGCAGCGCATCCTGCGCATGGGCAAGCGCCTCGTTGTTTCCCGGCACGTCGAGAGCACACCAGGCGTCGCCGCCAAAATCGAATTCAGTGATGGATAGACCGTAAGGGGAAACTGACTTTTTCGGCTCGCCTTCCAGCGAGCCCAACCTTTCCACGAGCGTGGATTTTCCGATCTGCGAAGGACCGAGTACCGTAAAGCAGCGCATCCGCGTTCCTCCCTCTGCCAGGATGACACTTCTATGAAGATAGGATGCCCGTCTCGGAGGCAAAGTACCAGAGATTGCTGTTTTTTTGGCGGGTGGCGTCGGGGGGATGCCTGTGCTCGAGCCGGAGCAGTTGTGAATGCTGTGGACCCGGGCCGTGCTTGCCATTGGCGGTCGACAGAGCGCCAAGCCAGAGGCGACATTGAACGACGGTTGCGGAGCTCCTTACCGGATAGGCAACCGGAGGCGAAATTTGATGTAACGCTTATCTATTTGAAACAACGTTGTTTTTTAATTCTGCTGTTGACGAACTGATGACGCGGATGGGGCCGATAACATGTCTCTGATAAGTGCGGCCGGGGGTGTCAGCCGGTGACTAAAGCGCGTCGCGTTCAAACTTATTCACGCGGCGCGCTTTAGGTCTTTGTTTTTGTGCATGTCGTTATCCCAAAACCGCTGCACACTTTTGGGCGACATGCATTAACCGTTCGCGCCGGGAGCGAATTCGGCGAAGAGCTCGTGCCGATCCCCGGGATAGGTGAGCCTGACACTGGTGACGGGGGCGCCACCGCTCCAGGTGCGCCGCTCGATCACCAGGCAGGGCGCGCCGGGCGCGATGTCGAGCGCCTGGGCCGCCGGCCGGCCGGCCGCCACCGCTCGGATGCGATGCTCGGCGGTGCTCCAGGGTATCTGGCCGAGCAGCCACGAGCCCGGCGCGACCGCATCGAAGGGCTCGGCTTCCGCCTCCGGAACGGCCGCAAGATTGATCAGCCGCTCTTCGAGGCAGAAGGGCCGTCCGCCGGCGAAATGCCGGCAGGTAATGTCGATGAGGCGGCCCGAGCCGGGCAGGTCAATCCGTGCCGCATCGCCGGTCGTCACCTTGCGCAGCACGCGCTCGTCGAGACGGTAGGCATAGTCGAGGCCGAGCGATTCAACCTCGAGCCTGACGTCATGGATCTCCATGACGGCCGATTGGACATGCGGAAAGGTGACGTAGCTGCCGGATTTGCGCCGGCGCTCGATCAGGCCGCGCTTGACGAGGTCGCTCAGCGCCTTGTTCACCGTCATCCGCGAGCAGCCATATTGCTCCGTCAGCTCGTGCTCGAACGGTATCCGGTGTCCCGGCGGCCAGAGGCCCGAGAGGATATTCCCCTCGACGTCGTTCAGGATCCTCTGGTGCAGCGACAACTGCTCGGAGCGGTCTCTGTCTTCTGAAGGATGATCGTTGGAAATAGCCGGAACCTCGCTGATGACCAGTCCCGCACCTTAGCCGTTTCCGCCGCCGGCGACAGCCTCGGCCTGGCGATTTTCCACCGGGCTTCGCGCATGCGGCGCGATGACCTAGTAAGAGTAAGGCAACGTTGTCCGCGGACAACTTGACCGACGAGATTGGTGAAAACAGCCGGCCGCACAGCAAAAAGCGGCCATGTGCTAAGCGTTTGTCATTCGGCAACGAATCGGCGCATAGTATATCTGCGCAGATTCGCTCTTATTGCCGAATTTTGCGCAGTTTTCGGAGATCATCATGTTGCAGCCGAGAGTCCAGAGTGTCGACGAGCAGGAGCACTTGCCCTCCTTGCTGGCGGCCGACGCTCAGGAACTCGCTCATCAGCTGCAGGAACATCAAAGGAAGATCTTCTCTCCGACGGCACAGAAGTCGATGCGGCTCTTCAGCCCGGCGGAGGCCGCCGCCTTCATCGGAATCGGTGAAGGCTACCTGCGCCAGATCGCCTCAGAAGGGCACGGCCCGCAGCCGCTGTCAAACGGCCGGCGCATGTATGCGGTCGAGGATATCGAGCGGATCCGCCGCGTCCTCGACGAGGGCAGCAAGACGGGCAAATACATTCCGCACCGGCGGCCGGGCGAAAAGCTCCAGGTCATCTCGGTGATGAATTTCAAGGGCGGCTCGGGCAAGACGACGACGTCGGCGCATCTGTCGCAATATCTGGCGCTGCGCGGCTATCGCGTGCTGGCGATCGATCTCGACCCGCAGGCATCGCTTTCCGCACTCTTCGGCCACCAGCCCGAACTCGACGTCGGCGAAGCCGAGACGCTTTATGGCGCCATCCGCTACGAGGCCCCTCGCCCGATCGCCGAGGTGGTGCGCTCGACCTATACGACCAATCTGCATCTGATCCCCGGCAATCTCGAATTGATGGAGTTCGAGCACGAAACCCCGAAGGCGATGATCGGCGGCTCCGCCGAGACGCTGTTTTTCGCGCGGATCGGCGAGGTGCTGACGGAAATCGAGAGCTTCTACGATGTCGTCGTCATCGATTGCCCGCCGCAGCTCGGCTTCCTGACGATGTCGGCGCTCTGCGCCGCAACCTCCGTCCTCATAACCGTGCACCCGCAAATGCTCGACGTCATGTCGATGTCCCAGTTCCTGTCGATGACCAGCGAACTCATGGCGGTCGTCGAGAAGGCGGGCGGCCGCACCAGCTATGATTGGATGCGCTATCTCGTCACCCGTTTCGAGCCTAATGACGGTCCGCAGAGCCAGATGACCGGCTTCATGCGGGCGATCTTCGGCAACCGTATGCTGCAGAATGCCATGGTGAAGTCGACCGCGATCTCCGACGCCGGCGTTACGAAGCAGACGCTTTACGAGGTCGAGCGGTCGCAATTCATTCGCGGTACCTATGACCGGGCGATGGATTCCCTTTCGCTCGTCAATGCGGAGATCGAAGAGATGATCCGCAGCGTCTGGGGAAGGAAGTAATCGATGGCCCGCAAGAACCTGATCGGCATCTCCGACAGCCCGGCCGCTCCGCTCGACGCGGAACGGCCGGCGGTCGAGCGACCGATGGCCGGGCTTGCGCCGGGGAAGAGAACCAATGCGCTGGTCGGCGGCATCACGAGGTCGCTCACCAACATCACCCAGAAGGTCGAGCGGGCCGAGGAGCTGGAGCGCCAGCTGGCGCAGGGTCACGCGATCGTCGAGCTCGATCCGGACCTGATCGACGCCTCCTTCGTCGTCGACCGGCTGGGCGTCACGCCGGAAGTGCAGGCCGCGCTGGTCGAGCAGATCCGCGACCATGGACAACAGGTGCCGATCCTGGTGCGGCCGCACCCGGAGGCGGAAAACCGCTATCAGGTCGCCTATGGCCACCGGCGCCTGGCGGCGCTGCGCGAAATCGGCGGCAAGGTGAAAGCCGTCATTCGCGCGCTGAGCGACGAGCAGCTCGTCATTTCGCAAGGGCAGGAGAACAACGCCCGCACGGACCTCTCCTTCATCGAGCGGTCGCTGTTTGCGGCCAGGCTCGAGGACCGCGGCTTTTCGCGGGAGACCATCATGTCAGCGATCGGCGTCGACAAGGCGGCGCTGTCGAAGATGATCACCGTCGTGCGGCGCCTGCCGGTGGAGATCATCGAGGCGATCGGTGCCGCACCCTCCTTCGGGCGGCGGCGCTGGATGGAACTGGCCGATCGGCTTGAAAACAGCGGACGGCGCGCCAAGGCGCTCTCACACATTCGCCAAAGCGTGTTCACGGAAATGGACAGCGACCGGCGCTTCGAAAAGCTCTTCGCGTTGCTCGCCGAAACCAGGACGCGGGCTCGGTCCGAAGCCTGGCTGGCTCCCGACCGGACGCGTCCGGTGCGCATCCGCGATACCGATACGGAAACGACGCTTGCTTTCAGCAAGAAGGCGGCGCCGGGCTTCGCAGAATTCGTGAGGCAGAGGCTCGATGCTCTCTACCTCGAATACCAACAGGAAACAGGAGATTAAGCAGAGCAAAAGAAAAAGGCTTCCGAACGACTAGCGCTGCGGAAACCCTTCTCTCGTGTAGCAACTAGAGATTCCCATTTCCGCGAATCAGTGTCAAGCATTTTTGACGTCGTTTCGGCGAACGGTTTTCTTTTGCCTTGGAAAAGGTGAAGAAAAATGGAGCGTGGGAATGTGACGACGCCTTTCGGGCGCCGGGCGATGACGCTTGGCATGCTCGCAAGGCAGATCGCTGCTGGCGATATTCCGCCGAAGCAGTCGGTCGACAAATGGAAATTGTTTCGCACGGTTTGTGAGGCGAAGGCCGAGATCGGCATCTCGGATCGATCGCTTGCCGTGCTCAATGCTCTCTTGAGCTTCTCTCCCGGTGCCGAACTATCGAGCGAAAACGGCTTGGTCGTGTTTCCCTCGAATGCGCAGCTTTCGCTCCGCGCCCACGGCATGGCCGGTACGACGCTCCGCCGGCATCTCGCCTGCCTAGTCGAAGCCGGGCTGATCGTCCGGCGCGACAGCCCGAACGGCAAGCGCTACGCCCGCAAGAACCGCAATGGCGCGATCGGCGAAGCCTTCGGTTTCGACCTCGCACCGCTGCTTGCCCGGGCCGAAGAATTCAAGGCCGCCGCGGCCAAGCTTGCCGCCGAACAGCAGCATCTCCGGCTCGTTCGTGAGCGCCTGAGCCTCTGCCGGCGCGACATAACCAAGCTGCTCGAACTCAGCCGCGAGATCGGTCCTGACGCTGATCTGGACGCACTCGAGTCCGAGATTCAGCACCTGATCACCGGCCTGCCGCGCAAGGCTCCCGCCGGAGTCGTCGAAGCCATCCTCGAAAAACTCGCAAAACTCCGCGACGATCTGACCAATCGATTGGAAATATTGCTGAATTCGCAAAAAACGGCCGCCAATGATCACCAGAATGGATGGCACAAACAGAATTCAGATCCAGATTCCCAATTTGAATCTGAACCGGGCATGGGAAAAGGCCGGGAGATCAGCTTTACCGCCGACGCCCGCCGAACGGAAAGCGATGGGCGGACGAGAAAACCGGAACAGCGGCGGCGAGATGAGGCCTCTCCCCGACTGCCGGCCAGCCTCGTTCCACCCACCGCCCCTGTCGAACGGCTTTCCCGCCAAATCCCCCTGCCAGCGGTTCTTCAGGCCTGCCCGCAAATTGCCGACTATGCGCCATCCGGCCGCGTGGCGAACTGGAAAGACCTGATTACCGCGGCGATCGTGGTCCGCACCATGCTCGAGGTGAGCGCCGACGCCTATGAGGATGCCTGCTCGGTGCTCGGCTACGAGAATGCCGCGACCGTCATGGCCTGCATTCTCGAAAGAGCCGATCGGATCAACTCACCGGGCGGCTATCTCAGGGATCTCACCCGACGCGCAAGGCAGCAGACCTTTTCGTTGGCACCGATGATCGGCGCCCTGTCCCAGGCAAGCAGGGCGAGTGCGACGATGGCCAGCTAGCGCCGGATGAGAGGACAGGACAGGCAAGCTCGTTGTTTGGAAGACTTGGGAAGCCGCGCCACTTCGTGCGCGGTGCCCTGACGGCATTGTTTTGCCGTTGCAGGTGTCGGAGCCTCCGCGCAACCGGAATCGTCGTTGGTGATCCGACAACCTGTTCTTAACGAAATTGCGGTTATCGTAACGCATTGACAGAAAGGCTTCGCTACTCGCCACACGGAAGCTAACTCGCCAATCGTTTCCGCTACTTGGATTCACGTTGGTCACTCACCCCTCGGAGTCGGCCGCCTGTCGATACACGTGGACGTGTTTTCGATCCGTCTTGCGGAAGGCGCGACGTGAGACCGAGATCGAAGTTTTCGTCGGGGTCTTTGGCATTGGCGAATTGATAGCCGTCAGCTTGGTGTATGGGGCCGAACTCAAGTCCCAATGCCGCGGATCGCCGGCAGAAGGCCTCGACATTCTCCGCGTCGAAGACGAGCTTGATAGCCGATCGACCGCCGCGCTGCCCTTTTGCTGCCGGATGCAGCAGGAGATTTGCGCCGCCGTCCCGGGAGCACAGTTCTACGATTCGGTCGCCAGGCCGACGGCTTACCTCGAAGCCAAAGTGCTTCTCGTAAAAGCGGGCTGTTTCTTCGACATCTTTGGCATAGATAACCAGCCTATTGAGCGGCACATCGCTTTCCTTCTCGCTATGGTCAAGCAGCGCCGAACTTCAAACCCTGTTGACAGCTGTCAACTCCGCCCGGCAATCACTCGCGCCAGTGTTCGGCCACCCACTGGGTCGGTCGAATATAGTGGCGCAGATAGCGGAACGGGTTTCTTTCCCTTCGCTCGGGAGAAAACAGACCACAGACGTGGCCGAGCGGCGTGGAGGCGCGGCCCTTGTAGCCGAACTGGCCGTCGATCGCGTGCTGCGGCAACAGCCCGCGCGGGAAGAGGACGATCCGGGCGTCGGCGGGAAGGCGCGGGGCGAGATAATAGTTCAGCGGAAACGGCCAGCGGCAATCCTGGCGGAAATGCAGAACATGCCGGCGCGGGAAGAATTTTGCCCCGCCTGGGGCGTTGCGCGTCACGAAGCGCTGTTCGAACCGATATTCGTCCGCCACCCCTTGCGGATCGGCCCGGAATTTCTCCTGCAACGGCACGAGCTTGCCGACCGGGAAGCGGAACACCGACGTCTGGCCGAGCCGTTCGAAAGGCGTCGTCTGGTTGACTGCCAGGACGACGTCATCCGGTCCGCCGACCTCGAAGAAGCTGTCGAGCGAGCCGACGATCACCACGTCGAGGTCAAGGAACAGCACCGGCCCTTTGAGGCTGCCGAGCTTCGGTCCCCAGAGACGCGCCTTCGGCCAGATGCCTTTGGTGTTCTTCGGCATCTCGACATCGAGCGGCGGCAGGTCTTCGCAGAGAATTTCCGGCCGCAGGTTGTCGCGGCTGTCGGTGAAGCAGGTGAAGGTGAAGGGCGGGGTGATGTTGCGCGCCACCATGGCATAGAGCCGGTTGATGAAGGGAGGGCCGTATTTGGTGCCCCAACTGATGCAGATCACCTGCTTGACGCCGCCGCTTGCTGCCAGAACGCTTGTCATGAATGCCGCTTCTTTCGTGTCTGTGCCTGCGGAAAGTGCGTACCGCTGGAACTTGCCCCGCGCGTCTTAAAGCAGGAATTGTCGACCACTGGCAAGATGCGGGCTTGAGGCCGACAGTTGGCGACGCAAGTCCGAACGAGGGACCGGGGCAGGGGCATGCCGCCGACACCGGTCGGGCACGGAGTTGACAGCTGTCAACTCTAGGGAGGAGGGCCGGGACCTGCGAAGAATGCCTTGGCGGTGCGCCGCGTCTCACGTCGGAACAGGTTTGCCTTGATCCGAGTCGGAAGCTGTTGACAGCTGTCAACTCGATCGGCGGCCGGTGTTTGCCGCCGCGTGGCCGGTGATTAGTCGTTTGGCTAGCTGGCGGTGCCGACCGGCAAAATTCCAGTGGGCAACGTTGCCTCACCCTGTGACGGAACAAAAACTCGTGTTAGCTTCCGTTTCAGCAAAAGGCTACGTCTTTTTAATGAGATATGAAACACCCGATCCGCTTCATCCAGCGCTGCTTCCGGGCCTGATCGCCGCGGAGGACGGGCTTGCCCGGCTCGATGAACGCGCCGCCCGCCATGCCATTGCCGAGGGGTTTCGCGAACGCGGACAGTTCTTCGACGCGGCGGCGGCTCTCTGGGTAGCAGGCGAACTCGTCCATGTCGAGGATCTCGTATTACACGATTCGCACATGGATGCGCGAGCGCCTTCTCACGAATTGACGATCGCCCATGGCGTGTTGCGGGCCCGGCGCCGCCTGGAACTGGCCGAGCCCGGCTGGGCGTTGACCTTGCCGGGGATGAATGCGCTGAGGGGAGACCAGGGCGCTGCCGCCGCGAATGAAGCAATCGCACGGGATGCCCGGCCGAGCCCCGACGGGGCATCGGAAGCGGCGGACGATGCCGACGACAACCCGCTCGCCGGCGAATTCGCCGAGCTCGACGCGGCCATTGCCCGGTCGCAGCGGCTCCTCGAATTTCACTCCGGCAGCCTAGCCGAAGGCGGTCCCGCATTGTCCCCGCAGCGGGCGGCTGAGCCTCGAGGCCAGCTCGGCCTGCTCTTCGATGAGGATTGGGACGAGACGGCGCGGCTCGATGCGTGGCGGAAGATCCTCGCCGCCGCCGACCCCTTGCCCGCCTGCCTCGGCGCCGCGGTGCTCTTCGACGCCTGGGAAAGGATCGAGCCGCTGCGCCGCCAGCATTGGCTCGGCGCGCTGCTCGTCGGCGCCTATCTTCGCTCGCGCGGCAAGGTCGCCTCGCACGTGCTTGCCTTCAACACCGGGCTGAAGACGATCCGCCACGAGCGGCGCCGCTCGAAGGACCGGCTGACGCGCCTCAATGCCTTTCTCGAGGCTATGGCGATGACGGCCGATCTCGGCCTCAAGGAGCTCGACCGGCTGTCGCTCGCCAGGACGCAGATGGAGATGCGGATCAAGGACAGGCGCTCCAACAGCAACCTCCCCGGGCTGATCGATCTCGTCCTTTCCCGGCCGGTCGTCTCGACGGCGATGATCGCCCGGCATCTCGGCGTCACCCAGCGCGGCGCGCTCAATCTGGTGCGCGAGCTCGGAGTGCGCGAGATCACCGGCAGGGGACGCTATCGCGGCTGGGGCGTGATCTGACGCCTCGCGTAAAGCGCCGGCTACTTTCGCTGCAGATTGATTTCGCTGGTGACCACCCGATTGCCAGATCGCGGATCGACGTCGACGGTCACGAGCTTCATGCCGTTCTCGCCCACCTTCTGCAGCGTCAGGTTGGCGCGGCGGTCGCCGTTTACCTCCCGCGCCCAATGGATAGTGAGGTTGATGGCGCTGCCGCGGCGCTTGCCGGTGAGCGTTGATTTGCGGCCGCTCGGCCCGACATAGGTGCCGCTGTAGTTGACACCTGTAAACTGAAGGTCGGCGCCGATCGAGCGCGAGACGACGATCAGGCCGCGACAGGTGCCCCGCATCGACAGCGCGGCCTCGCTCGCTTGCGAATCGAAGTTGCAGGAGACGTTGATCGGCGTCCTGTCGACGCGAACCCTGACCATGCCGCCCCCGGTCCATTGCCCCTCCAGCGACCCGAGAAAGGCCGATTCATCGGCCTGAACCGTGCCCGCAAGAAGCGACAGCATGGCTGCGACGAGAAGATGCCTGTTCACCGGTGAGTGCCTCCCCCAATCGTCCGAGGCCGGACGCGTTTTGCCATCTGCCCCAACGCACCGCCCGCCTGGAAGTTCCCCTTGTGCCGATACTAACATCGACCACCCTCGGGCAGGGACACAGCTTTAGGGAGATGGTCGGGGCGGCGCGCCCGCAACCGCGGCTAGCTCGCGAACTTCTTCGCGCCGGCAACACAGGCGACGATCGCCAGTGTGGCGGCAAGCATCGTCCAGCTCACCGTCTCGCCGAGCAGGGTCGCCGCCAAGGCGAGCCCGAAGAAGGGCTGCAGCAATTGCAACTGGCCGACGGCGACGATGCCGCCCTGGGCGAGGCCGCGATACCAGAAGATGAAGCCGACCAGCATTGAGAAGACGGAGACATAGCCGAGGCCGAGCCAGGAGGCGGCGCGCAAGTTCCCGAAGTCTGCCGGCATGGTGGCGAGCGCCAGCCCGACCATCACGGGCAACGACAGCACAAGCGCCCAGGAAATGACCTGCCAGCCGCCGAGCTTGCGTGACAGCTTCGCCCCTTCGGCATAGCCGAGGCCGCAGGCGAGAATGGCGGCAAGCATCAGCAGGTCGCCGAGCGGCGAGGCGGAAAACCCCTGGCGCAACGCAAAGCCGACGACGATGGCGCTGCCGAGCCCGGAAAACAGCCAGAAGGCCGGACGCGGCCGCTCGCCGCCGCGCAGCACGCCGAAGATCGCGGTGGCGAGCGGCAGCAGCCCGACGAACACGATCGAGTGGGCGGAGGTCACGTGCCGGAGCGCCAGCGCCGTCAGCAGCGGGAAGCCGACGACGACGCCGAGCGAGACGATGCCCAGCGGCAGCAGATCGCCGCGCTCGGGCCGCCTTTCGCGGAAGGCGACGAGCAGGCCGAAGGCGAGCAGCCCGGCGATCGTCGCGCGGGCCACGGTCAAGAAGACCGGATCGAAGTCCATCACCGCGATCCGCGTCGCCGGCAGCGAGCCCGAGAAAATCAATACGCCGGCCATGCCGTTCATCCAGCCGCTCGTGATCCTGTCCATGCCATGCTCCCTTCACCCCTATCGGCGCCATCTCTATCGGTTGAGGCGGCTGGCTCTTCCAGAGACGGTGGAGTACAGTTCTGCAAAACTGTCATGCATGAGGAACCGGTACGGATGAGGCCGCAGACTGTCGACGCCGACGGCGAGACGCTGATCGAAAGAGTGATGGCGACGATCAGGAACCGAATTGCCGGGCGCAGCCTGACACCCGGCGCCCGGCTGCCGTCGATCCGTGCCTTCGCGACGAGCTTGAAAGTTTCCAAGTCGACCGTGGTCGAGGCCTATGAGCGGCTGGCGGCCGAGGGGCTGATCCGATCGCGGCCGGGCTCCGGTTTCTTCGTCGCCGCGCCGCTAGCCCCCTTGTCGCTTGCCGAACTCGGCCCGCGGGTGGAGCGCGAGGTCGATCCCCTGTGGATCTCGCGGCAGGCGCTCGAGGCGGACGGCAATGTGTTGAAGCCCGGCTGCGGCTGGCTGCCGGCCGAATGGATGCCGGAAGAGGGGCTGCGCCGGGGTTTGCGGTCGGTCGCGCGGGCAAGTGCCTCGACGCTCGTCGACTACGGCCCGCCGTTCGGGCTCTTGCCGCTCCGCGCGCTCCTTGCCCGCCGTCTGGCGCAGCACGGCATCGAAGCCTCGCCGGAGCAGATCATGCTGACGGAGTCCGGCACCCAGGCGATTGACCTCCTCTGCCGCTTCCTCGTCGAGCCGGGCGAAACCGTGCTCGTCGACGATCCGTGCTACTTCAACTTTCATGCGCTGCTCCGGGCGCATCAGGCAAAAATCGTCGGCATTCCCTATACGCCGGCCGGGCCGGACATCGAGCGCTTTGCCGCTGCGCTCGAAGAACACCGGCCGCGACTCTACATCACCAATTCCGCCCTCCACAATCCGACCGGCGCGACGCTCTCGCCGCTTATCGCCCACCGCCTCTTGAAGCTCGCCGACCAGGCGGGGCTGACGATCGTCGAGGACGACATTTTTGCCGATTTCGAAGAGGCGCCGGCGCCGCGGCTTGCCGCCTTCGACGGGCTCGAGCGGATGGTGCATATCGGCAGCTTTTCGAAGTCGCTGTCGGCGGCGGTGCGCTGCGGCTTCATCGTCGCGCCCCGCCAATGGATCGAGCCGCTCGCCGACCTGAAGATCGCCACCAGTTTCGGCGGTCCCGGATTTTCCGCCGAGCTGGTGCTGACGCTGTTGAAGGACGGCAGCTATCGCAAGCATATGGAGACGGTGCGGCAGCGATTGTCGCGGGCAATGGCCGAGACGATCGGAAAGCTCCGGGCGATCGGCATTGAGCCCTGGATCGAGCCGCAGGCGGGCATGTTCGTCTGGTGCCGGCTGCCGGACGGCGTCGACGCCGCGGACGTCGCCAGAAGGGCGCTTGCCAGAAACATCGTGCTCGCCCCCGGCAATGTCTTCAGCCAGGCGCAGACGGCCGGCAATTTTCTGCGCTTCAACGTGGCACAGTGCGAGGACGAGCGGCTGTTTCGCGAGCTGTCGGCTCTTCTGCGCCGGTGATATCGACCGGCGTCTTCATGATGATCTCGCGCGGGTCAGGCGTCGCAATGCCGGCTGCCTGGAAGGCGTCCCAGAGCGCCATGAACACCTGGCCGCGGATGTTCGTGAGCCCGTTCGCCGGATCGGAAATCCAGAATCTGAGCTTGAAGGTAAGCGACGAGCCGCCGAAACCGGTCATCCAGCAGACCGGCTCGGCATAGACGCTGGCGACCCGCGGAACGCTCTTGGCGGTTTCGATCGCAAGCCGGGCGACCTCGTGCGGATCGCTCTTCGGCGACGTTTCGAAGGTCACGTCGATGCGGACATAGTCGCTGGAAAACGACCAGTTCACCACCTGCTTGGAGATGAAGTCCTCGTTCGGGATCAGGTACTCCTTGCCGTCGCGGGTGATGACGGAGACGAAGCGGGAGCGCAGGTCGCGGATCGAGCCGAAGGTTTCCCCAAGCGTGATTGTGTCGCCCGGCTTGATCGACTTGTCGAGCAGGATGATGATCCCGGAGATGAAGTTCGACACCACCTTCTGCAGGCCGAAGCCGATGCCGACGCCGACGGCGCCCGAAAAGACGGTGAGCGCCGTCAGATCAATGCCGGTCGCCGACAGCGCGATCGTGCCGGCAAGGACGATGAGCCCGATCTTGATCAGCTTGCTGATCAGCACCTTCAGCGACGGCGTCAGGTCGGCGGATTTCTGGATCCAATTCGACGACATGTTGCCGGTGAGAACGGCGAGCCAGATCATTGCGGCGGAGAGCACGATCGCCTTCAGTACGAGCAGCAGCGAAAGGCGAACGGCACCGAGATTGACGGCGGCATTGTCGAGCGCCGTCAGCACCGGGCGATCCAGCCCGAGCGCGTAAAGCGCGAAGTAGAGCCAGCCGAGGACGGCGACGACGCGCGCCAGCGTCTGGTTGCGGATGATGCGGGTCAAGACGGCGATGATGAACCAGGCGGCGACCAGCGTCAGCACCGTCCCCACCAGCCAGCGGTAGGACGGCCAGCCGTAGCGCGACAGCACGACGTCGGCGATCCACAGCCAGACGATCAGGAACAGCCATTTGAGCCGCCGCATGAAGGCGATGATGACGCGCAGCAGGTCCGGATTTCCCCTGATCATCCGGGCGCGGGCTTCGAGCGCCGGCTCCAGGCGCTTGGCGAGCAGGCCGCAAGCGACATAGCCGACGACGATCACGGCGCACTGATAAAGTGTCCATTCGTTGAGCACGAACCGCTGGAGCCACGCTGCGGTGGCATTGATGGTCTCGACGAAATCCATCGGCATTTTCTTCGCGATCTTGCCGCGGTGCCATTCGGGCAGGGAACAGGCAGCGGACGTCGGGCGCGCTCAAAAAGGCGCACCGCGCAGCCGTATAACCAATCGGGCAGGGGATTTGTTCAATCGGGCGACCGATGCGGCAGCGGTCCTTGGACGTCTATGGAAAGAGGGAGTGCCGCGCCCTGTGATAAGCACAGGAATGAGGATCGCAGGGGAGGCCTGGCCGGACCGCAGCGGATGTGCACAGGCTGGGCCGCGCCAGCCCCTCTGGCCTGCCGGCCATCTCCCCCAAAGGAGGGAGATTGGGTGTGGTGGCGCGCTCAGCATCTCGACCCGAGCGTTCCACGCGCAGAAGCGTTTTGGTTTGGAACGGGCGGCTAGCCGCGCGCCGATCTTCCCCTTGTGTGGAGGCCGGCAGGCCAGAGGGGGGTGCTGCAGTCCTCCAGAAGAATCGTCCGCTGTCATCCGCCTGTCATCTTGCGGTGATGTTTATCCGGAATTCAACTTCGTCGGAATCGCGGTTCGTTGCCCGGGTAAATGATGCTCATCTTGTTCGTCGCCGGTTTTTTCCTGGCCATCAATCTGTTGAGCCTGATGATAGCGGGCTGGCGGATCTGGCCGCGTCTCGGCCCGCAGCCGCGGACGACCTATCGACCGCCGGTCTCCCTCGTCATCCCGCTCTGCGGAATCGAAGAATTTTCCCGGGAAACGCTTGAAAGCGCGTTTCGCCTGGATTGGCCGGAATACGAAGTCATCTTCTGCGTCGCCGATGCCAAGGATCCGTTGATTCCGCTGATCGAGGCCGCGCGCCGGCGCCACCCGGGCATTCCCGCGGCGATCCTCATCGGCGACGACCGGATCAGCGCCAATCCGAAGCTCAACAACTGCGTAAAGGGCTGGAATGCGGCCGCGCATGAATGGGTGGTGCTCGCCGACTCGAACGTGCTGATGCCGGCCGATTACCTTATTCGGCTGATGGCAGCGTGGGGACGCGAGTCCGGGCTCGTCTGCTCGACGCCGCTCGGGTCGCGCCCGAATGGATTCTGGGCGGAGGTCGAATGCGCCTTCCTCAACGCCCATCAGGCCCGCTGGCAATATGCCGGCGAAGCCCTCGGCTTCGGCTTTGCGCAGGGCAAAAGCATGCTCTGGCGCAAGAGCATGCTGGATGCCAACGGCGGCATCCAGGCTCTGGCGGCGGAGATCGCCGAGGATGCGGCCGCGACGAAACTGGTGAGAAGCCTCGGCCTGAAGGTGCACCTCGTTTCCGCGCCGTTCGACCAGCCGCTCGGCACGCGGACGTTCCGGGAGGTCTGGGCGCGGCAGTGTCGCTGGGCGCGGCTGCGGCGCGTCACCTTTCCCCAGTTCTTCGGCCCGGAGATTCTGGCCGGCGTCGTGCCGCCGCTCCTGCTGTCGACGTTCGTCGCCATCGCTGCGGGTCACAGCGTGCTCGCCGTCGCGGCTCTTGTCGCAATTGCCGCCTACCTGCCGGAAATTTTGCTCGTCCATTGGAAGAAATGGCATCTCTCCCGCTGGTCGCTCGTCGCCATTTTCACCCGCGACCTGCTGCTGCCGATCATCTGGGTCCGGAGCTGGCTCGCGGGCAGCGCCGACTGGCGCGGCAATAGGATGTCGATCGGCTCGCAGGAGTCGCGGCTGGAAACGAGCGGGCTGCCGCCAATGGTGAGTACGTCGTAACGAGCGGGAGTTGATCAGAAATACCCGGGAAATGTGTTCAGTCGGGGCGCCGACAACGAGCAATTTTCTGCGGTTTCTGTGGCGCAGCGACGCTGAACGGCTGCCCCGGGGAGTTTTGACGGAAGCAGCGTCCGCTTGTGTCCAGATACTGCCACCGGGGCAGGCGCATGTCGAAAGATCGGGGCTTCTGACAATGGGGAAACAAAAGCCTGAACCGTCATGTCCGCTTCCGCCCCGCCACCACCCTCAAACCTTCGGCAACCCCTCAGGCCTCAAATACTTCTTCAGCGCCGCAATCCTGAAGATCGCATTTGCCGCACCGTAGCCGCGATAACCCCTCCGTTCGATGATTTCGAAGAAGAAGCCTTCGCCATAGGTGGGGCTGTAGAGCTGGAAGAACTCGCCGTGGTCGTCGCGGTCGTAGAGGATGTTTTCGGCCTTCAGCCGCTCGACCAACTCGGCATCGAGGCCGAAGCGGGCCTCGACGTCGTCATAGTAGTTGGGCGAGATCGGCAGGGACTTGAAGCCGTTGGCGCGCAGGGCCTGAGCAGTCGCGAAGATGTCGTCGGTGGCGAAGGCGAGGTGCTGGACGCCGGAGCCGAAGGTTTCGGCGATGAAGCGGCCGGCGAGCGTGTTGCGGTTCTCGGCGCCGTTCAGCGTCAGGCGCAGCGTGCCGGCGTTGTTTTCGACCACTTGGCTGCGGACGATCCCGGCCGGATCGATGATGTCGACCATCGGCGTCTTCTTGGTGTCGAGCAACGAGGTGTAGAACAGTAGCCAGGTCAGCAATTCCTCGTATTTGACGGTCTGGGCGACGTGGTCGATCACGGTGAGGCCGGCCGGCGCCGCCGGGGCGCCGTCGGTCACCGGCTCGAATTCGATCTCCCAGATTTTCGCGAGCTCGGATTTGTCGTCGAGGAAATAGATCAGGCCGCCGCCGACGCCGCGGATCGCCGGCACCTTGAGCTCGCCCGGCCCGACGGCCTGCTCGAAGGGCTCGGCGCCGAGGGCGCGGGCGCGTTCGGCGGTCGCCGCGGCATCGTCGACCGAAAGGCCGAAGGCATAGGCCGAGGTGCCGTGCACCAGATAGGAGGCGTTGGCAAAACCCTCGCGCTCGGTGTTGATCACCAGGTTGACGGCGCCCTGGCGGTAGACCAGCACCTGTTTCGTCCGGTGCCGCGCCGCCTTCCGGAAGCCGAATGTGCGGATCAGCGCTTCGAGCTCGCCCGCCTCCTCTTCGGAAGCGGTGAACTCGACGAAGGCGACGCCCTTCACGTCGACGCGCGGCGGCATGTCCGGGACCGGCAGCCGGATATCCGGCTCGGCGCGCTTCACCTGGTCGCCGAGATAGATCAGCGAGCGGTAGCCGTCGACGGCGATCGCATTGGCGTTGCCGCCGCGAAACTGGTCGTTGAAGATTTCCAGCGACAGATAGCCGTCATAGCCGGTCGCCGCCACCGCGCGGGTAAACTCGGTCACCGGCAGGTCGCCTTCGCCGGGCATGTTGCGGAAGTGCCGGCTCCAGTAGAGAAGATCCATGTCGATCAGCGGCGCATCGGCAAGCTGGACGATGAAGATCTTTTCCTTGGGAATCGAGCGGATCGAATTAACCTCGATCTTGCGCGACAGGGTGTGGAAGCTGTCGAGGATCAGCCCGATATTCGGATGATCGGCCCGCCGGACGATCTCCCAGGCGTCGCGGTGATCATGGATGTGGCGGCCCCAGGCGAGCGCCTCGTAGCCGACGCGCAAACCGCGTCTGGCGGCGCGCTCGCCAAGCTCGCGGAAATCGGCCGCGGCTCGGTCGATGCCGCCGAGTGCGGCCGGCGAGACGTTGGAGCAGACGAGCACGAGGTCGGTGCCGAGCTCCTGCATCAGGTCGAACTTGCGCTCGGCGCGGTCGAAGGTGCGGGTTCTGAGCGGTTCCGGCATGCCCTCGAAGTCGCGGAAGGGCTGGAACAGGCTGATCTCCAGGCCGAAGTCGCGCACCATCCGGCCGACCTCGCGCGGGCTCTCGTCGAAGGCGAGGAAGTCGTTCTCGAAAATCTCGACGCCGTCGAAGCCGGCCTTGGCGATGGCGCGCAGCTTGTCGCTGAGGTCGCCGCTTAAGGAAACTGTCGCTATCGAGGTCTTCATCGTCCTGTCCTCGCGGTTAGAATCGAAATGCGAAAAATGGGAGGCGGGCGACACCCCCCTGTGCCCTGCCGGGCATCTCCCCCGCAAGGGGGAGATCGACTAGATGCAGGCGCCCCGCTCCTCTCATCGACGGCGCCAACCTCCTTGCCGCGTTGCCGTGGCCGACGGCGGTGCCTCCTGCCCATCTCCACCCTTGCGGGGGAGATGCCCGGCAGGGCAGAGGGGGGTGTCGCCCGGCAGTTCAGTAGATGCTCCTCGCGCCACAGCCCCCGAAACCCTCACCCCGTCATCGCCCGGAAATGCTCGAGCATCCGCGCCGCATCCGGCTCAAGCCCGGTGAACAGCCGGAAGGCGCCGACGGCCTGGAACACGGCCATGCCGCCGCCGTCGAGCGTGCGGCAGCCGCGGCGCCTGGCTTCCTTCAGCAGCGCCGTTTCCAGCGGGAAATAGACGATCTCGGCGACCCAGTGGCCGGACTCAAGCAGCGCAGCATCGAGCGGCAGCCCCGGATATTTCGCCATGCCGGTCGGCGTCGCATGGATCAGCCCGGCCGCCTCGGCCATCGCCGCGGCGAGATCGGCGCCTGCCGCGATCTCCGCCTCGGGGAAGAGCGGCGAGAGCATGTCGGCGAGTGCTTCGGCCCGTTCCGGCTCGCGGTCGAAGACGGTAAGCTGCCGCAAGCCGAGCGACAGCGCCGCATAGGCCGTCGCGACGCCAGCGCCGCCGGCGCCGAGCTGGACGGCGGAGGAGAGGTCCGCGTCGGGGAGGCCGCGCCGGAATGCCTCGGCAAAGCCCCACCAGTCGGTGTTGTGGCCATAGCGCCGGCCGCCCTTGAGCACCACGGTGTTGACGGCGCCGAGCCGGCGGGCGTCGGGGGCGAGCTCGTCGAGATGGACGATCACCGCCTGCTTGCAGGGATGGGTGATGTTGAGGCCGGCAAGCCCGCGGGCTTCCGCTTCGGCGATGAGACGCGGCAGGTCGTCCTCCGTGGCGCCGAGCGCCTGCAGGTCGATCAGCTCGTAGTGATAGCTGAGCCCCTGGGCGGCACCCTCGGCCATGTGCATCGCCGGGGTCAGCGAGGCCTGGATGCCGGCGCCGATCAGCCCGGCCTTCAAGGGTCTTACAAGCGTCTCGGTCATGCTTTCCGCTCTCACTTTGTCCGTCCGTCGCGTGGGTCTTCCGGTCCGCCGCTTGGGATCGGGCGGACCGGAGGATTGGCCGGCCGTTACTGGCCGCGTGCGGCGCCGATCTCCTTGAACAGCGCCTCGACCGTCTCACTGCCGATCTCGGCCTTGAACTTCTCGACCACCGGCTTGACGGCGTCGCGCAGCTTCTGCGTTTCCTCGGGGCTGAGTTCGCTCACCTCCATGCCGGTCTTCTTGATTTCCGCGAGCGCCTCGGCATCCTTCTCGCGCGAAACCTTGCGCTGGAAGTCGCGCGCCTCGGTGGCGGCCGCTTGAAGCACGGCCTTTTCCTCGTCGTTCAGCCCATCCCAGAACTTCTTGCTGACGAGCACGATCTGCGGGTTGTACTGGTGACGCGTCAGCGTCATGTACTTCTGCACCTCGTAGAACTTGGCGTTGAGGATGTTGGCCGCCGGGTTCTCCTGGCCGTCGACCGTGCCGGTCTCGAGCGCCGTATAGAGTTCGGTGTAGGGCAGCGGCACGGCATTGGCGCCGAGCGTGTTGAAGAGCTCGAGCGGGATCGGCGACTGGATGGTGCGGATCTTCAGGCCCTTGATGTCCTCGAGCTTGGTCACCGGATGGCGGTTGTTGGTCAAGTTGCGGAAGCCGAGCTCCCAATAGCCGAGCCCGACGAGGCCGGTATCGGGCAGCAGCTTCATCAGGCTGTCGCCGAAAGGGCCGTCCATCACCTTGTCGGCTTCCTCGCCGCTGTTGAAGAGGAAGGGCAGGTCGACGGCGCCGAACTGCTTGACGTTGTTGGCGAGGATGCCGGCGTTCAGCACCGTCATTTCGACCACGCCGCCCTGCAGCGCCGAGATCGTCTGCACGTCGCCGCCGAGCGTGCCGCCCGGGAAGAGCTTGATCTCGATCTTGCCGCCGCTCTTTTCCTTCACCAGCTCGGCGAATTTCTCCATGCCGGTCACCTGCGGGTGACCCTTGTTGTTGGCCGAGGCGAATTTCAGCGTGTGTTCGCCGATCTCCGCATTGGTCGGCCCGGCTGCAAGCAGGGCGAGCGGCAGGGCGATGCCCAGCGCCAGTTTCGTCAGTCTATTCAACATGTTTTCCTCCCAGGGTTGGACCGGTACTCCCACCGGCCGTGTTGAAATCGAAAGTCAGTGTCAGAGCGGTGCACCGCTCTATCTGTTTGTTTTTGCCGCATTTGTGCGACGTCAGGTGATTTCACCTGACTGCAAAATGCTAGTGCCCGAACCAGGAGACCGGAACGGTCACCAGCCCAGGGAACAGGACGAGCAGGAACAGAACGATCAGTTCGGCGATCAGGAAGGGCATCACGCCCTTCATCAGCTCTTCCATCGACAGCTTCGAGACGCCGCAGATGACGTTCAGGACGGTGCCGACCGGCGGCGTGATCAGGCCGATCGAGTTGTTGATGATGAACAGCACGCCGAAATAGACCGGGTCGATGCCCGCCTGCTTGATGATCGGCATCAGCACCGGCGTCATCACCAGGATGGTCGGCGTCATGTCCATGGCGGTGCCGACGACGACGATCAGCGCCATGATGGCGATGAGCAGTGCCGTCTGGTTGTCCATCAGCGGCTCGACCAGGGCGGCAAGCGCGCCGGGCACGTCGGCCACCGTGATCAGCCAGGCGGAGACCGCGGCGCAGGCGACCAGGAACATGACGACGGCGGTGATCTTGGCGGCCGAGACGAAGACGTGGAAGAGCTGGGCCGGCGGCAGCTCGCGATAGACGACCATGGCGACGAAGAGCGAATAGACGGCGGCGACGACGCCCGCTTCCGTCGGCGTGAAGACGCCGAATTTCAGCCCGACGATGATGATCACCGGCAGCATGAGCGCCCAGATGCTGTTGGCCAACGCCTTGAGGCGCACCGCGCCGCTCTCCTTTGGCGGCAGCTCGAACTGCTCCTTGCGGGCGACGATAAACCAGGTGATGCAGAGTGCCGCGGCGATCATCAGCCCGGGAAAGATGCCGGCGAGGAACAGCTTGGTGATCGAGACGCCGCCGACGACGCCGTAGAGGATAAAGCCGATCGACGGCGGAATGATCGGGCCGATGATCGAGGCCGACGCAAGCAGGCCGCCGGCGCGCGCCGCGTCATGGCCGCTCTTCAGCATCATCGGCAGCAGCAGCGCGCCGAGCGCCGCCGCATCAGCAACCGCCGAGCCCGAGAGGCTGGAAAGGATGCAGGCGGCGAAGATCGCCACGAAGCCGAGGCCGCCGCGGATATGGCCGACCATGGCCATCGCCAGCGCGACGATGCGGCGCGAAAGGCCGCCGGTGTTCATCACCTCGCCGGCAAGCAGGAAGAAGGGCACCGCCATCAGCGGAAAGCTGTCGGCGCCGTTCAAAACGTTCTGCGCGACGATCTGCGCGTCGAAGAGGCCGAGGTAGAGCATCAGCGCTACGCCGCTGAGGACCAGGGCGAAGGCGATCGGCACGCCGAGCGCCATCGGACCGAGCAGAGCGCCGATAAAGATGGATACGGTCATGGTCGACTCCTCAGTGCTTCACGGAGACCGGCCCGAGCGCGGACTCCGGCAGATCGTCGAGGGCCACCTCGTCCTCGCTGTCGCGCACGAGTTCGACGGTCGCTATGTCGATACGGCCGGTGGCGATGGCGAAGGCGTCGGAAAGGAGGATCAGGAAGGCCGGAATGCCGAAGGCAAGACCGGCGCCGTAGAAGAAGCCCATGGAAAGACCGGTCGCCGGCGCGCCGACATGAAGATTGATCAGCGTCTGCGCCCAGCTGCCGCTGATCATCAGCCAGGTGGCATAGAGCATCAGCGCATGGCCGACGAGCACGGCGATCTTCGCGCCGAACGGCGGCAGCCGCTTGATCAGCGTGTCGACGCCGAGATGGCCGTGCTCGCGCATGGCGACGACGGCGCCGAGGAAGGTCAGCCAGACGAAGAAGATGCGCGACAGCTCCTCGGAAACCGTGATCCCCTGGTTGAAGGCATAGCGCAGGACGACATTGCCGAAGACGAGCACGACCATGCCCGCAAGCAGCAGCGCGATCGTCACCTTCAGCACGAAGAAATAGAAATCGATGATGCGGGTCATACGCTCCTCCCAAGCGGTAAGCGCGCGAACATGTTGCGCGGCTTCTCTCCCCGTAGCCACTAGCCGGCAGCCTGTACTCCGCGCTCCTCCGCGCTCCTCCGCGTCTCCGGCAATGTTTCTCTAAAATGTACTAACTAGTTCGGATGTCAAGCGGCATGCTATTGAAAGGAACAGGCAAGGTGAATATGTCTTGATCGATCGCCCGGGACAGATCTCCGGCCTGCGCCCGCCGAAAGGGGAAATAAGGTCGGTGAAACAAGGGCTTGTGGAGGAGCGGGGCAGCGCGCGACGATGGCCGAACGGCAGATGAACGGCAGGAAGAACGATCCGGCGAGAACACAGGAAGACATTCTCGAGGTGGCGACAGAGGAGTTTTCCACCCACGGGCTGGCGGGCGCCCGGGTGGATCAGATCGCCGAACGCACCCGCACCTCGAAGCGGATGATCTATTATTATTTCGGCAGCAAGGAAGCGCTCTATCTCGCCGTGCTGGAGCGCTCCTATCGCAAGATCCGCACGCTCGAAGCCGATCTGGAGCTTGCCAACCTGCCGCCCGAACAGGCGCTCCGCACGCTGATCGCCACCACCTTCGACCACGACGAGGCCAATCCCGACTTCGTCCGCCTGGTCAGCATCGAGAACATCCACCACGCCGTCCACATGCTGCGCTCGGAGGCTATTCGCGAGCTGAACGTCTCGGTGATCCAGACGATCGACGCGATCGTCGAGCGCGGCCTCGCCGACGGCACCTTCCGCCGCAAGGCCGATCCGATCGACATCCACATGCTGATCAGCGCCTTCTGCTTCTTCCGCGTCTCGAACCGCTACACCTTCGGCACGATCTTCCGCCGCGACCTATCCGAACCTGCGACGATCGGCCGCCACCGCACGATGATCGCCGACGCAGTGGTGAGCTATCTGAAGGGCGGGGAGGGGGTCGGGGCGGCCCATCCATGACTGGACGCGCGTGCCGGCCGGCAGCGATTTCGTCCTTAAATCAGGTCCGGACTCCCACCCAGCCGCGGCGCAGGCTCAATTCCAAGTGTGGAGACAAGCCTTCCAGGATCCGTCACCTTGGCGTCGGAAGACCGTAACGACAGTCCCCTCGTAGCGCTGCGCTTCACTGCCTTCGCCGGGAGCACTGGCCGACCACTTCCCTACTGTATAGGCGATGTCGCCGCCAGACTGGGCATCGACCATCTCGATTCGATGGTCCTTCACTCCAGCCGAGATCAACCCATTCCAGAAGTCTTCGATTGCGCTCGTTCCCCTGATGACTGCGTGCGTAGACGGTAAAACTACCGCATCCGGCGCATAGAGTGCAGCTACCGCGTCAGCATTGCCGCTGTTGAAGGCGGAATTCCATTCATCGTTTGCCCGCTGAATTTCGCCGCGGATATTTTCAGATGATTGTGTCATCGCGTCCTCCCTGGCCGGATCAATCAGTTAGCCGCCCGAAGCCCTTCAGCTGTTTCCGTGAGCGCATGTGCGGCTTGCAGGTCGGGTAACGTCAGGCCCTCGGTAAATCCGGAATAAATCAGTGCGAGCCGCTCGCAAGCGCCTGGCGCGGGAAGGCCGGCCCGCACGAGACTGAGCGCCGCACGCAGTTCCCAGAAGCGCGCGCGCTGTGCCCGTGCCGTCGCCATTGCCTCCACAAGGAGATCCTCGGAATTTCTGGCTTTGTCCTCTCCAAGTTGCAGCAGCACCTCCCCGTGGAGGCGAAGTATCTCGGCCGCAAACCAACGCTCTTTGGTACGTTCCATCCTTGCCTCGGCTGTTTCGAGCAGAACGAGTGCAGCACCCGGGTCGCCCGCTCTCAGTTCGAGCTGCGCCTGAAGAGCAATGAAATAGGGAACCATGTACTCTGCGCCGGTATCGCGCCATTCAGCAAGACCTCGTTGGAGTTCGCGGCGTCCACCATCGAAATCGCCCGTGTCGGCGATGCTCCAAGCGTTCAGCATCGTGGCGCCGGCAAGCCAGAAGCGGAATCCGGCTTCGCTGGCAATGCGGGTCAGTTCCGAGCACCGCTCCTGGACGCCTTGGTGGTCGCCGAGAATCTGGCGGATAACCCCGCCAAAGAACAGTGGCAGGGCGAGGCTGTTGCGATGACCCACACGATGCGCCTCAGCAAGCGCTTCGTCGTTTGCTGCCAATGCCTGATCGGGAAAGCCGAGTGGCAGCAATGTGCGGGCGAGATAATCCAGGCACACCACGCGCGGATCAAAGGCGTAGACAAATGCCGGCGATCGGTGCTCTCGAGGATTGTAAAGTGCAAGAGCCTCCTCCAGATGTGCCCGGGCGCTGACGAACTCACCGGCAGGCAATGAGCTGACGCCGGCGGCCCGGTGAGCAAAGAAGGAAAGTCCGCGATCATTGCTCGGTTCCGCCAATTCAAGCAGCCGGTTGGCCGCACTGCGTGCTTCCGCCAGTTCGGCAGCATAGAGGTGGTAGAGGCATAGTCCGTAAAGCACCGGGAAGAGCAGACGCGTCTCGCCCAGCTCTTCACAAAGCTGGCGCGCTCGACCATAGGCATCTGCTGTGGGAGGCGCGGCGAAGCCGTGCGCAGCAACATGCGTGCTGCCGAGCGCCAGTTGGATTGAAAGTTCTCGGCGCGAACGCTCTTCGGACGGAGGTATCGCCGAAAGCCCGCTCAGGGCGTTGTCGAAACGCGTACGCGCTTCCGTCAAAGCGGAGCGTGAAAGCGCCCGGCGACCAGCGAGTTCATTGTACTCGACAGCCCTGTCCAAAAGGCCCGCTTGACCAAAGTGGTGCGAAAGCAGTTCGGGCTCTGTCGTCACGATTTCGGGGAAGCGTTCCTCGAGTATCAAAGCGATCCGGGCGTGCAGCCGCTGACGACGGCTGTGCAGCAAACTGCTGTACGCGGCATCCTGGACCAGTGCATGCTTGAAGGCATAGGTTGCTTGACCGTCACTGCCGCGGCGGAAAACAAGGCCGGCTGCTACTAGCTGGCTCGTTGCGCGCTCAAGCTCCAATTCGGGCAGGCCCGTTGCTGCCGCCAGCAGCTCGTGCGTGAACTCGCGTCCGATCACCGCCCCGACTTGCGCCACGTCTCTTATGGAATCCAAGCGATCGAGGCGGGCCATCAGCGAGTCGTGCAACGTCGCGGGAACCGCGAGCGGCGGTAACGGGCCAGCCAGAACCAGCTCGCCATCTCGTACTTCAAGCAGGCCCGATTCCAGGACGACCTTGGTCAATTCTTCCACGAACAGCGGAACGCCTTCGGTCTTCGAGAGTATCTGGTCCAGCACTTCGGCCGGTAGCTGTTTGCCGCCGGTCATCGCTGCAATGATAGAGGCCGCTTGGGCACGGCTGAGCCGGTTCAGCGTCAAGAACGTCGCGTGCGGAAGACCGCTCCAGCGGGCCGCGCCTTCCGGTCGCGATGTTGCAATCAGCATTACAGGTAGTCGCTGAATCCGACCTGCGATCTGGTCAAATAGCTCGGCCGATGTCGGATCCAGGAAATGCGCGTCTTCAAGCAGCATCAGCACTGGTTGGCTGCGTGCAAGGGCCTCTAGTTGCTCGAACAGCACCTCGAACGTGCGCGTCTTTTGCTTCTGCGCCATAAGGTCGATCTTAGGGTAGCGCCCCTCGGTGGGGATGGACAGCAATGCCGCGATCAGCGGTATGGCGTCGTTTGGGTGCCTGGTCGAACCGGCGAGGAGTTGCTCAAGCAAGTCAAGCTGACGCTCGGGAGGGTCGGTCCGCCTTATGCCTCCAGCTCGGAGCAGCTGATCCGCGACAGGATAGAGGGCGCTTTCCACGTGATAGGGCGAGCAGTAGTATCGCAGTCGCGTATGTGGCTCGTCTTTCATGTGCTCCCGCAATTCCTGCAGAATACGGGACTTGCCAATACCGGCCTCGCCGAACAGTTCGACCACTTGTCCTTCACCGGACGCCGCCAGCCGCCACCGATCGAGCAGCAAGGCGATATCGTGGTCGCGCCCGGCAAGCGGCGCAGATTCGTTTGCATGAAGCGCGTCGAACCGACTCTCCGCGCCACCCTCTCCAATCACTTTGAATGCGCTGACGGGGGTGTCGAACCCTGCTAGCTTCTGTGGCCGAATGCTGGTTATCTCGAACATATTTCCGATAAGGCGGTAGGTAAGCTCGGAAATGACGACCGTTCCAGGCTCGGCAATTGCCTGGAGGCGCGCGGCAAGATTGGGAGTCTCTCCGACAACTGCGTTCTCCTGTGCTGACCCGATGCCGATGAGGTCACCAACAACCACCACCCCGGTGGCGATTCCGATCCGGACCGAGAGTTGCTGACCGTCCTTGACGGGCAGACCATTCACGGCACTGACGACCGCAAGCGCCGCACGAACGGCGCGTTCCGCTTCGTCTTCGTGTGCCTGCGGCCAACCGAAATAGGCCAACACGCCGTCGCCCATGAGTTTCGCGACGTATCCCGCGAAGCGAAGGACTTCGCCAGCCGTGGTATTCTGGAACTGCCTCAGGAGGTCGCGCATATCCTCCGGGTCAAGCCGCGTGGCAAGCGCGGTAGAACCGACGAGATCCACAAACATGACCGTCAGTTGCCGCCGTTCTGCCTCGCGCGGGCGTCCAGGTTCGCCGCGCTGTTCTACCGACGGCGACATTGGAATTGGTGAGACCGAATCTGGCTTCCTCGACGCCGTCTCAGGCTGTCCTTGCAACTCGGCTATCGCCTCGAGGATGCGCTTGCGGTGGCCCAGCGCGCCTACGCCGATTTCTTTCAAGTCATCGGCCGTCAGGCGGGGTAGGATATCGGCATCAATTGCGTTGTCGTCGAAGGCCGGAACATACTGCTCCAGGCCCAAGCTCTTGAGCCAAGTTGCAATATTCATATGGCCTCTCCTCGACCACTCCTTCCGGGAGGAACGAGTTTATCACACCGGCCTTGGGTTATCACGATTCCCGGTGCGGCGACGGCGCTGCCGCTTGAGCCCTCCCGGGGTGGTTGAGCAGGACCGAAAGGTCGGGGAATTTATGGGCAGAATGCCTGCCCAATCGGAAATACCTCGGCCGACCCTGCCTGCCCAACTGCGCCGGCGGGTCGTGACGGCGCACGCGCGATGCACCGTTGCGGCAGGCAAGGCACAGTGCCGCATGACATCCGGTGCGCTTGCATGTTTCGCGCGCGAGCACCGTTCAGGTGCCGGCGGGGCGATCCGCCAGCAGACGGTGGCGCTGCTAGCTGGCGCGCAGGGCGAGCTTCCATCCGCGAGAGGCTGATCTCGTCTATGATGATGCGCGGAATAATCCCTCCAGTTCCGCAAAGCCCATGGCTTTCTCCGAGAACCGGAAGGTCCCCTGCGACCGCATCTCCCGCGCAGCGTCCACCATTGCACCGTAAGCAAGGCGCGCCAGGGCGGAACCGACACTGATGCGCTTCGCTCCGGCCTCGGCCAGATCCGCCAGGCTGAACGTCGCCCCCGGCATGCCCATCACGACGTTGACCGGCTTCGTGAGGGCATCGCACACAGCTCGGATCGAATTGAGGTCGGCCAGGCCGGGCGCGTAGAGCACATCGGCCCCGGCCCGCTCGAAAGCTTGCAGCCGCCTGATCGTGTCGTCGAGATCGGCGCGTCCCCAGAGGAAATTCTCGCACCGAGCCGTCAGAACGAAATCGTGAGGAAGGGACCGAGAGGCCTCGGCGGCCGCCTCGATCCGCTCGACCGCCAGAGCGAAGTCGAAGATCGGACGGCTCCGATCTCCCGTGTGGTCTTCGAGGGAACAGCCGGCCAAGCCGATGCCGGCCGCCGCCGCGACGGTCTCCGCAGCACTCTTGGGATCGTCTCCGAAGCCTTTTTCGAGATCGGCCGAAACCGGCAGTGGCGTCGCATCGACGATCGCCCCGCAGTGGGCAAGCGTCTGTTCGCGCGAGGCGGAACCCTCTGGCAAGCCGAGCGAGAACGCCATGCCGGCGCTGGTCGTGGCAAGAGCTGGGAAACCCATGGCCGCCAGGATTCTGGCGGTGCCGATGTCCCAGGGATTGGGAATGATGAAGGCTTCGGGGCCCTCATGCAACTTCCGAAACAATGCGCGCTTGTCGTCCATTTGCGACCTCGTCGGATATCCCGGAACGAGCATTGCACACCGGCTGGAACAAATAAAGAACAAAAATGCGCGTAGGGGATCGGATCGAGCATCACCTGCCTGATGAGCGGACTTTCGCCCTGCCGGAAGCCCTGCCGGCGGCCTGATGCGGCTGGCATCGCGGCTCTGGCGGGAGCCGGCCGGTCAGCCAAGCACGCGATCAAGGGCGTTCTTCACTCCTGCCATTTCGGATTGCGGCAATGGCAAAATCGGGCACGGCGGGTCGGCCCGGCAAAGGCCGAGCGCTTCCGCGATCGCGTACATGACGCGGAAGCTGCCGAACGCCTTGAACAGGCTCCACAAGGGTTGAAATGCCTGGTCGAGCCGCTCGACCTCGGCAACATCGCTGGCTTGCGCGGCCCGGGTAAGCGCCAAGGCTTCCGAGGGCAAGAGGCCGGCGATCACGCTGTACCAGGCGTCGCAGCCTGCCAGCAGCGCCGCCGCCGCTCCCCAATCGCCACTGTAGCCGATCGAGAAACCTCGCGGTGTTTCGCCGCGAAGGCGCGCCATTTCGCCCTCGAAGGCGTCGTCCTGCGGCAATGGCATCTTCACCGCCGCGATGTGCGCGACCTTCGAGAGCCGCGCAATCAACGCGTCGCTGAAGTTAAATCTTGTGGTGCCCGGATTGTTGTAGATGCAGAGCGGCAATTGCCCCGCATCGGCGACAGCGGCGAAGTGCTGGTAGACCTCTTCTTCGAAGAGCGGCGTATAGGACATGGGCGCCAGCAGCAAGCCGTCAGCGCCGGCGGACCTGGCATCCCGCGCCAATGCCTGCGCCTCGTCGGTTCGAAGCGCCCCGACGCCGACGATGACAGGCGTCTTTCCGCCGACGCAATCCATCGCCGCCTCGACGGCGCGTCGCCGCTCGCCACGTGAGAGAAAGGCGTAGCCGCCCGTGCTGCCAAGCAGCCCGATCGAGTCGACCCCGGCGAGATGAATACGCTCGAGCAAACGCGCAAGTGCGCCCGTGTCGACATTGCCGGCAGCATCGGTCGGGGTCATGGAAAAGGCCGAAAGGCCGGTGAAGAGCGTCACGATCGTTTTCCTCTTCAAGCGCGAGACAGCAACAGCCGCAGGCCGGCCACGCCGAAAAACACGGCCAACAGACCTTCGATCCAGCGCCGCGCGCGGCGATAGAGGCGCACCATCGGCGCGGTCGAAAAAACGAGGGCGTAACCGCAAAAGATGGTGACGCTCAGAACCGCGCAGCCGCCGAGGATCGCCGCAAGCCTATGCCACGACGCCTCCGGTCCGAGACCGAGCGTCACCAAGGCGATCCATGCGAGCACGGATTTCGGATTGGTGAGATGCATCAGCAATCCCCGCCGATAGAGAGCCGATCCGCAGAGGGCATCACCGCCCGACGGCTGTACCGCCTTGTCGCCGGAAGATAGAGCCGCCCTTGCAGCCTTGAAGGCGAGATAGAGGAGATAGAGGCCGCCGAAGATTTTGAGTACGACCAGGGCTTCGGCGTAGCGGGTCAACAGGACCGAGATGCCGCTGGCGGCCATCATGCCCCAGAAGATCGACCCGCTGACGACGCCGGCGGCAAGGAGAAGCGCTGCCCGTCTGCCGTTGTTCATAGCAACCCCCATGATCTGCATGTTGCTGGGGCCGGGACTGGCGGCGGCGATCATATAGGCGGCATAGACAAGCAGCAGTTGGTGGACGGACGTGGACAATCGTTTGGGACCTTATGAGCCGAGGAAATCTGCGAGGCGAGCCGGGATCACGTCCCGCTCAACAGTTTAGAGGCGATCATCCACATAGTAAGTGCGATGAGCGCTTCCAGGATGCGCCAGGACAGCGGGTTTGAGAAGACCGGTCGCAGCCATGTGGCGGCATAGCCGAGTGAAAAGAAGAACAGGAAGGAGGCGGTGACCGCGCCTGTCGTGAACGAAAGCTCGCCTCCCGGAAATCGGGTCGAGATCGTGCCGAGCAGCACGACGGTGTCGAGATAGACATGCGGATTGAGCCAGGTGAGCGCCAGGCAGGTCAGAACGGTCTGCCGAAAGCTCGACGCTCTCTCTTCTCCGGCCGCCAAGGCTCCGGACGACCGCAGGGCGGAATAGAGATTCTTGGCGCCGTACCAGATCAGGAACGCCGCCCCGCCATAGCGCATGGCCGGATCGAGCCAAGGCAGAAGCGTGGCAATCTGCCGGAAGCTGGTCACCCCCAGGACGATCAGCAAGGTATCGGACAGGGCGCAGGCAAGGCAGACGGCGAACACGTGCTCGTTGCGCAGCCCCTGGCGCAGCACAAAGGCATTCTGCGCGCCGATCGCCACAATCAGGCTGAGCCCCATCATCAGGCCTGTGACATAAACCGGAAAATTCATACCTGCGAAGCGCTCCAGAAACGAGATGAGCGTTTCCGGTATCGCGACGGAAGAATTCAGGCTAGTTAATGTTGCTAACTTCAATTAAGTAAAACTAAGCCATGCTCGATTATTCCGCTCTCCGTGCCGTCACGGCCGTCGTCCAGACGGGCAGCTTCGAAAAGGCCGCCGGCGTCCTCAACGTGACGCCCTCGGCCGTCTCCCAGCGGGTGAAGCAGCTCGAGGAACGGCTCGGCGTCGTCCTGATCGCCAGGGGAAATCCCTGCACCGCGACGGAGAAGGGAGAATGGCTCTGCCGTCATATGGAGAATGTCGGCATGCTCGAAGGCGAGTTGCTCGCGCACCTGCCTGCCCTCGTCGGTCCGGGCGAACGGCGGCAAAGGGTGACACTGAACATTGCGACAAGCGCCGACAGCCTCGGAACCTGGTTCGTCGCGGCGGTCTCGAACTTCGCCAAGCGCTCGCCCTACCTGCTGAACATCGCCCTCGACGACGAGGACCATACCGCCGAATGGCTGCAAAAGGGGCGAGTGATTGCCGCCGTCACCAGTCTGGAAAAGCCGATCCAAGGGTGCCGGCGTGTGTCTCTCGGCACGCTCCGCTATCATGCGACGGCGAGCCCCGACTTCGTTGCCCGGCACTTTACTGAGGGCGTCACGCCGGAAGCGATAACCAGTGCGCCGGCCCTTACGTTCAATCAGAAGGACAGGCTGCAAAGCCGGTGGATCCGCCAGGCGCTCGGGGAAGAGCTGACCTATCCGACCCACTGGCTGCCGTCGACGCAAGGCTTCCTCGAGGCGAGTCTTGCGGGCATGGGCTGGGCGATGAATCCGATACAGCTTGCGCGCGACCATCTGGAGTCCGGCCGACTGGTCGAGCTGATCCCCGGCACGCCGTTGGACGTTCCCTTGTACTGGCAGATCAACCGCCTTGCCGCCGACCGGCTGACCGAGCTCACGCGCGAGGTCACTCTGGTCGCCAAGCACAGCCTACTGCATTGAGGAGTGGCGCGGCGCGCGGGCTGCCGAGACTGCGGCGGCCAGCATCAGCCCCGCCGCGGCCAGCGGCAGAACGTAAAAATCCGACCCGGCATAGGCGGCGCCGAAGCCGAGCGTGCCGGCAAAGAGGGCGAGATAGGTGACGCCGCTGTTCAGCCCCAAGATCGCACCGCGTCGGGCGGGATCGAGCGCCGTCAGCCGCACGATGAGGACGTTCAGCCCGAAATGGTTGGCGAGCCCCCAGAGAAAGACGACGGCGAGCAGCGCCGGATAGGAGCCGCTTGCTGCCGACATCGCGACATAGACGCCGGCGACCGCGAGAAAAATTAGCGGCAGCAGCCTCGCCGCACCGAAGCGATCGATCAGACGGTCGAGGAAGGCCGCGCCACCGAAGCCTAAGCCGTAGGAGGCGCCAAGGAGGCCGTTGGAGCTGACGGGCAGGCCGAGGGCGCCATGCAGATGGTCGCCGATATAGGCATAGACCCCATAGAAAGCCGCCATGAAGGCCGCGCAGGCGACAAGAAGCGAGGCCGCGCCGGGCACGCCGAGCGCCGCTAGCGGCGAGGTCGTCCTGCCGGCGGGTCCTTCCCGCACCGCCGCGCGCCGGACGCCGGCGCAGGCCGTCAGCGCTGCTCCGGCGACGACGAGATAGACCGCCCGCCAGCCGGCGAAATCGGCGATCGCCGCCGACAGCGGCACCCCGGCCACCATGCTCAGCGTCCAGCCGGTCAGCACCAGGCCGATCGTCTCGCTCTCGCGCCCGGCCGGGGCGATCACCGAGGCCAGCGTATAGATGGCGGGAAGCGCAATGCCCGCGGCAATCCCGACGACGAGCTGGGCTGCGACCAACAGCGGCAACGCCGGCGCGGCGGCGCTTGTGGCAAGTCCGCCGGCTAAAAGTAGCAGCGCTGCCGCGAGCATGCGGCGCGGGCCGTGCCGATCGATGAGGCGGCCGAGGAAGACGGCGCTCGCCGCGGTGCCGAGTCCGAAAGCGGCGGAAGCCGTCATCACCGCTGGCACGCCGGTGCCGAGGCTTAGCGACACCTCCGGCGCGATCGGTCCGAGCGCCAGCGAATTGGAGCCGATGACGCCGATCGAGGCGGTCAGCAGCAGGGCAAAGGGCGGAATGCGAGCCCGGTCGGCGGATGAGGAAGCGGATTGATCGATGTTCGTCATTCCCGCATAATCTCAGAACGAAGTTCGGCATCAAGGAGAAATAGCGGAATGGATCAAAATACAGACGACGTTCGGCGGAAGCGCCTGCCGGAGCGCGACCTCGATGCAATGGACCGAAAACTATTAGGCGTGCTGGTCGAGGACGCGACGACGAGCTACGCCGAGCTCGGCGACCGCGTCGGGCTTTCGCCGCCGGCCGCGCATGAGCGTGTGAAGCGCCTTCGGCGTTCCGGGGCGATCCGGCGCGTGGCGGCGCTGATCGATCCCGAGGCCGTCGGCAAGACGCTGCTCGCCTTCGTCCATGTGGATACGACCGGCTGGGGCAAGACTCAGGCGCTGCTGGCGATCGAGGAATATCCGGAGGTGGAGGAGATCCACTCGGTCGCAGGCGACACCTGCATGCTGCTCAAGGTGAGAACCGAAAGCACCCATGCGCTCGAAGGCCTGCTGGCGCGCCTTTACGACACACCCGGCGTCAAGGCGACGCGGAGCTATGTCGTGTTGTCGACCTATCTGGAGCGGCCGGTGCAGCCCGGCACGACGAGCGAATGGCCGGCCGTGGTGAAGAGCTGACGGCCGCCTCCGCGTCGCGCACGCTGAGGCCCGTGCCAGGTCAAAGCTCGGATCGGCCATGAGCCCGAGAAGACGGTGGCCCGCGCCAAACGCGGGCCGTCCTTGCCACAGCTCCGGATCAGAACGGCGAGTCCGGGAAGTAGAAGTCCTTCGCGTTGTCCTTGGTCACCAGCGTCGCGTCAATCGTGTAGACGCCGCGGACCGGAACCTGGCCGTAGAAATTGGCGACGGTCATTTCGAGGGCGGTGCCGATCATTGCAGGCGGATAGAGCACGTCGACGGGGACCATTTTGTCGCCGTCCATGACCTTCTTGATCATTTCCTTTGAGCCGGCGCCGGCGACGATGTACTGGATGTCGGTTCGCTTTGCCTGCTCGATGGCCTGCAGTACGCCGACGGCCATGTCGTCGTCCTGGCACCAGACGACGTCGATCTTCGGGTATTTGGTTAGGTAGTCCTGCATGACCTTGAAGGCATCGTCACGGTTCCAATTGCCGTACTGGCGGTCGAGAACCTTGACGTTTGAGCCTTCGATGCCCTTATCGAAACCGTCCTGTCGCTGCTGGTCGATCGGGATCGGAAGGCCGCGGATGACGACGACTTCGGCCTCCGGCGTCGTTGTCTTGATGTATTCGCCGGCGACCTGGCCGAGGGCGGGGTTGTTGCCCGCGACATAGAGATCACGCACCGAATTGTCGTTGACGCTTGGCGCGCGGTCGACAAGCGCGACGAAAGTACCCTTGCCCTTCACCTCCTTGATGGCGTTGACCAGCGGATCTGGATCGGTGGGCAGGATAACAAGCGCATCGATGCCCTGTGTCTCTAGATCCTGCACGGCGTTGGCCTGGCTTGCCGGATCGGGCGATGTCTTGACGATCACGTTCAGGCCCGGATTGTGCTCCATCAGGAGCTTGGCGACGCGCTCGGCATGGAAGACCACGCCGGCCGTCCAGCCATGGTCGGCCGCCGGGATAGACACGCCCACCGTCACTTTCTTTTCCTCCTGAGCGTGCGTCACGCCAGCCAGCGCTGTCATGGCTGCGAGGGTAAGGCCGAATAGCTTCTTGCGCATTAACTTCCTCCCAAAAACAGGTCAGTATATTGCAGGCCGGGAGACCTGTGGACCCGGCCGTCTCACGGTTTGCGTACCAGCGAGCGCTGTACGAGCATCGCAATAATGATGATCGCACCCTGAATGGCACCGATCAGGTATTCGCTGATGAAGTTGGACAGCAGCATGATGTTGCCGACCAGTTCGAGGATGAACGCTCCACAGATGGTGCCCCACACGCGGCCCGCGCCGCCCTTGAGCGCCGTGCCGCCGACGACGACGGCGGTGATCGCCTGCAGCTCCCAGAGAATGCCCGTCGTCGCCGAGGTCGAGCCAAGGCGCGGCACATAAAGCAGCACGGCTGCGGCCACGCATAGGCCTTGGATTACGAAAGCGACGGTGCGGACGCGGTTGACGGAGATGCCGGAATATCGCGCGACATCGCGATTGGAGCCGACGGCAACGACGTGCCGCCCGTAACGGGTGCGATAGAGGATGAAGGCGGCAACTGCGGTCACGGCGAGGATCACGACGATCGGAACCGGCACGCCGAGGATCGTGCCGAAATAGGCGGGACGGTACATCTCCTGGAGTTGCGGCTCCTTGAGGGTGATCGCTCCGCCCTGCGAAAGCCAGGTCGTCAATCCGCGATAGATACCCATGGTGCCGAGCGTGGCGATGAAGGGCTCGATCTTGCCCACCGTGGTAATCAGCCCGTTGGTGAGACCGCAGAGCGCGCCGGCAGCTATGGTGAACAGGATCGCTGCCAGCAACATGAGCACGGGGTCGGCGACGACACCGGAATTCATGAACAGGATCATCAGGCTGGCGATGAAGGCGACCATGGCCCCGACGGAGAGGTCCAGATCCCCCGACGAAATCACGAAGGTCGCGCCGACTGCGATGATGGCGATGAAGGCGCTTCGGGTGGCGACATTGGCGAGGTTGTTGATGCTGATGAAGTTGGGATTGACCAGCGCGCCCACCAGCAGCAGCAAGGCCAGGGCAACGAATGGCGCCACGGCTCTCAGATCTATGTCACGCCAGCTGCGTCGGCGGATCGCCTCCTGGCTGCGTTCCTGGTTCACGCTCATATCCAATCGAACCTCCATCCCACCTGTCGGGAATCTCTTTGTTGTCGGCGCCGGCGCAACCCACGCGACTCAAGCCGCCGTCTTCTTCTTCAGGCCGGCCGCATAGCGCATGATCTCCTGCTCAGAGATCTCGTCTCCCTCGAGAATGCCGGCGATATGGCCCTCGCGCATGACCGCCACGCGACTGCAGAGGCCGATGATCTCGGGCATCTCGGACGAGACGACGATGATCGAGCGACCGTCCCGGGCCAGCGCCGAGATGAAGTGATAGATCTGCTGCTTGGTGCCGACATCGATGCCGCGAGTCGGCTCGTCGATGATGATGATGCCCGGGTCGGTCTCCATGACCTTGGCGAGCAGCAATTTTTGCTGGTTGCCGCCGGACATGCGACCGACGACGACGCTGTCATCCCTGACACGGATATCGAAGCGGCGGCGCGCCTTGACGAGAGCCGCCTGCTCGCTTCCCGGGTCGAGATAACCCAGGCGAGCATGGCGGCCGAGCGACTGCAGCGTCAGGTTCGCCATCATGCCGGCGTTGAGCAACAGACCCTTGGCCTTCCGATCCTTGGTCATATAGGCTAGCCCGGCCTTGTTGGCCGCATGCACGTCGCCCGACGGCACTGGCTGGCCACGAACCAGGACCTCGCCCGCAGCGCGCGAGCGAAGCCCGACGACCGCCTCCATCAATTCGGTGCGACCAGAGCCGATCAGCCCGGAAAAGCCGAGAATCTCGCCGCGACGGACCTCAAAGCTGGCATCTCGGACATAGCCTGTTGATATCGAATCGACCCGAAGCACGACCTCCTCGTCGACGTCGGGTTCGGTCTTGGCCGGATAGAGGCTCGACAGTTCTCGGCCAACCATCAGTTGCGCAATCGCCTCGCCATCGAGAATGGAGGTCGGCGCCGTCTTGATCCACTGGCCGTCGCGCAACACCGTCACGCGGTCGGTGAGTTCCATGACTTCATCGAGCTTGTGCGATACGAAGACGAAACTCGTTCCCTTGTCGCGCAGTTTGCGCACCAGCCGGAACAGGAAGTTCGTCTCCTCACGCGACAGCACTGCGGTCGGCTCGTCCATGAAGACGACACGGGCGTCGCGGCTGATGGCCTTGGCGATCTCGACCATTTGCTTTTCTGCAATAGAAAGGGAGCCGATCATCGCGTTCTCGTCGACCTGCGAGCCGAGGAGTTCGAGCACACGGCGCGTCTCCGCGCGCATGAACCTGCGGTCGAGCACACCGAAACGCGTTACCTCGCGGCCGAGAAACAGGCTCTCGGTGACGGTTAGGTGTTCGGCGAGATTAAACTCCTGGTGGATGATAACGATGCCGAGCGCTTCGGCAGCGCCATTGGGAGGAAGCTTCACCGACCTGCCGTCCAGCAGGATCTCGCCCGAAGTCGGCTGTTCGAAGCCGGAGAGAATCTTGACGAGCGTGGACTTGCCGGCGCCATTCTCCCCCATGAGCGCATGGATCTCGCCCTGGCGCAGCTCAAAATCGACGCTGAACAGCACCTGCACGCCGCTGAACGACTTGCTGATGCGGCGCGCGGACAGCACGACGGGAGCACCGCCGTCAACCTCCGTGGTCATATTCCCCTCCCTGCGGCCTCCACCGCCCGTTGCGCAGATGTAAACCTTTACACTGACCGATGTAAAGGTTTACATCGAGCATGATCGACAATTTTCTTGCCCTGTGCGTTTGACCCTCGGGCAAGTCTGTGTAGTGTCTCGCAACAAAGTCCGAGGCCCAATCGAGTGTCCAATTCCCCGCCCGCAACCATTGAAGACGTCGCACGGATCGCCGAAGTGTCGATCGCGACGGTTTCAAGGGCCATTCACATGCCGGAAAAGGTTGCCAAATCAACGCGGCTCAAGGTCAATCAGGCGATCGCGATTACCGGCTACACGACCAACGCCATGGCGCGCAGCCTGAGGCTGGGGCGATCAAACATGATCCTTGTGGTCGCACCCGATATCGGCGACCCGAATTTCTCCAGCATTCTGGTTGGCCTCGAAAACGAAGCTCGCGCGCACGGCTACGGCGTGCTGATCGGCCATACTCAAAACGATGCGCAGCGTGGATTGGAGTATCTGAAGTTCTTCAATTCCTACCAAGCCGCAGGTCTGATCCTGTTTACCGGCATCCTTCCCTTCGGCCATCAGGCCGCGACCGATAGTCTACCGCCGAGCGTCGGCGTTTTCGAACCCGTCTTCAACGGAGGCATCCCCTATGTCGGAGTTGATGACGTCGAAGGGGCACGAAAGGCCGTTGATTTGCTCATTTCCGAAGGCCATCGCCGCATCGCGTTCATCGGCGACTCCAACACGCGTCTTGCCTATCGCCGGCGCCGGTCGGGATACGAGGCCGGACTTGCCGCGGCCGGCATCCCGCTGAACCGCCAACTGGTCCTCGACGGCGATGGCACAGTCGAAAGCGGTAGATTGGCGCTGGAACAGTTCTTCATGCGCGATGACCTGCCGACGGCCTTCATGTGCGTCAACGACCAGACGGCGCTCGGCGTTTCGATCGGCCTCAAGGCTCGCGGCTACGATATTCCGGACCACTTTTCGGTCACCGGCTTCGACGACGTCCCACAAGCAAGTTTCATGACGCCGTCGCTGACCACAATCCGCCAACCACGCACCGCGATCGGAAAACAGGCGATGGTATTGTTGCTCGACATGCTCTCGGACCGAGCTGCCTCCGAAACTGAAATCCTGCTGAGGCCAGACCTTGTAGTGCGCAATTCCGTCGGGCCACCCCCGGCCCGGCGATAGAGAGTGGAAGAATGAAGATGCCTGTGTCTGCGAAAGCTGCTGGGCGTGCGCGTGTCCGCGCACTCCGGAGCGGATTGAGGACTTTCCAGGCCAAATTCGAAGTCTTTGGGATTCGAGCGTTCCGCAGCTCGTGGCGATCGTCAACGGCTACCCGAAGGCCCAGCAGGCGACGCCCCGTACCACGGTGCAGAGCGCCTTTTGGGGGGGCGACATCGTGCCCGAAGGCAGGTGCGATGTATTCATATAACTTGCTGCCGTGACCAGGGGCGTGCATCATCGGACATCCCGAGCGCGGGGCATTGGAATTTGGCACGGACGAGGTCAAGCCTATGCACAAGTTCACAGTCGTCGTCATGAAGGAGTTCGAGGCCGACACCGCCGAGGAGGCCGCCTTGCTCATGTATCAGGAACTGGCCAGGGGGCCGGCACCTCTGCAATATTCAGTCACGGACGAGGCGAGGAATGCAAGGGATCTGACGCTCGACCGGGCAGGGGCCGATGAGTTCGCCGCTGTCGATCACACGGCCGATCCCGGCAACTGGTGAGGCTCGAAGGAATTACGAACCCGCGCTCCAGCGGACGAACATTCCGGGGTGGAGAAAAACGGTTGCCTCCTTATTTCGCAGGGGGAACGCGTCGAACGCTTTCAAAGCGAAAGGAACTGGCAATGGAGAAGAACACGATTTGCCTCTGGTACGACAAGGACGCCGAGGCTGCCGCTCGCTTCTACGCGGAGGTCTTTCCCGACAGCAGCGTGGGGGCCGTGCAACGTGCACCCAGTGACTTCCCATCCGGCAAGGAGGGCGACGTGTTGACGGTCGAATTCACGGTCGCGGGCATTCCTTGTCTCGGCCTCAACGGAGGCCCGACCTTCAAGCACAACGAAGCCTTCTCGTTCCAGATCGCCACCGACGATCAGGAGGAGACCGACCGCTACTGGAACGCCATTGTCGGCAATGGCGGCCAGGAGAGCGCCTGCGGCTGGTGCAAGGACAAGTGGGGGATCTCCTGGCAAATCACCCCGCGCGTATTGACCGACGCGCTGTCGGCCGGCGGCGGCGAGGCAAAGCGCGCCTTCGAGGCGATGATGACGATGGGGAAGATCGACGTCGCCGCGATCGAGGCGGCCCGGCGCGGCTGACGCTCACCGGGTGTATTGCCGGCACGGGTGCCGGTTCGCCGCTCGCCGATGGCTCTATGCAAAGCGGCCCCGCGCTTGGAGAGGCGCGGGGCCGCGGGGCCGCAAAGCTAAACCCTTCTCAATCCTCCTCGACGAAAACCTCCTCGCGCTTCGCCTTGACCGCGGGCAGGAAGACGACGACGAGCACGATTGCGGCCATCAGCAAGAGGCCGGCGCTGATCGGCCGAGTGACGAAGGTGGTCGGGTCGCCGCGCGAGAGAATCATCGCGCGCCTCAGGTTCTCCTCGAGCAGCGGCCCGAGCACGAAGCCAAGCAGCAGCGGCGCCGGCTCGCAGCGCAGCTTCAAGAGCAGGTAGCCGATGAGGCCGAAGAACGCGACGGCATAGAGGTCGAAGACGTTGGAGTTGACGCTGTAGACCCCGATCGAGCAGAAGGCCATGATGATCGGGAAGAGCACGAAATAGGGGATCTTCAGGAGCTTTACCCAGAGTCCGATCAACGGCAGGTTGAGCACGACGAGCATCAGGTTGCCGATCCACATCGAGGCGATGATGCCCCAAAAGAGCGCCGGCTGCTCCGTCGCCACGTTCGGGCCGGGCACGATGCCCTGGATGATCATCGCGCCGATCATCAGCGCCATCACCGGGTTCGCCGGAATGCCGAGGGTGAGCAGCGGGATGAACGAGGTCTGCGCACCGGCATTGTTGGCGCTTTCCGGCCCGGCGACGCCGGCAATCGCGCCGCGGCCGAATTCCTCCGGCCGGTCGGAGAGCCGCTTTTCCACCGTATAGGAGGCGAAGGCGGCGAGGATGGCGCCGCCGCCCGGCAGCACGCCGAGCGCCGAGCCGATCGCCGTGCCGCGGATCACCGGCGCGAACATCCGCTTGAAATCCTCTTTCGTTGGCAGGAGCTCGCTAACCCGTGCCATCAGCACTTCGCGGGTCTTCTCGCTTTCGAGGTTGCGCAGGATCTCGGCGATGCCGAAGACGCCGACCGCCAGCGCCACGAAGTTGAGGCCGTCGGCATATTCGCGGATGCCGAGGGTGAAGCGCGGCGTACCGGTATAGATGTCGGTGCCCACAAGACCCAAAAGCAGGCCGAGCGCCACCATGGCGAGTGCCTTGACGACGGAGCCGTGCGCCAGCGCAACGGAGGAGACGAGACCGACGATCATCAGCGAGAAATATTCGGCGGCGCCGAACTCGAGCGCGATCTCGGTCAAGGGCGGCGCGAAGAGGGCGACGAGGAAGGTCGATACGGTGCCGGCGAAGAAGGAGCCGAGCGCGGCGATCGCCAGCGCCGTTCCGGCGCGGCCGTTGCGGGCCATCTGGTAGCCGTCGATGGCGGTGACGGCGGAGGAGGATTCGCCCGGCATGTTGATGAGGATCGCCGTCGTCGAGCCGCCATATTGGGCGCCGTAATAGATGCCGGCGAGCATGATCAGCGACGAGACCGGCTCAAGCTGGAAGGTGATCGGCAGCAGCATGGCGATCGTCGCCGTGGCGCCGATCCCGGGCAGCACGCCGATCAGCGTGCCGAGCAGGACGCCTATCAGGCAGAAGAGAAGGTTTGCCGGCGAGGCGGCGGTGGCGAAGCCGAGGGCAAGGTTGCTGAAGAGATCCATCGTCGCCTCCTAGAACCGGACCCAGGGGCCGAAACGCTCGAACGGCAGGTTGAGGCCGTAGCTGAAGACGGCGACCGAGAAGATCGCGAGCCCCAGCGAGACCGCCACCGCCCAGAGCGGCTTCATCCGATGCGAGGCGAAACAGGCGATCAGCGCCGTCAGGAAGACGGCCGGCACGAAGCCCAGTCCGCGGACCGTCAGGCCGAAGAAGATCGGCGCCGGCAGGATGAAGAGCATGCCGCGGATGGCGATCGGTCCCATCGGCTCGTGGTTCACCCGGGCCGACTGCACCAGGATGATGACGCCGAGCAGCGTCAGGACGACGGAAAGCAGCAGCGGGAAATAGCCCGGGCCCATGCGGAAGGCGGTGCCGAGCTCGAGCCCGA
This sequence comes from Sinorhizobium sp. FG01, assembly GCF_002531875.1. Classification (NCBI taxonomy): domain Bacteria; kingdom Pseudomonadati; phylum Pseudomonadota; class Alphaproteobacteria; order Hyphomicrobiales; family Rhizobiaceae; genus Sinorhizobium; species Sinorhizobium sp. FG01. Next base: position 141,436 of record NZ_NWTB01000012.1, read on the forward strand.
AGGACTGCCAGGCGAAAAAAAGACCGACGGCCGTCAGGATACTCCCGCACAGCGCGTTGGTGGTATCGAAGGAGATGGCTTTCATCTTGTCCCCATGTTCTCGTTCGGACGCGGCCGCGGACGTCCTGATCTTGGCGATGTCCTCGCTTCTTGTCCGGCTGTGCTCAGCGTCCCCCGCAAGTTGACGGCTGTCAACTTTTCCGGAAGCCCGCCGATTTCTCCGGCCAGCCGTTGCCCCACAGCACGGCCGGCCGGAGGCGATGCCGTCGCCGTACCGCTCTAATCGGAGAACAGGATCGGCGGCGGCTCGCGGGAGCCGATTAGTCGGCGTACTGGCCGGCGGCCTCGATCACCGGCTTCCAGCGGGCGATCTCGCTTTCAAGCTTGGCCTTCAGCGCCGCCGGGGTGGCGTCCGCCTCGCTCGACGGTTCGGTGCCGAGTTCGCCGAAGCGGGCCGCGACGTTCTCGTCCTTGAGCGCCTTCTGCAGCGACTTCGACAGCCGGTCCGTCACCTCGGCAGGGGTTCCCTTCGGCGCATAGATGCCGTGCCAGATGCCGACCTGGAAGCCGGCAAGACCGGCTTCTTCAGCCGTCGGCAGCTCGGGGAAGATCTTCAGGCGCTTCGGCGAAGTGACGGCATAGGCCTTGATCGTGCCGCCCTGGATCTGCTTCGTGGTGTTGGTCGTCTGGTCGCACATTATGTCGACCTGGCCGCCGAGCAGATCGGTCATCGCCGGACCGGTGCCCTTATAGGGGACGGTGGTCAGCTGGGTGTCGATCGCGTCCATGAACATCATGCCGCAGAGATGCGAGGCGGCGCCGATGCCGGCATTGGCGACCGTCACCGTGTCCTTGTTGGCCTTGGCGTATTCGATCAGCCCCTTGAGATCGGTCGGCTCGAAATCCTTGCGGGCGACGATGGTCATCGGTACTTCGGTGACGAGGCCGACATATTCGAAGGCGTTCAGCGTGTCATAGGCAAGCTTGCGATAGAGCGTCGCGCTGGTTGCCATGCCGATATGGTGAAGCAGGACCGTATAGCCGTCCGGATCGGCCTGGGCGACGCGGCCCGCACCGAGCGTGCCGCCGGCGCCGCCGACATTCTCGACGATGATCTGCTGACCGAGGTCCTTCGACATGGACTCGGCGACGAGACGGGCAACCGTATCGGTCGGGCCCCCGGCCGAGAAGGGCACCACCATGGTGATCGTGCGCTCCGGATAGGTTTGGGCGCTGGCCGAAGCGGCAAACAGGGAAACGGCGGCGACGGCGCCAAGAAGCGCGTTCAATATTTTCATCTTTTTCCTCCCGGATGACTTTGTCCACCAGCCGGCACGGTTCCTCCCGCCGGTCCTGGTTGCAGCCATTAACAAACGGGATTTTAGCACAGACAACCGCCTAGCGCGGCGGTTTCGCGCATTTGTCGTGCCAGTCGCCGGGTGATGGGTGGAATTGGAAACAAAGCCGTTCCGTGATGGGTGGATTCCCACCCATCGGCACAGTTCAACCGCCCGTGCGTCGTCTCAGATACTGGACCTCCGCGTCCGTCAGCAGCCGGCTTCGCCCCTTCGGCAGGTCGCCGAGATTGATCTCGCCGATTGCGACGCGGATGAGCCGCAGGCATTCGAAGCCGAGCGCGTCCAGCATGCGGCGGATCTGGCGGTTGCGGCCCTCCTGCAGTTCGACCTCGATCCAGGAGTTCCTGTCGCCGCTCCTCAAGCCCCGGACATGCGTTGCCGTCAAAAACTCGCCGCCCTCGCTCACGCCGCCGAGCATCGCCTGCATCGAGGCCTCATCGAAGAGGCCGCGGACCTGGACGTGGTAGATCTTGCCGAGATGGGTGGCGGGATCGAGTAGGCGCTGCGCCAGCACCGTGTCGTTGGTGAAGAGCAGCAGCCCCTCGCTCGCCTTGTCGAGTCGGCCGATCGGCGAGAGGAAGCGCGCATCGACCTCGCCGAGGCAATCGAACACCGTCGGCCGCCCCTGGGGATCGTCGCGCGTTGTGACGAGGCCGCGCGGCTTGTTCAGCATCAGATAAATCTTCGCCTCGGCCGCGATCGCCGTTCCGTCGACGGCGATCCGGTCCTTATCGATATCCACCCAATGCGCAAGGTCGGTCGTCTTCCTGCCGCCGACGCTGACGCGGCCCTCGGCGATCAGCTTCTCGGCCTGGCTGCGCGAGCAGTAGCCGACCTTGGAAAGCGCCCGGGCAAGGGTGACGCGCTTGCCGGCGTGTTCGCCGTCGGCTTTGATCCCGGCCGTTTTCCTGCCTCGCAAGGGGCGGCGCTGCTTCACGTCAATCTCCGCGGCTGTTGTATCGGTTCCTGTGGCACAGTCGGCGCCACGGGGCCAGAGTGAAATCTCTGGCTTGCCGCCCCTATCGGCTGAGAGATCCGGCGGCGAGGCAATCGCGCCATTTCATCGATCGCTTGCGGCCCGAAACCGATCAGTGATCTGGGCGAAAATAGAGGCGCTGGATCACCGCCATCATCAGAGCCGTGGCCCAGCCAAAGATGATCCAGCCATTGATCGCCTCGAAGGTGGCGACCTGACGCCAGTCCTTGCCGAGCACGATGTCGCCGTAGCCGACCGTCGTGAAGGTGACGGTTGAGAAGTAGAGCGCCTCTTCGATGCTCGGAAGCGTCTGCGCAAGATAATAGAAAGCGGCCCAGAGGCAGACATCGATTACGATCGGAATGATCAGGTAAATGACCCACGCCACGGTTACGAGGGTCGGATAGCGGTGAAGGATATAGGTCCGGTGCTTCTCCAACGACCGGAAGGCGTGCAGCCCGGCAGACATGAAAAACGCCTGAATGGCCACCGTCGACGCGATCAAACCACAGGCGATGACCAGCCGGAAAATCACTGATGCCCCCTCGCAGCTTCGTTGGATCGGAGCCGATCCAGGGATAGAAACATGCAGCGAATTAAAGTGCTACAGCGATTGTTGCCCCGTGACCATCGAAGGCGCTTGCCACCATCGCCTGCTTCGGTTGCAACTTTGCCAGAGGCGGCGTGATGCGTGCCCAGGCATCGGGCCATGGCCGTCGCGGCTCTTTCCTTCACCGCGGAATATCAGCATGATTGCCCTTCATAGCGTTGTCGCGGCGCGGGCCGATTGCTCGTAGGCGCCGGAGAGGAAGCGCAGCACGGTGGCGATCTCCGAGAGGGTCTCCTCCGGCGGACGGGCTCTGGCGGTCGAGGCGACGAGCAGGCGCTCGCGGATCTGGGCATAGCGGGCACAGGCCTCGGCGCCCTTCTCGGTGATGCGGATCGTCTTCTCCTTGCCTTGCCGGCCGGTCGTCACAAGGCCGGCACCCTCGAGCTTGCGGATCGCATAGGTCGCCACATGGGTGTCCTCGATGTCGAGGACGAGGCAGATGTCGGCGAGCTTCTTGCCCCGGTCGCGATGCCGGATCGTATGCAGGATCATGATTTCCATCGCCGAGAGGCCAGGAACGCCGGCGGCGGCCATGCAGCGCACCATCCAGCGCTGGAAGGCATGCGAGGCGAGGATCAGGCCGTATTCCACTTCGGAAAGCCCGGGCGAACCGCCTTCGGCAAGGTGAGCCGACGACACGATCGGGCCGATGGCGGAGACGGATTCCGGATGGTCGGGCGGAAGGGCTCCGGCCCGCTTTTCGCGCTCCCGCTTCTTGGTCATCGGCACACTCCTGATCTGCGCGACGACAACATTTTATCGACAAATTGTCAATAAAATGCTTTTGTTGGGGCCAAGCGGAACTGGCATTTCAGCGTGGAGAGACGACGATGGCTGCAACGTGGGACTTCTGGGTGGATCGCGGCGGCACCTTTACCGATGTGATCGGCCGCGACCCGGAAGGCAGGCTGCATGCGCTGAAGGTGCTTTCGGAAAATCCCGGCGCCTATCGCGACGCCGCCGTCCACGGCATCCGCCTGCACCTCGGCCTTGCCGCCGGCGAGCCGGTGCCGGCCGGACTGATCGGCGAGGTGAGGATGGGCACCACCGTCGCCACCAATGCGCTGCTGGAGCGCAAGGGGGAGCGGCTGGCGCTGATCACCACGCGCGGCTTTCGCGATGCGCTGCGGATCGGCTACCAGGAGCGCAAGAAAATCTTCGCTACCGAAATCATCAAGCCGGAGGCGCTCTATTCGGAGGTCGTCGAGCTCGACGAACGCGTGCTCGCCGACGGGACGATTGAAAAGGGGCTCGACGAAACGGAAGCGCGGCGGGCGCTGGAAGCGCTGAAGGCGAGCGGCTACCGATCGGTCGCCATCGTCTTCATGCATGCCTACCGCTTTCCCGAGCATGAGGCGGCCGTCGCGCGGCTTGCCCGCGAGACCGGCTTTGCGCAGGTTTCTGCAAGCCACGAGGTCTCACCGCTCGTCAAATATGTCGGCCGCGGCGACACGACGGTCATCGACGCCTACCTCTCGCCGGTGCTCGGCCGCTATGTGGCACAGGTTTCGGAAGAACTGGACGTTGCCCGGGCGGGCGCCCGGCTGATGTTCATGATGTCGTCCGGCGGGCTCACCGCCGCGGACATGTTCCAGGGCAAGGACGCGATCCTTTCCGGGCCGGCGGGAGGCGTCGTAGGACTTGCGAGGACCGGCGAGGCGGCGGGCTTCGACCGCGTCATCGGCTTCGATATGGGCGGCACCTCGACCGACGTCGCCCATTTCGACGGCGAATACGAACGCGCCTTCGAGACGGAAGTCGCGGGTGTGCGCGTCCGGGCGCCGATGATGTTGATCCATACGGTCGCGGCCGGCGGCGGCTCGATCCTCCATTTTGACGGCGAGCGCTTCCGCGTCGGGCCGGGTTCGGCCGGCGCCAATCCGGGCCCGGCCTGCTACCGCAACGGCGGGCCGCTCGCCGTCACCGACGCCAATGTCATGCTCGGCAAGCTGATGCCGGAATTTTTCCCGGCGATTTTCGGGCCGGATCAGAACCTGCCGCTCGACGTCGAAACGGTGCGGGCCCGGTTCGCGGCGCTTGCGGCCGAGATCGGCGACGGCCGCACCCCGCAAGACGTCGCCGACGGCTTCATCCGCATTGCGGTTGCCAACATGGTCGAGGCGATCAAGAAGATTTCCGTGCAGCGCGGTTACGACGTGACCCGCTACGCGCTGAACTGCTTCGGCGGCGCGGCCGGCCAGCACGCCTGCCTCGTCGCAGATGCGCTCGGCATGACGAGCATCCTGCTGCATCCGATGTCGGGCCTGCTTTCCGCCTACGGCATGGGCCTCGCCGATATCCGCGCGACGCGGCAGAAGGCGCTTGGCGTCGCGCTCGACGATGTCGGGCCGCAGGCGCTCGCCGGGCTCGGTGCGGACCTGCAGGTCGAATGCCTGGCGGAACTCGACGCGCAAGGGATTGGCCGCGACCGCATTCGCACGCATCTTCGCGCCCATATCCGCTATGCCGGGACCGACACGGTGCTCGCCGTCGAGGCGCGCTTTCCCGAGATTGACGATGCGGCCCGTCTGCGCGCCGGATTCGAGACGCTGCATAGGCGCCGCTTCGGCTTCATCGCCGAGAACAAGCCGCTGGTGATCGATGCCGCCGAGGTCGAGACGGTCGGCGGCGGGGCGGTGCAGATGGAAACGGACGGTCTGGCGACAGCTTCAGGCGAGGCGGTCGTTAGCCGACAAACCCGTTTCTATTCGCAAGGCCAGTTCCACGACGCGCCGGTGGCGCTGCGCTCGGAAATCAAGCCCGGCGAGACGCTGACCGGCCCGGCGATCGTCATCGAGGCGAACCAGACGATCGTCGTCGAGGACGGCTGGCAGGCGAAACTGACCGCCAGGGACCATATCGTGCTCACGCGCATCAAGCCGCTGCCGGCGCGAACGGCGATCGGCACCAGGGCCGATCCGGTGATGCTGGAAATCTTCAACAACCTCTTCATGTCGATCGCCGAGCAGATGGGCGTAACGCTGCAGAACACCGCCTATTCGGTGAACATCAAGGAGCGTCTCGATTTCTCCTGCGCGGTCTTCGACAACAGAGGCAATCTCGTCGCCAATGCGCCGCACATGCCGGTGCATCTTGGCTCGATGGATGCGTCCGTCGCCACCGCGATCCGCGAAAACCCGGTCACCCATCCGGGCGACGTGTTCCTGATCAACGCCCCCTATAACGGCGGCACGCATCTGCCGGACCTGACGGTCTGCACGCCGGTCTTCGACAATGAGGGCCGGGCGACCCGCTTCTGGGTGGCAAGCCGCGGCCACCACGCCGACATCGGCGGCATCTCGCCGGGCTCGATGTCGCCGCTCGCCGCCAATATCGAGGAGGAGGGCGTCTATATCGACAATTTCAAGCTGATCGACCGGGGCCGCTTCTCAGAAGCGGAACTGGAAAGGCTGCTCACCGGCGCGCGCTATCCGGTGCGCAACATCCTGCAGAACGTCAACGATCTGAAGGCGCAGGTCGCCGCCAACGAGAAGGGCGTGGCGGAACTCAAGAAGATGATCGCCCAGTTCGGCGAAGAGGTTGTCGAGGCCTATATGGGCCATGTACAGGACAATGCTGCCGAAAGCGTCCGCCGCGTCCTCGACCAGTTGAGCGAGGGCGAATTCTCCTACGAGATGGACCAGGGCTGCCGGATCGTCGCGAAGATCACCGTCGACCGCGAGAGGCGTGAGGCGACGGTCGACTTCACCGGCACTTCCGAGCAGCGCGCCGACAATTTCAACGCGCCGGAGCCGGTGACGCGTGCGGCGGTGCTTTACGTCTTCCGGGTGCTGGTCGAGGCGGATATCCCGATGAATGCCGGCTGCCTGAGGCCGATCCGCATCGTCATCCCGGAGGGCACGATGCTTTCGCCGCGCTATCCGGCGGCCGTCGTCGCCGGCAATGTCGAGGTCAGCCAGGCGGTCACCAATTGCCTGTTCGGCGCCGTCGAGGCGCAGGCGGCGGCGCAAGGGACGATGAACAATCTGACCTTCGGCAATGCCAGCTACCAGTATTACGAGACGATCTGCTCCGGCGCGCCGGCCGGTCCCGGATACAACGGTGCCGACGCCGTCCACACCCATATGACCAATTCGCGGCTTACCGATCCGGAGATCCTCGAGACGCGCTTTCCGGTGGTGCTCGAGGATTTCCATATCCGCAAGGGCTCCGGCGGCCGCGGCAAGTGGTCGGCCGGCGATGGCACGCAGCGAACGATCCGTGCCCGGGAGCGGCTGGATTTCGCCATCCTTTCCGGCCACCGGCGAATCCGTCCCTTCGGGCTGAAGGGCGGAGAACCCGGCGAACTCGGCCGCAACTATGTCCGCCGCAATGACGGCCGGATCGAGGAATTCGCCGGCTCGGCGCATACGGTGCTCGAGCCGGGCGAGGCCTTCACGGTGGTGACGCCGACGGGAGGCGGCTACGGGAAGGCGTGAAGTTGCGGGTTCGGACAGCACCACCGGCAACTTACCACTTTGCGTCAACAGCAGCCGCACGACCCGCTCCGTCAGTGGCCGCGGTCGCTCCCTCCGCGGGCATGGGCGAGTGCCACCGTAAATGGCTCAGTTGAGCCCTGATCAAAGTCGGGGATTCCTCGTCCGTCACGGCGACTTAATGAATTTGACACCACCCGATAGTGAAAAAGGCTGAATTGCAATCGACCCCAAAATGGCGCCTCATTGAGCGGCGGGAAGTCTAGCTTATGAGCTAAAAGTATGCGCCCGTGCCGGGCGCGCGTACCATTTGCGATGGTCCTGGGATATGCGCCTTATAGTCATAAATGACGTATCGGTCGTGCGCGGCGGCGCAACAAAGGTCGCAGTCCAGTGCCTGCAAGCATGCCGAAATGCCGGCATCGACTGCACGTTTTTTGTCGGGGATGACGGCGTCGGTGTGAAGGAACTGGACGTTGCCGTGCGCACGATCGCGTTGGGCGAAAGACCGTTGAGAGACGGACACAGCATCGCCGATATATTCGACAAGCATTTCAACAAACGTGCCTATGAAATGCTTTCAGCATTGTTGTCCGAAAGCCAGGAAGAGACTGTTGTCCACGTCCATGGATGGAACCAGATATTGTCGCCGTCCATCTTCCATGCTCTCGCAGCGAGCAAGGCGAGGGTCATCATCACGGCGCATGACTATTTTCTGAATTGCCCGAACGGCGGACGCCTGAATTTCAGGAGCGGCGCGATCTGTAATCTAAAGCCGATGTCCCTCGATTGTCTCTTAACCAATTGTGACAAGCGAAACTATTTCCATAAGCTCTGGCGCTTTCGCCGAAGCCTCGTCCAATCAGGCGCTGGCGACGCATTCTGGGAACGCGTCGAAGTAGTGCTGGCGCACGAAGGCATGGAAACCTACCTGAAGTCGGGTCCTCTCCGGCATTTCACCACATTGCGTACGCCCACGGAACCTTTGACGCGGCTGTCGACGGAGCCGTGGCGCAGAGAGCGCATCGTCTTCCTCGGACGGATGACCTGGGAGAAAGGCGTCCGCACCCTTGGTGAGGCTTTGCGAATGACGGGCCAGGCAGCAACCCTGATCGGCCGCGGCCCTTTGCTCGCCGAAATGCAGAAGGCCCTTCCCCATTGCTGGGTGCCGGGCTGGCTCGATGACGAAATGGTATCCGAAACGGCCGCCCAGGCGCGCGCATTCGTCATGCCGTCGCGAATGCCGGAGCCATACGGCCTGGTGGCGGCCGAGGCATTGATGAGTGGAATTCCCGTGATCGTAAGCAGCAACGCGTTGATTGCCGAGGAGATCGAAAGCAATGGCGCGGGCCTCATCTTCGAGAGCGGAGATGCGGGCTCGCTCGCCGAGGCTCTGGTTAAAATCAAGAGCGATAGTCTTGTGAGAAAGCTGGCCGAAGGTGCACGGGCCTTCGGCAAGAAAGTCGCTCCAAGTCGCAAAGAGTGGGAACGTCAGTTAATTGGCATTTATAGGGGCGAATCTGCCCTTCAGTTAGTCTAGGAGGACCATGGCACGAGCACTTGTGACAGGCGGATGCGGCTTCGTCGGACGGCATCTTTGTGATCGGCTTCTTGCGGAGGGGCTGGATGTCGTCTGTGTTGATTCGTTGAAGCCAGGAACAGGCGCAAAGCACCCGCTTCGTTGGAGGCGTCCGAGCGTGAACTTCGTCTTTATCGAGGAGGATTGTAGATCCTACTTCGAAACTTCCTGCGAACACTTCGACTACGTCTTTCATCTTGCGGCTCTCGTCGGCGGGCGAATGACGCTCGAGAATGAAACGCTTCTGGTCGTCGAAGATCTGGCGGTCGATGCTGCGCTGTGGCGATGGGCGAGCGAGCACAAGCCCGGCAATGTTGTCTATTTCAGCTCCAGCGCAGCCTATCCCGTGGCGTTTCAGACCGAGGAAATGCAGACGCCGCTCTCGGAAGACATGATTTCGTTCGAACGCTCGCTTGGCGTTCCTGATTTGAGTTATGGCTGGACCAAGCTGACCGGCGAGTATCTCATGAAGCTATATGTCGAGCGCTATGGCGGCCGCGCCATCGCGTACCGGCCTTTCAGCGGCTACGGCGAAGATCAGGACCTTGCCTATCCGTTTCCGGCAATTTGCCGGAGGCTCGTCAAGCAACGGGGAGCAGCCGAGGTGACCGTCTGGGGCAGCGGCCGTCAGCGCCGTGACTTCATTCACATCTCCGATTGCGTCGACTTTGTCTGGCGCACAATGGACCTGCTGCCGACAGGAAGGAGCCTAAACGTTTCAACCGGCTGTGCGACGTCATTCATCGAACTCGCTGGTCTGATAAGCGAAGAGCTCGGCTGGTCGCCGAAAATCGTCGGAACAACCAGTCGTCCCGAAGGGGTGTTTTTCCGGTGCGGGGACACCGAGCTTCAACGGCACTTCGGGCTCGCGCCGCAAGTTAGCCTTAAAGACGGAATCAGGCGTTCGCTGGACGTTCTCCGTGCGCGGGCGACCCACCGATAGGGGCAGGATAAGAGCCGATCAACATCCTGCTGCGATCGAACGTATTGTAAACATGACTCAGCTCGGAATGACCTTGCCGGATCTTGCAAGCGGGCGAGGAAACGCTCGACACGATCCCATGTCAGTCTTGCGGCCACGGCGTCGTGGTCAGCGAGGGTGGGGTCGGTGTAGATATGGCCGGCACCGGGATAGGTGAAGATTTCGAGGGCGATCGGCGTTTCTGCCGCGGCAGCCCTCCAGGCAGCAACCTCCTCGGCCGGCTCGAAGGGGTCCGGATCGGCAAGGTGCAGCTGCAAAGGCACGCCGGTTCGGGCATTGGCGGGGAGTTCGGCGATGCTGTGCAGGAAGAGCAGTCCGGCGGTTTTGGGACGCTTTGCCCAGAGGGTTGCGGCGACGGCTGCGCCCATAGAAAATCCGCCGAGCACTGCCGTTGCCGGCAGGTCGGCGACTGCCCGTTCGGCTCGCTCGAAAAGCGTTCGCCAGCCGATCCCGTCCCTCAGGGCGACAGCCTCGCCGATCGAGCCGGCAACGCGGCCATCGTAAAGATCCGGCGTTACCACCTGGTGACCGGCCGCGGCCAGGCGCTCGGCAGCATCGCGCTCGAGCGGGCGCAGACCGTAGGCAGAATGGAAGAGGATTACGGTCGCCATTCTCATATCTCTCGTGCTGGTGGCAATGTCGGTGCAGCAAACCGGGCGGTCAGCCTATCGCATCAGTAGGGTCTCGCTCCAGTCCAGCGCGGCGAGGTCCTCCACCCGCGCTTCAGCATTGTCCGCCAGGATGAATTCGTCGATCTGCGGCGGCGGAACGCTGGTGCCGGAGAGCATCGAATGGATTTGGCCGCGATGGTGCTGGCCGTGCAGGAAGACGTGCAGCAGGGTGTCGGCGACGGTCTCGGTCAGCGTCCGGTCCGGCCAAGGGATACTTATCTTCCGCGACAGTACCTCGAGGGTCAGCGTCTCGCAGAAATCGACCAGCCAGTCGTCGACCTCCGCCCGCTCGGCCGCGAATTCGGCGGGGGTGGCGCGGCTGCCGGGCGGGTTCGGCGGGCCCGCCAGATCGCCCCGCAGCGTGTCGATATAGTAGCGATCGGCATTCAGGAGGTGCACCATGGTTTCCTTCAGCGAAGGAAAGAAGGAGGTCCGCGCCGCCTCCCATTCGCCGGGCTGCAGTGCCATGCAGGCGCGGTCGAGGCGCGCATTGGCAAGGCGCGCATTGCGGGCCAGCTGGCGATAGGGCCGGCAGACGAGATCCGGTGAGAAGGTCGTTCTGTCCATGATTGCCTCGTTTTCATGCGTCGACACTTTTGTGGCGGCTGCTGCGGTCGAGGTCAACGAGAAGATGCGGGCAAGGGCTTCATGCAAGCTCAGGAGTCCGATGCGCCTCAGCTCTCCCGGCGCGGCTGCGCGAATTCCGGGATCTTGAAGCGGCGGCGATAGCTTCCCGGCGTCACCCCCGTCAGCCGCTTGAAAAGACGGCGGAAGAAGGCCGGTTCCTCATAGCCCACCTGCCAGCTGATCTCGTCGACCGGGGCCTCCGTCCGCTCGAGCCGGCGCTTGGCTTCCTCGATCCTCAGCCGCTGCACATAGGAGATCGGGCTCAAGCCCGTCGCGCCGGTGAACCTGCGCTTGAAGGTGCGCTCGCTCAGCCCGGTGAGGCGGATCATCTCTTCCAGCGGATTGGCGACCGGGAAATGCGTGGCAAGCCAATCCTGCGCGGCGCTGATGGCGAGATCGTGATGGTCCTTGCGTCCCTCGAAGGTCATATAGGGGGCGAGCCCGTCTTGGTGCCATTGCAGCGCGAAGAGCCGCGCAACGGCCTGCGCTGCGGTCGCGCCGGCATGGCGGGCGATCAGATAGAGTACCAGATCGTGCCAGGTCATCGAGGCGCCCGAGCTGATCAGTTCCTCGCGTTTGCCGGAGACGACCAGCACCTGTTCGGGCCGAATCGGCACCCTGGGAAAGGCAGACTCGAAGGCGCGTGCGTAGCCGAAATGCACCGTTGCGTCGACGCCGTCGAAGAGCCCGGTTTCGGCGAGCAGAAAGATGCCGGAGCAGGCGGAGCAGAGAAGCGCGCCGCGCCGGTGCATCGCCTGGAGCCAGTCGACCAGCTCTGTGTGCAGGCCCTTTTTCCAGCCTTCCGGTCCGAGCAGGACCGAGGGGACAATGACGATATCAGTCGCCACGAGCGAGGCGACGCTGCGCTGGACGGAAATCGGCACGTGGCTGGCGAGCTGCAGCGGTCCCTGCTCCAGTCCGACGATCTCGACCCGGAAGGGCGGCGGGTCGAGCGGTGCATGGCCGAGCGGCGCCATCACAGCGAAGGCGTTCATAACGTCAAAGATGCCGGTCAGCGTCGAGACCACCGCCTCGGGGATGGCGACGAGGCTGACGTGGATGGGCTGCGTGCCGGTCTCGGCTCTCTGGCCTGGCATCTCGAATTCCCCGGTTGGTTAACGACGACGCGCAAACAGACGGCCTGTGGCGCAAACGGCCCGATTGTGGACCGATCGGCTCTGCCGCTCAACCGCGATTGCTGCGATCCTCGACCATCGCCGAAATTCATCGGCGCCCATGGAGGAGAGACGAATATGCAACAGACCCGGAAAGGAAGCGTGGACGCCGCCAAGCTCGACGCGTTCGTCGCCCGCGCGATCGGCGACCTCTCGGCTGGCTATGGCGGCGTGATGGTGAGTCTCGGCCACCGGCTCGGCCTATACAAGGCGATGGCGGAAGCCGGCCCGCTCACCTCGCGGGAGCTCGCGGGCCGCGCCGGCTGCGCCGAGCGCTATGTGCGCGAATGGCTGGGCTCGCAGCTTGCCGGCGGCTATGTCGGCTATCATGCGGTGAGTGATACCTATGAGCTGGCGCCGGAGCAGGCGCTTGTGCTGGCCGACGAGGACAGTCCCTACTTCATCCCGAACGCCTGGGCGGTGCCAGCGTCCATGTGGACGGACGAGGAGAAGGCGCTCGAGGCCTTCCGAACCGGCAGGGGCATTGCCTGGGGCGACCATGACGGGAAGCTCTTCTGCGGGGTCGCGGCCTTCTACCGCAATGCCTACAAGGCGAGCCTGGTTTCCGAATGGCTGCCGGCGCTCGACGGCGTCGTCGAGAAGCTCAAAGCCGGCGCACGCGTCGCCGATGTTGGCTGCGGCCACGGCCACTCGACGGTGCTGATGGCCGAGGCGTTCCCGGCCTCCGAGTTCCGCGGTTTCGACAACCACCTGGATTCGGTGGCGGAGGCCTGGAAGATCGCGGCGTTGGCAGGCGTTGCCGAGCGGACAAGCTTTGCGACCGCCTGCGCCGACGATTACCCGGCTACCGGCTACGATCTCATCTGCTTCTTTGATTGCCTGCACGATATGGGCGATCCGGTCGCCGCGGCCTCGCATGCCGCGAAAGCCATCGCACCGGGCGGCACCGTGATGCTGGTCGAGCCCTTCGCCAAGGACCGGGTCGAGGACAATGTCTCGCCGGTGGCGCGAATCTACTATGCCGCCTCGACGACGATCTGCTGCGCCCATGCGATCGCCGACGGCGGCCGCCTGGTGCTCGGCGCCCAGGCCGGCGAAGCGCGCCTTGAGGACGTGTTCCGCAAGGCCGGCTTCAGCCGCTTCAGGCGCGCGCTGGAAACGCCGTTCAACCTGATCCTTGAGGCGCGTCTCTAGAGCGGCGTGCTCCGTGATCCATCAACCTGAATATCCGGGCAGTACCTTACTGCCCGGAACAATCGTTGCCGAGCTCGATTACAGATTGCAGGTATAAAGAGAACGAACCGCAGCTGGACGTGCGCCATGACGAAAAGCCCTGAGACAAAACCGACGATGATTGAGCCGCGCAAGGGCACGCCAAGCCCGAGGCTCATGGAGAGCGAATTTCGCCGCCGCTTTCTCAACCGGTTCCAGGACAAGGCCTTCGACGCGCTTCGCCCGGAACTGGACAGGATCGCTGCCGCGGCATGGGATGCCTACGAGCATCAGCGAAAGGCGCCGCGTACCCGCAAGGCCGGAGCCGCCTTCAAGGATCCGAACTACGAACTGTCGGTCGATTGGCTCGCCGCGCGCGATGCGATACATGCGGCGCAGATGCGCCACGACGACCCGGACGGGCCGGCGCGTATCCTGTTGATCAGCGGCTCGTCGCGCAGCGAGCACACCTGTCCGGGCGAGATGTCGAAGTCCTATAGACTGACGCGGATCGCGCAGGACGCGTTGGACCGAACGGACGGGGTGAAGACGACCGTTCTCGAACTGCATCGCCTCGCTTCCGAATATGGTCGCGTGATTCATCCGTGCAAGGCCTGCTTTTCCACCTCGCCGGCTCTGTGCCATTGGCCGTGTTCCTGCTACCCCAACTATTCGCTCGGCCAGGTCGACGACTGGATGAACGAGATCTATCCGATGTGGGTCGAGGCGCATGGCATCATGATCGTCACGCCGGTCAACTGGTATCAGGTGAGCTCCCCGATCAAGCTGATGATGGACCGGCTCGTCTGCGCCGATGGCGGCAATGCCGATCCGACCTTGACGAAGGGCAAGGATGCTGCACTTGCCAAGGCACTCGAACTCGAGGGCTGGAGCTATCCGCGGCATCTTGCCGGGCGGCTCTTTTCCGTCATCGTGCATGGAGACGTGGAAGGGGTCGAGAACGTTCGGCGCAGCCTGTCGGACTGGCTCTGCTACATGCATCTCGAACCGGCTGGCGCCTTGGCGGAACTGGATCGCTATATCGGCTATTGGAAGCCCTATGCGCTGAGCCATGCGGAGCTCGATGCCGACGAGGCGGTGCAGGAAGAGGTCCGCAACGCGGCGCGGACTCTCTTGGAGGCAGTGATGCTCAAGCGAAACGGACAGTGGGTCTCTGCCGGCAAGGAGCTCTCGCAGCCACGCCAGAAGTGATCGAAGCTCACGGCAAGCGATGCCCGTAAACCACGGTCGAGGCGGTGGACAAGCTCATAGCGCGGAGAGGGCGGCGATGTTCTTCCGATGCACGGCCTCATAGGGCTCGAAATACGAGACGGCCCCCGTTGCCAGGTCCTCGGCGATAAAGTCCTTGAGGGATGCGGCTCGGCCCTGTTTGACCGCCTGCATCAACTGCTCGAGGTAGCGCCGGTTGGCGTCGATGAGCCACGCTTCATATCCGCCTGCCGCGATCCGATCCGGATCGCCGTGGTTCGGCAGGATGCGATTGATCGGCCAGGTCGCCAGGCGCGCGAGCTCGCGAATGTGTTTCTCGGTGTTCTCCGCTTCGGAAACATAGGTGACGGTGTCTTCGAGCGTATCGCCGGCCAGAAGAATTTTCTCGTCCGGCAACCAGAGGATGGTCCCGTCGGCGCTGTGGATGTCGAAATGGTGGAGCTCGACCCGGCGACTTCCGACCTCAAGGTCCAGCCTCGTTTCAAAGAGACGATTGGGCATGACGAGCGGGCTGATGGGCGGGACGCGTGTGGCGAGTTGATCGCGATTGGCATGAAGCAGATGGGCGGTCAGCTTCAGCGCGATGATTTCGCAATCGGCAAAGACCGCATTACCGGCGACATGGTCATTGTGCCAATGGCTGAGGACGACCCGGATGGTCCTTGCGCCGAGCCCCTCGAGATGGCGCCTGATGGCTTGCGCATGGGCAAGCGAGATATGCGTGTCGTAGACGATCGCCTCGCCTGCATTAAAGACCGCATAGGAGGCGACCCCCAAGCCGTAGGCACCGTCATCGAGCCAATTCGGCTCCGCGCCATGAAGTCTCCGCCCCTCGATGCGGCCGTCGTAGTAGGCAAAGACGCCGTGATGCGGTTCAAGGATTCTCAGTGTCGAGGTCATGTCTGGCATGCGAGGCTCTCGAGCAAATTGGCTTCAATCTCTGCCGCGGCGGTCGGCGGCTCGGCAGCGCAGAACTATCACATCCTGACCGCCGCTCACATCGGTTTGCGCATGATTTGGCTCTAGCCCTGCGTGGCCGGAATTAGGAAACTCGCGATTCGTTGTGGTGCCATAAATCATTGAAAGGTTGTATTTTTGCCAATTCATTAACAAATCCCTACATTCCTGCGTCTTTCGGGATCGGCCGGCTGTTGTCGGCAGGCGAACCGCAGCCAGCAGGAGTTTGCGATGGCTGGAAGAGGGCCGGGCGAGGGGACTGCTCGACATCGGCGAGCCGCTGCCCACCGCGCGCATCTTCATGGACCTGATCTTCGGCGCCGCGGCGCTCGAGACCGGCCAGGGACCCGAATGGCCGGGCTGACCGGAATGGCCGGGCTTCATGCGCAGCTGCATCCGCCTGATCGTCAACGGCATTGCGCAGGGGCCCGCGCAAGGCGATTGATCGTCTTCTGCGGATCGTCAGGTCATCCTGCGAACCACCCAGAGAGACCGGCCCGCATGGGCTATACCCGAGACGAGCCGCAGGCGAGGGTCGTCCTTGAGCCGCTCGGCCTCGGCCGCATCGAGAAGCAGCGCCTGCCGATCGGTCTCGTTAGCGTTCGGCGTAATCCAGCAGCGCCGTTCCTCGCAGCAGAGGCCTGCTTCCGGATGCTCCTGCAGGTATTCGATCGCGTATCCGGCCTCGACTTTTTGCAGTTCCGCGTCGATCGACATCGTCCTTCCTCCCGACCTGAAATCGCTCGGGATTATACCTGATTGTGGCGGCCCAGGGAGCGGCGGCCTCGGCATCGGGGTCCGCACTGTGTGGAGGCATCGCCGAAATGTTGGTAGGCAGCACTGGCCTTGACCAGTCATGATCAACGAATTAAGGAAGCCAGCGACGGTTCCCCTACGATGAAGCGAAGGGGATTAATAGGGAACACGGTGCGGACGACCCAACAGGGACCAAGACCGTGGCTGCCCCCGCAACTGTAAGCGGATTGCCGCCCATCCTCGTGACGCGAGAAGCGTCATGCCACTGCGAAATTGTCGCGGGAAGGCAGGTGGACGGCAGATATCCGCAAGCCAGGAGACCTGCCGTCATGCGTTCACTCCAATCACGGGCGGGGATGCCCGGAACAGGACACAGCATGACCTCTCCTTGCGCCGACCCGCGCCTTGCCTCTGGTCTTTCCCGTTCCGCGACGCCGCCGAACTGTCGGCAGGCGGGCTGACTCCGTCCGTTCGCGCCGCGACCGGCCGCATCCTTTCGGCCGTTTCATCGAATCCGGGAAATAGGCTTATGAAAATCCTGTTTGCGAAATCGAAACACGGCATCCTGTGCGCAGCCGCCGCTCTTATGGCTATCGGCATGGAGGCGAAAGCCGCCGAAACCAGCTATCCGCTGATGCTCACCAATTGCGGCCGTCAGGTCACGTTTCAGAAGGCGCCCGAACGGGCCGTCTCGATCGGCCAGAGCAGCACCGAAATCCTTTACCTGCTCGGCCTCCAGGATCGGATGGTCGGCACCGCCGTTTGGATCGGGCCGGTCATCAAGGGCTACGAGGAGGTGAATGCCAAGGTCGAACGGCTCGCCGACAACGATCCGAGCTTCGAAAGCGTCGTCGCCAAGAAGCCGGATCTTGTGACCGCGCAGTTCCAGTGGCATGTCGGCCCGGAGGGCATCGTCGCCAAGCCGGAGCAGTTCGAGGAGCTCGGAATACCGGTCTATACGTCGCCGGCCGATTGCATCGGCAAGGACAATACCGGCGGCGGCGACGGCGTTCGCCATTCGGTGTTCACGATGGACCTGATCTATCAGGAAATCACCGAACTCGCGCAGATCTTCAACGTCCAGGAGCGCGGCGAGACGCTGGTTGCCGAACTGAAGACGCGTGAGGAAGCGGCGAAGAAGAAGATCGCTTCGGCGGACGGCAAGCTTTCCGCAGTGTTCTGGTTCTCGAGCGCCGAGCTCGACATCGATCCCTATGTCGCCGGCAAGAATGGCGCGCCGGGTTACATCATGCGCTCGCTCGGCATCAGGAATGTCATCGACAGCGAAGAGGAATGGCCGACGGTGGGGTGGGAAACCATCGCCAAGTCCGGCCCGACGCTGATCGTCGCGGGCAAGATGGAGCGCCGTCGTTTCCCCGCCGACGACGTCGCCGTCAAGCACAAGTTCCTCGAGTCCGATCCGGTCTCGAGCCTGATGCCTGCGGTGAAGGACGGCCATGTGGTCGAGATGGACGCCCAGGCGATGAACCCGACGATCCGGACCATCGAGGGCATCGAGGTGCTTGCCGATGCCGTCGAGAAATCCGGCCTGAACAAGTGATCGGCAGCGCACCATCCCTGTCCCGGACGAGCGCCAGCCTGCTGGCGCTCGTCGTGCTGTTCGTCGCGCTCTGGCTGGGTGCGGCGATCGGCGAGACGGCCATACCCATGAGCGTGGTGGCCAAGACGGTCGCCAACCGCCTGTGGGATGCCGGCTACGGCGTCGATGCGCTCGACGAGGGCATCATCTGGAACTACCGGGTGAGCCGCGCCATCGCTGCTGCCAGCTGCGGTGCGGCGCTGGCGCTTTCCGGCGTCGTGCTGCAGTCGCTGCTGCGCAATCCGCTGGCCGACCCCTATATCCTCGGCATCTCCGCGGGCGCATCGGCCGGCGCTGTCGGCGTCGCCGTCCTCGGCATCGGCGCCGGGCTGTTGACGCTGCCGGTCGGCGCCTTCGGCGGGGCGCTACTTGCCTTCGGGCTCGTCAGCCTGCTGGCGGTGCGGGCGGGCAGGGGTCATGGCGCGATCGTTCTGGCCGGCGTCGCCGGCTCGCAGCTCTTCAACGCGCTCACTTCCTTGATCGTCACCAAGGCGGCGAATGCGGAACAGGCGCGGGCAATCATGTTCTGGCTGCTCGGCAATCTCTCCGGCGTCCGCTGGCCGGATGTCTGGCTCGCAGTGCCTGTTGCCCTGGTCGGCCTCATTGTCTGTCTCTGGCACGCACGCGCCCTCGACGCATTCACCTTCGGCTCCGAATCCGCCGCCTCGCTCGGCATCCCGGTGCGCCGGGTCTATGCCGTGCTGATCGGCGTATCGGCGATGATGACGGCGACCATGGTCAGCATGGTCGGGTCGATCGGCTTCGTCGGCCTCGTCATCCCCCATATCGCCCGTATGATCGTCGGCGTCCGGCACGGATTGCTGCTGCCGGTCTCCGCCTTGGTGGGAGCGGTGTTCATGATCGCCGCCGACATCGTGTCGCGCATCATCATTCCCGGGCAGGTGCTGCCGATCGGCGTCGTCACCGCGCTGGTCGGCGCGCCCGCCTTCGCTGCCATCCTCAGCCAGCGCAGGACGGTTCGATGACGCTTTCGGCTTGCAACGTCTCATGGTCGGCCGGCGGCGCCTCGATCCTCGAGGACGTCTCGCTCGACGTCGCCGCCGGTGAGTTTCTCGGCATCGTCGGTCCGAACGGTTCCGGCAAGACCAGCCTGATGTCGCTGCTTGCCGGCCTGCGGCGGCCGCGGTCCGGTCACGTTCTGCTCGACGGAGAGAGCGTCGACAGGCTGAGCCGGAAGCAGATCGCCAAGCGCATCGCGCTGGTCGAGCAGCAGGCCGAAACCGGCGAGCGCATCTCGGCGCGCCAGGCGGTGGAACTCGGCCGCACGCCGCATCTCGGGCCGCTCACGCCGTGGTCGGCCATGGATGACGCCATCGTCGACGAGGCGATCCGTAATGTCGGCATGGCGCAGCTCGCCGCGCGGATGTGGCACACGCTGTCGGGCGGCGAGCGGCAGCGCCTGCACATCGCCCGGGCGCTGGCACAGCAGCCGCAAATCCTCCTCCTCGACGAGCCGACCAACCATCTCGACGTCGGCCATCAGATCAGTCTCCTGCACCTGGTGCGCCAGCAGCAGCTGACGGCGGTCGCGGCACTGCACGATCTCAACCATGCCGCCACGTTCTGCGACCGGATCGCGCTGATGAGCGGCGGCCGCATCGCCGCCTTGGGACGCCCGTACGAGGTCCTCACCGAAGAGCGGATCCGCACCGTCTTCGGTGTCGACGTCGACGTCGAGCACCAAAGCGAGGGCCGCTGTCATATCCGTTACCGCGCGCCCGGGTTACCGGCCGCCGGAAAGCCGATGCTGAAGAGGATTTCATGATCAATCTTACCAGGCGCCTGCTCTTCGCCCTGATCGTGATCTCGATGCCGGCCATGGCCAGCGCCGAGACCGGCGAGGTCAAGATGCTGAACCGCGGCGAAAAGGTTTCGATGGTCTTCGAACCGGATTTCCTGGCGCTGCAGCCCGCCGACAGCGTCAAGTACATCGCCGCCAACAAAAGCCACAATGCCGCGACGATCGACGGCATGCTCCCGGACGGCCATCCGGGCTTCAAGGGCAAGATCAACGAGGAGATCGTCGTCACCTTCGATCGGCCGGGATTCTACGGCATCAAATGCTCGCCGCACTACGGCATGGGCATGGTGATGCTGATCAAGGTCGGAGACGTCGAGCTTCCGCAGAATTATCGTGCGATCGAGGCTCCTGCCCGGGCGATGCCGCGCTTCGAGGCGCTCTTCGCCCAGGCCGAGGCAGAGCTGGCGGGGAAATAGCGGTCGGGGCAACCCGGTCGCTGGAACAGGATCGAATTGACTGACGACGGCACCCCCTCTGCCCTGCCGGGCATCTCCCCCACAAGGAGGGAGATTGGACAGAAGCGAAGCCCCGCCCCAATCAAAGCTTGCGAATTCCGAAAACACCGAGTGTCGAGAAAGGCGCCGCCGCTTCCCGATCTCCCCCTTGCGGGGAGATGCTCGGCAGGGCAGAGGGGGCGGCACTCCGATCGGCTTTTAGTTCAACCTGAAGCCATTGCCTTGCGGAATGCCATTGCGCTCACACCGGGCGGGGCCAGATCGCACAATGGCGAGACGCGAAGGCGGCGCGGTACTCCTGGAAAAACCGGCCGAGATGCACGAAGCCCAGCGTTGTGCGATTTCGGCGACCGTCGCCGATGGCTCCGCTCGATGATTTTGCGGCGGGTGCCCTCATGCCTACCTGGCGCAGATAGCTAATCGGCGTCGTGTTGAGGAAACGGCGGAAATTCACGTAGCGCCCGGGCACTGACGCCTGCGGCGGCTGTCGCGATTCAACTTTATACTCGCCATTGAAATCGATTACATTTTCTGGCTTCATAACGCTCGCACGATTTGGGAGGATCTCATGAGGAAGTTCATTGCTTTTGCGCTCGGCACGGTTGCATCCCTCGTTGTCTCCGCATCGGCGGTCAATGCGGAAACCTTCAAGATCGGTCTTTCGAACGGCTGGGTCGGCAGCGAGTGGCGCACCCAGATGATCGACGAGGCCAAGGAAGCCGCGGCGAAATGGAAGGACAAGGGGGTCGACGTCGAGGTTTCGGTGCAGAGCGCCAATGTCGACGTGCCCGGGCAGATCGCCCATATTCGCAACTTCATCGCCGAAGGCGTCAATGCCATCATCGTCAATCCGAACAGCCCGACGGCTTTCGATCCGATCTTCGCGCAGGTGAAGGAGGCCGGCATCCTGGTGATCGCGACGGACGCGGAAGTCTCCTCGCCCGATGCGATCTATGTCGGCATCGACCAAACCGCCTGGGGTGCCGCCGGCGCCAAGTGGCTCGCCGAGACGCTCGACGGCAAGGGCAAGGTGGTGGCAATCAACGGCGTTGCCGGGCATCCCGCCAACGAGATGCGCGTCGCCGGCTATAAGTCGGTCTTCAAGGAGTTTCCGGATATCCAGATCGTCAACGAAGTGAACGCCAACTGGGACCAGGCCCAGGGTCAGCAGGCGATGCAGAACATTCTCGCCACCTATCCGGACATCAACGGCGTGGTGGTGCAGGACGGCATGGCGGCCGGCGCTTGGAAGTCGATCATGGATGCCGGCAAAAAGGACCAGATTGCCGCGACCGGCGAGATCCGCAAGGACTTCATAGACCTCTGGATCAAGGAGAAGCTAAACTCCGGCGCCACCGTCAACCCGCCCGGCGTCATGGCGAGCGCGCTGAATGTGGCGGTCCTGATGCTGCAGGGCAAGGAGCTGAAGGAACCGGCCAAGGCCGGCCAATACGGCAACGCCCTCTATCTGCCGATCCCGTTCATCGACTCGAAGAATGTCGAGGAGGCGGCAAAGCAGCTCGAAGGCAAGCCCGGCTACTATTCCTATACGAGCTCGCTGACGATCGAAGAGGCGGAAGCGCTCTTCAAGTAAGCCTTTCGACGTCAGGCGCGGGCTCTGTTGGCCCGTGCTCGACCACGGGATCGGAACGGACGCAGTCCATGTCGAAATTGAAACTGAACGGCGTGAGCAAGGCTTACGGCGCGACCTTGGCGCTCCGCCGCGGCGACCTCGAAGTCCTGGCCGGCGAGGTCCATGTGCTGATGGGTTCGAACGGCTCGGGCAAGAGCACGCTCTGCAAGATCATCGCCGGCAGTGTGCGGCCGGACGAGGGCCGGATCCTGATCGACGACACGCCGGTGACGATCACCGGCCCGCGTTCGGCCCGGGCGCAGGGGATCGGCATCTTCTATCAGGAGCTCAGCCTCGCCGCCCACCGCAGCGTCGAGGAGAATATCTGCCTTGCCGCGATGCCGGCCATGGCCGGGCTCTTCGTCGATCGGTCGGCGCTGAAAGAGCGGGCGGCGCGCTACATAGCGCTCTTCGACGGCGTCTCCGGCGATGGCTTTTCCGCCGATGCGCTGGTCGGCAACCTTCGCCCCGACCAGCGCCAGCTCGTCGAGATCATGAAGGCGCTCGCCAGCGAGGCGCCGCTCGTCATCTTCGACGAGCCGACCTCGGCGCTCGACCGCGCCCAGGTCGAGCGCTTCTTCGAAATCCTGCGCGACCTGAAGCGGCGCGGCCGCGGCATCATCTTCATCTCGCACCGCATGGACGAAATCAAGGCGATCGGCGACCGGGTGACGATCATCCGCGACGGCGAGACGATCACCACGCTCAACCTCAATGAAACCGATGCGGGTACGGTTATCCGCCTCATGGTCGGGGGCGCCGGCGACATGCCGGCCTCGCAGTCCTCGGCCCCGGCCGCCGTCGACGCCAAGGACGGGGCGGCCCTCACGGTCCGCAATCTTTCCGGCGCCGGCTTCCGAAATATCAGCTTCGAAGTGGCGCGCGGCGAAATCCTCGGCTTTGGCGGCCTGCACGGCCAGGGCCAGTCGGCGCTGCTCCGGGCGATCTTCGGCGCTGGCTCGATTTCGTCGGGCGAAATCCTGATCGGCGGCGACCGCTTCGATGCGGCAAGTCCTCGCGACGCCATCCGGCGCGGCTGCGCCTATGTTTCCGGCGATCGCGGCCGCGACGGCGTCATCAGTGGCCGGCCGATCATCGAAAACGTCACGCCCATCCATTATCTGCGCGACCGGCTGATGATCGCCAGGCCATCGAAGCTCAGCGAGCGGGTCGCGCCGGCGCTCGAAAGCATGCATACGAAATTTGCCAGCCTCTTCCATCCGATCAATTCGCTCTCCGGCGGCAATCAGCAGAAGGTGATCATCGCCCGCTGGCTGATCGACCGGCCGGTCGTGCTCCTGCTCGACGATCCGACCAAGGGCATCGACCTCTCGGCCAAGGCCGATCTCTTCGCGCTGATCCGCCAACTGGCGGCCGAGGGGCTCGGCATCCTCCTCTATTCCTCGGAGGATGCCGAGCTGCTCGGCAATGCCAACCGCATCCTGGTCTTCAACGGCGGCTCGGTCAGCCGGGAACTCACCGGTCCGGAGCGCACCCGCTACAACCTCTATCAAGCCGCTTACGAGGCCGCCTGATGGCAGAGATCGCAACCAGCTCGACATATCGGCGCGCCGGCGGCCTGCGCAGACTGCTCGAGCGCTATCCTTTCCTGCCGGCGCTCGCCATCGTCCTGGTGCTGCTTGCCTTGAACGGCGTCTTTTCGCCGAACAGCCTCAGCTACCGCTCACTGACCGGGCTTTTGAGCACCTATATGGCGCTGATCCTGCTGGCGATCGCCCAGACCTATGTGGTCTATGCCGGCGACATCGATCTTTCCGCCGGCTCGATCCTGTCGCTCGTCAATGTCGCGATCGTCGTTTTAATGGAGCGCTGGGGGGGAGGCGCCGGCGCGGTGCTGCTGGCGCTTGCCATCGGTCTCTTGCTGGGGCTTGCCTGCGGCCTTGTCAACGGGCTCGTCGTCGCGGCGCTGCGGCTCCAGGCGATCGTCGCCACCTTCGCGACCAGCATCTTCTTTACCGGCCTGGCGCTCTACATCCTGCCGGTCGCCGGCACGCCGGCGCCGACGATCTTCTGGCGCACCTATGGCGGCCTGCTGCTCGGGCTGCCCTTCGTCTTCTATATCCTCGTGGGCCTGGTCGTGCTGCTTGCGGTGTTGAGCCGCACGCGCCTTGCGACGCAATTGCTCGCCGTCGGCGACGACCGGCAGGCGGCCTACCAGACCGGACTGCCGGTGGTGGCTATCCGGATCCGCGGCTATCTGCTCTGCGGCCTGTTCTCCGCCCTTGCCGCCTTCTGCATCACCGGCGACACGGCAAGCGGCGATCCGTTGGTCGGCGGCAAGATGACGCTTTTCAGCGTCGCCGCGGTGGTGCTCGGTGGCAGCGCCCTTTCTGGCGGATGGGGGACCGTGGTCGGCTCGCTCCTCGGCGCGCTGACGATCGGCCTCATCAGTTCGGTGGTCTTCTTCATGGGCACGCCTTCGGAGTGGCAGAATTTCGTCCAGGGCCTGGCGATCCTCATCGTCCTGATGGCCGGCGTGCTTGCCGGACGGAGGTCGCGGCCATGAGCAGGGTGATGTCTTTCCTCCGCCGGCCAATCGTCGTCGCGCTCGCGCTGATCGTCCTGCTCCTCTATCTCGGCGAACTTTTGTCTCCGGGCTTTGCCAGCGGGGCGCAGATCCTGCGGCTCCTGATCGTCGCCTCGCTGCTCGGCATCGTCGCGGCCGGCCAGAATGTCGTCATCCTCGGCGGGCGCGAGGGCATCGATCTCTCGGTCGGCGGCGTCGTATCGCTGTCGGCGATCATCGCCGGCAACGTAATGGACGGTGCCGATATCGGCATCCTACCGGCGATCGCCGCCTGCCTGGTGGCCGGCGCCTTCTTCGGGCTGCTGAACGGCCTCGGCATCACGCTGCTGCGCATCCCGCCGCTGGTGATGACCCTCGGAATGCTCGGCGTTTTACAGGGTCTCCTCGTCGTCATCCGCATGGGCATTCCCTCCGGTCAGGCCGCACCCGCTCTGTCGCGCTTCGTCACCCAGCCGCTTTTTCTCAGTGTGCCTGGGATCATCTGGTTGTGGGTGGCGATCGGCATCCTAATGGCCTTCATGCTCAACCGCACCGTCTTCGGCCATCGCATCTATGCGATCGGCTCCAACGAGCACGCGGCCTATATGGCCGGCGTCCCAGTGAGGCTGATGCGCGTTGCGCTCTTCATGATTTCCGGCATGTTCGCGGCCGTCGCCGGGCTATGCCTGCTCGGCTATTCCGGCTCGTCCTTCGCCAATGTGGGCGAGCAATACACGCTGACCTCGATCATCGCCGTCGTCTTCGGCGGCACTTCGCTTGCCGGCGGCAAGGGCGGCTATACCGGCACCATGGCCGGCGCCTTCCTGCTCGTCATCCTGCAGGGAATTCTCACCACCGTGAACATCGACGAATCCGGCCGGCAGATGGTGTTCGGGGCGACGCTTCTTCTCCTCATGATGTTCTATGGCCGGGGCCGGGCGATGCGCGTATGAGGGACCGGCCGAAGATCAAGGACATTGCCGAGAAGGCCGGAGTGTCGGTCGCCACGGTCTCGCGCGCGCTTTCCGACTCGGCGCTGGTGACGGCGAAGACCCGTCAGCGCATCCATGATCTGGCACGCGAGCTCAACTATCGCCCCAATGTCACCGCCCGCAATTTGAGGACCCGCAAATCGATGGCGGTGCTGCTTGTCGTGCGCGACGTCGGCAACCCTTTCTATCTCGACATCCTGAAAGGCGTCGAGGCAACGGCGCGCGAAGCCGGCTATGCAGTGCTGATGGGCAATACTGAGAACGATCCGGTGCGCGAGATCGAATATTTCGACATGCTGCGCGACGGCCATGCCGATGGCATGATCCTGATGACCGGCAAGCTGCCGCCGCCGGGCGGAAATCGCACGGGCAGCTGGAGCCACCTGCCGGTGGTGGTAGCGCTGGAAATGATCGAGGGTTCGGGACTGCCGCATGTGCAGGTCGACAATGTCGGGGCCGCGCGCGAGGCGGTCGAGCATCTGATTTCCCTCGGGCACCGGCGGATCGCCCATATCAGCGGGCCGGTTCCCGAGCCGATGAGCCTCTACCGCCGCGAGGGCTACCGGCTTGCCATGCGCGAAGCCGGCCTCGCGATCCCGGACGGCTACGAGGTGCGCGGCAACTTTCTGCTCGAAAGCGGCCAGGACTGCTGCCGCTCACTTTTTGCCCTGCCGGAGCCGCCCACGGCGCTCTTCGTCGCCAATGACGAAATGGCCTATGGCGCCGCCCACGAACTGAGGCGGATGGGGCGCGACGTGCCCGGCGAGGTCTCGGTCGTCGGTTTCGACGATCTCTATCTAAGCAAGGCCTTCTATCCGCCGCTGACGACCGTCGGACAGCCGCGTGCCGAGATCGGCCGCACGGCGATGGGCCTTTTGCTCAGCATCCTTTCGGGCGGTAGCCTCGACGGCGGAGAACCGATCGTGCTGCCGACGGCGCTCAATATCAGAGGCAGCACGGCACCGCCGCACGCATAGCGATTTGGGGAGGGAAGAATGACCACACTACCGAAAGAGACCCTGCGCGTCGGCTTTGTCGGAACCGGCTTCATTGCCCGCTTCCATCTGCAATCGCTCCTCGGCGTGCGCCATGTGGAGGTGACCGGCGTCTACAGCCGCAAGGCCGAAAACCGCGAGCGCTTCGCCGAGGAGGTCAGGGCGCTGGAGCTCGGCAGCTGCCGCACCCATGGGAGCCTCGACCATCTCCTCTCGGCCGAGGATGTCGATGCAATTTGGATCCTCTCGCCCAACTATACGCGGCTCGAGGTGATGCGGGCGCTTCACGCGGAGATCAAGGCGGGCCGCAGCCGCGTCTTCGCGGTCGCCTGCGAGAAGCCGCTGGCGCGCACCGTCGCCGAGGCCCGCGAGATGCTGCGTCTCGCCGAGGACGCCGGCCTTAACCACGGCTATCTCGAAAACCAGGTGTTCTGCACCCCGGTGCTGCGCGGCAAGGAGATCATCTGGCGCCGCGCCGCTTCGACAACGGGCCGACCCTATTTGGCGCGCGCCGCCGAAGAGCATTCGGGCCCGCACGAGCCATGGTTCTGGCAGGGCGACAAGCAGGGCGGCGGCGTGCTGTCCGACATGATGTGCCACAGTGTCGAGGTGGCGCGCCATCTGCTGACGGCGCCGGGCGCGCCGCGCAATTCCCTCACAGTGAAGTCGGTCAACGGAACCGTCGCGAACCTGAAATGGACCCGACCGAACTATGCCGATCAGCTGCGGCAGCGATACGGGAGCGAGGTCGATTACCGCAACCGCCCCTCGGAGGACTTCGCCCGGGCGACCGTGAGGCTCGAGGACGAGGCGGGCAATGAGCTGATGATCGAGGCGACAACCTCCTGGGCCTACGTCGGCGCCGGATTACGCATCCAGCTTGAGCTGCTTGGCCCCGAATATGCGCTGGAATACAATTCGCTCGGCACGGGGCTGAAGATCTTCCTGTCGCGGGCGGTCCAAGGCTCCGAGGGCGAGGACCTTGTCGAGAAGCAGAACGCCGAACAGGGGCTGATGCCGGTGCTCGAGGATGAAGCCGGCGTCTATGGCTATACGGACGAGAACCGGCACATGGTCGAGTGTTTCCGCAAGGGCGTCCAGCCGCTTGAAACCTTCGAGGACGGCCTTGCAGTCGTCGAGATCCTGATGGGGCTCTACCGCTCGGCCGAAATCGGCGCGACCCTGCATTTCCCGGCGCCGGAGCTTGAGAATTACGTGCCGCTGGTGGCGCGCACGGGGGCATAAAGGCATCCTCCCATTCGGGGTCGCCTGCGCTGGTGCGTCTGGCTATAGTCCCTGCAGAGGATTCGGCCGGCGGAGAATGACCAGCCAAAGCGACGGGAGGATAAGAGGATGCAGACAAACTCGGCTAACCGAGGGGGCGGAGCGCGGCCATGCTGATCCTCGACAAGGTTTTCCTGGTCGCCGGCGGCGGCTCCGGACTTGGGGCGGCGGTGGCGCGGATGTTCGTTGCCGAAGGCGCTCAGGTGGTTATTGCCGACGTCAATGAGGAGGCAGGCGCCGCGATCGCCGCGGAACTTGGTGACCGCGCCTGCTTCGTGCGCACCGACGTGACGAGCGAGACGGACGGCGCCGCCGCGGTGCAGGCGGCGCTCGACGGCTTCGGGCATGTGCACGGGCTCATCAACTGCGCCGGCATCGCGCCCGGTGAAAAGGTGCTCGGCCGCGACGGGCCGCACCGGCTCGACAGTTTCGCCCGCGCGATAAGCATCAATCTCATCGGCACGTTCAACATGATCCGGCTTGCCGCCGCGGCGATCGCGAGGGAAGAGCCGGATCTCGAAGGCGGCCGCGGCGTGATCGTCAATACCGCTTCGGTTGCCGCTTTCGACGGGCAGATCGGCCAGGCGGCTTACGCGGCATCGAAGGGCGGCGTCGTGGCGATGACGCTGCCGATCGCCCGGGAACTCGCCCGTTCCGGCATCCGCGTCGTCTCGATCGCGCCCGGGATCTTCGAAACGCCAATGATGGCCGGCATGCCGCAGGAGGTGCAGGACTCGCTCGGCAAGAGCGTGCCCTTCCCGCCGCGCCTCGGCCGGCCGGGCGAATATGCGTCACTGGTGCGGCATATCTGCGAGAACGACATGCTGAACGGCGAGGTCATCCGCCTCGACGGGGCGCTGAGGATGGGGGCGCGGTAGGTCACGGTGAAGTCGCCGAGGTTACGGGTCGCCAGATCGGCTCCGCGGACGCTCTTCAACGGTCGACAGCGTAGCGCGCAGGATGTCGCAAGCCTCATCCTCCATGGACCGCCCATGTGCCGCCGCGCGAAGCGCAAACCTTGCATCAGCGCGTCATCGAGATTGCGTATCGTCATGCTGGCCACGGATCGCTCCTATCATCAATGACTGCAGTTTAGGCGGAAGATGCTGCAGAAGGAACGGAGGTGCAGCCTCCTCGTTTCGCCCCGACTTGGCATAGTCCGATAGCTAGACTTCGCCGCCCGACGACAACCATTCTTCGGTGTTCACGACCTTCACTTGAGCCGAGAAGCGGTTGCCCAGAAGTTCGAGCGATGCATCGTGCGTTTCATCGGTGGTACTGCACACCGCGTCCTTCAGCAGAACGACCTTGTAGCCGAGATCGACGGCTCCGAGGGTCGCGGCGAGGACGCAGATGTCCGTCTCTCCTCCCGTCACGACCAGCGTCCCGATGTCCTGATCAGTGAGGGCGCGATGCAGCCGGCCGCTTGTCCAGGGGGAATAGGTGGCCTTGTCGAAGATGCGTCCGGGCGGGACCAATCTCTTCAGGTCCGGAACCAGATCCACGAGTTCTGGGTCCAGTTGGGTGGTCGTCATCATCGGCCATTTTTCGTAATAGGCCCGCCACATGCCGGGCATCTGCTCCGGGGCGGGTGGCGGCACGAACCGCGTGAAAATCGTGCGCTCCGGAAAACGAGCGGCAACCTCGACGACCTGGTCGAACACCTTGGGCATCCACGCCACGTGCCAAGGGGTGTTCTCGGCGAACATCCGCTGCACGTCTATGCACAGGTGGATCCATTTCTCCTGGTTCATGTCGTTCTCCGCGCTCCTTCTGACGGCAGGCACCGAGCGATGTGCTTAAGAACTCGAAGAGTGAAGTGCAGTTCCACAAGAGTTTGGAGATCCGTTGCTTGGCGGTCGGCTGATGGCGCCGATACAGCAGCTTCGTCATCGAAGCTTGACTGCGCTATTTGCCGTCGTCGTTTTCGGTCTCCGCGAAAGCGCCGGCCGTGAGGGCTGACCATTCTCGCTGTTCTCGCCCTCATCGGCGGTCACGCCCTGGGCGAGCCCCATCAACACATACTCGCGGCGCTGGTGAGCTCGCTTTCCGGTGCGGCGCGATCCGCCGCCGTCACCGACACATTCGCCTGCATTGGTCGCGGGGGTGCTGTCCGTGCCGCCTCTGCCGTCGTCTTTGGCTTCGGCCTTCGCGAGCGCAGCTTTCAGCTTGGCAAGCTCGGAATTGATCTTCGACTTCTCATCGTCGGTTTTCGCGCGCGAACTCGTCCTGCTTGGCCGCCAGTTGGGCCTTGAGCTCCAAGACGGTGCTGCTTGTGCTGGACGTCGAGATCGCGCTTGTCGTCCCCGCCGAAACTGCCTCTACCATTCTGATCCCCGTTGGTGACTCGCATGGAGGAGCAGTAGCGCAAGGTAATTAAGGTAACCGACCCCCCGGCCGGGTACCCATTTGCGGATGACGGGCAAGGCGCCGGGCCGGCGCCGGCGAGCGGAGAGGAGTAGCGCTCCCCCAAAACCGCTATCTCAACCGCTTGCCATTTTCGTCGAACACCAGGGCGCAGGCCGGATCGAAGCGGGCGGCGATGCGGTCTCCGTATTTGAGGCCGCGGCCGTTCTTTGTTTCGATCACAACGAGCTCGCCATTGCCGTGGCGGGCATAGGCAAAGGTCTCGCCGCCGAGATGCTCCAGCATGTCGATCGCCAGGTCGAGGCTTGCCGAGCCCTGCTCCTTGAAGTGTTCGGGACGGATGCCGACCGTCACGGGCGTTCCGGGCGCCACGCGCGTGAGAGCGACCGGAACTTTCGTGTCGGCATAATCCGGCAGCCGCGCATAGATTTCGCCATCGTCAGTCTCGATCACCCCCTTCAGGAAATTCATCTTCGGCGAGCCGATAAAGCCGGCGACGAAGAGGTTGGCGGGATCGTCGTAGAGGTCGAGCGGCGAGCCGACCTGCTCGACGACGCCGGCGCGCATGACGACGATCTTGTCGGCGAGCGTCATCGCCTCGACCTGGTCATGCGTCACATAGATGATCGTGGCGGCGAGCTGCTTGTGCAGCCGCGCGATCTCGATGCGCATGTGGACGCGCAGCTCCGCGTCGAGATTCGACAGCGGTTCGTCGAACAGGAAGATCTTCGGGTGGCGGACGATCGCCCGGCCGATCGCCACGCGCTGGCGCTGGCCGCCGGAAAGCTGCTTCGGCTTGCGCTCGAGCAGCGGCCCGAGCTCGAGGATGTTTGCCGCCTCCATCACCCGCTTTTCGATCTCGACCTTGGAGACGCCGGCGAAGCGCAGGGCAAAGCCCATGTTCTCGCGGACGGTCATATGCGGATAGAGCGCATAGGACTGGAACACCATGGCAATGCCGCGCTTAGACGGATCGACATCGTTCATCAGCATGTCGTCGATCGTCAGATCGCCGGAGGTGATTTCCTCGAGACCGGCGATCATCCGGAGCAGGGTCGACTTGCCGCAGCCAGACGGGCCGACGAAGACGACGAACTCGCCGGACTTGATGTCGAGATCGACGCCCTTGATGACTTCCAGGCCGCCATAGGACTTGCGGACGTTGCTGAGTTGAAGTTCACTCATGCGCGCTGCGCTCCTTCGGGCGTGGCGGCGAGCTCGAGCTTCGCGGTACCGAGGCGCGAAGAGCTCACGCTTACCAATATGTCGCCGGCAGCTCCCGTCGATTCCAGCCAGAAGCCGGTCGAGCCGCCCTGGAAGATCACTTTGCCCGGCCCGAGAAGCCGCGCCGGCCCCTTGACCTCGATGTCGATCGCGTCATTGAGGAAGGGGAGGATGTTGCCGACCTGGTCGAGGGCGCGGACGATGACGCGCACGCTGTCGCGCCCCTCGGCCCGGATCGTTTTGCTGTCGGCCTCGATTGCCAGCGTCGTCGGCAGCGGATCGGCGACCATTTGCAGATGGGCAACAGCCTTGCCGCCGATAAAGCCGGTGAACTCGGCGCTTTCCCACTTCATGCCCCAGACGCCGAGCTCGTCCTTGGTGAAGTGGCGATGGTCGATGACCACGGGCGCATGCGGCAAATGCGGGAAGGTCTCGCGGTCTGGGCCGACGCGCTTGGTAAGCGAGCCATACTTCAGTTCGATCTCGTCGCAGTTGGTGAGCACGATCAAGGGCAGCACGCCTCCGATATTGCGCTCGCCGCGGGCCCAAAAGGTGACCGGCTTCATCACCACTTCTTCCGAAGGGTCGCACTGGCTCGCGTAAACGTAAGCGGCGAATTTCGGCTCGCGGAACATGTCCATGACGCCGTGATAGCAGATCCGGTCGCCGGAGCCGAAATCCTTGTGGGTGTTGTAGTCGAACATGCACCAGCCGATCGCGCCGGAAATGCTCGGATCGCCGTGCGCCGCGTTCAGCACCTCGAGATGTCGGCGGACATGCTCGGCCTGCCGCTGCTCCTGGTCGTAGATCTTCGTCGGGTACATGTGGCCGCCGAACTCGGTGATGAGATAAGGCACCTTGCGCGAAAGCCCGGTGCATTCCTGCTGCGGGCGCAGCGGTGTGCGCGGCCGGTTCGAGCCGGGCAGTTCCTCGTTGCCGAGGATGAAGTCGTTCATCGTGTATACGTCTTCCAAAAACTCGCTGTCGGTGATGTAGCGCACGCCGCCGGTTTGCCGGGTCGGGTCGAGCTCGCGGGCGAGCTTGTTCGTCTCGACGTAAAAATCATGCGAATCCTGCGACTCGTTGATCCTGACACCCCAGATGACGATCGACGGGTGGTTCCAGTCGCGCTCGATCATACGGCGAACGTTCCGGATCGACTCCTGTTTCCATTCCTCGCCGCCGATATGCTGCCAGCCGGGAATTTCCTCGAAGACGAGCAGGCCGATGCGGTCGCAATGGTCGAGGAACCATTTCGACTGCGGATAATGCGAGGTGCGGACGAGATTGCAGTGAAGCTTGTGCTTAAGGAGTTCCGCGTCGCGTTCCTGCGCCGTGCGCCCCATGGCATAGCCGACATAGGGGAAGGCCTGGTGGCGGTTGAGGCCGCGGATCTTCAGCGGCCGGCCGTTCAGCCGGAAGCCCTCGACCGTGAACTCGGCGGTGCGGAAGCCGAAATGCGAGGCGACGAGGTCGCGGCCGTGATCGGTCCTGAGCTGCACTTCAGCCTGGTAGAGCACCGGATGGTCGATGTCCCAGAGCGACAGGCCCTTGAGTCCGGTCATTTCCAGCGTGACGCTCTCGCCCCGGGTCTCGCCGATGGCTTCGGCCAGAAGCTCGCCATTGGCATCCCTCAGGAGCGCCGTCACGGTACCGGCGAAGGCGAGGCCTTGCGGATTGGCGAGATCGCAGCGGATGGTGACGGACTTCGCGTCGGAGAGCACGTCGCCGGTTTCGATCTTGATATTGCCGATCGCGACCGGGTCGGTGAGCTTCAGCCATGTGTCGCGATAGATGCCGGCATAGGTGAGATAATCGATCCGCCCGCCGAAGGGCGGGATTTCCGGGTTCTCGCTGCCGTCGATCTTGACGGTGATCAGGTTGTCGCCCTTGCGGAGCCTGCCGGTCAGCCGCGCTTCGAAGGGCGTATAGCCGTCCTTGTGGGCGATGATCTCCTCGCCGTTCAGATAGACGACCGCATCGGCCATCGCCGCGTCGAAGACGATCGAAACCTCGCGGCCTTCGAATTCCGGGCTCCAGGCAAGCATCTTCTGATAGGTGAAGGCGCGTTGATAGCAGGTCTCGTCGAAATAGTTGAACGGCAGCTCGACGGCGTTGTGCGGCAGGCTGACGGGCTCGCCCGCCTTGAGCTTGCCGGCATCGGCGGCATTGAAGCCTTCGAAAAAGACCCATGAATCGTTGAATGAGGTGACGGAGCGCATCATGATTCCTATTTGATTGAGCCCAGCATGCCCTGGACGAACTGGCGTTGCATGAAGAAGAAGACGGCGAGGGTGGGTAGCGTCGCAAGAATCGTGCCGACCATGACTACGCCGTAGTCGGGGTAATAGGCGGAGGCGAGCGACGAGATCACCAGCGTGATTGTCTTCGTCTCGTTCGACTGCAGGACGATCAGCGGCCAGAGATAGTTGTTCCAGGCGGTCATGAAGACGATGATGAAGGCGGCCGCATAGGTCGAGCGCATCACCGGCACATAGATATAGAAGAAGATCTGCCATTCCTTCAGGCCGTCGACTTTCGCCGCGTCGCGCAGCTCCGAGGGGAAGGCCTTGGTGCTCTGACGGAAATAGAAGACGATGAAGGCCGAGCCGATCGTCGGCAGCACGACGGCGATGTGGGTGTTGATGAGGCCCATCTTGCCCATCATGATGAAGAGCGGGATCATCAGCGCCGCAAACGGGATCATCAGCGTCAGCAGCATGGCCCGATAGAGGCGCTCGCGGTGACGCGAGCGGAAGATCTCGAAGCCGTAGCCGGCAAGCGACGAGACGGCCAGCGTGAGCACGGTCGCGAAGATGGTCACCTTCGCCGAATTCCAGAAGACCAGCGGCACGTTCACCAGGGTGAAGAAGTTGGCGATGTTGGTCGCCAGCGCCTCACCCGGCGCGAGCTTGCCCTTGATGATGTCGATCGAGGAATTGGTGGCGCCGAGCGCCATCCAGATGAAGGGAAAGACGGAAAGGAAGGCCATCAGCCCGACGAAGCCATAGGTCAGGACGGCCGAGGCGATGTTGGCGGGACTCGCTCTCATTTGTCGCGCTCCCTTGCCAGGAAGAACTGCAGGAAGGCGAGGATGGCGACGAAAACGACGATGACGTAGGAAACCGTCGCCGCATAGCCGAAATTCGGCATGAAGCGGAAGGTCAGGTTGTAGATGTAGAGCGACAGGGTAAGCGTCGCATTCGACGGGCCGCCCTTGCCTTCGGTGAGGTTATAGACCTCGTCGAAGAGCTGCAGCGTGCCGATCGTCGAGATCACCGTGGTGAACAGGATGACCGGCTTCAAGAGCGGGATGGTGATGTGGGTGAAACGCGCCCAGGCCGGAACGCCGTCGATGCGGGCGACCTCGTAGATCGACCTGTCGATGTTCTGCAGCGCCGCGAGATAGAAGATCATGTTGTAGCCGGTCCAGCGCCAGGTGATGGCAATGATGACGAGCGCCTTCGCCCAGAAGGGATGCGTCTGCCACGGAATGGGCGAGGCGATGATTCCAAGCGCCTGAAGCGTCGAATTGACGATGCCGTCGAGCGCGAACATGCCCTTGAAGAGCACCGCATAAGCGACCAGCGAGGTGACGCAGGGCAGGAAAATGGCGGTGCGGAAGAACGCCCGGCCGACGAGCCGCGGATTGTTGAGGATCGACGCCAGGATCAGAGCGAGCATGATCATGATCGGCACCTGCACGATGAAATAGGTCATCGTGTTGGTCAGCGCCTTGATGAAGACCGGATCGTTCCACAGACGGATGATGTTGGCGAAGCCTGCGAACTTCATCATCATGCCGCGGCCGGCCTGGAAGGACATCCAGAGCGACCAGAAGATCGGATAGACCATGAACAGGCCGATCAGCCCGAGCGCCGGCGCGACGAAGAGCCAGCCATTGACGTCGTAATATCGGCCGATGCCGCCGCGGCGGGCGAGAGCCATCGTCAACCTCATGATTAACAGGGAATCACTGGCCGTGGCTTAAGCCGCCACGGCCTACTGTAGAGCGGCAGGCCCTGCATGTTTCCTTCAATCGTGCCGATGTAAGGATAAAACATGAAGCAATTCAAAGAGCTACAGCGTCCTTTGTGCGTCTGATAAGACGCACGGCGCTGTATGCCCCCTGCTCGCTTTCCCGGCTACTGGATGTGCCCGGCGACTTCGGCGTCGATCGCCTTCAGTGCTTCGTCTACCGGCATGCCCTGGGTCAGCGCCGGCAGCTGCGCCGTGACGGCGAGATCCGCCTCGTTGGTGAAGACGCCGTAGTTCACCGACGGCACCTTGGCGAGCCAATCGGAAAAGTTCTGCCAGACCTTCTCGCCGCCGAAGAAGGGATCGGCCGCCTCGTAGGCCGGGCTGCTACGGGCTGCGAGCAGCGAGCCGACGGCGCCGCGGTCCTGGAGGATCTTCTGGTAGAAATCGATGTCCTTGCCGTAGATTTCGTTTAGGAAATCGATCGCCTCGGCCTTTTCCGCGGAGCTTTCGAGCACGTACCAGCTCGATCCGCCGAGGTTCGAGGCATGCGTCGCGCCCTCGATCGACAGGGCCGGGATCGGAGCGACGCCCCATTTGCCAGCCTGGTCCGGCTGCGCCTTGACAGTGCCGGTGATCCACACCCCGGTGACGACGGTGGCGACGTCGCCCGAGGTGAAGGTGCCGACCCAGTCGGACCAGCCGTTCGCCGGCTTGTAGATATTGGCCGACATGATCTTGCCGACCGTCTCGAGCGCCGCCTTAAGCGCCGCGTTGCCGGTGATGTTCGGCTTGCCTTCCTTGTCGAAATACCATTGGCCGGCCGATTGCGTGATGATCCGGACGAGACCGGCATCGTTCGGGTCGAGACCCATCATCTTCTTGCCGGTCTTCGCCTCGATTTCCTTGCCGATCTCGATGAACCGATCCCAGGTGATGTTCTGCATATCTTCCGGCTTGAAACCGGCCTGCTCGAGATAGTCCTTGCGGTAATAGAGGCCGGTGACGCCCGAATCGAAGGGCATGCCGTAGACCTGGCCGTCGACGGTCATCGCCTCCACCTTGTAGGGAGCGAAACCGGAATAGTTGACGGTGCCGGAGAGGGCCGCAAAGGCGCCGGGGAAGGATTGCAGGTATTTCTGCGCGCCGTAGTCCTCGATCAGCACAATGTCTGGCAAGGCGTCGGCGGTGCCGGAGGCAAGGCCGGTCTGTAGCTTCTGCTCGACGTCGGTCTTGGCGAAATCGACGACGTTGAAGGTGACGTCCGGATGCGTCTTGGTATAGCGAGCGCCGGCTTCCTTCATGATCGCGACGTTGAAGTTCGGATCCCAGCACCAGATGGTGATTTCCTTGGCCTCGGCGGCGGTGACCGCGAGCAAGCTGGCGCTTGCGAGCGCAAGAGCGGCGATCCGCGACAGATGGCCGCGCGCGAAAATATCCATGAATTTCCTCCCTCAAGGTTCGTTCCCCGAGACAGTTCCTCCCTGTCTCCGGAGGCGGAGTATTTCCTAAAATCGAGAGTGATGCAAGATTTTCAGTAAATATTTACTTGGAAGATTGGAGTGCCTAAGAGGTGCTTGTCTAAGACACCAAGGCAGCACCAACATGGCCGCTCCGCAGCTTTCGGTACGCAGTGCAAAGGCGCGTGATCTGGCGCACCGCCTCGCACGCCGAGAAAACCGCTCGATCGCCGACATTGTCGAGCGTGCTCTCGAATTATATGAAATCAGAGAGGCGGGCCGAGAGCCTGCAGGTGCCTTCTATGCGCGCTTGTCCAAGAACTACGGTACAGACCTCGAGTCCGTGATCAAGGACGGGCGCAAGCCTCACACGGGTCTCGAGCTTTGATCCTCGTAGACACAAACGTCATCTCGGAAACGCTGCGCAAAACCCCCTCCGAGGCGGTGATCGCCTGGCTCGTCCGCTACGATGCGGAGTTGGCTCTCCCGACCGTGACGATCGCCGAAATCGCCTACGGCATTCAAAAGATAATGCCGGATCAACGCGCTGAGCGCCTGCAGCAAGGCCTCGCCGACTGGCGGCAGCGCTTCGCCGACCGGGTATTCGGCCTGACGGAGGAGGCGGCAATGGCTTACGGCGAGATCATGGGTACGGCGTCGAGGCAAGGTCGCGTTATGTCCGCGCCTGACGGGTTGATCGCCGCTATCGCCAGGGTGAATGGCGGCCGCTTGGCGACGCGCAATCTCGCGAATTTTGCGACGACCGGACTGGATCTGATTTCCCCCTGGGACTTTTAGAGCGCGCCGACCGCCATCCGGGCCTCGACCGGCGCCGGCGTGCTGCCGCGCCAGACGATCTCGGTGCCGAGGACCACCTTCTTGGCGACCTCACGTCCGGACAGCCGCTCGAGGAGCAGGTCGACGGCGGTTTCGCCGATCAGTTCGGCCGGAATCTTGACGGTGGTCAGCGGCGGCCCGAGGAACTGCGCCACCGGAATATCGTTGAAACTCGCGACCGCCACATCCTCGGGGATTCTCAGGCCCATCTCGTGAATCGCCCGATAGGCGCCGAGTGCCATGTTGTCGTTGCAGGTGATCAGCACCTTCGGCGGGTTGGGATTCGACAGCATCGCCCTGGCGAGCGCGTAGCCGCTATCGGGTGTCATCCGTTCGACGAGGCACAGATCCGGATCGAAGAGCCCGGCCTTCGTCATCCACTCGATATAGGTGCGGCAGCGACGCTCCGAATAAATGTTTTCGGGCTCGTGAAACGCGTCGATCCAACCGATGAAGCCGATCCGGCGATAGCCCATGGCGTGCACCGCGCCGAGCAGCCGGGTCATGGACATCGCGACGTCGCTCAGGACGCTGTCGTCGGTGTCGCCCGCCGGCGCGTAGTCGGCAAAGACGAGATGGCGGCTGTGGCGGCGCAGCCATTCGAGCGCCTCGCCATAGTAGTGGCCGACGGCAACAACGCCGGAGGCCGCCTCAAGGATCGCCGCTTCCGGAGGGCTTCCCGTGTGGACGATCTTGACGATCTCGCTTTTAAGGGCCTGGCAGCGGCTCTCGATGCCGAGCCGCACGCCGACATAATAGGGGTCGGCCAGTTCCTGGGCCGGTTCGAGGAAATGCACGAGCGCAATCTTCAACCCGACGCCGAGGCCTTGAGCGGCTGCCCGGCTGCGGTTGCGCGGCGTCGCATAGTTCAGCGCTTCGGCGGTTTCGATGATCGCCTGTCGTTTCCGGGTGGAGATCGACAAGGTCGGATCGTAGTTCAGGACCCGCGACACGGTCGCCGACGACACGCCAACGGCCGCCGCGATTTCCTTGATTGTCACCATTCTCTTACGTCCCGCCAGTCAGCCGCGTCTTTGCGCATCTTGTTTAGTAAAATTTTATCGCGCAGATTTCAATCGCAAGCAGCAACGAGCGTGGTCACCTGCTCACTTGTCTTCCGGGTTTTGGCCGGCACGCTCGCATACATGCCGGTGGTGCGGAACTCGGTCGGGCTCGCGCCGAAGACGCGGCGGAAGACCTTGGCGAAATAATTAGGGTCGTCAAAGCCGGAGAGAATGGCCACCTCCTTGACCGGCAGGTCGGCCGTCTTGGTCAGCAGCTTCACCGCTCGCTGCAGCCGCTTCTGGAGCACGAACTCCGCGGGCGGCATGCCTTCGCTTGCGGCGAAGACGCGCGAGAAATGGGCGCGGCTCAAGCCGGAGACGCGGGCGAGTTCCTCGACCGGCAGCGGCTTTTCGAGGTTCGCCATGATGTGATCGATGACGTGATGCATCGTCCGGTATTCCTCGCTGAAGACCGGGTGCGAGCCGAACACGTCGTCATAGAGCGCCATTGCCGCCTCATAGGCGATCGCCGAGGCGCGGCCGGGCGTCTCGCCGCCGGTGATCAGCCGCTGGCTGCAGTCGGCGAGGTGCTCGATGGTCTCCGGCTGCAGCTTCAGGACCGGCCCGGTGACCGTTAGGATGGAACGATGGATGCGCAATGCCTCCTCGCCGTTCATCGAGATCCAGAAGAATTCCCAACGCCCCCCGTCCTCCAGCCAGTAGCGGTGATTGTGCGGCACCAGCAGGAGCAGCGTTTCGCCCTCCCGCACGCGATAGGTGCGGTTTTCGTAGCGCAAGTTTCCGGCGCCGCCGATCGTGTGCTGCAGCACCGTGAACGGCGTCTGGCCACGCTTTCGGCCATCCCAGTCGTAGCTGCCGTCGGTCCTGGTCTCGTAGCCGGTGCTCGTCGGCATGGTGTGCAGGCTCTGCCTTCCCCGCGGCAGCGAAACGGTCCGCATCACCGGCCCCCGGACGATCAACTGCTGCAGCACAGAATTACCCATGAAAGCACAATCCCTCTCTAGTCGCGCTTCGGATTATACACATAATGGCCACAGATCGCGCAAGACGCCAGGGCAACCGGCGTTCGAAGAAGGGTTTTCGGTGAGGACGGCCCGCTGATCGCGGTTGAATCAATTCGATGAATTGATTTTACCCTTATTGCGCGAAGATCGCCATTGCGAGGAGGCATAAACGAAAATGGGCAGCTTCAAGATCGCCATTATCGGAGCCGGCAGCGTCGGTTTCACCAAGAAGCTTTTCACCGACATCCTGTCCGTGCCGGAGCTCCGCGACGTCGAGTTCGCCTTGACGGATCTGAGCGAGCACAACCTCGGCATGATCAAGACGATCCTCGACCGGATCGTCGAAGCGAACCGACTGCCGACGAGGGTCACCGCAACCACCGATCGTCGCAAGGCGCTGGAAGGCGCCCGCTACATCATCAGCTGCGTTCGGGTCGGCGGGCTCGAGGCCTATGCGGACGACATCCGCATTCCGCTGAAATACGGCGTCGACCAGTGCGTCGGCGACACGATCTGTGCCGGCGGCATCCTCTACGGCCAGCGCAACATTCCGGTGATCCTCGACTTCTGCAAGGACATCCGCGAGGTGGCAGAGCCGGGCGCCAAGTTTCTGAACTATGCCAATCCGATGGCGATGAACAC
Organism: Sinorhizobium sp. FG01; assembly: GCF_002531875.1. Classification (NCBI taxonomy): domain Bacteria; kingdom Pseudomonadati; phylum Pseudomonadota; class Alphaproteobacteria; order Hyphomicrobiales; family Rhizobiaceae; genus Sinorhizobium; species Sinorhizobium sp. FG01. Next base: position 181,811 of record NZ_NWTB01000012.1, read on the forward strand.
CTGGGCGGCGATCGAATACGGCAAGGTCGACACCGTCGGCCTCTGCCACGGCGTCCAGCATGGCGCCGAGCAGATTGCCGAAATCCTCGGCGCCAAGGAGGGCGAGCTCGACTATGTCTGCTCCGGCATAAACCACCAGACCTGGTTCATCGACGTTCGTTTGAACGGCCGCAAGATCCGCAAGGACGAACTCGTCGCCGCCTTCGAGGCGCATCCGGTCTTCTCCAGGCAGGAAAAGCTCAGGATCGATGTGTTGAAGCGCTTCGGCGTCTATTCGACGGAAAGCAACGGCCATCTTTCCGAATATCTGCCCTGGTACCGCAAGCGGCCGGACGAGATCACGAAGTGGATCGACATGTCGGACTGGATCCATGGCGAGACCGGCGGCTATCTGCGCTATTCGACCGAGACCCGCAACTGGTTCGAGACGGAATATCCGCGCTTCCTCGAGGAGGCAGGCAAGCCGCTCGATACGATCAAGCGCTCGAACGAACACGCAAGCCATATCCTGGAGGCGCTGGAGACGGGCCGTGTCTATCGCGGTCATTTCAACCTCAAGAACAACGGCGTGATCACCAACCTGCCGGCCGATGCGATCATCGAATCTCCTGGCTTCGTCGATCGTTTCGGCATTAACATGGTGTCCGGCATCACGCTTCCCGAGGCCTGTGCCGCCACCTGCATCTCGTCGATCAATGTCCAGCGCATGTCCGTCCATGCGGCGATCACCGGCGACATCGATCTTCTGAAGCTGGCGGTGCTGCACGATCCGCTGGTCGGCGCGATCTGCACGCCGGAGGAGGTCTGGCAGATGGTCGACGAAATGGTCGTTGCCCAGGCTGAGTGGCTGCCTCAATACGCCCATGCCGTCGAGGCGGCAAAGGATCGGCTTGCCCGGTCGACGGTGAAGACCCGCGAGTGGACGGGTGCCGCCCGGCGCGAGGTGCGCTCCATCGAGGAAATCCGCGCCGAGAAGGAAGCCGCGAAGCTGCGCGCCGCCGGGTAGGCGTCGGAGACTTGAATGATGGTGACAGCGGCCATCTCTGGCTTGTGGACGCCCCTCACCCTAACCCTCTCCTAGGCGAGGAGAGGGGGACCTGATCCGGCGCCGCGACTCTCCTTCGCCCCGCCTGCGGGGAGAAGGTGGCCGGCAGGCCGGATGAGGGGCGATCCCGGACCGAAACCGGTAACCAGCGGCCCTATTGAAATAACGCCCCGAGCACATCCGCGTGAGGAGACGCGGTGCACGTGGCCAAGGAGGAGCGCCACCCGTCCCGGCGTGGCGAACACAGGAGGGAGAACCTGAGGCAATGAAAACGCATCGACTGACAACAACGGCAAGCCTGTTGATCGGCATATCCGCCTTCGCCGTGCAGGCCTTCGCATCCGAACCGACCGTGGTGCCCGAGCAGCCGCCGGTGCCGGCGCAGGGCAAGATTACCTATGTGGCGCGCGACTCCATTCTCGAGTTCAAGGCTTTGCCCGAATACAAAGAGCCGGAATGGGTAACCGAGAAATTCGTCAAGACCGGCAAGCTGCCGCCCGTCGCCGAGCGCCTGCCGAAGGAGCCGATGGTCTTCAAGGCCGGCAACATGCCGGACGGCACGGGGGTCTATGGCGACGTCATGCGCCACGTCATCGGCGGCCGTCCCGAGGGCTGGAACTACAGCGCCGGCCAGACCCAGGGCTGGGGCGGCATCGACATCGGCATGTCGGAATGCCTGACGCGCACCGCGCCGCTTTACCAGGTGGAAGCCAGCGACGTCGAGCCGCTGCCGAACCTCGCCAGAAGCTGGGAGTGGTCTGAGGATGGCCACAAGCTTATCATGCACCTGATCGAAGGTGCGAAATGGTCGGACGGCGATCCCTTTGACGCCGACGACGTGATGTTCTACTGGGATGACAATGTCGTCGATCCGAATGTATCGCCGCTGAACGGCGCGACGCCCGAGACCTTCGGCGAAGGTACGACGCTCAAGAAGATCGACCAGTACACGGTCGAATGGACCTTCAAGGAGGCCTTCCCGCGCCAGCATCTCTATGCCATGGCCTATGGCACCTTCTGCCCCGGCCCGTCGCATATCCTGAAGACCAAGCATCCGAAATATGCCGGCACGACCTATGACCAGTACAAGAACGGCTTCCCGCCGGAATATATGAACATTCCGGTGATGGGCGCCTGGGTTCCGGTCGCTTACCGCCCGGACGACATCATCGTGCTGCGCCGCAATCCCTACTACTGGAAGGTGGATGAGGCCGGCAACCAGCTGCCCTACCTCAACGAAGTGCACTACAAGCTGTCGACCTGGGCCGACCGCGACGTTCAGGCGATCGCCGGATCGGGCGATTTCTCCAACCTCGAACAGCCGGAAAACTTCGTCGAATCGCTGAAGCGAGCGGCCAACGAAGCGGCGCCGGCCCGGCTCGCCTTTGGCCCGCGCGTCATCGGCTACAATCTGCGCATGAACTACTCGGCCAATGGCTGGGGAGAGCCGGACGAACGCGCCCAGGCGGTCCGCGAACTCAACCGCAATCTCGACTTCCGCAAGGCCGTCACCATGGCGGTCGATCGCAAGAAGCTCGGCGAAGCGCTGGTGAAGGGCCCCTTCACGGCGATCTATCCGGGCGGGCTTTCCTCCGGTACGAGCTTCTATGATCGGAACTCGACTATCTACTATCCGTTCGACCTCGAAGGCGCCAAGGCGCTCCTCGAAAAGGTCGGCCTCAAGGACACCGACGGCAACGGCTTCGTCAACTTCCCTGAAGGCACCGCCGGCGGGGCCGACGTGCAGATCGTGATGCTCGTCAACTCCGACTACGGCACCGACCGCAACCTTGCGGAAGGCCTGATCGGCCAGATGGAGCAGCTCGGGCTCAAGGTGGTCCTGAACTCGGTCGACGGCACCAAGCGTGACGCGACACAGTATGCGGGCAAATTCGACTGGCTGATCCGCCGCAACGACCAGGAGCTGACCTCCGTCGTGCAGAACACGACGCAGCTCGCTCCGACCGGCCCGCGCACCAGCTGGCACCACCGCGCGCCGGAAAGCGGCAAGGTCGACCTCATGCCCTACGAGCAGGAACTCGTCGACATCGTCAACAAGTTCATCGCGAGCAACGACAACGAGGCGCGCGCCGATCTGATGAAGCAGTTCCAGAAGGTCTCGACGGAGAATGTCGATACCGTCGGGCTCACCGAATATCCGGGGGCGCTGATCATCAACAAGCGGTTCTCGAACATTCCTCCTGGCGCGCCGATCTTCATGTTCAACTGGGCCGAGGACACGATCATCCGCGAGCGGGTCTTCGTACCGGCCGACAAGCAGGGCGACTACGAGCTCTATGCCGAGCAGCTTCCCGGCAAGCCCGGCGAAAGCGGCCCGAGCAACTGAACGTGATCGTCTCTCCCGGCCCTGACCTTATGGGCCGGGAGGATAGCCCTTCACTCCCTGGCGTGGCCGGCCGTGCCGGCACCGCCAATGGAAAACCGACAGAAGGAAACGGCCATGTTCAGATTTCTGCTGGTCCGCGTCGCCTCTGCCATTCCGGTGCTGTTCGTCCTGAGCGTGGTGACCTTCGCCATCATCCAGGCGCCACCCGGCGACTATAGCGACTATATCCGCTCGCAGCTGATCAACCAGGGCGGCGCCTCCTTCGAAGAAGCCGACGCCCAGGCGCAGGCCTATCGCAAGGAGCACGGCCTCGATAAGCCGCTGCCGCTCCAATACGTCAACTGGGTGACCGGTATCGTGACGCGCGGCGATTTCGGCCACAGCCTCTACTACAACAAGCCGGTTGCCGACGTCGTCGGCGAGCGCCTGCCGCGCACGCTAGCGCTGGCGCTCGTCTGCCACATTCTTGCGTCGGTGATCGGCATCGGCTTCGGCATTCTCGCCGCGACGAGGCAATATTCATGGGTCGACAGCCTGCTTTCGACCGTCTCCTTCCTCGGCATGACGGTGCCGCGCTTCCTAATGGCGCTGATCATCGTCTATATCCTCGTCTTCCATTTCAATGTGAGCGAGATCAACAGCTTCCATTCGGCCCGCTATGGCGGCGCGCCCTGGTCCTGGGACAAGTTCGTCGACCTGGTGAAGCATGTCTGGCCGGTCGTGGCGATCGCCACCTTCGGCGGGCTCGCCTACAACATGCGCGTCATGCGCGGCAACCTGCTCGACACGCTGAACGCGCAATATGTCGAGACGGCTCGCGCGAAAGGCCTGAGCGAAGGCGCCGTCGTCATGCGGCACGCCGTTCCGAACGCGCTGCATCCGCTCATCATGTATCAGGGCGTCGTGCTTCCCTACATGCTGACCGGCGAGATCGAGACGGCGATCATCTTCGCGCTGCCGACCGTCGGGCCGGCGATCGTCGGCTCCATGTGGGTGGGCGACGTCTATGTTACCGCGACCTTCATGCTGGTGCTCTCGGCAACGCTGATCGTCGGCAACATCATCGCCGACATGCTGCTCGCCGCGCTCGATCCGCGCGTGCGCATGGGAGGAGGGGCCTACGCATGACCATCGAAGCCCACAGCACCGTACCGGTCGCCATGCACCCGGAGGAAAAGCATCACCACGAGAGCTATACCGCCCTCGTCTGGCGGCGGCTGAAGCGCTCCTGGACCGGCCTGCTCGGCCTGATCCTCGTCAGCCTGCTGGTCCTCATGGCGATCTTTGCCGATTTCCTGTCGCCGGTGGATCCGAAGGCGACCGGGGTCGCCTTCGCGCCGCCGCAGGCGATCAGCTTCCGCGACAAGGACGGCAACTTCGTTTTCCCGCCGAGGAGCTATCCACTTCGGGAGGGGGAAGAGCTCGACCCGATCACCTTTCAGCCGATGATCGGTCCCGACTACGACAATCCGCAGCTCCTCGGCTTCTTTGTGAAGGGCGCCCCCTACAGGCTCTTCGGGCTGATTCCGGCCGAGCGCCATCTCTTCGGCGCCGTCGACGGCACGCCGGTGCATCTGCTTGGCACCGACAAGTTCGGCCGCGACGTGCTGTCGCGCATCCTCTACGGCTCGCGCATTTCGCTGATCATCGCGCTGACGGTGGTCTCGATCGTCACCGTGGTCGGCACCACGGTCGGCATGGTGTCGGGCTATTTCGGCGGGCGTTTCGATGCCTGGGTGCAGCGCTTCGTCGAGCTGGTGCTAGCCTTCCCGCAACTGCCGCTCTATCTGGCGCTCGCCTCGCTGATCCCGGTGACGGCACCGACCAATGTCTTCCTCGCCTTCGTCATTATCGTCATGTCGGCGCTCGGCTGGGCGCAGATGTCGCGCGAGGTGCGCGGCAAGACGCTGGCTCTGGCACGGATCGACTATGTGCGGGCGGCGATCGCCATCGGCGCAACCGACCGGCGGATCATCTTCCAGCACATTTTCCCGAACGTGATGAGCCATGTGATCGTCGCCGTGACGCTCGCCATTCCGCAGGTGGTGCTGCTCGAGTCCTTTCTCGGCTTCCTCGGCTTTGCGGTCAAGCCGCCGCTCATTTCCTGGGGGCTGATGCTGCAGGACACGGCGAACTATTCGGCGATCGGCTCCTATCCGTGGATCCTCTCGCCCGTCGCCTTCGTGCTCGTCACCGTCTTCGCCTTCAATGCGCTCGGCGACGGCCTGCGCGACGCAATCGACCCCTATTGAGGAGCACGCCGATGGCAACAGTCGAAACCATTGTGCCGGCACCGGAAGAACGGCGCGACCGCCATACCAAGGACGCGCGGCCGGTCATCGATGCCCGCAAGGTGGCCGTCACCTTCAAGGTCGAGAACGGCACGGTCGAGGCGGTGAAGGACGTCTCCTTCCAGCTCTATCGAGGCGAGACGGTGGCGATCGTCGGGGAATCCGGTTCGGGCAAGTCGGTGACGGCGCGCACCATCATGGGGCTTCTTTCCAAGCGCGCCACGATCGCCTCGCATTCGCGCATCGACTATGACGGCAAGGACGTGCTGAAATTCTCGAAGCGGCAGCGCCGGGCGCTGCGCGGCGACCGCATCTCGATGATCTTCCAGGAGCCGATGAGCTCGCTAAACCCGGTCTATACGATCGGCAGCCAGATCATCGAAGCGATCCGGGCGCATCGCCGCATGAGCCGCCGCGCCGCCGCCGAGCGGGCGCTCGAACTGCTGCGCCACGTGCAGATCCCCGACCCGGAGGCGCGGCTCAACCAGTATCCGCACCAGCTTTCCGGCGGCCAGCGCCAGCGCGTGATGATCGCCATGGCGCTTGCCAACGATCCGGATGTCTTGATCGCCGACGAGCCGACGACGGCGCTCGACGTTACCGTGCAGGCGCAGATCCTCAACCTGATCCGCAAGCTGCAGCAGGAACTCGGCATGGCGGTGATCCTCATCACCCACGATCTGACGGTGGTCAGGCAATTCTCCGACTATGTCTATGTGATGCAGCTCGGCGAGGTGAAGGAGCACAACACCACGGAGGCGCTCTTCGCCAACCCGCAGCATGCCTATACGCGGCGGCTGCTTGCCTCGGAGCCGACGGGATCGGCCAAGCCGCTGCCGGACAATGCGCCGATCATGCTCGACGGGCGGAACGTTCGGGTCTCCTTCATGCTGAAGAAGGGCGGCTTCTTCAAGCCGGAGCTGAAGGAGCTGGTCGCGGTCGACAGCCTCAGCCTCAATTTGCGACGGCACGAGACGCTCGGCCTCGTCGGGGAGTCGGGCTCCGGCAAGACGACCTTTGGCCAGGCGCTGATCCGGCTGATCAACACCGACGGCGGCGAGATCTATTTCGACGGTCAGCCGATCCACGGCAAGAACCGCAAGGGCATGCGGCCGCTGCGTTCGCGCATCCAGATCGTCTTCCAGGACCCCTTCGCCTCGCTCAATCCGCGCATGTCGATCGGCCAGATCATCGAGGAAGGACTCATCGTCAACGGCCTCGGCGAGAATCGCAGGGATAGGCTTGCGCGTGTCCAGGACGCGCTCGTCAGCGCCGGCATGCCCCCCAACATCCTGTCGCGCTTCCCGCACGAATTTTCCGGCGGCCAGCGCCAGCGCATCGCGATTGCCCGGGCGATCGCGCTCGAGCCGGAATTCATCCTGCTTGACGAACCGACTTCTGCTCTCGACCTCTCGGTGCAGGCCCAGATCATCGAGCTCCTGCGCAAGCTGCAGGACGAGCGGGGCTTGAGCTATCTCTTCATCTCCCACGACCTGAAGGTCGTGCGCGCGCTCTGCCACCGGGTGGTGGTCATGCAGCACGGCAAGATCGTCGAGGAGGGGCCGGTGAACGAAATTCTTTCCAATCCCAAGACTGCCTATACGGAGCGGCTCGTCAGAGCCGCCTTCGAAGTGGCCGCGTGACTTTCAAGAACAGAGGCTTTCCATGACCAGACAACCCAAGATCACCTTCATCGGCGCCGGCTCGACCGTCTTCATGAAGAACATCATCGGCGACGTATTGCAGCGGCCGGCGCTTTCTGCCGCGACCATCGGGCTGATGGATTTGAATCCGGAACGCCTTGCCGAAAGCGAGATCGTGGCCGGCAAGCTGGTGCGCACCCTCGGCGTCAAGGCGAAGATCGAAACCTATTCCAACCAGCTGAAGGCGCTCGAAGGGGCCGATTTCGTCGTCGTCGCCTTCCAGATCGGCGGCTACGAGCCCTGCACGGTCACCGATTTCGAGGTGCCGAAGAAATACGGGCTGCGCCAGACGATCGCCGACACGCTCGGCGTCGGCGGCATCATGCGCGGGCTTCGAACCGTGCCGCATCTGTGGAAGATCTGCGAGGACATGCTTGCCGTCTGCCCGGAGGCGATCCTCTTGCAATATGTCAACCCGATGGCGATCAACACCTGGGCGATCGCCGAAAAATACCCGACGATCAAGCAGGTCGGCCTCTGCCATTCAGTGCAGGGAACGGCGTTCGAGCTTGCCCGCGACCTGGACATTCCGCTGGACGAAATCCGCTATCGTGCCGCCGGCATCAACCACATGGCGTTTTATCTCAAGTTCGAGCATCGCCAGAAGGACGGCAGCTATCGCGACCTCTATCCGGAGCTGATCCGCGGCTATCGCGAAGGCCGTTTCCCGAAACCCAGCCATTGGAACCCGCGCTGCCCCAACAAGGTGCGCTACGAGATGCTGACCCGGCTCGGCTATTTCGTCACCGAGAGCTCGGAGCACTTCGCCGAATACACGCCCTATTTCATCAAGGACGGCCGCCCCGACCTCATTGAGAAATTCGGCATTCCGCTCGACGAATATCCGAAGCGCTGCATCGAGCAGATCGAGCGCTGGAAAGGCCAGGCTGCCGCCTTCAAGGAGGCCGAGACGATCGAGGTGGCCGAAAGCCACGAATACGCCTCGTCGATAATGAACTCGGTCTGGACCGGCGAGCCTTCGGTGATCTACGGCAACCTCAGGAACAACGGCTGCATCACCTCGCTGCCGGAGAACTGCGCCGCGGAAGTGCCGTGCCTGGTGGACGCCTCCGGCATCCAGCCGACCTATATCGGCGCGCTGCCGCCGCAGCTCACCGCGTTGATCCGCACCAACATCAACGTCCAGGAGCTGACTGTCCAGGCGCTCGTCACCGAGAACCGTGAACATCTCTACCATGCGGCGATGATGGATCCGCATACGGCGGCCGAGCTCGACCTCGACCAGATCTGGTCACTCGTCGACGATCTGCTCGTCGCCCATCGCGACTGGATCCCGGAATGGGCGCGCATTCCGAAAAAAGTAGCGGCCGCCTGATTTCTTTCTCCCGGTCAGGCGACCAGATGGCCCCGGAACGCCCGGCGTTCCGGGGCTTTTCTTCGCGTGTGGCAAGTCCGGCAACGCCGGAACCGATCGGCCGCTCGACGGTTCGGGGCGAATACCAGAGACAATGGATGGAGCCTCGAATGGAAAAGAAACCGGATCGCCCGAAGAACAAGGGAGAAAGCGGCACCGCCAAGAAAAGCCAGCCTGGCAAGACGGGCGGGGATCAGGCCCGCAAGACGCAGGAGTGGGGTGGCGGCTCCAAGGCCTCGAAAGGTCCCGTCACCGAAAAGGACAAGCACAATCCGAATTCGAGCGCCAAGACCTGACCTCGGTAGAGAGCAATCCGCTCAGATTGGAGCGTCGAAACTCGGGAGAACGGGTGTGATACCCCCTCTGCCCTGCCGGGCATCTCCCAACAAGGGTGGAGATCGGCTGGAAACGCCGCTCTGCCCCACGTTCAACCTCTGCATGCCGGAACCGAGGCACGCGTTAGTCCAGGCGTTGGATATGTGAGGGGGCGGGACATTGCCACCTGCCGATCTCCACCCTTGTGGGGGAGATGCCCGGCAGGGCAGAGGGGGGTGCTCCTGATCGCAGCAAAACGATTCACCAGATAGGCCTCGCTTAAAACCGCTGCTTGGTTTCTTCGCCCGGCAAGCCGCGGCCGCTGTCGTCCCAGGCAAGCCGGCTCTCAATGCCGTAGTGCCCGCTCGGGGCAAGCTCCTCCGGGCGATCGAGGGAACCGAGGGTGAAATGGACGCTCGCACGGCCGTCGTATTTCAGGAACAGGGGACTGCCGCAATCCGGGCAGAAGCCTCTCACTGCGATCGGCGATGAACGGTAGACTGCCGGCGGGGTGCTCCATTCGACTTCAGCATCGTGGGCTCGTACCAGCACGGCGGATGGACCGCCGGTCGCCCGGCGGCACATGGAGCAATGGCAATATCCGATATGCGAGGGCGGGCCCTTGAAGGCATAGCGCCGCTTGCCGCAGAGGCAGCCGCCAGTCAGCATTTCTTCCTTCGGCATGGTTCAAGCCCTCAGCTTCCGCTCTTCTGGCTTTGCGACCAGCCGGAGCCGAGCTGCTGGCTTTGGCTCTGCCCGTCCTGGTCCTGGCGAAGGTTGCCGGGAGTGTCGCGTTCGGGCTGAGACCAGGAGCCGGCATCGGCCGAGCGCGGCCCTGGTTCGTGCATGGCGGCCGCCGGGCTGTCGTGATCGCTCACCGCCGATGTGGAAGCGCTCTCCGTCCGATAGGTCCGAATGGTCCCGGAGCTTCGGGCGTGGTCTCTTTTCGCCGTCGCCGGCCGGGGTGCGTCGAAAGTGTCTTCCGTGTAGCCGGTCGCCGGCGTGCTCGGCACATCGCGCTGCCAGCCGCTCCAGCCCTCGCTTCTCCAGAGGTCGGCGCGCTCGTCGAGATCGATCGTGCCTTCGTCGTCGAGAATGTCGCGGACGGCTTCGTAGCTCCGGTCGTCGATGCCGCTCACCGTCACGAGATAGCCGCCGCGGCTGAGACCCTCGGCATAGATCTCGCGGTCCTCCTGGGGGAAGAGATAGTTCTCGAGCGCCGACCAGATGCCGGCCGGTTCCACATCGGCGCTTCCTTCGCCTCTGCCGAGGACGAGCTGGATCGAGAGGGCGCCGAGTTCCGCCTGCTGCAGCCTTTCCACGGCCGCTTCCGCGTCGCGCCGGAGGAGGGCTCCGCCTTCCCGGGGAAGGAGATGCCGCCGCCGGCGCTCAGACCAGGCCAGGCACGACGAAGACCAGCCAGGCGACGATCGGCCCGATGATGGCGATCAGCGCGCTGTAGATGAGCAGTTGCCGCAGCACGTGCTCGCGCTTCTCGTCCGGCGCATTGGCGACGACGAGGGCGCCGTTGGTCGAAAACGGGCTGGTATCGACGATCGTCGTCGAAATGGCGATCGCTGCGACGACGCCGACGGCGCTGATCTGGCCCTGCAGCAGGAACGGCACGGCGAGCGGAATGATGGCGCCGAGCAATGCGGTCGAGGAGGCGAAGGCCGAAACGATCGCACCGGTAAAGCAGAGGAGCAGCGCCACCAGGAGCGGCATTCCCAGGCTCGAAATGCCACTGGCGACATAGTCGATCGTCCCGGCCTTCTCCATGACGCCGACATAGGTGATGATGCCGGTGATCAGCAGCACGGTCGACCAGCTCACCTTGTCGATCGCCGCCTTCTGGGTCTTCGGCGAGATGAGCGCCAGCACGACGGCTACGGTGATCGCCACCAGGCCGACATTGAACTTGAAGACCAGTGCGCCGACGCCGAGCGCCGTCAGGCCGATCAGCGTAGCGATCATTTCCGGGGTCTGGCGCAACGTCGCAGCGGTGCCGTAGATGTGCTGCCTTATCGGCTTGGCCGGCGTGCCGCCATGGCCCCGGATCGACGCGGACACGCCTTCGGGGCGGAGTTCGGGCAACGGACCGGACATCGCCGCTTTCTGCTTCATCACCCGCGCACCGCCGAAGACGAAGAAGACCAGCACGGCGATCGCCAGGTTGAAGAAGAAGCTGGAGAGGAACAGGGATGTCGGCGCGAAGGGCAGGCCGGCCTTGACGACGATTTGGTTGGTGATGCCGCCATAGACGCTGATCGGCGAGAAGCCGCCGGCCTGCGCGCCATGGATGACCATAAGCCCCATCATCGCCGGGTGGATGCGGTATTGCACGGCGAAGCTCAGCGCGACCGGCGCCAGGATGGCAACGGCTGCCGGTCCGAGCGCACCGAAACCGGTGATCACCGCGGCGACCAGGAACATTACCCAGGGAATCCAGGCCACATGCCCGCGCACCAGCCGCACGGCGCATTCGACGAGCCAGTCGATGGTGCCGTTGATCTGGGCGATGGCGAAGAGATAGGTGACGGCGACCAGGGTCAGGAACAGGTCGCTCGGGAAGCCGGCGAAGATGTCATTGGCCTTCATGCCGATGATCAGCGATCCGAGCAAGAAGGTGCAGCCGAAGGCCAGCGCGCCCATGTTGATCGGCTGGATGGTCGCGATGACGAACATGCCGACCAATAGCAGAATGGATAAGATTTCGATGCCCATGGTTCCCCTCCCTCCGGCGCCTTGAGCGCCGTAGCTGTCGTTTTCGAGATTGAGATGATGTCCGTGCGCCTTCCTCCCAGAGAGCGCGGTCACGTCCTGGCGTATAAGTCGGCGTATTGCTGCCGCAGAAGGTTCTTCTGGACCTTGCCCATCGTGTTGCGCGGCAGGTCGTCGGCGAAGATGATGCGTTTCGGCTGCTTATAGCGCGCCAGCCGGTCCTTGAGCGCGCCGAGGATGGCGCTTTCGTCGAGCGCCGCCTCGGGCTTGCGCACGACGATGGCGGTGACGCCCTCGCCGAAATCGGGATGCGGGACGCCGATCACGGCGCTTTCGGCGACGCCTTCGAGCTGGTCGATCTCGCCTTCCACCTCCTTCGGGTAGATGTTGTAGCCGCCCGAAATCACCAGATCCTTGTTGCGGCCGACGATGTGGACATAGCCGCGCCTGTCGATCTTGCCGAGGTCGCCGCTGATGAAGAACCCGTCGGCGGTGAATTCCGCAGCGGTCTTTTCCGGCATCCGCCAATAGCCCTTGAAGACGTTCGGACCCTTGATCTCGATCATGCCGGTTTCCTCCGCCGGCAGGGCGGCGCCGGTGGTGGTATCGGTGACGCGCACCGTCACGCCCGGCAGCGGGAAGCCGACGGTTCCGGCGATCCGTTCGCCGTCATAGGGGTTCGAGGTGTTCATGTTGGTCTCGGTCATTCCGTAACGCTCGAGGATCGCGTGGCCGGTGCGTTTCCTGAACTCGACATGAGTCTCGGCGAGGAGCGGCGCGGAGCCGGAAATGAAGAGCCGCATGTCGGCAACCGCCTGCCGGTCGAGCCGCGGGCTCTGTAGGAGGCGCACGTAGAAGGTCGGCACGCCCATCAGCAGCGTCGCCTGAGGCATCAGCGAGAGCACCTCGTCCGGATCGAACTTCGGCAGCAGGAACATCGAGGCGCCGGCGAGCAGTGTGACGTTCGTGGCGACGAACAGCCCGTGCGTATGGAAGAGCGGCAGCGCATGGATCAGCCGATCGCCGGCGGTGACGCGCCAGCAGTCGCGCAAGCTCATGGCATTCGAGAGCAGGTTTCTGTGGGTGAGCATCGCACCCTTGGACCGGCCCGTCGTTCCCGAGGTGTAGAGGATCGCAGCCAGGTCATCGGCCGCGCAGGATGCATCGACGAAGTCGGACGGCTCGTCGTGGGCGAGGTCGAGAAGCGAGCCCGTGCCGTCGGTGCCGAGCGTTTCGACGATGGCACCATACGGCTCGGCGATTTTTCCGACGCTTTCCCGCGCCGCCGGGGAAACGACCACCAGCCGCGGTTCGGCGTCGCCGATGAAATAGTCGAGCTCGGCGAGCGTATAGGCGGTGTTGAGCGGCAGGTAGACCGCGCCGCTGCGCAGGCAGGCGAGATAGAGGATCAGCGCTTCGGCGCTCTTTTCGACCTGGACGGCGACCCGGTCGCCCGGGCGGATGCCGAGCGTGTCAATCGCGCTGGCGATGCGGCCCGAAGACGCCAGCGCGTCGCCATAGGTCCAGGTCCGGCCGCCGTTGATCCGGATGAACGGCGCATCGCCGGAAGCGGCTGCCCGAATGGCGTCAAACAGATGGTTGCTCACGTGCGCCCTCCTCCAGTCTTGCCGTTCATGACTTGCGCGAAAGGTCGTGAAATTTCGCCCTTGCCGCCGCGGCGGCTTTCGCCGGTTCGGCTGAGCAGGCTCTTGACGGCCGGCGAGGCGGTGACATCGCCTCGCTGTGCCAGGGCCTCGTGGTTCGCCTCGATATCCTCGAGCTTGTAGAGGTAGTTGACCATCAGCCCGTGCGCCTGGCGCATGGCCTTGGCCGAGCGGTCGCCGAGGAAGTTCAGCCGCTCCAGGCGGGCGCCGTTGCCGAGATGGAAGCGGGCGACTGGATCGACCGGCCGGCCCTCCGGCGTGCGCTCGATTAGGAAATAATGGGCGGCGAGCGGCAAAAGCAGGCGCTCCACTTCGCTTGCTGCGCTCTCGTCGCCGGCCCAGGCCGGGTCGTCGAGGAGCGCCAGAACCTTGCGGTCTTCGTCGGAAAACAGCGGCTCGGCTTTCGATGTGCGCGCCTTGGCAAGCCAGCGGGCAAAGCCCGGAACCGGCGAAAGCGTGACGAAATTCTTCAGGCCGGGCAGGTCCCTGCGCAGGTCCTCGACGACCTGCTTGATGAGGAAGTTGCCGAAGGAGATGCCGCGGAGCCCCTCCTGGCAGTTGGAGATCGAATAGAAGACCGCGGTCGTCGCCTGGTCGGGATCGATCTGCTCCCGGCTCTCGTCGAGCACGTCCCTGATGGCGCTCGGCACGGATCGGGTCAGCGCCACCTCGACGAAGACGAGCGGCTCGTCGGTGAGCCGCGGGTGGAAGAAGGCGAAGCAGCGCCGGTCGGCAGGCGCCAGGCGCCGGCGCAGTTCCTCCCAGCCGGCGATCTCGTGCACCGCCTCGTATTTTATGATTTTTTCCAGGATGTGCGCCGGCGTCGACCAGTCGATCGGACGCAGCGTCAGGAAGCCACGATTGAACCAGGAGCCGAACAGATGGGTGAAATCGGCATCGAGGGCGCGATATTCGTCCGACCGATCGGTGGAGGCGAGCAGCTGATGGCGCATCCGGACGAGCTTGGCCGTGCCGCTCGGCGCATGATTCAACCTGCGCAGCAGTTCCTGGCGGCGGGGTTCCGCCGCCTTGTGGAGCGCTATGATCGCGGCGGGGCTCTTCTCGCTGCGGTACCTCTCGACAGCCTTGTCGAGCTTCTCCATATCGGCGCCGAATTTTTCAGACAGCATCTGCAGGAACTGCTCGACGCCGGCCTCGTCGAGCTTGCTCCAGCGACCGAGGATTTCGGCGGCAATGGCCATGCCAGAGGCTTCGCCGCGGCTCGACAGCAGCATTTCGCAAAGCGTCTCGAGATCTGCTTCGACGGCGTCCGTGCTGCGTGAGGCGGCAAACAGCAGCTTGCGGCCGCGCTCCGTGATGCCCTGCAGCATATCGCTGAAAAAAGAGGTTCCGGGCATGCCACTCTCCTCCTGCTGAATGGGCGGCCAATCGCCTCGGCTATTCTACCGGCGTTCTCATTTTTTTAAGCCGGCTGTATAGTATATAATGTGCCACGTTAGGTGTGCGTCGTCAACCATCGTGTATACAAGAAGAACGATTTTGCATTATTGAGGCAGAGCAAATGTCCGAGAATGTTGGCCGGTGGCTCCGGGACGAAATTGAAAATGCCATCCTTTCCAACGAGTTCGGCCCGGGGGAACGGCTGGATGAAACGGTTCTTGCCAGCCGCTTCGGCGTATCGAGGACGCCGGTTCGCGAGGCGCTGATGCAGCTGAATGCGATCGGCCTCATCGAAATTCGTCCGCGCAGGGGTGCCGTCGTCATCGATCCAGGGCCGCACCGCATCTACGAAATGTTCGAGGTCATGGCCGAGCTCGAGGGCCTGGCCGGATCGCTCGCCGCCCGCCGCCTCGACGAAGCCGCGCGTCAGGCGATCACCGCCGCCCACGGGCGCTGCGAGCTCTCCGCCAAGGCCGGCGACAGCGACGCCTACTACTACGACAACGAGGAATTCCATAAGGCGATCTATGCGGCGAGCCGCAGCGAGTTCCTCGAGGAGCAATGTGCGCGATTGCATCGGCGGCTACGCCCCTATCGCCGCCTGCAGCTGCGGGTGCGCAATCGCCTCACAACATCCTTCTCGGAACATTGCGGCATCGTCGACGCGATCTTCGCCGGCGACGGTGAGGAGGCCCGCCGGCTGCTGCGATCCCATGTCGGCATCCAAGGCGAGAGGTTCAGCGATCTGGTGGCCAGCATGGCGACCAGATAAGCGGAATGGTGTCCGGCTGATCGTCATGGGGTCGCAACGAAGTGGAGGTCGGCGAAGCCATTGCGCGCACCGCCGGCCGCCTACAGCGCCGCGCGTCTTATCAGACGCGCAAAGGTCGCTGGAGCACTTTGACTTGCTGCACGTCTTTGTCCTTAAATCGAGGTCGATTTAGGGAGACATGCAGTGGCAGGGCCGCAGCCCGGAAAGGAACTGGCGTCGATTGCTCCTGACGGCGCCGCCGCCGCAATCTGGAAAATCTGTGAGAGACGTGCTACATATCTGACTATCTGACTAGGTGATCGACGATGCGCAAGAATGCGGAACTGACCAAGTTGAAAAAAGCGCGCGGACAAAACGCTGCCGGATGGTGGAAGCTCGAGGACGCGAAGGCGCGCTTCAGCGAAGTGGTACGGCACGCGCGCGAGGACGGGCCGCAGCGCGTGACAGTGCGGGGCAGGGATGCGGTTGTAATTATGTCCGCCGAGGAGTTCGATCGGCTCATCCCCGAGAAACCGCGAGCACCGTTCGTCGAGTTCATGGAAAGTCTTCATCTCGGCGGGCTCGATCTTGAACGCGAGATGGATCGCGGCCGGGATATCGAGCTTTGAAGGGTTGGTTGCTCGACACAAATGTCGTGGCCGCACTGATCAATCCGAAGGGTGCGCGTGCGGTAAAGACGTGGGCAGCCGATCAGCATGAGGAAGCCTTCTATATCAGCGTCCTGACACTGGCCGAGTACGACAAGGGCATTCACAACCTTCCGGAGGACCATGCCGACCGGCCGCGCTACATGGCGGCGCGCGACGCGCTCGCCGAGCGTTTTGGCTGGCGGGTCCTCTCGCTTGACGACGTCATCGTGCGGCAATGGGGACGTATTTCTGGGGAAGTGAAACGCGACAGCGGTCACGCCCCGCCAGTGATAGACACGATGCTCGCAGCGACGGCGATCGAACACGACCTCTATTTTGTCACGCGCAATGTGAAGGACGCTCGGCCATCCGGCGCAATGATCTTCGATCCGTGGAATGACGATGCGGAGAAATTCCCGCTGAGCCCGCGCGGCGCTAAGCGTCCGCGACAGAAATAGGAGCCGGGCTCATTGGAGACCGGCCCCTTGAGGTCGGGTAGCTAACGCCATGCTGCCGTTCTGCGGATCCATTCCTTCGTCCTCGTTTCCGGGTCGGCGTTGAGCGTGATGTCGGTAACGACGGCGGCGCTGTCGGCGCCATGGGCAAAGACGCCGTCGATCCGATCCGGATTGAGCCCGCCGATGGCGACGAGCGGCAGGGAGCGGACGCGCTCACGCCAGGCGGAAAGCCGCGTCAGCCCCTGCGGCGTCCACTTCATCTTCTTGAGGATCGTCGGGTAGATCGGCCCGAGCGCCACATAGTCCGGTTCGGCGGCAAGCGCCGTTTCGAGCTCCGCCTCGTCATGGGTGCTCACCCCGAGCTTCAGCCCTGCGGCGCGGATCGCGCCGAGATCGGCATCGGCGAGATCCTCCTGGCCGAGATGGACGAAGTCGCAGCCTTCCTCGATTGCCAACTGCCAGTAATCGTTGACGATCAACTGGCACCGATGCACCGCGCAGATTGCCTTGGCCCTGCGGATCTCGCCGCGAAGGTTTTCGTCGCTCCGCTCCTTGATCCTGAGCTGCACCAGCCTGACGCCGAGCGGGACCAACCGTTCGATCCATTGGGCGCTGTCGACGATGAGATAGAACGGGTCGAGCTTCACGAGAAAACCGCCTTTCCGATGACGGGGGTGGAGGGAACGGCCATGTCGCGCGGCTCCAGCAGTCCGGCGTGAAAGGCCATATGCCCGGCCTCGATCGCCTTGGCGAAAGCCTCGGCCATGGCAGCCGGGTCGGCGGCGCCGGCGACCGCGGTGTTGAGGAGCACCGCGTCGTAGCCGAGTTCCATCACGGTTGCCGCATGCGAGGGTCGGCCGATGCCGGCGTCGACGATCAGCGGCACGTCGGCAAATTCGGCGCGCATGGCGCGTAAGCCCTGCAGGTTCTGCGGACCCATGGCGCTGCCGATCGGCGCGCACCAGGGCATCAGCACCTTGCAGCCGGCCTCGAGCAGCCGTTCGGCAACGACCAGATCGTCGGTCGTGTAGGGGAACACCTCGAACCCCTCGCCGGTGAGGATACGCGCCGCCTCGACGAGACCGAAGACGTCCGGCTGCAGCGTATCGTGGTGGCCGATGACTTCGAGCTTGATCCAGTCGGTCGAAAACACCTCGCGCGCCATCTTCGCGGTCAGCACCGCCTCCGAGACGGAATGGCAGCCCGCGGTGTTCGGCAGGACGCGGACGCCGAGCTCGCGGACCAGTTCGAAAAAGGCGCCGCCGGAGCGCCCGCCGGCGGTCTCGCGGCGAAGCGAGACCGTGACGATATCGGTGCCCGACCGCCGCACCGCCTCGGCAAGACCGGCCGGCGAAGGATAACGCGCCGTGCCGAGCAGCAGCCGCGAGCGCAGTTCGGTTCCATAGAATTGCGGCATGATCAGCCTCCCTGCATCGGCGACAGGACCTCGATCCGGTCGCGGTCCCTGAGATGGTGATTTGCTCGGTCGGCCCTGTGGACGAGCTCGCCATTGACCGCGGTCGCGAGCCAGTCGTCCTCGTATTCGAGGAGCGCCAGCGCTTCGGCCAAAGTGGCGGCCGGGAGCTCGTGCTCCTCGCCGTTGATGGTCAGCTTCATCGGGCATTTCCTCTCTTCAATTCTGCGCCAAGCGCCAGCGCAGCCACCTCCTCAGCGAGCGCCGGCGACAGCAGGAAGCCGTGGCGGTAGAGGCCGTTGACGGTGATGGCGTTGTTCTGCCGGGTGACGCGCGGCAGGTTGTCGGCAAAGGCGGGTCGCACGCCGGTGCCGGTCTCGACCAGGCGGGCCTCGGCAAGGGCCGGGTGCAGCGTATAGGCGGCGTTCAGGAGCTCCATCAGCGAGCGGGCGGTGATCGGGCCGTCGTCGTCGCTTTCGATCATCGTCGCCCCGCACATGAAGAGCCCGCCGCCGCGCGGCACGATATAGAGCGGAATGCGCGGATGCAGCAGGCGCACCGGACGGGAAAGGCTGACCTCGTCGGTCTGGAGGTAGAGCATTTCGCCGCGAACGCCGCGCAGTCCCTTGAACTCGCCGATTCTTGCGGCGCCGGTGCAGTCGATGGTCAGGTCGAAGCGGCTTTCCTCGATCCCGCCGCCGCTGAAAACCACGCCTTGCGCTTCGAGCCCCTGTCTGAGAGCTGAAAGTGCGCGGCGCGGATCGAGATGCGCTTCCTCAGGAAAGAACAGCGCCTCGCGAAACCGCCCGGCGAGCGCCGGCTCCAGCGCTACGATTTCTTCCGCGCCGATCCAGCGGTAGCCGGAGGTGCGCGAGGCGAAGCGCCTGAGTTCGGCCGCGTCGCGCAGTGGGGCGACGACCAGCGTGCCGTTGCGATGGACCGAACCGGCGGGTAGCGCGGCCTCCCACCAGCCGGCGGCAGCGGCGCCGCGGATAAGAACGGCCTCCTCGGCGCTTTCCCGCTCGCACCAGGGGGCGAGCATGCCGCCGGCGTACCACGAGGCGGCAGTCGCAAAGCCATGTGTTCGTTCCACGACCATGACCGCCGCGCCGCGCGCAACGAGTTCATGGGCGGCCGTGAGGCCGGCGACGCCAGCCCCCTTGATCAACACGTGCATCTCATTCTCCGGCGGTCGTGGCTGCGCCTTCGCCGACCGGCATGTAGAGGTCGCCGCCCTCGCGATACTTCGCCGCCATGGCCTCGAGCCCCTCCTTCTGCGCCTCGGCGCGGATGTCGTGGGAAATCCGCATCGAGCAGAATTTCGGGCCGCACATGGAGCAGAAATGCGCGACCTTGTGTGCCTCCTTCGGCAAGGTTTCGTCGTGGAAATTGCGGGCGGTTTCCGGATCGAGCGACAGGTTGAACTGATCTTCCCAGCGGAATTCGAAACGGGCTCGCGACAGCGCGTCGTCGCGGATGCGGGCGGCCGGATGGCCCTTGGCAAGGTCGGCGGCGTGCGCGGCGATCTTGTAGGTGATGACGCCGACCTTGACGTCGTTGCGGTCCGGCAGGCCCAAATGCTCCTTCGGCGTGACGTAGCAGAGCATGGCGGTGCCGAACCAGCCAATCATCGCCGCGCCGATGCCTGAGGTGATGTGGTCGTAGCCGGGCGCGATGTCGGTCGTCAGCGGCCCGAGCGTATAGAAGGGGGCCTCGCCGCAGGTTTTGAGCTGCTTGTCCATGTTCTCCTTGATCTTGTGCATCGGCACGTGGCCGGGGCCCTCGATCATCACTTGGCAATCCTTCGCCCAGGCGATCTTCGTCAGCTCACCGAGCGTTTCGAGTTCCGCGAACTGCGCCGCGTCATTGGCGTCGGCGATCGAGCCGGGACGCAGGCCGTCGCCGAGCGAGAAGGAGACGTCATAGGCGCGGCAGATGTCGCAGATCTCGTCGAAATGCTCGTAGAGGAAGCTTTCGCGGTGGTGATGCAGGCACCACTTGGCCATGATCGAGCCGCCGCGCGAGACGATGCCGGTGACGCGATCGACGGTGAGCGGGATATAGTGCAGCCGCACGCCGGCATGGATGGTGAAATAGTCGACACCCTGCTCGGCCTGCTCGATCAGCGTGTCGCGGAAGACCTCCCAACTGAGATCCTCGGCGATGCCGCCGACCTTCTCCAGCGCCTGATAGAGCGGCACCGTGCCGATCGGTACCGGCGAATTGCGGATGATCCATTCGCGGATGTTGTGGATGTTGCGGCCGGTCGAAAGGTCCATGACCGTATCGGCGCCCCAGCGGGTTGCCCAGACCATCTTCTCGACCTCTTCTGCCATAGACGAGGTGACGGCGGAGTTGCCGATATTGGCGTTGATTTTTACCAGGAAATTGCGGCCGATGATCATCGGTTCCGATTCTGGATGGTTGATGTTGGCGGGGATGATCGCCCGGCCGCTGGCGACCTCCTGGCGGACGAAATCCGGGGTGACAAAATCGGGAACCGCGGCGCCGAAACTCTCGCCGTCGCGGGCGAGCGCCTCCTTGGCGGCCTTGCGGCCGAGGTTTTCGCGTATGGCGATGAACTCCATTTCCGGCGTGATGATGCCGGCCCGCGCATAGGCAAGCTGGGTGATCGCCTGACCGGGCTTGGCCCTCAGCGGCCGGTGGCGGACGGGGAATTCCGGCGTCAGCCGCTCGCCAGATGCAAAGCCGTTGTCCTCCGCCTTGACGGTACGGCCCTCATAGCTTTCGACATCGCCGCGCGCCAGAATCCAGTCGCGGCGCAGCCGCGGCAGGCCCTCGTCGATATGGATATCGGCGCCCTCGAGGGTATAGGGGCCGGAGGCATCATAGACGGTGACCGGCGGCTCGCCGGAGGTCGGATGCAGCGCGATCTCCCGCATCGGCACGCGGATGCCGGCATGGATCTCGCCCGGCTTGTAGACCTTGCGGGAGGCCGGAAGCGGTCCCTGGGTGACCGAGGGTGCTGCGAGAGACTTGAAAACATTCATCATGAGGCTCCAAAGTTTTCGCGTTGGAGACCCAGTTCTGAAGCCGGAAGGATGAAAAGACGCATCGCCGATGGATCGCGGGAATACGGAATCCTGGCATCAAGCGTCTGCACCGTCCCTACGCCAGTATGAACTGGATCAGGTTCAACGGGTCACTGCGCGCTCTAGCAGTATCTCAGCCCCTTGCCGGGACCCCCCTGGTGAATGGACGCCAATAGTCACTGTTATCGCCGCGGCGTCAAGACTGTTTAGAGGAGGTTAGGAACCGAGTGCGACGTGCGGGCATTCCGTCGCACTATCGATACTTGAATACTATCGATAGGGAGATGTGGCCTGAAACATCATGGTCGGTAGCGGAAGTCAAGGTGGAGATTACTTCCACTTAACCAAGCATTAACCGTGATTTCAAGGAGTTAAGATTCATTGAAGTTACCGTTCTAAGCCCGAGGAAGACAGTGCGGTTCTACATGCCGGGCTCGTCTCGGCGCCGTTCATCACGGTCGACGATACCGGTGCGCGGCACAATCGGCGCAATGCCTTCACCACCCAGATTGGCGGCGAGCACTTTTCCACCTTCCGCACCAGCCTGTCGAAATCGCGGCTCAATTTCCTGTCCATCTTGCGGGCGGGTCATCAGGACTATGTTCTCAATGACGAGGCGATGAACTGGCTGAAGGCGCAGGGCGTCGAGCACGCGATTATGGCCAGGCTCAAGACCAATCCCCCTGCCATATTCACCGATCAAGTTGCGTTCCTCGAGCATTTGGCCAGCAAGGGCATCGATATCCTCGACCGACAGCTTCTGCGTCCTGTTGCGGAGGCGGCGATCTGGGGCGCCATCCGCCATCACGGCCTGCTCGGCAGCACGGTGATCGTTTCGGACGATGCGGGGCAGTTCCGTGTCGCCAACCACGCCCTGTGCTGGATCCATGCGGAACGCCTGCTGCAGAAACTGATGCCGGCGACACCGAAACAGGAACGGCTGGTCACGACGACCCGCGATCTCGTCTGGCGCTTTTACAAGGCGCTGAAGGTCTGGAAACAGCAACCTTCACCGCAGTTGATCACCGGGTTTCGGCGCAGGTTCGACAAAATATTCGCGCGACGTACCGGCTATGACACGCTCGACAAGCTGCTCGCGCGCCTCCATCGACGCAAGGCTGAACTGCTCAAAGTTCTCGAGCACCCGTATATTCCACTGCACACCAACGCGTCGGAGAACGATATTCGTTCCTTCGTCACCAGGCGCAAGATCTCCGGCGGCGACGGTCGCATCGCCCGTGACGTCATGCTCGGGCTGATGAAGACCTGCCAAAAGCTCGGTATCTCCTTCTATCATTTCCTGGGGGATCGCCTCGGCTTGGGAGCTCAGGACGGCCAATTCCACCTCTGTCGCAACTCGTCATGATGGCGAGCTAAAATCAGGCCTTTCTCGAAAACGGCACCAGCTTGCCGCTCTGGCCCTCGTCAGTTCGCTTTTCCTTTCGCAGCAACTGCGGTGAGACATTCCATTGCCGGGCGTTGTCGCCGTGCACCGTGACCGTCTTGCGGTTTCGACGGATGACGATTCCAGCCTGCGTCTGGCCGTGATTGTCTTCGAACACCACACGCTCGCCGATCGCCAGTTCGAGCAACGCGTGCGTCGTCTTCTGCTGATGCAGAAAGTGCAGCCGATCGACGACCGCATCGTGCAATTCGATCAGTTCTGCTTCACTCAAGCCGTCAAGGTCGATCCCGTGCATCTTCGCCTCCCATCTACAGCGATGGTCGCGCCGAACATGCGCCAAGGCAATCGCAGCTCACGGGCTACCCACAGGATCGTTCAGCTACTTGATTTCGGGCTTCGCCACCCAATCTGCCCCACGTACCGAGGAAGCCAAGGACCAGCTTCGCCCTCAGTCTCGATTTCTTGCTTTCTGACGTTCCTGGATATCCGTCCACCAGGGCAACAACTGGCTGAAGTCCAACGTCAGATTTTTCGCCTCCTCCGGTTTACGGCCTTCACGACGAACCTCGCGGAGTGTCCATCCACTATGTTCAGTCGTTGTCGATCGAGCAAACGCGTCCAGTAAGTCGTCTTCAGTGGATAGGACCAGGGTGTCTGCGAGATCTTGAATGGAGCAAAAAATGACGGGACGCCTGTCTTCCTGTGTGATATTGCCGTCGGTATCGGCGAGCGTTGAGGCACGTGACAAAGCTTCGGTGCGAAGGCCCGGTGCCATCTGCATCCAAGAGTCCAATGTCAAAACGATCGCATGCGCCTCAGGTGCGAGCTCATACCCGCGAAACAGGCCGCGCCTAACATGCGAGAAAAATCGCCAAAGCTGGAAGATCGCCTTGACGATCTGGTCATAAGCGCCTTGGGCCTCCGCGATTGGATCCTCGGCGAATTGCGCTTTGTGGGTGAGCTTCGTCGCCTTGCATTCAATTACGGCTACAAGTTTGTCAGCGTCCTTGAGCAATACGTCTGGCGAGTCGTACGACGCTTTCTTCGACCCATACCGGATTGCTGGCAGCGCTTCGAACCGTGGACACAAATTGACAATGAGCAGGCGAGTGTACTCTTCGAAACGCTGATTGGCCTCGTTGACCAGAGCAGACGACCCGAGAGCGACGTCGTAGTAAAGGCCTACAGTCGCCCGGAGCATGATAAGTTCCGGAAGAGGTGCGATGTAAGTTCCAAGGCGCGGGTGAATGACCACAGGAAAGCGCCGAAGCACACTTGGCAAGTAGGCAATCCGGCGCTCCGCAGGCAACATATCGAGCGCTGATTCACGTAGTGCTGGTATTTCGCGCGCGATCACTGCCAACGTTTTGTCGATTATTTCTTGAGGCTTGTTCAAGAAGGAGAGGGGTGTCGCCTTTACCCATGGCACCTTTCGGTGATGCACGAACAGTACAAAGCATCCGAGAATAAAATCAGAAACGCTTATTCCATTCTTGTCTTTAAAGAATTTTTCGCAGTCGCCTTGCGCGTAGACATAGGCGTAGCGGTAGAGCCTTTCGGTAGTCGCAAAGCCGCGCTGCCATCCGAACTGACGTTGACCGATGCGGTGCAGCTCGGCGAAGATATTGCTGCCGTCTAGCCGAATGCCGCTTTCGTAATTCTCGGCGGATCGAAGCAGGTTCACGACGAGCGCCATTGCACCGAAGTGCCCGCAATTCAGCCGCCGAGACGCGTTCTTTTGGTCGTGTTTCGGGATGGTCAACAGGAGCATGACCAACGTTTCGATGTCCCACTTGTAGACGTAGTATTGAGCAGCGATGTCAGTTGTTTTCGCCTCCGACGGATGTTCAAGGTATCTATTCACATCCCCGCCAATGCTGGACTGCAGCGTGTCGACCGCCCAAGCCATCTGGAGAAACTCGGCGTCATCAGCCTTGGCGAGATGATCGCTTAAAAGTTCTATGGCGTTTCTGAATTTTCGGCGGAACAATTCGACTTTCGCTCGGCTCATGAAGAGGGGGCATCCGTGAAGATTGCGGGTTTGTGAGGACGCGAAAACGTATCTCCTAGGTGCAACAACAGCAATGCCACTTGCGCTTTGTGGCCAGCGAACTGTGTTGCCAAGGCTCGATAACTGAGCACCGATTGTGATACGCTCACCCGGTCAGTAGCATGCTGCTGCGGAGTAGATTTCGTGCAGAGTGACCTCTAGTACGGCCGCCTCGCTCCCGAAATGCTCGGCATTGCTCCGGTACGCAATCTTCAACGGCGAACGCTGATCGGGCACCCCACCAATGCTTGTCCCGGCGCTCGCACTATTGATGACATCCAGTGTCAGGCTGCAGACGTAACGAGTTTCGCCCGGGTGTATCACCAGCTCAGGGATGTGAGAGATCGTCCTCGTATCATTGTACTGATTCACCATCACGTTTTCCCCTAGGCCATGCCAACCGACGCCGTAGGGACCGACATTTGTAATCTGAAGCGATACGTGGCGGGCAGTCGCTCGGCCCAGATTAGTAAGGGCAAGCCTGAGTCTGGCTTCAAAGTGCTTCTCATGGGGTCGGCTAATGCCTTTAGTGAGCTCGTACCCCAAGGCTAAATCTGGGGCGGCAGAACTGCGGATAGCGTCCACCACCTCATAGTGCTCCATCACGAAGTTTGATGCGCCAGCGCGTTTGTAATATTTAGCGTCGGCTTGGGATCTGTGTGGCCGCTGGCTGGATGCAGGCACATCCACTACGAGATATCCGTAGCCAGGTCGCCTGCTTGAAGGAATGCCGTAGACCCGAATCCCGCTGTGGCGCGACTGCAGCAGATCTCCGACCGCTTGGGCCAGGGTAGTCTGCGCTCTTTCGAAACTTGCAACGGGCATAAGCTCCCCAGCGCAGTCGATCCCATCTTTCGTCTTCCTGGCATCAACGCCGATGACGAGAATGCCCCCGACAGCATTGGCGAATGCGGAGAGCGCGGCCCCGAGCGTCGCCCGGTTGGGGCTGTCGAGCAGGCCCTCCTTAAAAATCGATCCGCGTTTGAAATCCAGCGTCAGGGATTCCTGGGTTCGGTCGATGATCATTTGCTCCAGGAGGGCCTCGCCTCCTTCCAACATCGTCTGGACATTCATCCGTTAACTCCGTTTTCAATCTCTCACGCGAATGCGACATACTGGCAGGTTATGGGCGTAGGGGCGTCGAAGGTTGGCCGGGTCGGAGATCAGGTTGACGAGAGAATTTGCTGTTCGTGTTTGGGGCGATGTTGGCCGCCTCGTCCCTTGTTTTGGGCTGGGGCGGGAAAGGAAAGCCATACTCTGCGAACACTTAGAAAACATGCGCTTTGTTTCAGATGATTCTGATCTGTTTATTCCCGACCGCAAGACAACGGATCGGCCGTCCGATCTTCGATCGCACGCACCCGCCGAGCCATACTCGGCCCGCGGCTGCCGCCGAAGTGCTAGTTCAGCCCTCGAAGGAATGCCGGGTTGACGGAATAGGTGGCCTTGTTTCTGTCACGCCCACGCTCCGCTTCTAGCCGCCTGATGTCATACGCACGATCGTAGATAAAGACAGGTCCGGAAGCAGTCTCCACTCCTAAGAAACCGTACCATAGCAGCAGGTCGAGTGTCTCCTCGAAGCCCAGCCCCAAATAATCGCCCGAAAGGAGCGAACGGAGTTCGACCGCTGAAAGCCTGCTGCCACTACCGATGAAGTAGTAGAAGATGTCCTCGGGAGTACCGGCGACGTCGCGCAATTCGTATCCGAAGTCCGAGACTAAATAGAGAGACATTTGGCGGAGACCTTCCTCGACGTCTTCCTGTGTGACAGACGCGTGACCACGGTTTATCGCAAAGGACAGAATGCGCTCGCACAGGTCTATCAGGAACCTGGGGCGCCGCAATGAGGTCTCGATCATCCAGTCCAGAGCATTGCGCCCGTCGTCAAGAACTGGATTGAATGCATCCCAGACTGCCTCTTCCTGATCTTTCTCCACGCTACTCACGACTCTCTGCTTAAGTAGATGGCGGAGCTGTGCTGGATCCGACCAGTCGACCTTTATTGGGTTATATTTGCCGCGATCCGAAGTCTGCTGCACCAGTCGCTCGTAGACGTCGCTGCGGAGAAATACCAGATGCTTGAATTCGAGCTTGCGCTTAGTCAGATCACGCTGGATGCGTCCCAGCGCCTCGATAAGATGCTTCACTATAAGAACGTCATGCTGTTCGACCTGCCTTGGCGGCCAGCCCTTATCGAGATCGTCGATGAGGACGTGCACCGTCGAGAAGAAGTCGGTGAAAGAAAGGACAGCCTCGCGGAGCTTCGGTATAATGTTTTCGTACATCGCGTTCGTGAGCTGGCTTCGAAGATCAGCTTCCGTGTGTACGCTTTGCGTTGCGCGAATAACCTCCCTCACAGCCGTCTCCAACCTCGACGTGAAGTCGCCCGAAACAACCCCCTCGTCGAAACGGAAATCATCCTCAATCCTGCGAATCCGCTCCTGAAGCGAGAAGTCGTTGCGCGCCCTGGGTAGGACGATCTCCCTCATCTTCAGCAGTATCTCCGCATAGAGGGTGTACTGCCAGAAGGCAGCGATGGTGTGATCGTATACACCCGCGTTTACCACCGTCAGGAGCTTTTCGCGCATTTCACTGAGATTATGGGTTGCGGGCCGTAGATCGACGACGCAGGATTCACGGTCCTGCTGCGCAGCAGCTGCTATCTGAAGATAGACCGCAGTCTTCCCGGAACCCTTGCGCCCCGTGACCACTCCACCCTCGGCACGCAGCGCTCTGGCGTATTCCGCAGTCCTGATGAAATAGTAGTTTAACTGCTGGGTCTCGTTCTCGGCTGCAGACGATCCGAGATCGATCTTGCCCAGTAGTCCGGGACCGCCCTGGGCGTCTCGCGCTGTCGCTTTCTGATTCCAGACTAGAGTGTTCTCACAGTACCTCGAAATGTGATCCTCAGTCTCCCTTCGAAAAGTCGAATTCGTGATGAAGTCGCGGTAGTCGACAGGCGCCGGGCCGTTCTCATATTGAATCGCCATCGCCTCGATTCCATAGCCGTGACTAAGACCGAGCATAAAGGCGGCGCGGAGATTATGCCGTTCGGAGTCGACGATCTCCTTGCCTATGATGGGCAATATTACCCCTGCCGAGGCCGAAATGTCAGAGATGGCGCGGGCCGCAGTCAGACGGGGTATTTCCTGCGGATCGAATGTGCGCGCATTGACGCCGGAATTGTCGACCGCGTGGAAGATGTGGTTCCTGAAGTCCGTCTTTGCCAGCATGTCCAAGACGAACAGCGGCTGCGAGTGATCACGCTTGCGGACGTAGCGATTTACCCAGCCCACTTCTTGCCACGACTTCAGATATCCGTGCAGTTCGTCCGCGTTGTGGTAAGTGGCCCATCCCAATGTGTCGAAAAGGCCGATCGTCCGAATCCTGTCTGCTGCTTTCTCTATGGCCAGATTCAGCGTGGGGATCACGGGCTTCTCGAGCGCTATAGCGTAGCCAATCTCGTAGAGGACGTTGTGGTTCGGATAGGTTATGTCTGCGAGTAGGACATCTGCATCCTTGATCTGGTCCCGAACAAGATCATCAAGCTTGAAGCCTGCGATGCTCATGTTCTCCCATGGTTTGATCGAGAGGTTGCCTCGCGAACTCCTCTCCACGGCTCCGTGGATCGCATCCGTTACTGTTGCAGAGCCTGCGGGGTAGGCGTAGAAAGCGGAATAGCGCGGCATATTTGTTTTCCATCAGACCATGCTTGCAGAATTACTACATCTAGGCGGCGCTGACACAGGTATAAGTTGTTTTCCCCAATTTCATCGCATTCGTTTTGATCAATTCCTCGCCGAAATGCGGCCTTGGTGATATTGGCCTTGCCTTCGAGTCCTTGAGCGGCCTCGGTATCGACCACGGAAACGTTCCTGGAACTCCACATGTGGGGAAGGCAAAAAGCGTCGGTCTGGCCGATCTTACAAGCAGCCGAGAAGAGGGGGCAATAGAGTGTTTTTTGCGAATGCTACGCGGGGTCTGGCTCTTGCGGGCACAGATTTTGTGTACCTTGATGAAGGAGCCTATGGCGTTATTTTCGTGAACCGGGACGCTGGCCGCATCAGGAAAGTTTATCGTCGCCAGCAAGACGAAGCCCATGTGCGCGCGGTTTTCGATGCCGAAGCAGACGCCTACATAAGAGCGGCATCGTCGCCCGCTCTGCTTTGCCTCATACCCGCACATTTTCAGGTTTGTACGCTTCAGCAGGTGATCGATCGGGACGGCAACGATGTTTCCGCGGAGTTTTTTCCGAACCTAGCTTTTGAGACGGAGTTTGTGAACGCGACCTTCCATAAAATCGGTAATATTGGCGGCGATGAAATACGGTGCATCCGCAGGCTCTTTCGTGCCGCCGGCATTAATCACACCACGGATATGTCAGTCTCCCTTACTGCGGACGGCCGCATTTCCAAGGTAATCGACTTCGCTGTCGAAGAGCATGAAATCTGGCATCAGGACTGAGACGTCGAGTTTTCGCACAAGCTGTCGAACTTGCAGATGAATGCCTCCTTTTTCGTCGCAGAGGAGGCCTTTTCACACCAAGCCACGAACTGGCTCGCGATGTCCCCTTGTGGGAGACCCTCAACGCAACATAGACAACCGACTTGTGGCGCAATGCTGCCTTTCACCGACTTAAGCGTGGACGTCGCCTTACAGTCGGACGGAATCGTACTCCCACGAGCCCTGCACGGCTTGTTGCTGTGATGTTCACTTTTTGGCCTAAAAAGATCGCATAATGTATCGTCGGGAACCGATTGCAATGAAGTTATAAGATTTTCACGATCGTCTTATAGTTGGCGCCTCTTGCCGGCGAGCCGTGGTGTAAGTTATAAGAAAATTGCGTAAATCTTATAGCGAGCTTGCTGATGAAGACGGTCGATCTGGTGTACCGAACAATGTTCGCGGAGCTCGTTCAGCGTAGCCTTGATGCGTCGTTTGAGACAGATTTCTCCACGTCGGGCAATTTCGTCCGGGTTCCTGTGAAGGGAAGATATTACTGGTATTTCGAGCAGACCCAGCCAAACAAAACACGCAAATATGTCGGTCCGGCAGATGATCCGGAGATTGCAAGACGTGTGGAGAGTTTCCAAAGCATCAAGGATGATCTGCGCGGTCGTCGAAAACTGGTGTCGACTCTCACCCGGGAGGCAGGGCTGGCGGGTCCCGACAGGTTCACGGGAGACGTGGTCGCAGCCATGGGAGCAGCCGGCATCTTCCGGCTACGCGGTGTTCTCGTCGGCACGGTCGCATTCCAGACCTATGCCGGACACCTGGGTGTCCGACTGCCCGGAGCCTCGTTGCAGACCGGAGACGCCGATTTCGCTCAGCACTATTCGGTGTCCTCGACTGTCGAGGACAGCCTGCCGCCCGTCATCGGCATTCTGAAGAGCGTCGACGCTACTTTCAGGGCGATTCCACATCGGTCAGACCCGCACAGGATCACGCAGTTTGAGAATGCCGCCCGATATCGGGTGGAATTCCTCACACCCAATCGGGGTTCCGATGAGTATGCCGATCATGCCAGCCCGATGCCCGCTCTTGGCGGGGCGTCGGCACAGCCATTGCGTTTTCTCGATTTTCTGATCCATGAGCCCGTCCGGACTGTCATGCTGCATCGCTCGGGAGTTCCCGTGATCGTGCCATCGCCGGAGCGCTATGCAGTGCACAAACTGATCGTCGCCTCCCGCAGGCAGTCGGATGTAAACGGTATCGCGAAACGGGAGAAGGACGTTTATCAGGCCAGCCTCCTGATCGAGGCGCTGCAAACCACACGCCGACAAGAGGAACTCGCGGAGGTCTTTGCCGAAGCTTGGGGCAGAGGTCAGAGTTGGCGCGCCGCGATCCAGAAGGGCCTTAGCCTGCTTCCGGAAAAACGAAAGGCAGCGGCCGAGCTAAGTCTTGGAGACGCTCTATCATCAATCGGATTGAAACTCGAAGGCTTCACCGACGCCGTTAAATAGCAAACAAGCTCGTTGACGGGTTTTCGGCTCGTTTCCCACTTGGATGATGGCATTGCTGCGATTGTGGAGTCCAGGGTCCTGCAGTTCGAATCCTTTCAAGGCGAGGATCCAAAGCCGGACCCCGAAAGGCGCTGGTCACCGCCCGGGCTTCGCACGGTTAGGATCGCCGATTTCACCGCCGGCGCCGGAACGACGACTCTGGCATCAATGTCGTCACGCTTCAGCCCTTAAGCAACGAGAACGTTGGCATGCAGGTTCGTCAAGACGACGTTCTTCAGCGTGACCGTGTTGACCGCGTCGAAAGTGATCGCCATATTCGATTCCACCTGCGATGCCGCGGCGAGCACGGCTCCGAAGTCGGCGAAGAGCGTATCGTCGAACTCGAGCACAGTGGCGGCGATCGCTGGTCGTCGACGCGTTTCGCAAGACCCGCAAGGCATTCCTAGGAGTGGCGGCGCTCAGCGCCGTCATCAAACTTTTGATGCTGTCAGCCCGCTGTTCATGATACAGGTCTATGATCGGGTGCTCGCCAACCGCAGCGTGCCGACGCTGGTGGCGCTTTCAGCGACCCTGTATCGTCCGTGATTGCAGCGTCGTGAACCCAAGCGAACACCTTTTCGGCACTGGCGATTTTTCACGTTGCTGAGCGAACTCCGAGACGTCGGGAGAGGCCCCATGAAGGGTCAGCCGACGGATCTTGACAGAGGTTGTCCACGATCATCGGTTGCGCGACGGTGAGACGCACAATGTTTCATCTCGGGGCCATGATAGCTACCATCGATTTAGCGTTTTGAATTCGGTCGATCATTCGGCTGGGGGTATGTTGTGCGCAGAAGAAGGACTTGTTCATAAGCTGCGTCGTTATTCGGGAGCACTAATGTTTCAGGGCATTAACCGCCTGTTCGCGGCTGCTTTCGTGAGACGCAGAAAATGGACCAGTGGGGTGGCTGTTGTGTGCTCCCGGGTGAGATTTCGCGGGCTGTCCGCCATCGTAGCGGGCTTGATGCTCGTTGGCTGCGGGCCGCAAAGTTCTGAGCAGCCTATAACTGTCAAATCCCCCGTCAGCAATCTCGCCCTCGTCATACCAAGGGGTTATTTCTTGGTGCCTCCGCCCAAGGATGGACTTCTTTCGAAAGCGACCGCCCACGCGTTTATTACTGACTACCCTAACTTCAACTATAAGTCGCCGGCCAACCTTCAAGCTTTCCGCGAGATCGGGTCATTAAACGTCGTCCAATTTGTCGTGCGCTTTGGTCCCAGCATGTCGATAGACGCTCTGTTTCGACACAAGCTAAACTGGTACGGCAAGGAAAGGGATCGTCTCAAAGACCCAACGACCGGGCTGTCGACCTTCCGAACTAGACGTGATGCGACGAGCCCTTTCAAGAACAATTCAGTTTTCTACTCGGAGACGCCGGACAAAGTATTTATCGAGTGCGGTCCCGTTCGGCCGAACCAACATGCTCGATGCGAGATGTCTTTTTCCTGGGAGGGCCTCGTAGTAACGGCTGACTTCAACAGAAATAAATTGGGAGAATGGAGAACAATAAAGGATAAGATAAATAGCAAACTTAATTGTTGGCATCAACGCGCGATCAAATTTAGGGAAACAACATGCTGACTGAGGAAGGTTTTGCTGTCCTGAGTTCAGCCGTGATTGCGACCACGATCATCGCGAGCGCGAACCTGGCGGCTAGTCCGGCTGAGATGTTGAACGATGCAGTCGAAGACTTTTCGGGCAGCAGCTTCGGCGCTCGCCTGAAGCAGATACCTACGGTGCTGTACACAGGAGCAAGCATCATCCTCGTGCTTGCAATGGGGGTGACGCAGCTGTGGGCGATCATTTCGGCATGACGCGGGCTGATCTCGAACTGCGTGGACCGCGGCGTAGCGGCGCGCGCTTGCTTGACGTTCTTGGCTACGGGACCGGACGCTATCCGAGAAAAATTGCCAGACGACTTCGCGTCCTCAATATCACGTGTTGGGGCACGGCCCTCGTTTGGTTGGGTTTCGCGGCTTACTATCTGACGGACTTCAAGCTCCGCACGGTCGTCCTCATTGATGCGGGCATTGCAGTTCTTCTGTTCGGCGTTCCACTTCTCCATCGCGTTGGACCGAACGCCGCTGCTGTCGCCTTTCTCTTCGTGAGTTACCCGGGAATTTTCATCGTTTGCCTCTTGGTCGGTACCGATAGCGGCATGCAAATGGAGTATTTGGCGTTTGCTTCGGGCGCGGTGCTGGTTCTCGGTGTGGAACCCCTCGCACCTCCACTCATCGTCGGCATTTTTTCCTTGGTATTCATCCTGGCTCTGGAAATCGCTGCTCCCCACAATAGCGGACTGCTATCCGGGACAGAAATGCTAGGCGTCTTCATCGCGGTTGTGACCGCCACCACGACAATCATGTTCGCCGTCGTGTTCTATGCGGTTCGGGAAGCCGCGCGATCCGAGGCAATGGCAGAATTTGAGTATGCGCGATCCGAGTCATTGCTGACGAACGTCCTGCCTGCGGCGATTGCCGATCGGCTGAGGTCCGGTGCCACACAGGTGATTGCCGACAAGCACGAGGACGCTTCGATACTTTTCGCCGACATGGCAGGGTTCACCGCCGAGGCCAGCCAAACTTCGCCCGTCCAACTTGTCGAATTTCTCAACGAGGTTTTCACGGCCTTTGATCAGCTGGTTGAGCGCCATGGCCTGGAGAAGATCAAAACCACAGGCGACAACTACATGGTTGTCAGCGGCGTGCCCGTGGCGCGGCCGGATAACGCCGCTGCCCTGGTTCGGCCTTGGACTCGAAATGCTCGATGCTGCCGACCGATTGCATGATCCGCATGGGCGCGCCGTGTCGATTCGCATCGGCATAGCCAGCGGCCCGGTTGTCGCAGGCGTCGTAGGAGTGGAGAAGTTCTTTTATGATGTCTGGGGCGATGCAGTGAATGTGGCATCGCGGATGGAGACCACAGGCGTGCCCGGCCGCATTCAAGTTTCTCCTGAGACTTACACGCAGTTGAGCGATCAATTCGAGTTCGAATGTCGGGGACCTGTCGATGTGAAGGGCAAGGGCAAGATTACGACATGGCTCCTGGTCGGCCCAAAGGCCGAGAATGTTCGAACGGTTAGCTGATTTGCTATAGTGGGTCACCTTCTTTCGACGCGCCACTTATCGTGAGCAACCACTGGGCGCAAAGAAGAGGTTTTTAAAATCGCATAATGTATCGAACGGAACGCGGATTTCCGTATGCTTCGGTCATCGCTGCTGCCGGACTTCGATTGTTAAGCCGACCAAACAAACTTTGCGGAGAACTGGCGGAGCGCTTCGTATGTGTTCATGAAGGGAACGCCGAAGACCAGGCAGACATCCGGGATCAGGACTCGTTTCTTCGATCCCGGGTTCGGCAGTTCATGTGTGACGACGATGGCGCCGATCAATCGGGCCTTGGCGATCAGTAGTGAATCGGCGCTGTCGAGGAATTTTGCAACTGCTGGCTCACTATAGTGGGCCGTTGCCACGTGCTGGACGATCTCGGCGAAATTGGCTTGCGTGTCGACGTCATCGACGGCCAGGAACTTTCCGGTCCTTGGCCCAGTCCGCGAGTTCGTCATTACCGCCGGTCATCTCGTCGCGGACACTGACGATTGACGCGACGTCGCCGTCGCAAACCGCATCCATCCAGTCCCAGAAGCCTGGACAGATGTCGAAGGCATAATATCGGTTCTTCGCCTCGATGAAGACGTTCGTGTCGAGCAGAAACTTCATTGCGTCAGGCGACCGCTCTTATGATAGCTGAGGCCGTCGGCTGAGCGTTCAACAAGGATGCAGCGTGGCGCAGAAGCAACCCGCCGCCGACCGCCTGGTTGACGACCGCGCGCGTAAAGCGCAGCCCGTTGCGCAAGGGCAGGTTATTGTGGAAGCTCCCGCCCTCCTGTTGGCGTATCGCTCCACCGCGCGACCTCGGTTGCGTAAAAGCGCGAATAGCTCGGCTGCTCTATCAAGCCGAGATCGAGCGCCCGCCGCACGATGACGATGCGGCTGACTTTGTAGATGCGAGACAGCCGGTCGGCATTGTCCGACAGGCTATCCGCTGCGCGCCATTGCGCCGGGAAACCGGCCGTCGGGATCAGGAACTCCGCGGCGATACGTTGCACTTGCGTTCGACCTTCTGGTGGACGCCATAGTTCACATCGCCCAGGTGGACGTTGGAAACGCCGCTTTCGCCGAGCCAAATATGCGCGAGCTCGTGCGCAAAGGTGAAGATCTGCGCCTTCTTGGCATCCTTTCCGTTGATGAAGATCAGTGGAACGACTTTGTCGCTGATGGCAAAGCCACGGAACTGGCTGATGGAAAGCGGGCGGTGGGTGTTGCTGCCTACGATCCCGTTGCGCATGACCCAGATGCCGGCCGCCTCGGCTTTGTCGATGAGCATGCGTAGCTGCTCTTCCCAACTACCGGTCTGCGGCGGCCCTTCCTCACCGTAGAGCGACTTTCGCATGTCGGCGGCGACGGTCTCGGCGCTATCGCTGAAGGTATATTTTCCGACGAATTCCAGTTCGCGGCCGGCATGATCCTGGATGAAGTCACGGAACCAGTCGCGTTTGAAGAGAATGTCATTCAGGAGGTCGCGGAAGTTCAGATCGAGCTTACGGGCTGGGTCGCCGCCAACGGTTCGAAGATCAGGAATCGCGAGCTTTTCCTCCGGAGGTTCCTTCAGGAATAGGTGTCCGAACGGAATATGCAACGCGCTAGACAGGCTTTGTGCCTAGCGGAAGGTCGGGCGCTCTTCGCCCTCGATCCAGGTCGCAATACGCTCCGGCTTCACGTTGATCTTTTTCGCGACGATATCGAGCGGGATCTCGGCGCGGTCAACCGCCCAAGCCATAATGCCGGCAAGGACGACCGTCATGCGCTGGCGGACGTAGAGCCGGACTATTGGCGGCGTGCGCTGGCGCTCAACCTCGATCATCAGTTCTTTGCGACCCAGGCGGCAAGCCGGCTGATGGCGGCAAAGGGCGCAGGTTCGGTCATCATGCTCGGCTCGATCTCCTGGATGCGTGGGCGGCCCGGCATGGTCGGCTACACGACGGCGAAGGCGGCAATCAACGGTTTGACGCGGACGCTCGCCCGCGAACTCGGGCCTTCCGGCATTCGCGTCAATTGCATCGTACCCGGCGCGATCGTCACCGAACGACAGCTGAAACTTTGGACCACACCGGAGCAGAACCAGCAGTTCCTTGATCTCCAGGCGCTGAAATTCCGCCTCGACGCGAGCCATGTTGCCCGCCTCGCGCTTTTCCTCGGCTCGGACGAAAGCAGTGGCTGTACCGGCGCAAACTTCATCGTCGACGCCGGATTGATGCAGAATTGAGTGTGACACCTATGAAATTTGAGACGACCCCAACCGGCTTCACGCTTTCTCTCGACGGCCGGGCCATCCTCCGCCATAGCGCGTCTTCCCCCTGCATCTACGCTGGTCACGGCGAAGAGCGCATGGACATGTATCGCGGCAACTTCGAGATCGAGGACTACGTCATCGAGCGCAGGCCGCTAGCGCATGCCGAAATCGACGGACGACGCATCGTACTCTCAGAAGGGGAAGGACAAAGACCGCGCTTGGCCCTGACGATTGGTGAGGGCGCAATCGAGTTCACCGCGCTTGATCTGGCCGTCAATCGGGTCTGGATCCGCGTCGTCGCCGATCCTGACGAACATGTCTGGGGCGGCGGCGAGCAGATGTCCTATTTCGATATGCGCGGTCGTCGCTTTCCGCTCTGGACGTCGGAACCAGGTGTTGGCCGCGACAAGACCAGCGAGATCACCTTCAGATCGAACGTCAAGGACCGCGCGGGAGGCGATTACTTCAACACCAACTATCCGCAGCCGACCTTCGTTTCCTCGGCCCGCTACGCGCTGCATGTGGAAACGTCCGCCTATTCGGTCTTCGATTTCCGCCGCAAGACTTTTCACGAGATCGAGATCTGGTCGGTTCCGGAGCGGATCGAGCTCTTCGCGGCTAGCACATTTGTTGACCTTGTCGAGAAGCTTTCTTCCCGGTTCGGACGCCAATCGATGCTTCCCGACTGGGTCTACAGTGGCGCGATTGTCGGCCTGAAGGATGGCGTCAATTCCTTCGCGCGACTTCAGAAGATGAAGGATGCCGGCGTGCGCGTATCCGGCCTTTGGTGCGAGGACTGGGTGGGTTTGAGGCAGACGTCCTTTGGGGCCAGGCTGTTTTGGGATTGGCAGGCAAACGAGGAACGGTATCCGGGGCTCAGGCAGCGTATTGCTCAGTTGAACGACGAAGGCGTCCGGTTCCTGGGTTATGTGAACCCTTACCTCTGCGCGGATGGGCCGCTGTTTGCGGAAGCGGAGGCGGCGGGCTATTTCGCAAAGGATGCGTCCGGCCGCACGGCCCTGGTCGATTTCGGCGAGTTCGACTGCGGCATCGTCGACTTCACCAATCCCGAAGCGGCGGATTGGTTTGCCGACGAGATCATCGGCAGCAGGATGCTCGACTATGGCCTATCCGGCTGGATGGCCGACTTTGGGGAGTATCTGCCGATCGATGTCGAACTCGCCAATGGCGTCGACGCCAAGCTGATGCACAACCAGTGGCCGACGCTTTGGGCTGAAGTCAACGCCAAGGCACTCACCAGCCGCGGCAAGACCGGCGAGGCCCTGTTCTTCATGCGCGCGGGATTCACCGGCGTCCAGAAGCATTGCCCGCTGCTATGGGGCGGCGACCAGTCGGTCGATTTCTCCCGTCATGACGGGCTCGTGACCGTCATTTGCGCCGCGCTCTCGTCGGGGCTCCTGGGCAATGCCTATCACCACTCCGATATCGGCGGATACACGAGCCTCTTCGGGAACGTGCGCACGCCGGAATTGCTGATGCGCTGGGCGGAAATGGCGGCGTTCACTCCCGTGATGCGCAGCCACGAAGGCAACCGCCCGCGCGAGAATGTCCAGATCGACCAGGATCCCGAGGTGCTCGCCCATTTTGCACGGATGACGGGCATCTACGTCCATCTCGCCCCCTATCTGAAGACACTCTCGCGGGAAGCGTCGGTGCGGGGTCTTCCTGTTCAACGGCCCCTCTTCCTGCATTACGAGGACGATCGCAACACTTACGGGATACAGGACAGTTATCTCTACGGATCGGAAATGCTCGTAGCGCCCGTTTGGCAGGCGGCACAGTCCGAACGGACTCTTTACCTGCCGGCGGGTGACGACTGGATCCATGTCTGGAGCGGCCGTGAATATGCCGGCGGGGAGGAGATCATGGTGCCCGCGCCAATCGGGCAACCGCCTGTCTTCTACCGATCGGACGCCTCGTATGCCGCGACGTTCGCCGAACTTCGGAACCTGTGAGCATGGATCCGGCGGGCCTCGCAGGACTGTTGACGCTCGCGGCGGTGGCGGCCTACGTGCAGACCCTGACCGGCTTCGCCTTCGGTCTCATCATGATGGGCGGCGTCGGATTGACCGGGATGCTCGGCTTGCCGGACGCGGCGGTCCTCGTCAGTTGCCTGACGTTCATCAATGCGGCCCAGGTTCTCCTCAAAGGGTGGCGCGATATCGCTGTGCGTGAGTTCGTGCCGGTGCTTATCTCGAGCATGATCGCTCTTTTTGCCGGTTACTGGCTCTTGGGCGTGCTGGCCGTGGCATCGATCAACTGGTTGAAGCTGGTGCTGGGTGTCGTCATCATTGCCTCCAGCATTCAGCTGGCCCTGAAGCCGGCGCCGCTTGCTAAACCGTCATCGACGCCGTCCTTCATCTTCTTCGGCGCAATCGCCGGGTTGATGGGCGGGCTCTTCTCCACGGGCGGCCCACCGCTCGTCTATCATCTCTACCGGCAACCACTGCCGCCGGTGGCCATTCGAGAGACGCTTGTCGCTGTCTTCGCCGTCAACGCGGTGATCCGCCTCGGCGTCGTCGCGTCGGCCGGGCACATGCCGGCTGCAGGTTTCTGGTGGGGCCTCCTGGCCATCCCTGTCGTGATGGCGTTGACTTTGGCAGCCAAACGCTGGCCGCCACCGATCTCGAATCTCGCCATGCGCCGTGTGGCCTTCGTTCTTTTGCTCCTCTCCGGCCTCTCTTTGGCCGTTCCCGCCCTTCTCAAAATCATTGGAGAGATTTCATGACCGAGCCCCGCAAGATCGCGCTCCAGGACCCCTTGCTTTTGACCAACAAGGCCTTTGTCGCCGGTGAGTGGATCTCGGCCCCGGACGGCAAGACGTTCGCCGTGAGCGATCCTTTCGATGGCGCCGTCATCGCCGATGTTCCCAGTCTCGGACGCGAGATCGTCGCCGCGGCGATCGACGCGGCTGCCGAGGCGCAACAGCTCTGGGCCAAACGCACCGCCAAGGACCGCGCTCAGGTACTGAAGCGCTGGTTCGAGCTGATCGTCGCGAACGCCGAT
Source organism: Sinorhizobium sp. FG01 (assembly GCF_002531875.1). NCBI lineage: Bacteria > Pseudomonadati > Pseudomonadota > Alphaproteobacteria > Hyphomicrobiales > Rhizobiaceae > Sinorhizobium > Sinorhizobium sp. FG01. Next base: position 220,836 of record NZ_NWTB01000012.1, read on the forward strand.
GACCTGGCGCTGATCCTGACGACGGAACAGGGAAAACCACTCGCCGAAGCCAAGGGCGAGGTCATCTCCAACGCGGCCTATCTCGAATGGTTCGCCGAGGAAGCAAAGCGCATCGACGGCGACATCATTCCGGGAGCCAGTGCCGGCCAGCGGATCATGGTCTTGAAGCAGCCGGTCGGTGTCTGCGCGGCTATCACGCCCTGGAATTTCCCGAACGGCATGATCACGCGCAAGGCCGGTCCGGCGCTTGCCGCCGGCTGCAGCATGATCCTGAAGCCCGCCTCCCAGACGCCGCTTTCGGCGTTGGCGCTTGCCGTCCTTGCCGAGCGTGCCGGTGTGCCGAAAGGCGTCTTTTCCGTGGTGACCGGCGAAGCGAAGCCGATCGGCCTTGAATTTTGCCATAATCCGAAAGTGGCGAAGATCACTTTCACGGGCTCCACCGGCGTCGGCCGCTGGCTGATGAAGGAGGCGGCCGACGGTATCAAGCGCCTGTCGTTCGAACTCGGCGGCAATGCCCCCTTCATCGTCTTCGACGACGCCGACCTCGACGCCGCCGTCAACGGCGCGATGGTCTCAAAATTCCGCAATGCCGGCCAGACCTGCGTTTGCGCCAACCGGATCTATGTGCAGGAAAGCGTGGTCGAAGCATTCACCGAAAAGCTGCTCGCCAAGGTTTCGTCGCTCAGGCTTGGCCGCGGCACGGAGGCGGGTGTCAGCCAGGGGCCGCTGATCGACTTCCGTGCCGTAGAGAAGATGGAGGAGCATGTCGCGGATGCTCTCGAAAAGGGCGGCCGGCTGCTTGCCGGCGGCAAGCGCAGCGTGCTTGGCGGCAACTTTTATGAGCCGACCGTCGTCAGCGGAATCACCCAGGCGATGAAGGTGGCGAAAGAGGAGACTTTTGCACCGTTGGCTCCAATCATCACGTTCAAGAACGAGGAGGAGGTGATCGCCATGGCCAATGACAGCGAGTTCGGCCTTGCCTCCTATTTCTATGCCAGGGACCTCGCGCGTGTGTGGCGCGTCGCCGAAGCGCTCGAAGCCGGCATGGTTGGCGTCAACACCGGCATGATCGCCAACGAGATGGCGCCTTTCGGCGGCATCAAGCAATCCGGCATGGGGAGGGAGGGCTCCAAATACGGCATCGAAGGCTTCCTCGAGCTCAAATATGTCTGCGTCGCGGGGATGTGACGCCGATTTGGTCGGCTATTCTCGTCTCATGGCGGCGGATATGGCTATGGCGACATCCAGGCCGAAAAGGCGTTGCGAGGGCCGACGGCGAGATGAAGGCGCTGCGGGTCAGCCATCAGATCGCCTCCCAGAGAGTTTTTTTAGCTTAGCCACGTCCCATCTTCTTTCGCCATTCTGAGTAGTCCGCCTGCGCCTTGTCCGATGTCGGCGGGTAGAGGCCGATGACACCAGCGCCGTTGGTAACCTGTTCGAGCACAAAGTCTTCAAAACTTTCCATGCCGATGCATTCCTCGACGATCTCGTCGGCGAGATGCGCCGGTATCACCATCACGCCGTCGCTGTCCCCGAGAATCACATCGCCGGGAAACACAGGGGCGTCCCCGCAGGAAATCGGCACATTGATATCGAGCGCCTCGTGCAGCGTGAGGTTGGTTGGCGCCGACGGCCGCTGGTGATAGGCCGGCATGTCGAGACGGCCTATGCCGTCCGCATCGCGAAAACCGCCGTCGGAGACGACCCCTGCGCAGCCGCGCACGGCGAGCCGGGTGACGAGGATCGAACCGGCCGAGGCCGCGCGCGCATCCTTGCGGCTGTCCATGACGAGCACATGTCCGGCCGGGCAGGTCTCCACCGCCACCCGCTGCGGATGGTCGGCATTACGAAACACTGTGATGGGGTTGCGGTCTTCTCGCGCCGGAATGTAGCGCAAAGTGAAGGCCTGCCCCACCATGTTGACCCCTTTCCAGGAGATGGGATGGACATTCTGGATGAACTGGTTGCGCAACCCTCTTTTGTAGAGAGCTGTTGCTACGGACGCGGTCGAGACCTTCATGAGCTTGGCGCGTGTGGCATCGGTCAATACATAGTCGGACATGCTCGTCTCCAAATCTAATCAGTTGATCGCGGGCTCATCGACCCGGGGGCCGAAATCCGTCTTGAGAAAATCGAAGTCGCAGCCCTTGTCAGCCTGCTCGATGTGTTTCGAGAACATCAGGCCGTAGCCACGGCCGTAGCGCGGGGGCGGCGGCGTCCAGGCGGCGCGTCGTGCCGCCAGCTCATCGTCCGACACAAGCATATTGAGACTGCGTGCGGGAATATCCATCTGGACCATGTCGCCGGTCCGGAGCAGCGCAAGTGGTCCACCGACATAGGCCTCGGGAGCCGCATGCAACACACATGCCCCGAAGGATGTGCCGGACATGCGGGCATCGGAGATGCGCATCATATCGCGCAACCCAAGCTTCAAAAGCGCCTTCGGCATGGGGATCATGCCCCATTCCGGCATGCCCGGCCCGCCTTGGGGGCCGGCATTTCTCAGTACCAGCACCGTGTCCGGCGTCAGCGGATAGTCGGGATCGTCGATAATCTTCTTGAGCTCGGCATAGCTGTCGGCCACCAGCGCTGGCCCCTTGTGCCGGTGGAACTTCGGATCGCAAGCGGCTGGCTTGATCACGGCGCCGTCGGGGCAGAGATTGCCCTTCAGCACGGCGAGGGATCCCTCGTGATAGACGGGGTTGGTGAGAGGCCGGATCACATCCTCGTTCCAGATTTTCACCGCTTCCAGCCCATCGGTCAGCGGCTTGCCGGTAACGGTAATCGCCGAACTGTCGAGCTTGTCGCCAAGCTGCTTCATCAGCGCGCGCAGGCCGCCGGCATAGTAGAAATCCTCCATCAGGTAATTGCTGCCTGAAGGCCTGATATTGGCGATCACCGGTGTGGTGCGGCCGATCCGGTCGAGGTCGTCGAGCTCCAGCGGAATGCCGGCGCGGCGCGCCATGGCGATTACATGTATGATCGCATTGGTGGAGCAGCCCGTTGCCATGGCCACCGTCACGGCATTCTCGACCGCCGCAGGGGTAACGATCCGGTCCGGCGTCAAGTCGTCCCAGATCATCTCGACGACGCGGCGGCCGCATTGTGTCGACATGCGTTGGTGGCCGGCGTCAGCCGCAGGGATTGAAGAGGCACCGGGCAGGGAGAGGCCCATGGCCTCGGCGATCGCCGTCATTGTCGAGGCGGTCCCCATGGTCATGCAATGGCCGTAGGAGCGAGCTATCCCGCCCTCGATGCCCTGCCATTCCTCTTTTGAGATCGTGCCGGCGCGGCGCTCGTCCCAGTATTTGAACCCGTCGGTGCCCGAGCCCAGATACTTGCCGGCATAATTACCGCGCAGCATCGGTCCGGCCGGCAGGAAGATGAAGGGCAGGCCCATGCTGAGAGCGCCCATGATAAGGGCAGGCGTAGTTTTGTCGCAGCCGCCCATCAAAACGGCGCCGTCAACAGGATGCGAGCGCAGCAACTCCTCGGTTTCCATCGCCAGCAGGTTACGGTAAAGCATGGTCGTCGGCTTGACGAAGTTTTCCGATAGCGACAGCGCCGGCAGCTCCATGGGAAAACCACCGGCCTGCAGGATGCCGCGTTTGACCCATTCCACGCGGTCCTTGAAATGCATGTGGCAGGGCTGGGCATCCGACCAGGTGTTGAGGATCGCGACGATAGGCCGGCCCTCCCAGTCCACCGGATCGTATCCCATCTGCATGGTCCTCGAACGGTGGCCAAAGGAACGCTGATCGTCCGGCACCATCCAGCGGGCGGATCGCAGTTGCTCGTAGGTCTTTTTCGGTGTCATGGACTTCTCCGGCCGGTCTTCGGCCGCATTGGCTTCAATCAGAAGCGGATTTCGTTTGATGTGATGAATGCCTGTAGCGCCGCATGCTGGGATGAAGTGAGCGGCCAAGCTGATGGTGGCCGGGTGGCGCCGCAGTCATGGCCGATCGCTGCCAGTGCCGCCTTGACACCTGTGACATTGGTTCCATTCAGTTCCTCGGCGCGGATATCCTCGAATGCCCTCATGCCCGCAATCAGGCGGTTGGCCTCGTGGTAGTCCCCCGCTTCCAGTGCCGAATGGATGGCGACCGATCGCTCAGGCCAGACATTGATGAGGCCAGACGTGAAGCCGCGCGCGCCGACCGCATAGAAGGCGGGCGCCCAGACTTCGGCCAGCCCCCCGACCCATACGATGTCGGGATCGGCGGCGGCGATCGCTTCGGCAAGCTTCAGCGGATTGGGCGTCGCCCACTTGACCCCGATGACCGAGGCGAGCGCGCAAAGATCGCGGATCGTCTTGATGCCGATGGCATCGTTGCGCAGGTAGAGCACGACGGGCAAGCCCTCCGCGGCGTCGGCTACCGCCTTCACATAGTCGACCAGGCCACGAGGGGACGAGAACGGATCCGGCGGCTGGTGGACCATCAGGGCCGCGGCCCCTGCTGCCCTCGATGTTCGCGCCAACTGGCAGGCATCCCGTACGCCTCGGCCGACGCCCGCCAGAAGAGGGACGCGTCCGCCGATATGCTCGGCCGAAGCGCGTACCATGGCCTCGGCCTCCTCGACAGTCAGGGCATAGAATTCGCCCGTATTGCCGTTGGCGACAAGAATGTGCACGCCCGCTGCTATCGCCTTGTCGACGATCGGCTTCTGTCGCCGGGGCTCGATCTCACCGGCGTTGTCATAGGGGGTGACGAGGATGCCGGAGATGCCCGTGAGGGCATTGCTTAGTTCTTCAGTCATCGGCTAGTTCTTTCTTGTGTCAGTGAGGTTCGCATCGGCTCACTCGGTGAAGGCTTCGTCACGCTTGCGGTTGATCGAAGGTGCAAGTACGAGGCCCAGCACGAGCACGGCGACCGCCAGCAGCGACAGGCTGAGCGGGCTGCGCACGAAGATGGTCGGATCGCCCTGGCTGATCAGCATGGCGCGCCGCAGGTTTTCCTCCAGCATTGGCCCTAGGATGAAGCCCAGGAGCAAAGGCGCCGGCTCGAAGCGAAGCTTGAAAAGTGCAAAGCCTACAACGCTGAAGCCCGCCATGATGAAGACGTCGAAAACGCTGTTGTTGATGCTGTAGGCGCCGATGCAGCAGAAACCGATGATCGCCGGAAACAGAAGGTGGTAGGGAATGGTCAGCATGCGCAACCACAACCCGATCAGCGGCAGGTTGAGGATGACGAGCATCAGGTTCCCCGACCACATAGAGACGATCATGCCCCAGAACAGCGCGGGCTCCTCGGAAATGACGTTGGGGCCGGGCGTGATGCCCTGGATGATCATCGCGCCGACCATCAGCGCCATGACCGGATTGCCGGGGATTCCGAGTGTCAGCATTGGAATGAAGGAGGTCTGCGCGCCGGCATTGTTGGCCGCTTCCGGGGCGGCCACCCCTTCGATCGCGCCCTTGCCGAACTCGGCGCGGTTTGGCGAGACGCGCTTTTCCAGCGCATAGGCCGCAAAGGAGGACAGCATGGCGCCACCGCCCGGCAGCACGCCGAGCAACGAGCCAAGTGCGGTGCCGCGCAGAACGGGACCGCGGATGCGCCTGAAATCGTCGCGCGTCAGCATTAGACCCGTGACCTTCCTGACGCCGACGGAGCGCTCGTGCTCGTTTTCGAGATTGCGCAGGATCTCGCAGAGGCCAAATATGCCCATGCTGACCGCCACGAAATTGAGGCCGTCATAAAGCTGGGGGATGTCGAAGACATAGCGCGGTGTGCCGCTTTCCACATCGGTGCCGATCGCTCCCAGCAGCAGACCGAACACGATCATCGCGAAGGCCTTCAGCAGCGAGCCGCTGGCCAGCGCCACCGAGGCCACCAGACCCAGCACCATCAACGAGAAGTACTCGGCAGGTCCGAACTTCAGCGCGACAGCGGCGAGGGGCGGTGCGGCAACGGCAAGCAGGACGGTTGCGACGGTGCCGGCGAAGAAGGACCCGAGCGCCGCCGTTGCCAGCGCCGCGCCCGCGCGCCCGCGGCGTGCCATCTGGTAGCCGTCGATCGCAGTGACAACAGACGAGCTTTCGCCGGGCAGGTTGATGAGGACCGCCGTGGTCGAGCCACCATACTGGGCGCCATAGAAGATACCTGCCAGCATGATCAGCGCCGACTCCGGCTGCAGGCCGAAGGTGATCGGCAAGAGCATGGCGATTGTCGCGGTCGGTCCGAGCCCCGGCAGAACTCCGATGGCGGTTCCCAGAAGACAGCCGATGAAGCCATAGGCCAGGTTCACAGGTTGAAAGGCGGTGGTGGCGCCCAGCCAAAGGTCGGAAAAGATATCCATCACGAAACTCCTCGCAGACGGCGTCGGTCAGTTGCCGAGGAACGGAATCCATGGCCCGAAGGCGCTGACGGGAAGCGACAGAAGCCGGGTGAAGAGCACGACCGAACAGATCGCCATGAACAGGGCGAGCGCGACCGAATGGCGCCAGCCCGCATATTTGCTGGCGAAGCTGACGGCGACGATCATCAGGAACATCGTTGGGGCGAGCCCCAGGCGAGAGAGCGCGAGCCCAAAGACAATCGGGGCCAGGATGACCAGTGCGTAAGCCTTCCAGTTGGCTGTTTCATCCGGCTCGGCTTCGGAGGCAACGACCAATGACTGAAGGATAATCAGCACTCCGATGCTGATCAGGAGCAGGCTCAGCATCCTGGGAAAATAGCCGGGTCCCATTTGGAACGAGTTTCCGACGTCGAGTTCCCGGCCGAACCAGATGAAAAGGAGGCTGACGACGATCACCGCTACGCCGCCGACGAAGTCGCGGCCGTTTCTAATCTTTAACATGGCTTCAAGATCCACGATTCAGGATGCACCGGCCGGCGTGATACGCCGGCCAGTGGACGAAAAGGTCACTGCAGCGGAACGTCGGCCGCCTTGATGACTTCGGCCCATTTCTCGGTTTCGCCCTTGATGAACGTGGCGAATTCCTCCGACGTATTGCCGACCGGCGTCGCGCCCATGCTTTCTATCTTTTCCTTCATTGCAGGCTCATGAAGAATGGCCTGAACTTCCTTGCTCAGCTTTTCGACGATTTCTGGCGGGGTACCCGCCGGTGCAAAAATGCCGTGCCAGGATGTCGCCTCGAAGCCGGGAATGACGCTATCCATCGTTGGCACGTCGGGCAGCAGCGATGCCTTGTCGAGGCTGGTGACCGCCAGCGCGCGTAGTTTGCCGGCCTTTACCTGCTGGGCAGCCGTCGGAATGTTGTCGAACATGAAATCGACATGACCGGCTACCACGTCCATGATCGCCTGGCTGCTGCCCTTATAGGGCACGTGGGTGATCTTGACGCCGGTCTTGGTTGCGAGCAGTTCGCCGGCGAGGTGGATCGAGGTGCCGACGCCCGAGGAAGCATAGGTGTGCTTGCCCGGCTCCTTCTTCAGCAGTTCGATTAGTTCCTGCACGGAGTTGACCGGCAGCTTTTCCGGATTGACGACGAGCACGTTCGGCATTCGGGCGATCAGCGACAGCGGCGCAAAACCCTTTGCCTTGTCATAGGGCAGCGCCTTGAAGAGGGTCTGATTAATCGCGTTGGAACTGACCGTTCCCATGCCAATTGTATAGCCATCGGGCTCGGCGCGGGCGAGCTCGCCAAGACCGACATTGCCGCCGGCGCCGGGCTTGTTCTCCACGATGAAGCGCTGACCCAGCCGCTTGTCTAGTTGCTCGGCAACGAGGCGGCCAAATGCGTCGGTATTGCCGCCAGCGGCAAAGGGAACGATGACCGTCACCGTCTTCGAGGGATAGTCCTGGCCGCGACCCGCAGTCGCAGTCACCGCACAGATCGATGCGGCCATCGCCGCCAATGTGATGAAACGCTTCAAATGCATGAATTCCTCCTCCCGTTTGGACGCCGGTGCGCCCTTCTGAAAATCAATCATCCGGCTCCTCAACCGGAAAATGAAAGCGCTTCCATTTTATCAGCAAATTCGCGCTCTGCAAGACCTGGCTACAAGCCACTGAACCAAGTGATTTCAACCAATTAGAGCGACCTACAGAATTTTGTTTGGGGAAAGACTTGCCAAATCACAAAATGAAAGCGTAAATCATTTTTGAGATGGAGACAGTCATGGCGAGACAGGAAAGAGGCGGACAGCCAGAGCAATCCAGCCCGGTTACGCTGGCGGACATCGCCAAGCTCGCCGGCGTCTCTCCGGTGACCGTGTCGCGCGCTATCAATACGCCGAGCCTCGTGAAGCCGAATACGCTTGAGGCCATCCAGCGCATCATCGCCCGCACCGGTTATGTGCCGAACCTGCTAGCCGGCGGGCTCGCGTCGCGCCGCACTCGGCTGGTGGCGGCCATTGTTCCATCGGTATCGAGTACCATCTTTGCCGAGGCGATCGAAGGCCTCAATGCCGAGCTTGTAGCAGAAGGCTACCAGCTGCTGCTGGGCCTGTCGGGCTATGACCATCAGCGGGAGCTGGAACTGACCCGTGCCATTCTCGCGCGGCGACCAGACGGCATAATTCTGACCGGCATCACGCACTTGAAAGAAACGCGGTCGATGCTGACCGGGGCCGGACTGCCGATCGTGGAGATATGGGATTCCACGCCGTCGCCGCTCGATACGGCGGTCGGGTTCTCGCATTATGACGTCGGCGTGCTGGTCGCGGAATACCTGATGGCTAAGGGGTATGACCGTTACGCTCAGATCGGCGCAAACGACCCGCGCGCGCTCCAGCGCCGCGACGGCTTCATCAACCGACTGGCGAGCGTCGCCCCGGTCGAACTGCCCGATATCGAGATGAACTCTCCCTCGACCTTCAGCGACGGACGGCAGGCCTTGGCACAACTGCTCGACCGTGGCGGCGGCTCGCTCGCCATCTTCGGCAGTTCAGACGTCGTTGCCCATGGAGCCCTGACTGAGGCGATCGCCAGGGGTCGCCGGATGCCGGAGGATGTCGCGATCATCGGTTTCGGCGATTTCGACTTCGCACCCCATACCTATCCGTCCCTGACGACGGTACGCATCGACCGCCGCATGATCGGCACGCAGGCAGCGCGATCAATTCTTCGAAAGCTGTCCGGCGAGGAGGTCGAGCCGATGATCAAGATCGGCTTTGAAATTGTCGTGAGACATTCGGCATGAATTGAATCGAAACTGAAAAGGTCGGTCTCCTCATTGAGAGTATGTAGGAGACGCCGGGATTGCGGCTCGCCCGAGTTCAAGAGCTTATGCTTAGTGGCCCATAGTCGAGCATGCGTCCAGAGCTGAAGAGGCGGCACGCGCCTAGCGCCAACGACAACACAGGGTCGACCTTGGCCTTCAGCCGGCCAGAGAGCAGCGCGAAGCCGCCATCCGGCATCTGCGCATTCGACTTCGCTCCCGTCGAATGAGGCGTTCAGCGCCTTTAAGATTCGCTATCACGCGGTGACCGCTCGGTTGCGGGCAATAATTTCTTCGTAGGTCAGCTTGCCCCCGGCTGCCAAGAATTCCCGATCAGGGCGTCGCGATAGCCGGGCGCGCGCGCGAACGATCGGCCGACCGCAGCGCCGTTTCAGCTCGTCTGTCGTCAGTTCCGTGCAATAGGCGGGGGGCGCGTGCCGGTGGTTGGATTGGCTGAGATGAGGGCGCAAACCTGCCGTTCACGCGCAACGAATTGACAGTCCGCTTTGGGTCGAGAGTTCACCTTCACCAGCGTCGTGCGTGGTTGGCAAGCAGTCGTTCGCAGCTATCAGTACGAAGGGACACGAGGCGGGACAAAGCCGCCGTTCAGCGATTTGGTTCATTGGTTCTACGAGAGCCCTTGGGACGACGGCAAAGATCAGAGATCCCGCCTGTCAGCGCCCCCAACGGTGGAATTTCCGACGCTAGGATTGGACCTGGCGAGTCGGTTTTCTTATGGGTTCGGGCGACATTGGTGCCTCTGGTGGTGCCGAGGCACCAGCCCTGGGCCGGCGCGTTATTGCGAGCTAAACCGGATCATAGCAGGAAGGCTGCAGGTCCGCTTCGGCCGATCGCGAGCTGATCTTCCCTGTGTTCGGTGCCACCGCATTCGCGCAGGCTGATCTCCGAACGAACGAATGCATCGCCGCCGCAAGAGAACAAGGTAAGAGGCTTGGTAGTCAGCACTCGAGATGAAAAGTCCCGGCCGCATGAAACTCGTCAATGCCGGATGACTACCAACTGAAGCTGCAAGCAACTCTGGCCTCGACCACCGTCTATCGCGGAATGCGCCGCCTTGGGTCAGCCGAGACGCTGCCTGACGCCCTTCGACCGAATGAGACTTTCGTTCCACCGCACCTCGACGCCGCAAGCCGCGACTGATGCAGTCATTGTCGGGCAATTGGGAACCGACAGTTACGGGGAGAGACTCGCCCTAACAGCCGCGCCGGGGGAGTGCGCTTGCGGTCGGCGAAATGGACATGGCGACAATTTTCCGGACGCAGTGCTAACGACAAGCGAAAGCTCTCCAGTATAGCTTGAACCTCTAAACAGTTGAGAAATGCGAAACGCCCAAGGTTTAATCCGTCTGCATTAAAGTAGTACACCGAAAGATTAGTTTTTTAATTGATCAAACATGTTAAGAACTTAGCAGGGATAGGGATCTGCTCGAGCCGTTGCTGCGTTAGCGTGGAAGCGGCTAGGGGAACCAATCAAATTTTCCAGCATAAGCCAGTCCGGCCATTTGAATGCGCTGGCCGGAAAGGAGCAGACGTGTGCAGAGTAGTTTCGCCTGATGAGGGCGCGCCAGCTTTGATTGCGGGGGGACCGGCTGAGCTCGGCCGGTTTCCCACCCTCTTCCTGAATGCGATCTCGCGAATTTACCAGATCTCCGACGGAACAGGCGATGTGGACGCCTTTGTTCCGAGCTCTCTGGATGTGACCTGGGCCGCTCCAGATAAACATGCACGAGCGGCATCCCGGAAAGGCTGCCGCAATCTATCAAACTCGAAATCACATGACCCGAGCAGGGCACCCAAAGTAATGGAGAGGGTTTATGGCGACGCAGACCACAGGTGGTGGGAGCACTACATCCTTCAACAACACTCCGCAGGCGCAGGGCGACACTTATGGATGGACTGAAGAGCAACTGCTGGCGTCTGGAATCTACGATGCGGCTACCTGCACCATCGCGCTGAACGTGATGTCCAACGATCTCGGCGGCAAGGCGAAGACACTCTGGTCCATCGACGACGGCGGCTCGAATTTTATGAGTGAGTTGTTGCAGAGCAATATTACAACAGGCTGGGAGAAGACCGCCGAAGGAAACTGGATCCGAATCTACAATGGAAAGATCGAATTCAGAATCGATAGCGGTTCCAATTCGCCTGAGAATGCCCGGAGCGTCGATTCGCTGTCTGGGGGTGAGTCTATCCAGGACTCGTTCTATTATTCCATCCGGCTATCCAATGGCACCCTCAGCTACGCGAAAGTGACGCTGGACATCGTCGGCCAGAACGACGCGGCAGCGATCAGCGGCACGTCCACAGGGTCCGTAATCGAAGCAGGAGGCACGAGCAATGGCGACCCTGGTTCGGCAACTGCCGCCGGCACACTGAACGTCTACGATGTCGATACCGGCCAGAAACATTTCCAGACGCCTCAAAAGAATGCGCTTGATGGCACCTACGGCCGCTTCAGCTTCGACGCGACGACCGGGGCGTGGACGTACGTGCTCGACAACGCGTGCGCCGCGACGCAGGCGCTCACCGCCGGGCAGATGGTGACAGAGACGCTGACGGTGTGGTCGGCCGATGGTACGGCCAGTCGAGAAGTCGTGGTGACTATCCACGGCACCAACGACGCCCCAGCGGTGTCGGCGGCGGTCAGCGGCAGTGCCAGCGAGGACGAGGCCGGCTTCAGCGTCGATCTGCTGGCCGGGGCGAG
>NZ_NWTB01000013.1:0-171780 GCF_002531875.1 Sinorhizobium sp. FG01
GGTCGGCGCCCATGGCGAGCGCGGTGCGCAGCGTCTCCTCGGCCTTGGCCGGGCCGATCGAGACGACGACGACTTCGCAAGCCTTGCCGGCCTCCTTGAGCCGCAGCGCCTCTTCGACCGAGATTTCGTCGAACGGGTTCATCGACATCTTCACATTGGCAAGCTCGACGCCCGAACCGTCCGCCTTCACCCGGATCTTGACGTTGAAGTCGACGACCCGCTTCACTGGGACCAGGATCTTCATGAAATACCTCTCTCCTTGGTGGTTATCCAAGCCGGCCATGTTCCGGCACATCCTTGACCTGTCTGAGATTCGCCCGCCGGTCGTCATGGTGGGTGGGCTCGCATTTGCCCGCGGGCATGAAGCGATTGGCAAAGCCTCGCAGTGCCAATGGCCGTCCGGTCGTCGGGTCTTCGATCAAGGCAGAGTGTTCCCCAGAGAACGCGAGGCGAGTGCCTCTTCGATCAGATGTTGAATGCTCTGTTTGGCGGCCGGTACATAGCGCTCGTAGTAGTGGGCATTGAAAGGCCCGACCCCATGTTCGGCGCTGAAGCTTCCCCCGTGAGCCGCGACGAGGTCGTAGACCGCTGTTCTGAGCCTTTCGACCCGTTCAGCGTCATACGGCACGCCGTCCGGCCAGATCATATTGAAATGGACACCACCGTCTCCCAGATGTCCGAAGTCAGCGATCAGCACGAAGTCAGCCAGACGCTTGACCTCCGCACAGGCCTCGTCGCGAAACTCAACGAAACGGTCGCGTGGAACGGACACATCGAGTGCGATGACCTTTCCTTTGAGCTTCAGGCTGTCCGAAATGTGGTGGCGGATTGACCAGAGATTTGCCGCATCTTGCGTGAAGGCATTCTCGATTTCGCCCGCTTCGAACGCTCGCTCAAGCTCCCGCTCAAGTGCTTCGTCGACGGCGAGGCTCGCCCCACCCTTGTTCCAGGTGCTCACTTCCACAAGCAAGGAATACAGCGGCAATTGCTCATTCAGAAACGGGTTGCGCAACTGAGGGACGCCATCCAGGACGGCGGCGAGGGCAGTTTTTGATATACCCTCGAATGAGGTCAGTTGCGGACCGAACTGTTCTTCCAGCTCAAGAAGGATATCGAGTGCACCCGCAGGCGAACTGGGCACGATCAGCGCAGTCGCCGTGTTTTGTGGAAGCGGGTGCACCTCCAGAACCGCCCGGGTCACGATACCGTACTGACCACTCGTGCCGATGAACAACTGCTTCGCATCGAGGCCGGTGTTGTCCTTCCGCACCTCATTCATGAAGTTCAGAATAGTCCCGTCGTACAGAACCACTTCCAGGCCGAGCACGTTGCGCCGGACATCGCCATAACGGATGAAGCGCGTCCCGCCCGTGTTAGTGGCTATCATGCCGCCGATTGTCGGGTCCGCGCCAAGGTCGATCGGAAACCAGAGACCGTAGCTTTCCAGAAAGTCGTTCAGCTTGGACAGGGATACGCCTGCAGAGACCTCAATTGAGCGGTTGATATGGTTCACTTTCAGGGTGGATGCCGCTCTTTCGAACGAAAGGATAGCCTGCCGACCGCTTTCGTCCGGCGTAGAGGCGCCCACGAGCCCTGTGTTTGCTCCCTGCGGCACAACAATGACGTGATGCTGCGCGCATATTTTCAGGGCGGCGGCTACTTCTGCAGTCGACGAGGGCCGCATGACGAAAGCGGCCCTCCCAGCCCCATATCGCGCTCCCGTCTCGTAGCGAGCGAGATCTTCTCGCTTCGTGTAGAGGCCGTTCTTACCCAGAACCACGGAAAGAGCAGAAATGCATCCGTCGAGATCAGGAAGGGGTGCTGGGCGCGCGTTCATTGGGCGGCGACTACCGGGTTGACAAGCGTGCCGACGCCGGTGACCTCAACCTCCACGGTATCGCCCGGCTTCATATAGAGTGGCGGGTCTCGCCGGTCTCCAACGCCGCCCGGAGTACCCGTGACTATAACGTCGCCAACCGACAGCTCGGTGAATGTCGAGATGTAGGCGATCAGTTCGGGGATCGAGAAGATCAGAAGGTCGAGGCCCGATTGCTGAACAACTTCGCCATTCAGACGCGTTGTCAGGATGAGCGTGTTCGGATCGGTGATCTCATCAACCACGAGCCATGGCCCGAAGCCGGCGCTCGCGACGAAGTTCTTGCCTGGAGTGAACTGGCTTGTGTGTTTCTGCCAGTCGCGGACTGAACCATCGTTATAGCAAGAGTATCCAATGACGTGCGACATTGCCTGGTCGGCGGGAATATGGCGTCCGCCTTTGCCGATCACGATGGCCATCTCGCCTTCATAGTCGAATCGAGACGATTCTCTTGGGCATACCAGCGCCTGACGATGCCCCACCTGCGTGTCGGGCCAACGAATGAAGAGCGTCGGGAAGGCTGTTTCGGGGCGCATGGTCTCGATGCGGTGCTCAAGATAGTTGAGGCCCACGCAAATGATTTTGCCCGGGTCAGTAATCGGCGGAAGCAGCTCGGCATCCGATACCTTTGCGGCCGGCACATCCCTGTACTTGATCGCCGCCGGCTCGGCCAAAGCCGACTTCACATCGGCGTGGCTCGCGATCTCGTGAATATGGTCGCCAAGCACGACGCCGGGTTGAGCGCTGCCATTATGGCGAAAAGTTACGAGACGCATCGTTCCCTCCAAACTGCTGTCGCTCTGGTCGCAGCCAAAGCCTTTCAGATCTCGCCACTTGTTGTATATGTGGGACACCGTCTCGTCAAGCAGGACAGACACGACTGTTTGTAGCTCTTCTGCGAATGGCCGATTTTGATTATACGGGACGACGTCCCTATTGACGGGACCCTGTCCCTGCTGATAGACCGGTAGCAACAGTGGTTCTTGTTAGAAGAGGTATTCATGGACAAGCTCATCATCACCGTGACCTGTGACAGCGACTCGGCATTTCCGGGCAACCCGCACAACCCGACCCCAAAGGGGATGGACACGGTTGTGAAGGAGTACCTGGGCGGCATCGATGCCGGAGCGGCCATCAGCCACATTCATGGACCAAGGAAGCTCGATGACGCCCCGCAGGCTGACGGCTCGCGCCTCTCCAGCCTTGAAATCCCGGGATGGGGGAGGATGCAGGACATGATCCTGTCCCAGCGCGACACCATCATTCAGTTCGGCATCGCCGGTGGCCGCTTCAACCAGCGCAAGGACCTGATCAGAACCTACGCACCGGACATGCTGTCTGTCGCGTTTGTCGCTCACGACGAGTGCTTCGACTACGATCCGAGCCGCGTGCCGAAGGAAATATACGGAATCCATTCACGCACCGAGCTTGAAGAATACTGCACCTTGTGCAACGAGCTCGGCATCAAGATCGAGGTCGAGGCATTCCACACGGGAGGTTTCTGGAACGCGCAACGCATGATAGACAAGGGCATTCTCCCGCAGCCCGTCTGGATCACCTGCTTCTTCGGCTGGAAGGGCGGGGCCTGGACGCCACCGACTGCCGACGCGGTCCTCTACATGAAGAGCCACCTGCCGAAGGGGGCGAATTGGAATGCAAGCACGATGGATCCTGCCGAGCACTGGAAAGTCCTTACTGCGGTGATCGCAGCCGGTGGACATGTGCGTGTCGGAATGGAAGATAACCCCTTCGTCAAACCCGGCGAGTATGCTCGTACCAATGCGGAACTCGTCGACAAAATAGTTAGGATATCTCGTGAACTCGGGCGCGAGATTGCGTCTCCGGACGAGGCGCGTGAGATCATTGGCATAAGGAAAAAGGCGGCGAACACTGATGGCGGAATCAAAAGATACGGCAATTCCTGAAGAAGCTCCGACGCAATCCATCGGCCTCGTAAACCTCGTCGTGGAGACGCTGTACGCTCTGGCCGCCCGGCCAGAGGGATCGAGTATCCGTGCTATTGCCCAGGAAACCGGCAACAGCCGGAGCTCCACTCATCGCATACTCCAATATCTTGCCCGAAGCGGATATGCGGAACAGACCGAAAATGGAGGCTACGTGGTCGGCTCCAGGCTTGTTTCGCTGTCCGCTCGCGTATTTGGTGTCGTCCCGGTCCTCCAGATCGCCCGATCCATCATGCGCAAGCTGGTCGATCAGGTCGGCGAAACCTGCTACTTGGCAACCTATCTCCCTGACGACGACTTCTGCACCTACATACATCGCGTCGAAAGCGATAACCTCGTCAGACACGTCCAGCCACTTGGCGTAAGACTGCCGCTCCACGCCGGCGCCGTCGGGAAAGCCATCCTCGCGTCCCTGCCCACTTTCGATTTCACGCTGCTCGATCTGGTTCCCTACACCGCGCACACTCTGACAACAGAGAGTGCATTGAAGGAGAGCCTGGAACTGGTGCGGGAGAAAGGCTACGCCATCAGCGTTGAGGAACGCGTGCTGGGAGTGGCGGGCGTTGCGAGCGTCGTCAAATCTGGAGAAAGCGTCGTCGGGGCGCTGACTGTGTCGGTGCCGCTTTCGCGGGTCGCGCCGACCAGCCTCGATCAGATTGGGGAACTGGTCAGGGCCCACGCTGAGGAACTATCTTCCGCCCTTACCGGGATCGGCGTCACACGCATCTAGAGCAATTCCACGAAAAGTGTGTAACGGTTTTTCGTCCGGAATTGCGTAAATTCAGAGAGTTGGATCATTTCACCGTTTCAATGAAACGATGAAATGATCTAGGCCCATCCGTGGATGATGAAAGCCCGGCGCGAGCGCCGGGCTTTCATTCGTCAGCGCGGAAGGATCTTCGCGTCCTGCATTCTCGTCAGCCAATAGAGGATGGCGTCCTCCGTATCGTAACAATCTGCGAAGCCTGCCTGCCGGAGCTTGATGGGGCTCATCAGGCGATCAAACAGCCGCTCTTTCCCGTAGCCCCATGTCAGGTCAGCAGTCTGCCATGACGATCCGACAATATCGCTCATCTTCAGTGGCTGCAGCCCGTGTTTTGCGACGATCGCGTCCCAGCATTCACCCAGCAGGGGCATCTCATCGCTGAGCTTCATCGGCTCGTCTCCGGCAACGGGCATGTTGAAATGCGCAGCGATCGAAGGCCACAGGTCCCGCCAATTCACTGCGTCGCCGTTGACGACGTTGTAGGTCTCGCCCGCAGCCTTTTCGTGGGCGAAGCAGAATTCAGCCGCACGGGCGATCAACCGGCTGTCGGCGCAAGCGGTGACATATTGTCCGCCACCGGGGAAGCTGAGGGGCCTTCCCAGTTCGCGCATTACGCTCGCATAAACGCCGAGCGCAGCGATAATGTTGATCGGGCTCGCCAGGGCATCGCCTAGGATGAGTTGCGGCCGAAGGATCGAGTAGCTCCAGCCGGCATCGGCCGAGCGGCTCTTCAGGTAGTCTTCCTGCTGCCAATAGAAGATGTGGTGGTCCATGCGCGGCCACCGTTCCTTGGCGGGGACGGGGACCCTTCCGAGATGAGATCCGTAAGCCTTGCCGCCTTGCAAAATAGCCAGATGTTTGAATTTCGGGTTCTCCGCGACATTTTCCACGACGTTTTGAAGCATCGTGAGATTGATGCCCGCCTGAGACATGCTCTTCCAGCCCTCCAGCAGATCCTCTTGCTCGTAGAGCGCGGCATACAGGACGTGGGTAACGGCTGGAGCTTCGGCGAAAGCCGCTTTGCAGGTATCGCTGTCCGTGAGGTCGACGGAGATATGATGGACTGGCTTGCCCCGGCGCGGGGGGCGCCGAGACAATGTTAGAACTTCCCATCCGGGTGAGCCCGAAAAGTGTTCCGTTGCCGCGGCGCCCACCAAGCCGGTCGCGCCAACGATCGCTATCCTGTTTGTCGTCGTCATTCGTTCTCCTCCCAGGGCAACGCGGCAGCTCTCAGAACCCTGAGCCCGTCTCTTCCTCGACGATCTTCACCAGGTCACGGAAACGCTCGGGAACGATGTTCGGATGGCCGACAACCACAACCGACTGGAACAGGACTTCGAGCACTTCGCGCGGCGACGCGCCCTGCTTGATTGCGGTTCTCATGTGGTGGCGCGTCTGAACGATCTCGCCAATGGCGAGGGTATTGCCGACCATGCAGAGCAGTCTGGTTTTGTGGTCGAGGATCTGGCGTCCATACATGTCGCTGTAGCCGAAGTCGTAGAATGCTTCCGCAAATCCTTCATCGAGGCCGCCGATGAAAGTGGCATTGTTCAGCGTGTGGCGCGGGCGCAGGACGAGGGCGATGCTGATGCCCGGCCAACCGTATTTGGCCATCAGTTCATCCGCACGCGGGTCGGCGGAATCCTCTGGGTGCCAGGTTGCGCGTTCGGCTTCCAAGCTGCGCTCGCTTTCGCGCTGGCCGGTACGCAGGCCACGTGCCGCGACCTCCTCGAACAGACCACGTGCCTTGAGCTCTTCCGTGAACATCGCGAGCGGCTCATCGACGATCGACTCACCACCATAGATCGAGCATTGGAGGATGACTTCCAACACTTCACGCAGATCGAGCTTTTGTTCGCAGGCTGCGATGATCGTCTCGCGAAGGCGCGAATGGCGGCGGCTCATCGTAAACTGTCCCGTCATGACGAGCAGTCGGGTGCGAACGTCCAGAGTGGGACGGCCGAACAAGCGAGCAGAATAACGGAGCGACGCCTCGGCGAAAGCTGCATCGGTCTGCCGCCGGCTCTCAAAACGCGTCCGAATACCGGGCTGCAGGCGTTCGACGATCGACAGCATTTCCTCGATGGAGCCTTCGCCGTCGAAGTTGAGAGTGTTGATGGGCATGATTTGATCCTTGTTCTGATAGTCGCATCGGCATCGATGACGGTTTCAAGAGAAATTATTGCGGGGCCTTCGGGGCGCTACTGACGGTGTCGGCCTACTTGATCGCGACCGCGTTGCAGGGCGATCCGACGCCGCCCACAAGGGTGATGGGCTTGGAGACGACCATGCACTCATAGACCTCGTCGGTTGCGCAGTCCTTCGCGAGCTCGTCGAGCTTCCACATCTCTCCCAGGCATATGCCGAGCAGCGCGATCAGATCGGGATGCATCATTCCGCGGACGTTTCTGTCAAAGGGAGACGTCGCCACCGTGGGCATGACCTCGACGGCCACAGTATCGCTGGCGACTACGGAGAAATGGTTGTCCCAGAGCCAAGCCAGCATCTCCTCGCTCTGGGCAAGTCCGCAGAAGGTCCGCTCCCCTATGAGATGCTGCTGTGTCTTGATGTCCAGTGCAACGAAGTGCGCCGCCCATCCAGTATGCAGCAAAAGCATGTCGGCCGTTCTGAGCGTGATTCCTTGCGACTTCACTGCGCCTTTTACGTCATCCAAGGTTATGGGGTCGCCTTGCATGAGGTCTATCGGGCGTCCGACGGCTTGCCGATAGCGCGCGACATCAACCAGAACGCCGCGTCCGACCATGCCGCGGCGCCCGATATGCTGGACGCCAAGGTCGGGGGTCCCTGAGCCGACGAGATACTCGTCGACATTATTATAGAAGCCGTGGACGCTGTGCTTATGGTGGCGGAGGCCGTCGATATGGGAGCCTGCCTGAGGGAAGAAGTCATTGACGTAGTCGTCATGCACTTGCCCGTCGAGCCGACAAACCTCGCAGTGGACGAGGGTTTTTCTGTAGGGCGAGACCGGGGGCGTGAAGGCGTTGAGGTCGTAGTCGAGGCCGAATGAGGCGCCTCTTCGAACCAAAGCCGCCGCCTGGACAGCGGCGTCTTCGGTGAGAAGGTTGACCGTTCCTATCTGGTCATCCGTGCCGAACAGGCCCCAGGCAGAACCCGCGGGTGCATCGCTCCGGGCCTTTAGCTCCGCGTAGGACGGCAAGCTTTCATTTTTCGAAGAGTCCCGACTCATTGATCCTCCTTCCCGCCAGAGATGGCCGTGTTGCGTACAAACCTTTTTAGCGGCTGCTGACGATCACCGTATATAGTCAGTATTGTCCCGCCTGTAAAGACGGCGTCCCGCAAATGCGACGACCAATTTTGCATGCGGCGGGACACTGTCTTGACAAACGGGACAAATAGGCTCAAATGGAGGCAGTTGTTTGGTTGGGAGGAGAGATCAAATGAAACCTGCAAATACGTTGAAAGCCATTTCTGCAGCCGTTGCCTTCGTGTCGCTGCTAGCGCACGGAGCGCACGCTCAAAGTCCCGCTGAACCGCTAAAGGTGATCTTCGCCGGAGCGGTGAACAACGTTCCAATGATGGTCGCTGCCGAAAACGGCTACTGGCGGGAACTGGGACTAGATGTATCCGTCCAGGTGCTGGATAGCGGCTCGCAGATTGCCCGCGCGCTCGTCAGCGGTGCGGCCGACATCGGAGCAGGGGCGGCGACCTCAACGGTCATTCTGTCGCGAGCAGCTGGAAACAGTCTCACATTGGTCGCCCCCTACCACAACAACCCGATGGTGGTGAACGGCGTCCAGCGAGTGGCCGTCATCGCCCGAAACGAGGCAGGCGTGACCGACAAGAACCCGGGCGATATCGTTGGAAAGACTGTCGGTGTCACAGCCGGAAGCACGGGCGAATCGTATCTGCGAAGCTACCTGTCCTCGATCGGCAAAACCCTCGAGGATATCAAGATGGTGAATCTGTCTCCGCCGGACATGTCCGTGGCATTGCGTCAGGGCACCGTTGACGTGGCCGTGCCGTGGGAGCCTTATGTCAGCGAGATCATCAGGACACAGGGCAATGATGTGAGCGTCGTCAGTCGCGGCGGTCCGTTCGGTGCCAGCGTTGTCGGGATCATGGTGACTGACGACTATCTGCAGAAGCACCGCGATATCATTGAAAAGTATGTTCTCGGTGCCTGGAAGGGTGTGAAATTTACGCGCGAGCATCCGGCAGAAGCTGCCGAACTCGCCCAGCGTTACATCCAAGGCGTGGACCCGCAGGATGCTGCATCCGCGATTGAGTTCATGAAGTCGGAGTTCGATCCTCGAATCTCGGTCTGCACGGAGGCGGCGATCCTCCAGGAGCAGAAGGCGCAGATCGCTGCAGGAAACATGAAAGTCGCCGAACCATTCCCATACGATCAGATCGTGCAAAAGGCGTTCATCGACGACCTCCTGCAGAAGCATCCTGACCTTACGAGTGGTCTCGCTCCATTGCCTCAATCCGTGGAGCAGTGCGGTGGTGGCACCAACTAAAATGGATACGCGACGTAAGCAGGAGCCGTCACAAATGATACAGCTGAACGAGCGAAAACCGATTCTGCAAGCAATCAACTTGCGCCACGAGTATGAAGCTCGCGGAGAGAAGATCGTAGCATTGCAGGACGTCAATCTCACGATCAATGCCGGTGATTTCGTGACGGTCGTTGGCCCTAGCGGCTGCGGTAAATCCACCCTGGCCAAGATCTTCGCCGGTCTTGATACTCCAACATCCGGGGAAGCTCTCTATGCGGACAAACCCATCAAGGGTGCCTCCAGCGAACGTGGCATGGTGTTCCAGGAATTGGCCGTGCTGCCGTGGCGAACCGTGGTCGGGAATATCGGCCACGGTCTCGAGATCGCCGGGATGCCAAAGGCGGAGCGGGAGCAGCGAGTAGCTGAACTCGTTCAGCTGATCGGCCTACAGGGCTTCGAGAAGAAGTACCCCGGCGAGCTCTCTGGTGGTATGCGGCAGCGAGTAGCGGTTGCCCGAACATGGGCAACCAGGCCGCCCGTGATTCTCATGGACGAACCCTTTGCTGCGGTAGATGCCATCACTCGGTTGACGCTGCAGGAGGAACTCATCCGTCTGGCACGTACGACGAAGCAGACGGTCGTCTTCATCACCCACAGCGTAGAGGAAGCCGTATTCCTTGGCGACTACATCGTCGCCATGTCCTCGCGCCCTGGCCGCGTTCTGGAAATCGTGCCGGTACCCGATATGGGAATCAATCGCACATGGGAGCAGATGATCCGCGACCCGCGCATCGAAGCTATCGTCTCGCGTGTTTTCGAGCTTGTTCGTGGCCGAGCCGTCGCCCCTTCAACGGAGCGCCATCATGCATGAATCTTCCTCGCTCTTGCACCTGCCGGCCTGGCTGGTGCAGGCCAGCTCAATCATCGGCCTGTTTCTGGTGTGGGCGGCGGTTTCGCACTTCGTCGCTGAGCCAACGATCTTGCCGTCGCCCGCAGCGTCGTTCCAGGCAATGGCCAACCTGATTGTCCGCGGCACCCTGACTGCCGCTGTTCAGGAAAGCCTTGTAACGCTGGTGATCGGCTGCGCCATCTGCATCGTCTGTGTCGTACCATTCGCGCTGTTGATTGCGCAGAGTCGGCAGTTGGCCATGATCCTCCAGCCGATGGTCCGGTTCATCAGCTGCGTTCCCGCTATTGCCCTGATCCCCCTGTTCATCGTCTGGTTCGGCTTCAGCACGAAGGCCGTCTACGCGACCCTTTTCTATACATCGGCGATACCGTTGCTTTATTCGGTTATCACCGGCGTGCAGAAGATTCCCCGTGTATATGCCGACGGTTTGCGGCCGCTTGGAGCAGGGAAGTTCCGCATCGTCCGCGACGTGTATCTTCCTGGCGCAATGCCAGGCATCGAGGTCGGCATTCGGCTGGCGCTCTCCTACGGCTGGCGTGCGGTGATCGCAGGTGAACTCATCATCGGAAGCAGCGGCCTGGGAAGAGTGCTCGCGCAGGCGCGCTCCGCCAACCAGGTAGACCAGATCATTGCGGTCATGATCGCTATCGCTGTGCTCTTCCTCATCATCGACAGACTCATTCTGTTTCCGTGGAACCAGCTGATCTCCAGTCGTTGGTCCAGTTTTTGAACGGTACCGCCATGACAACGCTTCGATTAACGTCTCCTTTTGTCGCATCGAGGGGCATCCCCGTCTCTTTGGTCGCGATTCTGCTTTTGGCCCTCATCTGGTGGGCGCTGACAAATGTATTTGCCGTTCCCGAGTACATCTTCCCGAGCCTCAGTTCCGTCGCTTCGGCGCTGTGGGAAGCCCTGTTGAGCGGTCGTCTCCTGGACGATACCAGGATCAGTATCATCCGGCTGTTGCTCGGTGCGGTCGTCGGGATCATCTCGGGTATTGCGCTGGGTTTCCTCGTGGGGCTGAGCAGAACCGCGCGTATCGCCGTCGAGCCTTTGATCAACGCCTTTTCCGGGATTGCAGGGATCGCATGGATTCCGCTGGCGCTGGCGTGGTTCGGTACGGGACTGGCGATGTCGACCTTCGTCATCTGGAACGGCATGTTCTTCGTCGTCTTTGCGAACACCATCCTCGGCGTTTCGAGGGTGCCGCCGACTTATGCTCAAGCAATTTTCACGCTGGGTGGAGATCGCCGGGAGGTGTTGCGGTCGGTCATACTGCCGGGGGCGCTTCCGGATATCCTGACCGGTGTCCGGGTGGGATTGGCGTTTGCCTGGCGCAGCCTGATCGCCGCTGAGTTGATGGGCTCTCCGATGGGGCTCGGACAATGGGTCAACGAGGCCGCCACCTACCAGCGGACTGACCGTATCCTGGCCGGATGCCTTACGATTGCGGTTCTTGGCGTGCTCCTGGAGACCCTGATGGTATCTTGGATTGCTCGTCGGACGGTCGTGCGATGGGGAACCGTCGCCGTTGCCGAGGAAAGGAAAGCACGATGACGTCTCGCGCAGCAGTGACCCGTATTGCAATCGGCTTCGCGCTTTTGGCGCTCGTCTACGTCGCCCCCTGGTTGATCGGCTACGTCTCAGCCGGATCACGCATGATGAACTGCCCAGGGCAGGAGACCGCACCGGTGGACGTCGTGGTCTCCCTGGACTTCCGCCCCGGACCCACGGAGCTTGAGGCTCTCCAACAATATGGTCGATACGGTGGTGGCGGCGGCGAGGCTACGAACGTAATCCTCCTCCGCACAACTCCCGAAAATCGAGCGCGTCTTGCGAGACTCTACTGGATCGAGGCAGTTAAACCTCTGAAGGGCTGTTCTTGAGGGAGGCACGCTCGCGGTCAAGGCCAGAAGAGGTGGGGGCTACCCATGGCAGTGTCGGACTCGTGCAGAGTCAACCCGTCCATCGGCATCAGGATCAAGGTCGGCTAAGGGCTCAATCGTCCCGTTCGTAGTGTCCCGCGGCAAGGGCCGCAACGGGTCGACAGCGGTCGTGAGCGCGGCGATGCAACGGCGGCTGCTCCTGGGGGCGAAGCAGAAATTCTCGCCGTAAAGCCACCCCGAGGCTTGGAAATTTACAAGTCTCCGTGGCTTCAGGCCCCGCCAAGCGCGGGCCTTTTTGCGTTCGCCTCCCCGCGCAACCCCCGCTGAAGGAGGAATTTTGTTTTGTCGGCCAGCGACTTGAACGCGCCCGCTGAACGCATGCGGACGTACTCCGCCGATTGCTGATCCCGCAATTCCCGTGAAACTTCACGCCAGGCTTCCTGCGCGGCCAGGATGGCTGCGAGGCGGCCATGGATGGTCAGCTCCGCCGATTTGCCGTCGGCGGATGGTGCGATGACCACTTTCTGAACCAGCTGGCGGGCGATCGATATCCAGCTCTCGTCGAATGCATCCTCTCGCGTCGACAGCATGGTTCTGACCGCCGGGATCGCGCTTCTGAGCAGGCCGCCATTGAGCGGCGGCGTCGCGACAGGCCCTGAAGTCGCCGGAAGGATATCCAATTGCCTGGCCAGCGTCAGGCGCTGCTGTTCCAGTTCATCGAGCATGTGGTCCAGGGCCGGGATGGCAGCCTGCCCGGTCATCAGACGTTCGGCGATCTTCTCGCCGATTGCTTTCTGCTTCGTCTCAATCGTGCTGATCTCGGTTCGCAGCCGTTCTGATTCCGCCGTCGCTCGTTGCTGACCGCGTGCAACCGCGGCCTTGTGTCGCGGTTGATCCGGTCGAGATTGTCAGCTCCGCGGAGATTGTCGGGCACGGCCGACACGACCCGTTCCTCGAGTTCGAAGCGGCTGATGGTCTTGCTATTCGTACAGACATTCCCGCCGAGGTGGTCGATCGGCAGCTTCTTCTGTCGATCGGTACAACCATATCGGTCCCTGGCCAGCTCAGCAGGTATTGCGGCCAGGGGCACGCTAAATCGGGCAGGTTATTAAGGCAAGTACGCTGGGGACCAGATCGCCCTGGCCCATCGCTATTGCTTTGTGTCCATGCTGACGAAGTCAATCCGGTTCATGCCCCTAAGGCGCGGGCCATGCTCCCACGCAGGCCGCTGTCGCCGCACTGCGCGTGCCGGCAGGCCCGCCCGTTTCGCTATCAAGGACCGACCAGCTACTGTTTTCGTTCTATTGGATTGTGCAACGCGGCGTTTCCGATCACTCTAGGCCGTCGCTTTCCGGCCTGCCTTTCGCTCGTCTGCGTTCGTCCAGCAGATTAAGCAAGTCAGTTAGATCGTCCGCATCGAAATAGTCGAGACCGGTCTGCGATATGCCTCGCCATCGAGCAGGCCAGCCGGTGAAGCGATCAATCACGCTCCACAAGCCGTTGCTGTCATCATGCAATTCGTATCGCTGGGTCATGCTGGCATTTTAGCGCGCCCTTAGACGCCGCGCTATCGCGCCACTAGAGTATCTGTGTGGCGGTTCGTTTAGCCGAATGTGACAACGCGAGGAATATCGGCTTCGTGGTCTTGCGGGCATGCCTCGGCCCGCTGCGCGGACCGGCTTGATCGCCTGGTGGCACGTGAGCTGTGGTGACAGTTGTTCCGACGTACCCGGCAATGTCACGCCGAGTATGTCGGTGCGGCGCAAAGGCGTGTTGATATTCTTGACCCGCGCGGTGTGCCCTGCGAGGGCAGCCCGGCTGGTGCTGTTCGACAGGTGCACGATCACGGCTAGCTTGGGGTATTGAGAATACGCAGCGCTCGCGCTGCATTTTTAGGGTTGAGCCCTTCCATCTTCCATGAGCCGATCTCTGCAGTCTCTCCGGTGAAGAGGTGATAGATCGTATACGTTCCGTCGCCATCGAAACGGCGGCCATACTCATCGCGCTGTCCGGATCGGTTCGGCGCGCGCCCTTCGGATTCCCATGTGCTGAGGGCGAGCGCGTGTTCTTCGTGTTTGCTTTTCATCTGCAGCTCTCCTCCCCGCAGTCGCCTGCGCGACGACTGAACGCTGATCAGTTATCCGATGTTCAGCCCGTCAATCGGCTCCAGACTATCTTCGTTGCTCACGCGCTCTTGGCCGAGTTCATTATTGCGCATGCGATACTGAGGCGAATTGTCTCTCAGAGGGAGTTTGGCGGTGATCTGATAGGTTTCCGCCGCACGAGGGGAAATATTTGCGCGATCCTTAAGCCGCACTGACAGACCGATCGGGAATAGATGATGGCGCATGGGTGTTGCCTATGGTGAAAGTGACGGGAAGATCGCGGCTTCGTTGCGATCGACTGCCGTCAGGCGTTCAAGCTCCTCAGGATCGATCGCTATCAGCCGCATTCGGTATTTGTTCTCGGCCGTGGCTGGTAGCTTGATAAAGGTCGCCACACGGCGATAGGCGAGCCAGGAGATGCCTTCGATCAATTCCTCGTCCTCATCGACCTCGTAGTCGCCAGCCGGGACCATTTCACCGAGGTCTGGCAACCAGAACGGTTGGTCAAAATGGACCGTTCGATGCGTCGTCCGGGCAAACATGCTGCCCTCCTGTTCCGTGGCTTCGTCGTCGTGAGATTAAACCGCCCGTTTGGCGCACTTGAGCGCGCACCGCTCCGCTCTGTACTGCCGCATTGGAGCAAGGCCGAAATTGGCGGCCCGGACTGTGGATATGCGGAGCGGTGACCTTGGTTTCGTGCCTCTGATGAAGCAAAAAAGGCAAGTAAGAAGCTCTATCCATTAATTGTGGCATTACCGTGTATTTTTGAGATGAAAGCAGTTTCCGCAGAAAATAAAATTCGAATTCTCTAAATACAGGCGTGCCAGACGCGGCGCTATTTTGCGTATGGATGCCAAAATTTTCTACGAACACCGGCTGAAACGTATTTGTTAATGAGGAGCTAAATTAGTTGTTTACTTTACCTATTTTATGGCGCACCGTAAAAAATCTGGATTGCCATTGGCTCCTGGTCCGAGCACGGGCCTGCAACGATCCCGATAATCAACCTGATTAAAGGGAATGAAATCATGACATTCGATCAAATCCTCGAGCGGACAAAGCCCTACGTGATCGGTCTGTTCGTCGGACTTTTCGCGGCGCCGATCATCGGCTTCAATGCTGGATGGATTACCACCACCACTGCCAGCACCCAAGCGGTCGAGGAGGCCAGAGTGGCTGCCCTTGCGGGCATCTGTTCAAGTGCGGCAGGGCGAATGGCATCTGCCAGCAGCACCGACCTCGCAACACTGAAGGGCTACGACAATCGTGCGAAGCGCGACGAACTCGTAGCAACCATTATGACCGATATCCAAGTTCCCGCGGACATCCTCGGCAGGGTCAGCACGAGTTGCAGTCGCACTTTATCTTGAAGCGCAGCGGACGCGGCGCTTTGGGTATTCCGACAAACGAAACTTAGGAAATGGCAATGAAAAATCTCATTCCCGCCCGCTTCTATACCTACGATTTCACGCGCCTGTTCGTATCGCTTGCCTTTACTCTGGCGATTGCCGTGATTGTCTATTCCGTCCTGTTCGGAGGCATCCTGTAGTCTTCTGATCATGCGCGCATCCGCACTACGAAGCTCCAAAAGTCTGGACGGACTTTGGGAGTGCCGCGCTGTCGAATGAACCTGGTAAGTTACCCCGACATTAGCTCCTTCAGGCGAGTAAAATGGACCTGACATTGGGAAGAGTTGGTCGGCATTTTATCCATGACACAGGCTCAGGGTTTCGCCTTCGCCATTCTGATCGGCCTAATGGTCGCTTTCATATGGGGACGGCTCCGTTACGACCTCATTGCGGTTCTCGCGTTGCTTGCCGCAGTTTTCACCGGCATCGTGCCGCATAAGGCAGCGTTCTCCGGCTTCGGGGATGACATTGTCATCATTGTTGCCAGCGCGCTCGTCGTCAGTGCCGCCATCGAGCGCAGTGGTGTCATAGAGGCGTTTCTCCATCGGGTGGCCCCGAGCGTCACCTCTGTACAGGGCCAGGTTGTTATTCTCGTGACGACCGTCTCGGTTCTGTCCGTCTTCATCAAGAACATCGGCGCGCTGGCGATGATGATCCCAGTCGCGTTCCAGATGGCGCGCCGGTCGAAAGCTTCCCCTTCGTCTTTTCTCATGCCGATGGCGTTCGGTTCCCTGCTTGGCGGGCTCACGACCCTCGTTGGGACATCACCGAATGTCGTCGTGTCCCGAATGCGCGAGGAGCTGACGGGCCGCCCCTTCAACATGTTCGATTTCACCCCTGTCGGCATAGGTCTCGCCGCGGCCGGAGTAGTCTTTCTGGCGTTTGGCTATCGGCTGCTCCCCGGGGAGCGTGAGGCGGTCCCGTCAATGGAGAAGGCGCTGAACATCAAGGACTACATGACCGAGGCTCGCATCACTGCCTCTTCCTCCGTCGTCGGCAAGTCGATCAGTCACCTGTCAGCCTTGTTGGACGACGAGGTCCTGGTCACAGGCCTTATTCGCAATCAGGTCGAACGTATGATTCCACTGCCGGATATTGTCCTTCGTCAGGACGATATCGTTCTGTTGGAAGGAGACCCTCAGGCGCTGGAGCGAGCCATCAGGCGCACGCGTCTGGAACTGGAGGGGCACGACCGTCCGACGGAAGCGAAGGGAGTAGATGAGGAGATTGCGGGAATTGAGGTGGTGATCGGCCCGAAATCGGCCTTGATCGGGCAAACCGCCAAGCGCTTGGCGCTGCATGATCGCTTCAACATCAATCTGCTCGCAGTGAGCCGAAGCAGCCAGCGCTTCACCGAGCGATTGCGCGACATCGCATTAAGACCAGGCGACGTTCTCGTTTTGAAGGGCGATCTCGTACTTCTCCCCACAAAACTGGTGGAACTCGGTCTTCTTCCCTTGGCCGAGCGTGAAATTCGCTTGGGAAATCCGCGAAAGGGCCTGGTTCCGGTGCTGGTGCTGGCTGGTGCCATGGTGCTAACCGCTCTGGGTCTGTTGCCTGTCGCAACGGCTTTCTTTACGGCTGCGGTCCTGACGGTACTTCTCGGGTCACTTTCGCTCCGGGAAGCTTACGAAGCCATCGACTGGCCGATCCTGATCATGCTCGGCGCTCTCGTTCCGGTCAGCGAGTCAATCCGGACGACCGGTGGTGCCGACCTAATCGCCGGCGGCCTCGCTCAACTTGCTAGCACTTTGTCCCTCTACGGCGCGCTTGCAATGATCATGGTGGTCGCAATGGCCGCAACGCCGTTTTTGAACAATGCAGCCACCGTTCTCGTCGTTGCCCCGATTGCTGTTACCCTTGCTCAGCGCCTTGGCTACAATCCGGACGCCTTTCTGATGGCAGTCGCGGTGGGTGCGGCCTGCGATTTTCTCACGCCTGTCGGACACCAGTGCAACACCTTGGTGCTGGGTCCGGGCGGTTATCGCTTCGGCGACTATTGGAGGTTGGGGCTGCCGCTCTCGTTCATTGTGCTCGTGCTGGGTGTGCCTTTGGTCCTGTGGTTTTGGCCGCCAGTTTAGGGCAAAGCACCGCTGCACCGCGCCTGTTGCGCGATTGAGGGCTGGCCGGTGCCGATCCAGACTAGCGATGTGGATCGGCATTTTACTGCGGCCCTGCTGGTCCTGATCATGACACCCTGCGACCGGTTGGAACGCAGGGTGGGGAGGCTCTACGCTATGGCGGCCGACGGAGCGATCTGGACTATCGCCTGCCAGGAGACGTCAGCCAGGTCAACGCCAGAAGACCGAGGGTTGCCGAGATGACGGAAGCGCCGAGAACACCAAGTTTGACGGAGTTCAGAAGCTGGGGCTCGAAAGCAAGTTCGGCAATGAACAGAGCCATGGTGAAGCCGATCCCGGTCAGCAAGCTACCGGCTGCCAATAGGCTCCAGGGTAGCTCGTCTGGACGAGTCGCGAGGCGCAGTTTCACGGCGAGGAAACTCAAGAGCACAATGCCAGCGGGCTTGCCGACCACGAAGGCGGCGAAAATTGCGATCGTGAGGGGAATGTCGAAGTTTGCGTCTCCTATCGGAACGCCCGCGTTAGAGAGGGCAAAAAACGGCATGATCACGAAGGCGACCCAGGGATGGAGAGCCATCTCGAGACGCTCGATCGGCGACAGTGCTTCGCGCGTCGCGACGCCTGCCCGATGAAGGTCGCTGCGTGCCGCCGTGTCGCGGCTCGAATGATCGCCGGGCGGATGGGCGCTCACCCGGTCGAGTATCGCATGGAGGCGGGCGTCGCTCACCCAACTCCGCGCCGGCGTCATCAATCCAAGAACAACTCCGGTGAGCGTCGCGTGAACGCCCGATGCGTCGAATGCCAGCCAGATGCCACCACCTATTGCGAAATAGACCGGAATGCTGCGGATGCCCAGACGCGCGATAGCTGCGACGACGGCAAGTCCGAGGCCGGCGGTACCAAGTGCGGCCC
Source organism: Sinorhizobium sp. FG01 (assembly GCF_002531875.1). NCBI lineage: Bacteria > Pseudomonadati > Pseudomonadota > Alphaproteobacteria > Hyphomicrobiales > Rhizobiaceae > Sinorhizobium > Sinorhizobium sp. FG01. The sequence goes on from NZ_NWTB01000013.1 coordinate 18,391, forward strand.
AATTCAAGGCGTCGCCATAGCCGATCGCCACGACCAGGATGGCGCCGACATCGTCGAAGATCGCGAGAGAGAGCAGGAAGAGCCGCAAGCTCCCTGGTATGCGCGAACCGAGCACGGCAAGGCACCCGATGACGAAGGCCGTATCGGTGGACATCACGGTGGTCCAGCCGCTCGCACCCGGCCCGCCGCCGACAAGCAGCGAGAACAGACCGGCCGGCACCGCCATCCCGCCGAAAGCAGCGGCGACTGGGAGAGCGGCCATACGCGGGTTGCGTAACTCCCCCAGCACCAGCTCGCGCTTTAGCTCAAGGGCGATGACGAAGAAAAAGAGCGTCATCAGACCGTCGTTGATCCAGTGCTTCAGCGAACGGGAGATCTGAATGTCGCCAACTCTGATGCCCGCAGGCATCTCCCACAAGGCGAGAAATGACGTCGACCACGCGGTGTTCGCAAGGCTGAGCGCCAAGAGCGTGCTGAGCAAGAGGACAATGCCCGCCGTAGCCTCGATGCGGAGGAATTGCATGAACGGCTTGGTAAGCCGATCTGCCGGTTCCTGGGGAAGCCGTGAGAGACTGTCGTTCATGCCGGGAATGGCTCCTGCGTTTCGATCCTGGCTGGCCCATGTTCCATGCCGCTATTGCAAGGCCGACACCTCATAAGTCCACACCCGGAACGACTTCAAGACGTGCGGCCCGAACGAGTTGATGAGGGGGACATCGGCCGCGTCACGGCCGCGCGCAACCACGATCCTGCCGACACGCGGCGTATTGTTGCGCGGATCAAACGTGTGCCATCCATCGTCCAGGAAGACCTCGATCCAGGCACTGAAATCCATCGGGTCGACGACCTGGACGCCGATATCGCCGAGATGACCGTTGATATAGCGTGCAGGAATGTTGAGGCAGCGGCAAAGTGTGACCGCAAGATGTGCGAAGTCGCGGCAGACACCAACGCGCTCATGAAAGACTTCGAAGGCCGTCCGCGTCGACCGGGCCTGCGTGTAGTCGAAGCGAATATGGTCATGCACGAAATCGCAGATAGCTTGCACACGCCCCCAACCGGGCGCGACCGCGCCGAACCTGTCCCAAGCGCTCTGGCTGAGACGGTCGGTCTCGCAATAGCGGCTGCCCATGAGATAGGCGAGGCAATCGTCCGGCAACTCCGGCACCGGGAGTTCCTGGGCGGCTGGCAGCACTTTGTCCGGTTTGCCGTCGTCCGAGATCGTGGCATCGCCCCATATCGTCAGGTCACCCGCCGGTGCGACAAGCCGCCGGCAGCGGTTGCCGAAGAGATCGCGATAGGTCGACGTCGGCACATCGGGAGCAGTGAATGTTGTTTCAGGAACCCGGATATCGGCCGCGCGATCCTCGTGGACCGACAGCAGGCATACCAACGCGGTCGGTTGCTGGAAGTTCAACGTGATCTCATAACCATAGCGGATCAGCATCTCGATCCATCCTTGCGGAAATCGGCGGCGGTCAGCGTGTAGGAATCAGGGCGGCCACTGAAATAGGCCGTGCGTGCGACATCGTAGATGGACAGCCGCAACGCATCAAAAGCAGAAAGGAGCTTCGATTCCGAGATTTCCGACCTGCCCAATTCAGCATCCGATATCACGAGCGCATCGGCCTCGACGAAAAACCGCACCTCGAACATACCGTCATGGCCGATGAATCGAACGGCGTTTCGCTTTTCATCGAGGCTGCGACTCGGATTCGGAAACAGAAGCGTCATCCTCAGCGTGCCTCTGTTCCACGCAAAGCTGCCGCGCGGGGGCGCGATAGGCTGAGCCGCTTTATCCGGCGCTCTATATTGCGAAGGTTGCCGTTGACAGGCGCCGGTGCGCCTGCGGACACGTGATAGATCGCCAAGGGGCGATGGGCTTCGATGCGGCGGCCGTATTGGTCATCCATTAGCTCGGGTGCTGAAGTCCCACCTTCATTTTCCCAGATGCTGATCGCAAGTGCATGCCCGGTTTCAATTTCAGTGCGGTGGGCGTTCATGGTGTTGGCCTTTCATCAAGACTTTCGATCGTGTCGAGCCTGCTTGAATGGATCGTGCTCCCATCACCGTCGGTGATGGTCATGACGTCCGGACGCTGCGGCATGTCGAGCGTCCTCAAAAGCTCCAGCGCAATCTCTATCGCCTCGTCGAGATCGGCAGCTTCCGCGGATTCGCGGCCGACGATCGCGTGCGCGTCGTCCACGTCCCGGATACGGTAGAACGCAATCACGATATTCATCGCCATCCTCTTGGTTCTACAGAAGCGTCATAACAGTCATTTTTTTTGCCCGTGTCCTGGGACGGACTGCCGTTCGCAGCGGGCTTGATCTGTTTGCCGAATGTCTTTTCGATGAGAGTAGGGCCTTCGTCGGCAGACGATATGCGCACCGGCTCGAGTCTGTCCTGCGTCGTCACCCGTTCATGATGTTCGTCGTCATTTCGAATGCGATATTGCGGCGACCGCCGCTCGGCGGGAGCGTACCGGTGATGTGATAGACCGGCACAGCCGATCTCCGATACCCGCCCTTCACCCGAACGGCTTGACCGACGTTCAAAGGATGTGTTTCTGCGTCGCGGAGGATCGGACGGCCATTGCGTTGCAGAATGTTTGTAGCGGTCACGATTGTTTGTAGTCCTTTTGGAGTGCGGCTTCGAGATCAGCCGGATGATCTACATCATGTATGCAATGCGGGCACGCCCCGCAGGCATATGCATGAATGCGCATAGACGTTGCCAGACACCGGGGAGGCGTCTGCTTGGTGCGGCTGGTCCTGGCGGCGCTCTGCGGGAACAGAGGCGGTCCCGAAGCCGACACGACCGTGGTCGGTGCTCGAATTCCGGTGCCAGAGTCGAACGAAGCGACACTACGGGTCCGTCGGCGTAGGCGTTCGTATTAAGTTTCGTGGTGAATGGCGGGGCCTTTGACGCCGCGCCGTTTTGGCTGGTCCAGCCAAATTAACGACTTTCTTATATGTGGGCCTCAAATCGGATTTAAACAAGGTGCTCGGCTTCGTTGTTTTCGGCTGATATAAGGGGAGGTCTCAATTATAAATTCGCCCTCAATTCGCGGTTTTGACTGCGAGAATGCCTCCCGTTCGCCGCCCAACTGATCCAACCTATGTCTGAAGGTCGGCAAGATCACAGATCGCGGCCAGTTCGCGAGCAACCAGGAACATCGAGACGCAGGCAGCGTTTAGATTGAGAGCCTTGATGGACTGGGAGGTGATGATGAGAAAGCACTCCCGCGAGATATCGCCTGAGGTGCGCGCGGCCATAAGCGCGTTTCTGAGCGTGTGTCAGAAGGAAGCCCGGCCGCTTGCGACTTCTGAGGCCCTCGGCGCACTGCGGCGTATTTTTCCTGATCTGGATATTTCAGATCCAGACCTGATGGATGCCATCATCAGCGAAGCATTCGTTGCGGGTTTCGACGTAGACAGCCCGGATCCTGCTTCCGTGGCGCGAATGAGGGATTCGCTGGAAGAATGGGATAATGAAGGCGGCGCAGTCGGCAAACCGGCGCGCAGCGAAACTCGCGGCGGGAGTGGCAATGACTCGGGGGGCACAAGGCGGCGGGCAAAAAGCGACCAAGGACCGGAATGAGTTGCTCTAACACGCCCGGGAGCGGCTCAGCAGGCTAACAATCGGCCCTTCCCCGAATTTTATTCAGGTGTTTTACGCAAGTGGATGCTGTGCTGTTGCCGCTGCCTATACGGATCCAAACGTTCCCTTCCGATTTCAAGTGCCGGCCGGACTGCGGCCCAGAGGAGGAGGAGCAGCCCAGAGCATTTCAGAATACCTCCAGATAGCTGAGCAACGAAACTACGCCGACGACTACAACGACGACGTGAGCCATCTGCTTCATTGTTGAGTCAATCGGAAGTTTTTGCACGAGGTACAGCACCAGGAAGGCAAGGCCTGTGATCAGGATGCTTATGATGATGCTGCTTATTATGGTCATACCCAGGCCCTTTGAGCGGAGTGCCTTTCGGCAGTGACGGGTAAATGCGTCTGAGTTCTACAACGGGAGGCATGTCACGCCGAAATGCATCCTACCGCTCGGCGATTGAGCTCGCGGCCATTGGCCCACTTCCATCGGGCGAACGGGCGTATTTAAGCTTGACGAACTGTTTGCGGTCCCCGGCAATCAGCATGTAGAGCCTCGAAGTCCAGGTTCCTTCCGGTTCTTCGGATAGTTTCTCCGCATTGGTACTGTCTGAAAATTCGTTCAGAAATGGCTCAATAGGCACCTTCATGAAGGCGACGGTGCAGGTCTCGACGGGCCTTCCGTCCCGTCGAGCCTTGGTGACGCCGATTACAACCGGTTCCGGAAGGGCCCGATCAGTGGCTATCCATCCACTTGAGGAATCAAGGTGCTCGAGAGGCGCGAGACGCTCGAAGTCGCCTTCTGGCAAAGGTTTCCATCCCTCTGCCGCGGCGGCGGATGCGATCGCGTCGAAGCTTGAACTTTGTGCAAGGCACGTCCGCTGGAATACTTCGACTGCCTCTGAAACGTCACCGGCAGGGAGCGCGATCGAACTCGGAGAAACAGCGGCCAGAAACGCTATGGGGTACCGCCAGCGCATCATAAGCTCCATTCGGTGTGGATCGAACTGCTGAGCTAAGAGGTTTGTTCCAACGGATGCCGTAGGCTGACCTGAAGAATAGATGAATCCGCTCCCCCGACAATCACGAGAAGCGTTAGCCGAGCTTCAGGGCACATAAATTGGTCGCCAGTAGGCAACAGAATACGAGGCCATGAAACCTCCCGCGGTTGTCAGGCAATTCTCCTATCGCTCTCGCCGACCGTGAAGCGAAGAATCTTGTAAGCGAACTCGGCGCCTGTCTAATCAGCGGACGCATTTTATTTTTTGATCTTCAGGAACATAACGCCTCAGGGCCGGTTACGCGATTGGGAACCAGGAAAGGCCTTACCGCGTCCCAAGCGATCAAATCTCCGTCCTGGTTGTCGATGACGAGTTTCTCCTCCGATACGATCTTGCGATGTTTCTGCGTGAGCAAGACTTTGAAGTTTATGAGGCTTCAACCGCGGATGAAGCCATCGACTTGCTCACCGGGCATCCAGGCCTCCGTGCGGTGTTGACCGATGTTTGTATGCCTGGATCGATGGACGGACTGGAACTGGCGGCGCGTGTTCATGACCGCTGGCCACCGATCAAGATTTTCGTCGTTTCGGGTCGCCGTAAGGTGACGCCGGAGGAACTGCCCGAAGGAAGTCGGTTCATCATGAAACCTCTCCTCCTTGCCCGCGTTGTGGCCCAGATCCGGACAGCCGTTCAGCCGAGGTGAAGGACTCCATCACACAACAAAAAAGCCGGGCTCACCCGATCTTGCTTGCAGCCATTGCCAGCCTTCCCTAACGTCCAGCCGAGCACCAGCAGATGGCCATGGGTCGCCTGTCGGGAAACTTTCACGAGCAGCGCTGTCCACTTCGGGGCCAACACCGGTAATTCCAAGGGCCGTGAATGAATGACCTCAAAGGGTCGATCTGTCCTGTTCAGATTACGTCGCCTTGGGGACAGCCGAAGCTCGGCTGCCCCGGCCCCGCTTGCGATCATTCTCTTTTCTGCCCAAGCAGCTTGCCTGGACCGCCATTGCAGCTCCATGGGACATTCGAGCTGAATTGTCTCAGCCGGCCCGGCGGTCGAATGAGCGGCTTTATATGGTCCTATTGTTCTCGATATCTAATATTCGTGTCGATATGTTTTCGGCGATGTCGCGGTCGTGGGTGACCAAAAGGACAGCGAGGCCGGTTTCCCTGACGATGTCCTGCAGGCACGTGATCACCTCTTTCTGGCTGACGGGATCGAGCCGTGACGTCGCCTCGTCCGCGAACAGAAATGCCGGGTCCAGCAGCAGGGCGCGCAGCAACGCAAAGCGCTGTAGCTCCCCGCCCGAGACCTCTTTGGGCAGACGATCGAGCAAATTCTTAGGCAGGCGCACGCGGTCCAGCAACCCCTCGACGGCTGTCCAATCCTTGGCATGGAGGCGCGCCAGATCGGTGAGCCCCTTGCGAATCGTCTGATGGGGCGCGAACGCGGCCGGTGGATCCTGATAGAGCTTCTGAAAGCGGAGCCGCGACACCCCCGACTTGCGCTCGACCACTCCGGCCTCAGGCCGGATCAGGCCAAGAAGGATATTGCCGACCGTCGTTTTGCCGCAGCCGCTCGGCCCGAAGATCGAGACGATCTCGCCGGCGGCGACCGTAATGTCCAGATCGGAAAACAGGGTCCTGCTACCATAACGCTTTGCCAGTCCGCGTCCGGCAAGGACGACCTCACCGGAAGCCGTTGACGCCTTCCGTTCCCACCCTGCCGGCTCGGCGGCGAGAAGCGCTCTCGTATAGGCGTGCTCGGGCGCTTGGAGCAGCTTTTCCGTGGGAGCGTATTCGACCAGCCGGCCATCGAGCATGACTCCGATCATGCCGCCGATTGCCCTCGCGACGGCGACGTCATGGGTGATGGTCAGCAGCAAGCGTCCCGCTTCGACCTCTCGTTTCAGGCGGGCCGTCACCGAGTCCCGCAGCGCCGTGTCGAGGCCCTTCGTCGGCTCGTCCGCGATCAGAAGCTCGCTGTCGGCGGCGTGCGCCATCGCGATCGCTGCCCGCTGTCCCATGCCGCCCGACATCTGGAAGGGGTAAAGCGCTTCCGCATTGGCGAGGGAAACCCCGGCGAGGTTCTCCCTTGCAAGCGCATCGCTTTGGGTGACATCCTTATCTTTGACGAAGCGGTGTATTTCTGCCACCTGCGGCAGGACGCGCATGGTCGGATCCAGCGCCAGCCACGGCTCCTGCGGCAGCAGGCAAATGTTCCGGCCCCAGCGGCGGCGTCGTTGGGCGGGCGTCTCCGCAAGAAGGTCCGTCCCGTTGAAGACCGCGCGCCCCGTCGCACGCAGCCCTGGCGGCAAATTGCCCATGATCGCCTGCGCCACGAGCGACTTGCCCGATCCGCTCTCGCCAAGGAGCGTTAGCGCTCGCCCCCGTCCGAGCGCAAGGGAGACATCGGATACGATCCGGCCAGCCGGGGAATCGATCGACAGGGCGGCGATCGAAAGATCCGGGGTTGCTTGAATGTTCATCGATGATCTCCCTGCGCGAGAGATTGAAGGCCAAGCACCAGCAGGAAGATCAGCGCTGCCGGCAGCAGCACATGCACAGGCGCCTCGGCGTAATACGGCAAGAGCTCCACGATCATGCTGCCGAGTTCAGGCGTGGGAGGCTGCAGGCCAACGCTGATGGCGCTTAATGTCGACACCGCGATGATGGCCGTCGCCATGGCAAAGGCCGAAAGCGTACCGATCATCGGTGCGATCACCGGCAGAACGAGATTGACGAGGATGTAGCGCGAGCCGAAGCCGAGCATGCGCGCCGCCTCAATATGCGGCTGCGCGAGGACGGTCTTCGTCGTCGCCTTTGTCACACGGTAGAACTCGACCCAAAGGGTGAGCGACATGCCCAGGAACAGCGGACCATAATTGCCGGGCGCGAAGGCTAGCAGCAGCAGCACCAGCATCAGACCGGGTAGTGCCAGCACAATTGTGGCCGTCAGTTCCAGAAACCGCTCCGTCCAGCCGCCTTTCCACGCGGCGGCAAGACCGAACAGAACGCCAGGGACCGCGGCCGCGAGCATGGTCAGGAAAGCGAGGCCGAAGGAAAGACGGGCGCCGTGGGCGAGGCGCGCGAGGAGGCTGCGGCCGTAATGATCGGCTCCAAGCAAGAAGTCGCCGCCGATCGGGGCGAGGCTGGCGCTAAAATCCTGCGCTGCAGGATCGGCAGGAATGAGGGCCGGTCCGATGATCGCAAAGCCACCGACCAAGCTTAGAATGCCGGCGCCGAACATGCGCCCCGTGGTCAGTCGCCCTTTCGGCCGAGCAAAGGACAGATCGCCGATCGTACTCATGCCGTTCTCCTCACGCGCGGATCGAGCCAATGCGTCAGAAGGTCGACAATGGCGGCGATGACGACGAACATCAGTCCCATCACCAGCGCCGTCCCCTGGACCATGGGAATGTCCCGTTCGACGACCGCGTGGACCAAGGCGTGGCCGATGCCCGGATAGGCAAAGAGCGATTCCACGACGACAACCCCTTCGACCAGGTAGACGGCCTGCAGTCCGATATAAGAGACGATGGGGATCGCGGCGTTCCGAAGTCCATGCCGGCGGACGACAACCGATTCCTGCAGTCCCTTGTATCGGGCGAAGGCGAAGTATGGTGCTTTTACGACCGCAGCGACCGAATTGCGCGTGATCCGGCTCGACATGGCGGCGAGCCCAAGAGCGAGCGTCAGTGCCGGCAGCAGGATCTCACGTGGCGAGCCAAAACCGGCTGGCGGCAACCAGCCGAGCTGCTTCGAAAAGATCAGCATCAGAACGAGGCCGAGCACAAACGGCGGAATGGCGCGGAAGATCACCGCACCTGCGAGGCCCAGACGGTCAATGGCGCTCCCCGGCTTCAACCCCGCGAAAGCCCCGACGACGGGTCCGATGAGAACCGACAGCGCCAGCGCCGATGCGGCAAGCCACACGGAAGCGCCGAGCTGCACCTGCAGCTCATGGACCACCGGCGAACCCGTAACGAGCGAATGTCCGAGGTCAAGGCGCAGAAGGTCGCCTAACCACTCGAGGAACTGGGCCGCCATCGGGCGGTCGAGGCCCAGCTCCAGCCTGACTTTTTCTGCCGCTTCGGCAATCCGCGCATCCGGCCCGTAGCGGCCGGCAGCAATGCGCATGGCGGCATCGCCCGGCAGCACCCGCATGAGGACGAAGCACAGAGCCCCAACCACGACGGCCACCAGCACCGCCTGGACGAGGCGCGGAAGAAGGAAGTTTCGCATCGCGCTCTCCCCGTTACTCCGCCCAACGGATGGCGGACAGGCCATAGTTCACTTCAAGCGGATCAACCGTGACGCCGGTGATCCTCTTGTTCGAGACAATGGCGAGCTCCGACCAGGTGATGGGGATGCTTGGCAGCTCTTGCTGCAGAATCTCCAGGGCCCGGCTCTGAAGCGGAGCGCGGGCCGCCGCATCGCTCGTCGCCGCTAGTTGTTCGACGACGCTCTGGATTTCCTTGTTGTCCCATCCCATCGAACCCCAGTCGCTGCCACCGGCACCATAATCCTGGAGCAGTGTGCCAACGGGGTCCGGCACGATGGAGTAGAGCCGGGAGATCAGTCCCATCTCCAATGTTCCATCCTGATGGCGCGCGGGAATTTCCGAGCTGTTACCCACGGATACCTTCACCTCTATTCCTACTTGTCGAAGCTGGGCCTGGAGTGCCGTGGCGATGGGCGGCAGTTCGGGCCAACTGGAATAGGTCAGCAGCGTCACGCTGAACCGCTTGCCATCCTTTTGCAGAACACCGTCGCTTCCGGCTTTCCAGCCCGCCGCGGCCAAGAGTTCCTTCGCCCGGTCGACGTCCCGCACGAGCGGCGGGATGTCGCGGGAATTCCAGCCCTTCATCGCAGGCGGGAAAAGCTGGGTTGCAGCAAGGTCGGCGTTGCGTAGGATCACCTTGGTGATTCCAACGCGGTCGATCGCTGCGCTGATCGCCTGCCGCTCCTCGACCTGGTCGAAGAAAGGCGATGCCGCGTTGACCTTGAGAACGCGCGTGCGGGGAATGGTGGCAATCTGCACATCGAGTTTCAGATTGGCTTTCAATCGATCAACCGAAACCGGCAGCATGGAAAACACCAGATCGGCTTCACCGCTTTCCGCCATCAGCGCTCGGGTCTCGCCTTGCCCCACTGCGAGATAGCTGACTTCCTCGATCGCGGGCTTGCCGCCCCACCACCCGCCGGAGGCCTGCAATTCCAGGCGTGCCGGAGCGGTAAGGCTCTTCACCTTGTAGGGTCCGGACCCGACGATCTGCGTGACTTTGCCGGCCGCATCGTATGAAGAGGGTGCCAGCACGATGGTGCTGAAATGCACGAGATAGGCGGGCAGGGCAGAGAATGGTTTCGTCAGCCGGATCACCACGTCACGCCCCTCACTGGTGATCTCGGCGAGCGGCGCTTGTGAGAGCACGCCGACACCCGCAAGAGCTCGCGTCAGGCTGGCGGCGGCCGTTTCCGCCGTCACGGGCGTGCCGTCATGAAAACGCGCGTTCTCGCGGAGCGTAAAGCGCCATGTCAGACCGTCGCCGCTGACGCTCCACCGATCCGCAAGCGCGGGCACGATCTTGCCATTGTGGTTGGCGGTCACAAGAGTTTCGGCGACTTGCAATCGGCTGAAGACATAGCCGGTCTGGGCCGGATCAATGCCGGTAATCTCCCATGGGCCGGCAACCTTGAGCACCTCGGCATGGGCCGGGTTGAGCGTCGCGGCGACGCCGAGTGCAACCGTAGTGAGCAGCACGAACAGTGTGCGCATTCAGACCTCCAAACATTTTTTCCGTGACGAAGATGGATGCAGAGTGCATGTGTCTCGCCCTCGATAGGTTACGTTATTACATTCGTCAAATGGAAAGTTACGTAATAACATTATAGATGCGTCACGAACGCGACACGCATAAGCCGGGAGGCAGCGGTGACTTCTCGCCGCGCTCCACGGCTCGGCAAAGAAGTCTGCGTGCCAGTACAGGACCTTCCATGTGTGATCGGCGGGCGACCGCTCTGGGTGTGCGCCGTGCCAAGGCGGCGCTTTCCAGTGGGTGCAAGTGCACCCGGCAACCGCTCCAGCCGGGAATCAATCGGAGCAGGCATGGAGGAGACGACATGTCTGAAGCCTTCGATTAGCGGGTCACGAAATTGGTGACCGCGCGAGTGTGCAGGCCGCAACGCGAGTGAACGCCGAGCAACCCTCGAAAAGGTCGATGTGCAGGCCGACCCGTCAACCCTTGCGGGGAAGGCTGATATGGATGGGTGAGTTTGAGCGACGTTTGAGCCCATCTGCTGCACCGGGGTAGTTGCGGCAGCATGTACACAAGGAAAGCGCACGCAACACGGGAAGCCCCAGGACGTGGTCAGGGATGACCAACCGGACGCCCGCGAGGGACAGGCCGGGCGGCCTGGGGTGGCGGAGAGGCTCGTAGTACCGGAGAAGCCGGGTAATGCCGGTGGAGGGAAGGGGCCTCAGTTCAAGACGAGCGCAACAAGTGGAGAGGGACCGGAGATTGGGAAACCTATCAACTCCGACAAGTGTTCAGAAACTGCAGACGGCGTTACACGCGAAAGCGAAGGCAGAAGCCGGCTACCGCTTCTACGCCCTGTACGACAAGATCAGCCGCGAGGATGTTCTGGCCCATGCCTATGCTCAGTGCCGCTCGAACAAGGGCGCACCGGGGGTAGACGGTCGCGACTTTGCGGACGTCGAAGCGTAAGGGCTAGAGCGGTGGCTTGGTGAACTGGCGCTTGCGCTCAGAAAGGAGACCTACCGACCGGAACCAATCAGACGCGTGTTCATACCGAAGGCCAACGGCAAACTCAGGCCGCTGGGCATCTCGACCGTGCGAGATCGGGTCTGCATGACGGCAGCGATGCTGGTGCTGGAACCGATCTTTGAGGCCGACCTTCCACCGGAACTCTATGCCTACCGTGTCGGGCGCAACGCCCAGCAGGCGGTGACCAAGGTGGAGGAGACGCTGTTCCGTGGTCATCCTGAAGTCGTCGACGCCGACCTCGCGGACTACTTCGGGAGCGTTCCGCATTCAGAACTGATGAAGTCGCTGGCGCGCCGGATCGTTGATCGGCGGGTGCTGCACTTGATCAAGATGTGTCTGGAATGTCCCGTCGAAGAAACCGATGATCGAGGCCGGAAGACGCGAACGACGGAGGCGCGGGATAAGCGGCGCGGCATTCCGCAGGGCTCACCCGTCTCACCCTTGCTGGCGAACCTCTAAATGCGTCGGTTCGTGCTGGGATGGAAGAAGCTCGGCTTGAGCAAAGCTTAGGCACGCGGCTCGTCACCTACGCCGACGACCTCGTGATCCTGTGCAGGAGGGGCAATGCGGAAGCGGCGCTCCAGTGCCTGCGCATGACCATGGACAAGCTGAAGCTGACGGTGAACGAGGACAAGACACGCATCTGCAAGGTGCCGGAGGGCGACTTCGACTTTCTGGGCTTCACGTTCGGACGGATGTACTCTCCGATAACCGGCCACGCTCGCCTGGGCTACCGGCCATCGAAGAAAAGCATCAGGCGCGCGGTCGAGACTGTCCACGCGCTGACCGACCGAAAGGGTACATGGCAAGAGACCACACTGCTGATAGCAAAGTTGAACCGCACGCTGCGCGGCTGGCGAACTACTTCTCGGTAGGGACCACCAGCAAGGCGTATCGGCTGCTCGACAGCTATACCGCAGTGCGGTTGCTCCGGTGGCTGCGCTCCAAGCATAAGACCAGACGGAAGAGAGGTGGGTCCTATCCAGACTCGCACCTTTACCAGCACTATGGGCTGGTACGTCTGACCCGACTTGGACGGGGCGTGCCGTGGGTGAAGGCGTGAGATCTTGTCCGAGAGCCGGATGCGGGAGACCTGCATGTCCGGTTCGATGAGCGGGGTGTGGAAACGGCAGTCACGGTCGAGCCACCAAGGCACCGCCAGACGAAAGGGGCGGACAGATAGGCTCGACCTACAGCCACCCGCGCCACACCTCGACTCTACCGATCTTTTGCCTTCAACAGGGCTCACGGGTTGGCACTTCGATGAGAAGTGCCGCCCTTGAGTACTAGAGTTCCACTTGCTCAGAAATTGCTAAGGCGTCGTCCACCTCTATTCCGAGGTATTGCACGGTGCTCTCCAGCTTCTTATGGCCGAGCAAGAGCTGGACGGCGCGCAAGTTGCCTGTCTTCTTGTAAATGTGCGCCGCCTTCGTCCGTCTCATCGAATGCGTGCCGTAACGTTCGGGATCAAGCCCGGTGCTCGACACCCAGCGCTCGACGATCCTGCCATATTGCCGCGTCGACAGGTGCGGCTTTGCTTGCACGCGGCTGGGAAACAGATAATCCCGTTCACCGAGCCTGCGACTTCCAATCCATGCAGCGATAGCCTCCCGCGTTTGATCGGTCAGTTCGAACTGCACTGGTCGGCCTGTTTTCCGTTGGATGATGATCGCGCGGTCGCGAACCCTTCCGGAAATCGCAACATCGGCAACTGAAATTGCGACGAGATCACAAGCTCGCAATTTGCTGTCGATCGCGAGATTGAACAGCGCAGGTTGCGTACCGCACCGGACATTTGGAGGCGGGTTCGGATGGCCCAGACCTCCTTCGGCTTCAACGGAGGCTTCTGACCAATAATGCGGCCCGAGTTCCAGCTAGACATAGCTTTTCTCCCCTCCACTGCCGCAGCGCTTACCCGTCAAGCCGCCCAATGATAATCCTCGTGGAAGTGACCTTTCGGGTGGTGAGCGGAAGTTCACTCGGGGGCGATGAACGTCTGCAGTCGCCCCAGAAGCGACCGCCAACGCATCGTGAACTTCATGCTTTTGCAGAGATGGCACTCAACTCTTCCAGGTCGAGATCCCGTTCAAGTTCCTGAAGCGTTTCATCGTCTATCTCGCCAGCGCGATGAAGGCGAATCAGTTCCCTCCGGCCGGTCGCGACAGCTTCCAGTACGACGTCGAAGTGGGCATGCAACGCGGGTCGGTAATGCTCAGTCCGCACGGCGTAGTCGACGATCGTCGTCGCGCGACGCTGGTATCGTTCCAGCAGTTGAGGGTGGATGAGGTTTCCTTCGGCGTCATATGCCAAGCTCTGGATGGTGGCAAGCTGGACTTGGGCCATCGCTGCTTCTGCCTGGCTCATTGTCAGAGGCGCCTTTTCGGAGTCCGGCTCAGCGAGTTGCGCCCAGGCGATCACGCGTCCGAGCGTCGTGCCCTGCACGAGCACCGTTCCAAATATCACGGCGAATGCCGTCACAAGGATGAAGTCGCGGCCGGGAAAATCTTCCGGCAAGCTGAGCGCGAGAGCGAGCGTGACCACGCCCCGTACGCCCGCCCAGCTCAGCACGGTTGCGCCGCCGGCGCCGAGAGGTTGCGTTCGAGCGAGACCAAGGGCATTGAGCAGCTTGATCACAAGCTCGGATCCGAAAACCCACGCGAAGCGCGCGATGACAAGCGTGGTGAGCACAGCGATGACCGGCAGTCCCATCGTCGCGACCACCGTGCCGAATCCACCGCTTCGCTCGACGACGTCCCGCAGCGATAGACCGATCAATACGAAGACCGCAGCTTCCATCAGGAATACGAAGACAGTCCAGAACGACGTCCCCCGCATGCGCGTAGCGGCCGACAGAACCGTGTGCTGATGCCAAGTCGCGATCAGACCCGTGGTGACGGTGGCGATGACGCCGGAGACATGCAGCATCTCTCCCAGGAGGTAGGAGATCCAGGCGAGCAATGTCGTTGCGGCGATGATAAGGTATTCGTCGCCCAGTCGCCTGACGAGCTTCACCCATGCCGTTCCGACGAGGGCGCCCACCGTGGCGCCGCCGACCGCCAGAAGAAGGAAGTTGCCCAACGCCGCTGGGGGGCTGAAGATCCCCGTTGCGGCGGCGGCGACGGCAAAACGGAAGAGCACGAGGCCGCTCGCGTCGTTCAGGAGACTCTCTCCTTCGAGCAGGATCTGGAGCCGCCGGGGCAGCTTCACACCCTCCAGGACGGCTCGTGCGGAAACTGCGTCGGGGGGTGACACGATCGCGCCGAGCGCCGCGCAGGCGGCCCAAGGAAGCGAGGGGAAGAGTAGATGAGTGACCACGGCCACGACGGCGCATGTGAAGAAGACGGCGCCGACGGCAAGCGACGCGATACCCATCATATGGTGTCGGATGCGGCCAACCGCGATTGACCAGGCGCCGTCGAGGAGGAGCGGCGGCAGGAAGATGACGAGCACGAGTTCAGGATCGATGGTGATCGCCGGCAGGCCCGGCAGGAACGCCAGGATCGCCCCACCCGCGAGCAATGCGACCGACGGTGGAAGGCCAAGCCTGTGGGCCGCATAATTGAGCGCTATGATCGCGAGGAACATCGCGATCCCGAGTTCGAAGAGGTGTGTTCCGTCCATGCGTCTCCCCGACATGGCGTAAATTGTGAAGCGCATCAAAGGACGGGTTCCGCCGAAACGCAACTATCGAAGCTCAAGGCGAGGATCGAAAAATTTCGATCTGGACCTTCGCGTTCTGGAGGTCGCGGGTCTGAAAGCCTTCAGACAAATGCCGGAGAGTCGGCTCCAAGTTCTCAAGCGCATCGGCAACGACGATCGAGGGCATTGAGACAGGGGATCAATTGGCGGTGGTGAATGCCGAAGGATTTCATGAGGGGGCAGGGATACATCTTCTCACGGCCGCTACCTGCGTCGGAAGGCTCCAAATTGATTGACGGACCGCTCGAAAGGGGCGGCGCACCACGCGTTTACGAACGTTTTGTGAACAGCCCGGAGAAATAGCAGCAGCATTTAGCCCTACACGTCTCAAGGCGTGTGTGGCACAATTTTGGTACTACCGCGCATTGATTGGCAACGGCGGGAACGCGTTCGCTGAGACGATCGTTAGTTGCAGGCCTAGGAGCGGGCCGAACTGAAGACCCGCAAGCATCAGACAACCGGCGAGGGAAGCGTAATGAATACCTCACGCGTCGCACTTATAGCCGATGACGATGAATTCTTCCGCATCGCGTTGGCGTTCATCTTGAAGAGCAAATTGCATTTCACGGGAATCATCGAAACCGGGTCGCTTGATGAAGCGATTGAAAGGCTCGCCGAGCACGAAGACATTTCGCTCGCCTTGTTCGACTTGGCGATGCCGGGCATGCAAAGTGCGGCGAGCCTTGCGGCCGTCCGTGACATCCATCCCGATCTGAAGGTCGCCGTCGTATCGGCGTCGTCGCGACGGTCGGACATCCTGTCTGCCCTGACTGCCGGCATAAACGGCTATGTGCCAAAGGGCCTCGGGGCGAGCGAACTGGCCGAAGCAATCGGCTCGATCCTCAACGGCGCTGTTTACGTCCCGCCCTCCATAGCGGGCCGTCCCGCCCCTCCCGAGGAAATAGAGTTGCCTCAGGTCACCCGCGGAAACCAGGACGAACGAAGTCATCGTACAATCGAGTTCCTGACGCCGAGGCAGCGCGAGGTCCTCCTGCTTCTCGTCGAGGGATTTTCGAACAAGGAGATCGCTCGCAAGCTGAAACTCGGCGAGGGTACGGTGAAGATCCACATGGCGGCACTCTTCCGCAGTTTGCGGGTGAGGAACCGTCAGGAGGCCGCTGCCGCAGGGGCGCGCCTCTTACCCATGACCGGGAGCCCGCATTAGGACGGCCGGATAGGCCGCCTTCTAGGCCATCCGGCCGAATAGCCCAAAAGCACGCGAGGACGTACTGACGACGGCAGAGCCACGAAGCTAGGGACGAAAATGCGCCAGCCGGTTTCCACAGCCAGCTCATCAAATAGCCCTCTTTGCGCCGCCGCGATTGAGGCAGGAGGCGTTCGGTGACCCGACACGCGCTTCCGGCCAATCTCGCCGGGGAGGTCGCCTGCAGGGTCGGCCTCAGCGTTCCCGCATCGCGGCAAGGCACCGTAGCCTCGGCGATCGCCCGGATCATGGCGCGGCGCGGCATCGACGACAGCAGCCTGCTTCTTCGCCGGCTTGGGCTGGATCAGGACTTGACCGACGACGTCATCGCAGCGGTCACCGTCGGTGAAACGCACTTCTTTCGCGGCCCCGAGCAGTTTCAGCTGATACGGCAGGAAATTCTTCCGGAACTAACGCGGCGGCCCGACGGCGCGCCTGCCCGGATCTGGAGTGTCGGCTGTGCAACGGGGGAGGAGCCTTACTCCCTTGCCATTCTCTGCGACGAGGAAGGTCTCTTGGAAGAAGTTCGCATATGTGCAGTCGACATTTCGCGACGGGCGCTCGGAACGGCCAGGGCCGCCGAGTATGGCGAATGGTCGTTGAGGAACACGGATCGCAGGCTGAAGGAGCGATACTTCACCGCATGTGACGATCGCTTTCGACTGAGCGAACGACTGCGCCCGCAGGTCGATTTCGCTGTCCTCAATCTTGGCGAAGCCGATCTTCCGGCGCCGGAACGGGGATTGGCGGACTTTCGCTTGATCCTTTGCCGCAATGTTCTCGTCTACC
Source organism: Sinorhizobium sp. FG01 (assembly GCF_002531875.1). Lineage (NCBI taxonomy): Bacteria > Pseudomonadati > Pseudomonadota > Alphaproteobacteria > Hyphomicrobiales > Rhizobiaceae > Sinorhizobium > Sinorhizobium sp. FG01. The sequence continues at coordinate 35,480 of NZ_NWTB01000013.1, forward strand.
TCGACGCGAGTAAAGTGCCTCGGATTGCACGGCAGCTATTCGCCTGCCTTGCGGATCGAGGCTGGCTGTTGACCGCCCCGACCGATCCGCCCTTGTGGAAGTACGCCCCGTTCGAGACGTGCATCACGCCGGCAGGCGTTGTCTACCGGCGCATGATGGCTCGTGGGGACGCTCGCAAGAGCCCGATCTCAGGCGTCGTTTCCGCTCGAGGCAAGCCCAAGAATCCCGTCACCCGCATGGCGGCGGCTCAAGCATGCGACACGGCTGCGCCAAAAGCACCTGGCGACAAGCTCTCCAGGGCCATCGCCCAAATCCGAGCGCGTTACGGCGTGGGTGAAACCCGCGAAGCCGCGTGCCTCGCTGCGCAGGCGGTTGAAAGTCATCCGTTGTCACCGGAACTGCATTTCCTGCAGGGGCTCTCGCAGATGGCCGACGGTGAGATCGATGCGGCTGCGGCAGCCCTGCGACGAGTCGTCTACCTGGACAGCACTCTGGCCGCCGCGCAGTTCTTCCTCGGGGTCTGTCTCCGGCAGAGCGACCCTGAAGCGTCGTTGCGTGCCCTCGAAAACGTGCTGCAGTTTTGCCTCTCCCGTCCGCCACAGGAGCGCATCTCTCTGATGGCAGACGCGACGGCTGGAGATCTGGTGGAGCGTGCAAGGCGGGAGATGGGCAAGATCCGCCAAGCGCGGGGGAGCGAAAGCCGATGACAATGCTTTCCCGGCCCGCCGCTCGTCCGGTCGACTGGATCGCCGTCAGAAGACGGATCGAGGCAGCGATAGAACAGACCGAAGCGCTTTTGGAATCGGCACAGAAAGCGGCTCAATACGAGCAATCACGACAAGCGGCCGGCGATGCATTCGCGGGCAGCAGAGATGAGCAGACAGTCGGACTTGTGACCTTCATGCTATCGGATCGGCGGTTTGCCTTGGAGATCCGCTATGTTTGCGAGATCGTTTCGAAGGCACGCGTCAGTCCGCTTCCCGGGATGCCCCCGCACGCCTGTGGCGTCTATGATTTGCGCGGCGAACTGCTGCCCGTCTTTGACCTTAGCAGATTGTTCGATCTCCCGCGATCGGCCGGCAGCGCCGGCGAATGGGCAATTGTATGCGGGCGAACGCATTCCGAATTCCTGATCCTGTCCGATTCTGTTCCGGAGATAGTGGCGCTCCCACCGGAGGAATTCGCTGCGGCGAAGCCCGGTAAAAGTGGCGGATCCTTCGATTGCGCAAGAACGGAAGGCGTCATTGTCTTTCTGGACGGCCACCTTCTGTTGAACGATCGCCGTCTCTTTCTCGAGGACGAGCAGATCATCGCCACCGATGAGACGGAAAGGACCGAATTCCATGAGCCTGCGATTGACGAATAGTCTCTATGGCACCTTGGGCCTGGCCATGCTGCTGTTCGTGGCCGCTTCGGCGCTGCTCGTCGGGTCGAGCTCAGTTGCCCTGCAACAGGTGCGAGCCGATCTTGCCGCGACATCATCGCTGGGCAAGCAGCGCCTTGCCTATCAGTTGATGTACGCAACCACGCGCCTGGAAAGAGCGGAAGGCGCCGTGCGGATCGCCGCTGCCGATGAGCTGCGCGGCCTGATGGATCGCAATGAGCGACTGCTTGCCAGTCTGGCCGATGGCGACGAAAGACTCGGGCTTGAAGCAACGACGGATCCTGCCGCTCTCGCGCAGCTCGAGCAAGCCCGCCAACAATGGCGGGAGCAGGTGAGGCCCGCGCTCGAAAGCGCGATGGTCAACGCGCCGCTCGGTCCCGCTGCGCTGGATGAACTTGATCCAGGGATTAGAGACTTCGCTGCTCGCATGGACGAATTGATCAATCGGATCGAGCAGGCAGGAGTGGTCCGGCTCCAGCGCTCTCAATTGCTGCAACTGGGCTTTGCGGTCCTCGCCGTTCTTATGCTTCTCCACGTGCTGCGGGTCGCGCGTCGCCTCGTCCGCCGCACGCGCGCGCTCGTAGGCCAGGCGGAAAGGGTCAGCGCCGGTGACCTGACGCAGAAGGCGGCCGTAGAAGGCAGCGACGAACTCGCGGCCCTCGGCTTCTCCTTCAATGCAATGACCGCGAGGCTTGCCGGGATGATTGACAGTGAACGGAGCAGCAGGGAGCGGCTCGAAGAGCTGCTCGCCACGATCTCGGACACGGCGCAACATCTTTCGTCGTCTGCCGCCGAAATCCTTGCCGGGACTACGCAACAGGTCGAAGGCATGCGTGAACAATCATCGGCGGTAGCTCAGACGGTGACGAGCGTCGACGAGGTGCTGCAGACGTCGGAACAGGCGGCGCAGCGCGCTCAGCAGGTTGCCGGCTCCTATGACCAGGCCGTCAAGATCAGCAATGACGGCCGCAGGGCGCTCGATGATACCGTGCATGTGATGAACGCAGTGAGTGCCCGCACCGAAGCGATTGCCGGGGACATTCTATCGCTGGCGGAAAATAGCCTGGAAATTGGTGAGATCGTCACGGTTGTCGCCGAGATCGCCGACCAGACGAACCTGTTGGCGCTGAACGCGGCGATCGAGGCATCGCGTGCCGGCGAGCACGGCAGGGGCTTCAGTGTCGTTGCCAGTGAGATCAGGACACTTGCCGACCAGTCGAAGTCAGCGACCACCCGTGTGCGGCGGATTCTGATGGAGATCCAGAAAGCGACGAACGCGGCGGTCATTGGCGCTGAAGATGGCACAAAGAGTGTCAGCCGCGCCCTAGAGACGGTGAACGAAGCGGGCGAGACGATCCGGCAGCTTGAGGCGATCGTTGCCGATTCGGCGCGATCGGTCGCCCAGATCGCGGCTTCGGCGGGCCAGCAAAAAGCAGGCATGAAGCAGATTCACGACGCGATGCATTACATCGAGCAAGCGAGCAGCCAAAATTTCTCGGCGATCCGGCAAGCGGAAGAGGCCGCGAAAGATCTGAACGAGCTTGGCTCCAGGCTGAAGGAAATGCTTGCTGACCATGGCAACTGACATGACAGAACGCGACCAATTCGATCGAGAATTGCTGCAGATGTTCACCCAGGAAGTGCGCGAGCGTGCATCCGACATGGAGCAGACATTGCTCGCCATCGAGGACCCCGGCGGGGCCGACGAGAAACTCCGCCTGCAGGAGCAGCTACTAAGGACCGTGCATAGCCTCAAGGGCGCCGCCGGTTTGCTTCAAGTGCGAGGTGTGGAAGCGATTTGTCACTGGATGGAAGAGATAATCTCTATCACGGTAAATGAGCAGCTCGTGCTCGAGAAATCCAGGCTGGAACTGCTTCTGTCTGCCGCAGACGCAATCCAGGACGCGGCCCACCTCTTGGAAAGCGGGGAGACGCCTTCGCCCGCGCATGGGGAGAGCGTGGTCGATGCCCTGAAGTCTGCCGTGGCGACAGGGGAGGATGACCCCAGCGGCAAATCGAATCCACGGCCTCCGCAGATGGGGCAGGTGGCCGTTCGCAACAGCGATACCGACGGCTCCATGCGCGTCTCCGCCGATCGACTGGATGCTCTTCTATACAGGAGTGGCGAACTGCTCAGCTTTGGCGCGGTCATTCGGCGCCACGCCGAGGAGGCATCCCTGCTGCGGGAGCAGGCAATGAAACTGAGGGGCACGGTCCCCGAGTCTGCCGCGCTGGCGGCAGGTATCGAAAACGGGTTGCGTCAGCTTGCGACATCGCTGCGCCGGGAAATGAGACTGATGCACACTGTCGCGACAGCACTCGAAAACGAGGTACGGCACGCACGCACGCAACCGTTCGCGGAAGCCTGCAAGGGGCTCGATCGGGTCGTACGTGACATGGCGGCCGCGTCGGGGAAATCGGCGGAACTGAAAATCGGGGGTGGAGAGATCGAGATCGACCGTTCCATTCTTTCCGGTCTGCAGGACTCGCTTCGCCATCTCGTGCGCAATGCAGTCGCACATGGCATCGAGTCGCCCGAGGAACGCCGAAAGGCGGGAAAGCCGGAAAGGGGAAGAGTCGTCATTGCCGCCGCGATATCAGGAGATCGGATGCAGGTGCGCGTGGAGGATGATGGCCGTGGTGTGGATGTAGCCCGGCTCAGCAAGGCAGCCGGCGAACATCTGGAGGAGGTGAAAGACGAAGCGGAGCTCCTGAGGCGTGTCTTCGAGCCGGGCCTCTCGACATCCGCGACGGTTACCAGCCTGTCGGGGCGCGGCATAGGACTCGACATCGTCAAACGCAATGTCGAAACGCTGCGAGGTACAGCGGAGGTCTCGCAAGTGCCGACGGGAGGTGCGGCCTTTACCCTCACGCTCCCTCTGACTCTTGCGATGGTGCGTGTAGTGATGGTCATGGCAGGGGAGCATATGTTCACGATCGACACGGCATCGGTCCAGCGGGTGATGCGCGTTGATGCGCAAGACTTTGCAACGTCTGAGGGGACGGACATCCTCAGCACCCCGACCGGTCCGATGCCTTTCGTGGATCTCGCCGATTGGCTCGGGATGCGGTCGGCTAGCTCCGATACCCGGCATGCCGTGCCGGCGGTCGTGCTCGACGCTCCGGGCGGGCCGGTGGCGGTGCTTGTCGATTCTATTGCCGGGGAGCAGGACCTTCTCGCACGCCCGCTCGGCCCACGGCTTACGAAGGTTCGTCGCTATAGTGCTGGCATGGTCCTACCCGACGGGCGCATCGCCCTCCTCCTCAACGTTGCAGCACTCGCCGAGGCCGCCGCCCGGACACGGTCGACGGACGGCGCACGCATGCCCCGGCCACTTCAGGCCGCGCGGCGCAAGGTGCTCGTCGTCGATGATTCAAAATACGTCCGAACGCTGGTCAAGCTCATCCTCGAAGGCGCCGGGTACGATGTGAAAATGGCAAGCAATGGCCGGGAGGCTTGGCAGCAGCTTCTTGACGACGGCGCCGATATGGTCGTCGCGGACGTCGACATGCCGTCGATGAACGGCTTCGAACTCACCGAGGCTATTCGTCGATCGGACCGTTTCACCAACACTCCCGTCGTCCTCGTCACCGGTCGGGAGGCGCTTGAAGACAAGGTGCGGGGGCTGCGTGCCGGCGCAAATGCCTATCTGAGGAAGGACCAGTTCGATGCGCAGCACTTCCTGGAGACGATGCGTCGGGTCGTGTGAGGACGAGGATGACACGTATTCTTCTGGCGACATCGACGCCCGATCTCGAGAATCTCATCAAAAGGACGACTCTGGGCGACGCCTCCGTCGAGCTCATAGGCGTCGCAAAAAACGGCAAGGACGCGGTCAAGATGACCGGTAAGCTTTTGCCAGATATTGTTGCAGTGGAGCTGCGGGACGACGGCACCGCCGAAACCGTCAAGGAGATCATGATCACCGCACCGACGCCAGTCGTCATGGTAGCCTATCGAGACGGTTCGCACCTAGGGGCCATGGCCTCGCGTGCGCTCGATTCGGGGGCGCTCGCGGTCATCCCGGCGCCGACTGCATCCGGCACGTCGCTCGAGAAAGCAGCCATGGAGAGGTTCCTATCGACGATCAAGGCCATGGCGCAGGTGAAAGTCGTTCGTCAATGGCGCAAGAAAGGGCGCGGCGATCACCAGCGCAAGGAGACGCCCCAGCCTGCGGCCAACACCCAGCTCGCGATAGTGGGCATCGCTGCTTCCACGGGAGGACCGGCCGCGATCCGTTCGATATTGAAGGACCTGTCCGCCGATTTCCCCGCACCCATCCTCATCGTGCAGCATATGTCGAACGGCTTCATCGAAGGCGTTGCTGCATCCCTCGACGCCACGATTGCGCTCAGGGTAAAAGTTGGCGCGAATGGCGAACGCCTGCGGCCCGGCACTGTTTACCTCGCCCCTGACGGCCACCAGCTCGGCGTCTCCGGCAGATCACGCCTTCGCGTCGTGGACGAGGATCCCATCCAGGGCTTCAAGCCGTCCGGATCCTATCTATTCGGTTCAATCGCTCGCGCTTTCGGGGACGAGTCGCTTGCCGTCATCCTGACGGGGATGGGCGAAGACGGCACCGAGGGCCTTCGGGCACTGCATGTTGCGGGCGGGAAGGTGATTGCGCAGGATGAAGAAAGCTCCGTCGTCTTCGGAATGCCGAAATCGGCGATCTCGGCCGGTCTCGTCGATTTCGTGCTGCCCCTCGACGATATAGCCGGGAAGATCACCGCTCTTACGAGCGGAACACGAGAACGTTGAAAGAGAGTTGCGGCGCTAGGCGGCGATCTCGACACACAGCGCCGCGCTCGCCCACCCCAACTCAACTGCATGTGTCCTTAAATCGACTTACACACTCATGATCTGAATGGCCGCTGGTGTGACGATCACCGCGAACAGAACAGGCAGGAAGAACAGGATCATCGGCACGGTCAGCTTCGGGGGAAGTGCGGCGGCTCTCTTCTCCGCGTCGCTCATGCGCATGTCGCGGTTCTCCTGCGCCATCACCCGCAGCGCCTGACCCAGCGGCGTTCCATATTTCTCCGCCTGGATCAGGCTGGTCACCACGGCGCGCACCCCGTCGACGCCCGTCCGTTGCCCCAGGTTCTCGAAGGCCTGCCGCCGGTCCTGGAGATAGGAAAGTTCCGCCGTAGTGAGCAGGATCTCCTCCGCGACTTCGGGCGATTGCGCGCCAATCTCGTCGCCCACCTTGCGAAGGGCGCTTTCGATGCCCATGCCGGATTCGACGGTGATCAACAGCAGGTCAAGCGCCTCTGGCCACGAGCGGCGGATCGCTTGCTGGCGCTTGGTGATCCTGTTCCGGATGAAAATCGCCGGAGCGAAATAGCCGAGCGAACCCATCGCGCCGGCCACCGCGATGACGACAAGCAACGGCGCCTCGGGCCGAAGCGCGAGCAAGATATAGATGAGGCAAGCGGCGAAGAGCACGAATGGCGCTATCAGCCTGAAGGCAAGGAAGGTCGTCACCGGCGCGTCGCCGCGGTAGCCTGCCATGCTCAGCAGGCGAAGGATATTGCCATCCTCCGCCTGCTTGGCAAGGTTGAAGCGATCGACGATCGCCTGAAAGAAGCGCCTGGGCTCTGCGCGAAGGGAAACTTTGCTCTTCTCGGCATTCAGCCGAGTGCGCTCGCGCTGCCTGATGCGCTCGCGCTCGCCCTCCACCTTGCGCATCCGCTCGGCCAGCGTATCGCGAAAAACATAGGGCCAGGAAACCGCCACGACGGCGGAAAAGGCAGCAAGGCCAGCCAACATCGCGGACAGCTGGTCGGAATCGGGAAAGTGGGCGCCAAGGTTCATGTCTTTTCTCAGAAATCGAAGTTGATCATCTTGCGCATGATGAACGTGCCTATGCTCATCCACAGGGCTGAGCCGACAAGCACCATCTTTCCGGCGAAAGTGGTGAACAAGAGCGACATGTAGTCGGGGCTTGTCAGGTACACGGCGCCAGCCACGAAGAACGGCAAGGCGCCGATGATGCCGGCCGAGGATTTCGCCTCCGCGCTCATGGCCTTGATCTTCGCCTTCATCTTCTTGCGCTCGCGCAGCACCTTGGAAAGGTTGCCAAGTGCCTCCGAGAGGCTGCCACCCGTGCGGCTCTGAATTGCTATGACGATCGCGAAGAACCTGGCCTCGGGCAGGGGTATGCGATCGCACAGGCGCTCGACGGCTTCGTCGATCGGCAGCCCGAGCGTCTGGTCCTGCGCGATGGTGAGGAATTCGCCCTTGACCGGCTCCTGCGCTTCGGCCGCAATCACTCTCAGGCAATCGGTCATCGGCAGACCTGCCTTCAGCCCGCGGACGATCACGTCGACAGCATTCGGAAACTCGGCAGCGAAACGCTTCAGCCGCATATTGCGCTTCATGTTCACATAGAGGTGCGGCAGGAAAAGTCCGCCAGCTATGGCGAAGCCCAATGCCGCGAAGGCGCCGAGGCCCTGAAGCGTCACCAGAAAATAGGTGACAAGGCCCGACCCGGCGCAAGCGGACCAATAGGTGCGGATCGACCAGCCGAGACCGGCCTGGCGAAGCCTGACGTCGAGCTTCGGCTTGCCGCCCTTGCGCGCCTGTGCCTTCTGCTGCTCCTCTATTTCCCGCAGTGTCTTTTCCACGGAGCGGCGGCGGTCGCGGCGTTCCTCGTCTGTCGTCTCCGCTCGCTTGATTTCCGTGCGTCCGGCGACGTGCTCAAATCTCTGCCGATAGGCGCTGGCCTTGGCTGCGCGCGGATAAAACGCGGTGAGCATCAGGCCGCCGACCGAGGTCGACGCCAGGAAGAAGATGAGCACGGGAAACAGCGAAGCACTCAGCATGTCCGTATTAGCCTTTGTCAGATGCTCGGGGAATTCGACGAAGCGACCGTCAGGCGGCCGCCTTTATCTCGGCCGCGTCAAGGGCGGCGGCCAGGCGCGCTTCTTCACCATAATAGCGGGCGCGGTCCCAGAAGGCCGGTCGGCCGATGCCGGTGGAGCGGTGCCGTCCGATGATGTTGCCCTTCGCATCCTCTCCGAGGATGTCGTAGACGAAGAGATCCTGCGTCGTCACGACGTCGCCCTCCATGCCGAGGACTTCGGTGATGTGGGTGATGCGGCGGGAGCCGTCGCGCAGCCGCGCTGCCTGGACGATCACGTCCACCGATGAAACCAGCATTTCCCGGATCGCCTTGCCCGGCAGCGAATGGCCACCCATGGTGATCATCGCCTCGACGCGCGAGATCGCTTCGCGGGGAGAGTTGGCGTGGAGCGTCCCCATCGAACCGTCGTGGCCGGTGTTCATCGCCTGCAGCAGGTCGAAGGCTTCGGGTCCGCGCACTTCGCCGACGATGATCCGCTCCGGCCGCATGCGCAGGCAGTTCTTGACGAGGCTGCGCATTGTGATCTCACCCAGGCCTTCGATGTTCGGCGGGCGGGTCTCGAGCCGCACCACATGGGGCTGCTGCAGTTGCAGCTCGGCCGCATCCTCGCAGGTGATGATGCGTTCGCCATCGTCGATATAACCGGTAAGGCAATTCAGGAGCGTCGTCTTGCCGGAGCCCGTTCCACCGGAAATTAGCACATTGCAGCGGACGCGCCCGATGATCTTCAGGATCTCGGCACCCTCGGGCGAGATCGAGCCGAACCGCACCAGCTGGTCGAGATTCAGCTTCTCCTTCTTGAACTTGCGGATCGTCAGGCTCGGCCCGTCGATCGCGAGCGGCGGCGCGATGACGTTGACGCGCGAGCCGTCGGCCAGACGCGCGTCGCAGATCGGGCTTGCTTCGTCGACGCGACGGCCGACCTGGCTGACGATGCGTTGGCAGATGTTGAGGAGCTGTTCGTTGTCGCGGAAACGGATGCCCGTCTGCTGCACCCGACCACCGACCTCGATGAAGACCTGGTCGGCGCCATTCACCATGATGTCGGCGATATCGTCGCGTGCGAGCAGCGGTTCGAGAGGGCCGTAGCCCAGAATGTCGTTGCAGATGTCGCGGAGCAGCTCGTTCTGCTCGGCCATGGATATTCCGGCCTTTTTGGCCGCGACGATGTCGTTGACGATCGCGCCGATTTCCTCGCGCGCCTGTTCGCCGTCCATGCTCGACAGCGCCGCCACGTCGATGGTGGCGATCAGCGCGCTGAAGATTTCTTTTTTAAGGCTGTAGTATTGGTCGGCCTTTTCCGCCTTGGCGGCGGCCGGGACTTCGGCAAGCCGCGGCATTTCTCGCGGCGCGGCGGAATGCGCCTCGCGCGCCGCCTCATGCGCCTCCGTTTCGGTAATCTTTTGATCCGGAGTGGATTTTCTGCCGAACATCGTTGTCGCTTCACTCGTCGTTGAGATGTCTGTGCTCTTCAGATGCGACAGCGGAAGGCGATTGTGCCTTCCGCTTCGCTTGGCGACCGACGCAGTGACTCGGGTCGCCTTAGAGGGCCGTTGCGATGGCGTTGAATGCGGTGTTGACGTCGGTGCCGACGGTCCGTACGGCAGTGATGATGACGACGGCGATAAGGCCTGCGATCAGGCCGTATTCGATGGCCGTGGCGCCGGATTCGTTGCGGACGAAGCGGACGAGAAGATTTTTCATGAGACGATCCTTCGAGTGGGTTGGGGTTGCGCCGACGCCAAGTTCGGCATCACAGGCCGGGGCGGCTTCTGCTCGTTTCCCGCTTGCTGTGTGGCCTTGATATAGACTTTATTAACCCTTTTGATCCATTCAGCCTGATGGCCGATACCACTTCCGCAGTAAGGTCGGCTTGTTGGCCTAGTCCAATCGTTCGGCCGCACTATCCTCTTGCTTTTGCCAGCCTTCTTCGAACGGAAGGTGTGTCCGTTCACAGAGATCGGGAGCGAACAATGCGAGTGGTTCCAAGGCATGGCGGGGCCGGGTGGCTTATTCTCGCCCTGATGACCTGTACCGTCCTTAGCGCGGCGCAGGCGGCGGAAGAGAGCCCCCCGTCCACGGCCCTGGAGCCTAGCCGCCAGACCGAGGGCGTCGTCAGGGTCATTGTCGATTTTGCGAGGCCACTGATCCTCGCCCGACCGGCGAGCACGCTCATCATCGGCAATCCCGCCATCGCCCACGCGACGCTCAGCGACGACAAGACGGTCATCCTGACCGGCAAGACGCCCGGCTCGACGAACCTCATCGTGATGGACGCTGAAGGCGGCGAGGTTGCCAACATCGTTCTCGATGTAGTCGCAGCGGGCGGCCGTCTGGTCACCGTGCACGGCGGCGGCGGGCGATCAACCTATAGCTGCACGGAACATTGCGACCCGGTTCAGCCCAGCGATGAAACGACGGCGCCTCCTCCGCCTAACGCTCCGCCGCTCGACGAAGGGGGCGAACAATGACCCGGCCTGATCAAAACGCTCAGCCGATCGGAATTCGCCGCGAAAGTGCGAGGCTGAACGGAGTCTCGGCCAGCCCGGGGACGAAGAACCGGAACGGGTAGCGGATCGACAGGACGCGAAAATCGATGCCATTGACCGTTTGCTTGCTGACGGTAATTTGCAGCAGATCTGGATCACCGCTGCCGAACTTGTCGCGCACGGCGCTCGCCAGCTTCGACTGCGCCTCGCTATCGGGCGCATCGCTCGCGATCTGACCAATGAGCACCTGCCGGGCGGCAAAGTCGGCGGCATAGGATAGTTCGTTGCGCACATAGAAGGCGCGGCCGAACTCGACGACGCCAAGGACCAGCAGAAGCAGGGGAAAACAGACGATTGCGAACTCGACCGCCGTCGCGCCGGACTGGCTGCGCCAGGCGCGACGAAGGATATGGAACGACGAGGTCATCGGACCTGCACCTGCACCGAGGAGTCGAGCTGAAAGGGCGGTAGCGCCTCCGGCAGGGACATGGGCTGGTAACTCTTCGCCGCTTGGAGACGATAGAATACCAGCTGCTGCGCCGAATTCGCGCACGGTGTCGTCCCGCATTGCGGCGCGGCCTCCGGCTTGACGTCAGCGTTTTCCGGACAGGCGCAGTAACGCCGTACCGGCGCCAGGGCGACATTGGCCGGCGTCGTGCTTTGCGCAAGCGTCGACTGCAGCACCTTGTCGACCTGCGTCGCCCCTGGGTCGGCCATGGCGGCTTGCGCCCCGGCCCGAAGCACATGGTCGATCGTCATCCGCTCGTGGAGCGCCAGTGCCACATCGGCCATAGCGACGAGGCCGAGTGCCAGCACCGGTGCAAACAGCGCAAATTCCACCGCCGAGGCGCCGCCCTCTGACTTATTCAGCTCCTGCGCCTTCTTCCGGAGCCCCGCTGCTGCCTTCTCCTTTCGTAATTGCGTAAATCTCTGCACCAGCGCTGCGAAACCTTTCTTCCGCACCCGTCTCTCCCTTGTACCCCCGACCCTCCAGGCAAGCGATACCATGGCCTGCCCCGCCTTTGACTCGGGTGCCGATTCGATGACCAGCTGGCCGTTATTGGCGGCCTTGCCGAACAGCTGCGGATCGAAGGGAACGGATATGCTTTCCTGAAGCCCGACAGCGGCGGCGAAGTCCTTCGGCTTGATCTCGGCGAGCTTCGGCGTGTCCGTCCTGTTCAGCACGAGTCTCGGCGGCGGATCGTTGGGGCGCGCCTTCTTCAAGAGGTCGACCAGGTTCTTCACGTTGCGCATCGACGCCAGGTCGGGCGTTGCAGTGATCACGATTTCGTCGGCCTCAAGCAGGATCTTTCTGGTCCACTGCATCCAAATGTGCGGCAGATCGACGACGATTTGCCAGGCGCTGGACCGGGCGACATCGAGCAGGTGATCGACATGCTCCTCCTTGAGATAGAAGAACCTGTTGAGATCGGTAGTCGTCGGAAGCAGGTGCAGATGTTCCGTATAGGGAACCGCCAGGCGCCTCAGCAGGACGTCGTCCAGTCGCTCGGGGCTGCTGAGGACGTCGGTCATGCCCTGGACCGCTTCCACATCGAAATCCAGCCCGAGCGTGCCGAATTGGAGGTCGAGGTCGGCCAGCAGCACATCGGCATCGACGCGCTTCGACATTGCATAGGCGACGTTATGGGCGAGCGTCGACGATCCGGTTCCGCCCTTGGCGCCGATAAAGGCGACGATACGCCCGAGCTTCTCTTCGACAGAGTCGCGAAAGCAGCGATGCACCGCCGCCACGAAGTCGATCGGATCGAATGGCATGACCAGATAGTCGCTGACGCCCGCATCCACTAGTTTCTTGTAGCGTGCGACGTCGTTCGACGAGCCAACTACGATGACCTTGGTTCCGGTGACGCACTCAACCGCCAGGGCTTCGAGTGCACTCATGAGGCGGGCCTCGTCGTCGGTGTTCTCCACGACGACGAGGTTTGGCGAAGTGACACTCGCGTAATGCGCCGTCGCTTCCTTGAGGCCGCCTTCCTTAATCGTCACGGTGGCGCGAGCCATCCGGCGGTCCATGGCCGCCGCGTGGACCGTCTCCTTCAACGCCTCCGACCGGCAGAAGACCGCGATGTCCACCTTCGGGATCGACAAGAGCGGGGCGACCGGTTCCCGCGGGAAATCCTGAATTCTTGCGTCGAGCTGTTTCATCTGTCTGAAATTCCGTGAAAAACAATCAACTGCCACCGGAGCGGGACGGAACCTCGACCATCGACAGCCGCCCACCACTAACAATGCGCACGACCCCTGGTCGGTTTCCTTCCGTCTCGACAACCGGTGCTTCCAGGTTGTCGGCAACCGCCCGCAGCGCCAGCGACACGGTGCCGGAGGCTTCTGCAGCGGCGATGACGGCGATCTGCTCGGGGTCCGCCTCGAGTGTCGCGGTCTTGCCGACCACCGAGGTGCCGTCCGCACCTTGGGAAACGGTCTGGTCCACCGCGAGCACCCGTATGTTGGAAAGGATCGCCCGGCTGACCACCTTGCCGTCCTTTCCAGATGAATCCGGACGAGCGACGGTGTGGATGACGTCGACATGGTCGTTCGGCAGGATGAAGCCGCCGGCCGTGCTCTCCGCCGTGACGCGGACGGCTATCGCCCGCTTTCCCGAAGGCAGCATGCTGGAGAGGAAACCGCTGCCGCGCTGGGCAAGCTTATCCTCGCGGATCGGCTCTCCGGCGACGAAACCGCTCTGGGCGAGCAGCCCCTTGAGCGTCGCCATCGCGTCCGGTCGTGCGCTGCGGCTGATGAACACCGGCGGGATCTCTCCCTCCCACGCCTGCCAGCGCAGGTGCGACTCCTCGAGCGTCGTGCCGCGGGCCAGCTCTTGCGCGGCGACGAGCACCTCCTGGGAGGGAGACTGTTGAACTTCGGCTGCCTCGACCGTCGGCTGATCGGTGAAGCCGAGCGCCAACCAGGATGCGGCACCGCCGGAGGCGAGTGCGAAAAGGAGAATGACCAAGCGGATCATGGTAGGACCTGTGCGTTACGGACTAGAGCATCGGCCCGAAAATCGGAATCGATTTTCGGAAAGCACGATGCGTCGGATTCAAAGTGTTACAGCGTCCTTTGCGCGTCAGAAAAGACGCGCGGCGCTGTAGGGTGTCCTCAGAGAAGGGCGGAGAACCAGTGGCTTTCCGGGAGCAGGAGAAGTGCCGCAGGCGCCATCGCCGCACCGTACGGAATGCCCGATTGCGGCTGGTGCAACCGGCTCGACCAGGTGTGCTTCTTCAAGACGACCGGCAGCGGCACCCTGCGGAACTGCAGCAGGGTCAGCGTGAGAACCGCGCCGAGCACCGAGGCGTAGACGACGAAATCGAGGGCAAGCCCCGGGCCGAGCCAGAGTACCGCGACGGGCAGCAGTTTTGCGTCGCCGCCGCCGATCCAGCCGAGGGCAAAGAAGGCGAAGGTGCAGGCGAGCACCGCCGAGGCGACCAGGATGCTCGACCAGATCGTGGAAAGATCGAGGCCGGCGAGCGGCGCAAGCACCGCGAAGGCGACCAGCAGAAAACCGACGAGACGGTTCGAAATCGTCATCGTCGCCACGTCCTTTACGCCGGCATAAGTCATCGTTCCGGCAAAGACTAAGAATGCGAGCCAAGCGGCGGTGGTGGAGATCATCACAAGGGCGCCTTTCACGAGGGCCGGGAAGGCCGTTTCAGGTGCTGCGGAATATGCCGTCTCCATCCCGCGGTCGCCATTCGGCCTGATGGTCTAAGCGCAGGCGGCAAGGCGAATGGAGAGGACTAGTCCAACCGGCCGAATCGCAACCGCTTCAGGTGAGGGATATATCCTCGGCCGGATCAACAGCACTCCAGGACATTCGGATGCGCAAAGGAAACAACGTTAGCGAACCCAGGAAAACGTCGCCGCGCCCGCGGCGCCTTTCGTGCGCACTCCTGGAGGACGAGGTCGGCGCCGTCGCCGTCATCGCGGCGATCGTGTTTCCGGTGCTGGTTGGCGCCATGGGGCTGGGGGCGGAAAGCGGCTACTGGTATATGGAGAGCCGCAAACTGCAGCATGCGGCGGACGTCTCGGCTCATGCCGCAGCCATCCGCCATCGAGCGGGCGACCAGCAATCGGGCCTCGAGAGCACGGCGCTGAGGATCGCACGCGCCTCCGGCTACTCGCCCGGTACCCTGACCGTCGGCACGAAGCCGGGGCTGAGCGCCGGATCCAGCAAGATCACGGTCGAGCTGACGGAGACGCATGCGCGCCTGTTCTCGTCCGTCTTCATCGGCGCGCCCGTGACGATCTCGGCCCGTGCCGTCGCCGAGGTCAAGGGCGGCTCGAAGGCGTGCGTGCTTGCGCTGTCGAATTCGGCGTCCGGCGCGGTAACCGTTACCGGCTCGACCCAGGTGCAATTGTCGGGCTGCAGCGTGGTCTCCAATTCGAGCGCCGCCGATGCCTTTCTGATGAAGAACGGCAGCGCGGTGATGTCGACGGATTGTGTCTACACTGTTGGCGAAGCGGTAACGACGACGGGCCTGACGATGACCGGTTGCAGCGCGCCCGTCGAACGCGTCCCGCCGACGGCGGATCCTTTTGCCTCCGTCGCCGAACCCGACAAGCTGCATGTCGAGCAGCTTCCCTGTCGAACGCTCGCTTATATCTCGGATTCCGCCTACGCGTTCGACAAGCTTGCGAACGGGACACAGGCAATCCGGTTCTGCGGCGGACTGGAGATCAAGGGCACCATTACGCTGAAGCCTGGCCTCTATATCATAGACGGCGGCGACGTTACGGTTACTGCGGGGGCAAAGCTTTCCGGCGACGGTGTCACCCTGTACTTCACCAACGGAGCCGCCGCGAAACTGCTCGGTAACGGCGATATCGATCTCTCCGCTCCGACCACCGGGCCATTCGCCGGGCTGCTCTTCTTCGGCAGCCGGCGCGACACTGGTGTGGCCCATCAGGTGACGGGCAATTCCGAATCGAGCCTGGAAGGAAACCTCTACATTCCTACCGGCAGTATCGATTTCACCGGCAATTCAACCGTGTCCGGGGGATGCACACAGATCGTCGCGGACCAGATCACGTTCACGGGGAATTCGACGATGGAGACCTGCGCCTCGCCGACCGACGAGATCGTCGTGGGCCGAACGGTGTCGCTAATTGAGTAGGGATCTGCCGATGGGAGGGACGGCAAGCCCGAGGACTGTGCCGCGCCACATGGCCGCCAGTCATCGCAGGACCCTTGGTGTGGAGCGTCGAATAGCAGGCTCAAGCAAAGCCCGGCCGCTGAGCCATAACGGCGAGCGCGGCTGCGACCATGATGACGCCGTAGGGGATCTTTCGCGTCGTGCGGATCTCTTCCAGTCGCATCACCACGGAAAAGTGTGCCAGCTGCAGCGGCATCGGCAATTTGAGAATCAACAATGCCGCGATGCCGCCGATCAGCAGGAAGATCGCAAAGGGCAGCATACCGTGCCAACCTATGAAGAAGCCGATCGGCAGAAACAGCTTGGCGTCGCCGGCGCCGAAGAGCTTGAACGACCAGAGGCCAAAGCCAAGTGTGAAGAGCAGCATGCCGGCTCCGACATCGCCGGCAATGCCGGAGGCGGAGAAGAGTGAAGCGCCGAGATCATCGGCCATCAACTCCCCTAACGCTCCGCCGGACTGTTCGGCCATCAGAAGCTTCAGGGCGGCGCCGAGGGCGTAGACCGCTATCAGGGCGAGCACGACGCCGTTCGGGATCTTCCAGAACCGGAAATCGCTCCAGGCGGCATAAAGCAAAAGTAATACTGATGCCACAATTAAAATGTTGATACCGGAAATCATCTTTTTCGTACTCCATACGCAGGTAAAATTGATTATTTTTAAGAAAATTCCGAAGGGCTTCTAATCCTTTTGGGCTGTACAACACTGAGTATATAACTCGAACAGCGTCAATTCTATACCACTTTTTCCGCTGTAAAGCCAGAGATACTCGTTTGTTATCTTAACCATAAGCAACGTCCTCTGAAAATTGCTAAATATAATGATTGACGATGTAGTAGTTAACGTTCTATTAATCGACCCAGTCGGAGAGATGGTCTCGACGGCAGCGCGGCCCGGGGAATTTTGCGGCACGCGAAATATATTTGAAAAGGATTTCTCGATGAAAGCTTTTGTAGCTAAAGTATCCGCTTTCGCGCGGGAAGAAGACGGTGTTGCGCTGACCG
Organism: Sinorhizobium sp. FG01; assembly: GCF_002531875.1. Classification (NCBI taxonomy): domain Bacteria; kingdom Pseudomonadati; phylum Pseudomonadota; class Alphaproteobacteria; order Hyphomicrobiales; family Rhizobiaceae; genus Sinorhizobium; species Sinorhizobium sp. FG01. The sequence continues at coordinate 52,398 of NZ_NWTB01000013.1, forward strand.
AATATCTCATTCTGCTGGCGCTGCTTGTTGGAGGGGTTATCGGTACGGTGGGCCTTGCCGGGGAGAGCTTGAATGGAGCTTGGCAAACCTGGCAGAATTTCTGGGACTCCACTGGTTGCGAAGGCGACTACTGCGGCGCTGCCGCGTAATACGGTATAAAATACGCCAGCAGAGAGGGATTTTCTATCCCTCTCTATTATAAAGTAGCATTGATTTTAAACTATATTACTAAAAGTATTTTTATCATGTATGGAGTTGTCGGCGATGCGTACTTCGACGGTTGCTAGTCTTGCTGTCGCCATTTTACTTGCCTCTGCGGCGGTCTTCGGGACGCGTACTTATCTCGCGGAGCAGCAGGCCCGCCTTGCTGCCGCCAGCTCCAAAAAAGCTCCCGAAAAGACGCTTGTGGTTGCCGCCAAGCCCATGCGCTTCGGCGATCGGGTGTATCCGGAGAGCCTGAAAACGATCCCGTGGCCGACCGGCGAACAGCCGGAAGGTTCGTTTCAGACAATCGAGTCTGTCATCGGTGAAAAGGATGAGCCCCGCTATGCCATGGAAGCGATCGATCCCGGCGAGCCGGTGTTGTCTTCCAAGATTACCGGTGCCGGTGAGCGCGCCACGCTGTCGGCGGCGCTCGACCAGGGGATGAAGGCCGTTTCCATTCGCGTTAACGACGTGCTCGGCGTCGCTGGTTTCGTAAGACCTGCCGATCGCGTCGATGTTCTGCTGACCCGGATGGTCCGGCGACAGAACAACAGTGAGCAGACTTACGTCGATGTGCTGCTGCAGGGTGTTAAGGTGCTGGCGGTCGACCAGACTGCGGACGAGCGCAAGGACGAGCCCTCCGTCGTCAAGACCGTCACCTTCGAGGTAACGACCGACGAAGCGCAGCGTCTGACGCTCGGGGCGAGCATCGGCACGCTTTCATTGGCTTTGCGCAATATCGCCTCATCGAATGTCGAGCAGACGCGGCCGATTACGGTTGCCGATCTCGGCGGCGGGCTGATCTCGGCCGACCTCAGTGCAGATCTCGCGAAGGATGACGACGGGCGATTCGAGACGATCGAAAACCTGGTGCGCAAGGTCGGCGACGAGCTTGGAAGCCGGATCGACTCCGTCGAAGACAAAATGAAACAACCTGTTAAAGAAAAACAGGTACAGATTGCAGAGCGAAAAGCAGAACCACTCTTGCCCGTAGAGCCAAAATGGGCCACGGTCGGCGTCTGGAACTCGACGAAGCGCGAAGAGCACCGAGTCGGCATGGTCCAGTGAAGCGAGGGGAGCGGCTTTGTTGCCCGCAGGCGCTGTGGCTGAACGAGGAGCGGAGGCTGAAGCGGGAATGTCCAGGGGACTCATGAAGGGGGCGGCAAGAGCCGGAACCCTCGCGGCGGTAGCTGCAGCATTAATTGCCTATGGTGGTGGGGAACCCGGTGTTGTTGGTTCTGCCAAGGCCCAGGAAAAATTCATAAGCCTCACCGGCTCGGTCCAGCAGGTGACGCTGGCGCCAAACGACACGATAACCGTTAGGACCGGCAAGCCCTTCGGCGATCTGGTGATCGGCAGCGCCGAGATGATCGACGTGGTGCCCCTTTCCGACCAGTCGCTGTTCATTCGCGGCAAGCAGACGGGTGCTACTAATATCTCGGTCTATGACGACAATAAGGCGCTCGTCGGCGTCATCGACGTGCGGATCGCAGCCGACTTCACTGAAGTCGCATCGGCGATCCGCTCCACCGCCCCCTCGGCGCAAGTGCGGGTGTTCAACTCCAATGATCGCATTCGCCTGACGGGGACCGTTCGTGATGCGGTCGAACTGCAGCGGGTGGTTGAAATTGCTCAATCCTATTCCGCGGAACCGGTTCTGAACCAGCTGCGTGTCGCCGAATCGCAGCAGGTGATGCTCGAGGTCCGGGTGATCGAAGCCTCGCGCCAGACCGGCCGCGATCTCGGCATCGGTTGGTCCGGTCAGGGCAGGAACGGGATCGGCAAGGCGACGACCAGTCAAGGTATTACCGTAGATGATGATGGTAATCTTGCTCGCACGCTCGGGGACGCCGCGGGTGCGGCGACCGGCATGCAGCCCTTCGGCCAGTTGATTGCCAAGGTGCTGGAAATTTCCGGCGGCCAGATCGACATCGTCATCAACGCGCTCGAGCAGAAGGGCCTGGTGCGCCGGCTGGCGCAGCCGAACCTGATCGCCATGAGCGGTGAAACCGCAAGCTTCCATGCCGGCGGCGAAGTGCCGATCCAATCGACCGTTGCGAATGGTGCGACGCTTGCGACCGAGACCGATTACCGGCCTTTCGGCGTGCGGCTCACCTTTTCGCCGGTGGTGCTCGATGGCGGGTTGATCAGTCTCAAGATCGAACCCGAAGTTTCCGAAATCGACCCTTCGATCAGCGTCAACGGCAATCCCGGCTTCATCTCGCGCGCAGCAAGCACGACTGTCGCGCTGCGTGACGGCCAGAGCTTTGCGATGGCCGGTCTGCTGCAATCGGTCAATGCCAAAGACGTTCAGCAATTGCCGTGGCTCGGGCAGGTTCCGGTGATCGGCGCCCTGTTCCGCTCGACGAGCTTCTTGAAAAGGGAGTCGGACCTGGTCATCGTCGTCACCCCGCATATCGTGCGGCCGTCGAAGCCCGGTGAAGACCTCTATAGCCCGCTCGAGCAGACGCGCTCGTCCAACGACGTCGAGCTGTTCGCCCTCGGCATTCTCGAGGTGGACAAGGACATGCTGCGTCGCTTCCGCAATGGCGAAGGCGTCAAAGGTCCCTATGGCCACCGGCTCGATCTCGACGTGGGAGGCGCAGTTGTTCTTTCCAAGAAGTAAGCGCGTATTCCTCGCTATCGCCGCAGCCGGCCTTCTCTCCGGCTGTGCCGACTATTTGAATCACCGCGACTCGATCACCTTCGGGCTCGGCAATGCGGTGGAGGCCAACAAGGGCATCCACACAGAGGATCCGTTCCCGCGGGCGGCGTACAACACGCAGATCGCCAGCGACGGCAAGGTGATTTACCGCGCGATCGGTGGCTATCAGGGCGGAAGACAGTCGAGCGCGCCGCCGCCATCGGCTGTGATCCTGCCGGTGGCCACGCCGCCGAACGGAGCAACAAGGTAGACAGGATAGTATTGAAGGAACGGCACTGAGCCGGAAGGGAATAGGAATAGAAATACCAAATTGACCGTAATACTGGGTCTAGCCAGGTCCTAAGATCATAAAGACGATACGGAATTTAACGGATTTTATTAGCTGAGACGCGGGATGCGAGCGAATTGCCGCTCATGATTTTTCAAAGTCCCGTTCTCGTTTTTTAAAGCATGTCGTTGCCCCGAAGGCTTTGATGCCTCGGCAACGAATCAGAGTCTCGGCGGAAACCGCCGTGGTCCGAGGAGCATGCCAATGTTGTTGCGTAAGGCTATTAAACGCTTCCTGGATGACAATCGTGGCTACGTCATCGCCTTGACGCTGATTTCCATGCCACTCCTGCTCGGTTTTTCGCTGCTCATCATTGACGTCGGCCGCACCGGCAATCTTCACACTGACCTGCAGAATGCGGTGGATGCCATGGCCCTTGCCGGCGCCCGCGAGCTCGACGGCCGCGACGATGCGATTACCCGCGCCGATGCGGCGATCGAGGCGCTCGCCAACAGTGCCGCCTTCGGCGGTGGTGGCACCGGCATGCAGCTCGGCTCGCACATCACCGTCACCTATGATGCAGGCAACGATGCCGGAAGCACTGTCACGGTCATCTACCTCAAGGAGATCCCGGCCGACGACGACAATCCGATCGAGGCCTCGATGATGGCGGCGGATGCGAACGAGGCGTCTTATGCTTGGGTTATTGCGAAACCGCAGGCAATGACGACGATCTTCCCGATGCCGGTCGGTCTCAACCGCGATACCATCAATGTCTCCGCCGATGCCGTTGCGGTCTATCGCTCCAGCGCCTGCGATGTCACGCCGATCTACATCTGCAATCCGTTTGAGCCGGCCGGCAACACAAGCGCGACCGCCAACGAGGCGGCGGCGGAGGCACTGCATACTAACTTTGCCGCCGGTGATCTCTACGGCCGCCAGATAGAGCTTCACAGCACCTCCTCGTCGGCGCCGGGACCGGGCAATTTCGGCTTCCTGGCGACCTATGGCAACGGTGCGAACGTGCTCGCCGAGGCGCTCGCCACCGGTTCGCCGGGCGTCTGCTACAAGCAGGACGCCTTGGAAACGAAGACCGGGGCGATGGCGGGACCGGTCGAGGCGGGGCTCAATACCCGCTTTGGCTTGTATTCCGGGTCATTCGGTAGCGCACGCAGTGACGGACGTTACCGACCCGCCCGCAACGTGCGCTCTGCACAGAACCAGACGGGCGGGGCCAACAAGATCTGCGGCGAATACAATCCTCTCATGAGCGGCAGCACCGTCGGCGACGTAACCAAGGCCGTGCCGCTCGGCTACGGCGCGTCGATGACCTCGCTGGCCGGCGGCAAGATCAGCAGCGGCAACGACTGGCAGTACAACAGCTACTGGAACGTTGCCCAAGGGAGCGGCGCTCCTTCCGTCAGCACGATCCTCAGCAACCATTCAAGCTATCCGTCGCCGACCGGCTCTCCGTCGCAGCCCTCGGCCTATGATGTCTACCGCTACGAGCTGAATAATTCCGCGATGATCAACCATGCCTCGGCCAGCGGAGAGACGGGCGCACCTCGGACCGGCGGTCAGTGCTACACGGGCCCCGATCTTTCAAACTATACGAGCGGCGACTATGGCGACCGGCGCGAGATCTTCGCCGCCATCGTGAACTGCGGCTACGAAAATGCCGTCGGCCACCTGAACGGACACAAGGAGACGGAGGCCGTCGCCTTCGCCCGCATGTTCCTGACCAAGCCGGCGATCAAGGCCGGCAGCGAGCGGTATCTCTCGCTCGAAATGATCGACATTACCGGCAAGGGCGGCCGCGGCACGCTCGACGAGTTCCTGCGCGAAGAAGCGGAGCTGGTGCGATGAACGCGTTTAGAAAAATCCTTCGCCGTCGGCTGCAGTTCCATTTCTGGTTGAGCGAAGATGCGGCTGTCCTTACTGAGACGATCATCGTGGTGCCGTTCGTCACCGTTTTTGCAGCGGGCATCCTGGAGTTCGGCAACCTCTTTTGGGAGCGGATGCAGATCGATGCGGGACTACGCGACGCCGGACGCTATCTGGCACGCTGCCGACCGACGTCGCCGACCTACACATCGACCTGCTCGCAGGCGACGGCGAAACTGATCGCCTTCTATGGAACGCAGAGCCCGGCAGAAGGCGCTGTCCTGCGCGTCCCCGGCTGGGGGCCCACCCTTGCCGACATCACCGTCAACGCAGTTGGTGCCGACGGAACGTTCACGATCGAAACCGCGCACCTCTACGAGGCCTCGCCACTGTTTGGTTGGCTCGGCATTGACGAAATCACCATCAGCGCCTCGCACGAAGAGAGGTATATGGGATGGTAATCTCTAGATTCCTCAATCCTTTCCGGCAGGATGAAAGCGGTGTTGCCCTTACCGAAGCGCTGATCACTTTTCCGATCGTGATGCTGATGTTCGCAACCTTCATCGAATTCGGCTACGCGATGTCGCAATGGAACCAGACCGTCAAGGCACTGCAAATGGGGGCGCGGCTCGCGGCGGTCTCCGATCCGCTCACCAGTGACTTTGGCGAGATGTTCCCGACAGAGGCCGACGACCCGCTCAACAATGGCAATGCAACGCCGAATGACGCGACGATTTCCTCGACCTGCGGTCCGGATCTTGCCAATTGCAGCGATGAGCTGAGTCGGATCGTGCTCGGCAGCGACGGTGCCTGTGGGACGGCGGGCGATCCGCGCCCGGGAATCTGCGACATCAACTGGCGTATCCAGCCGGAGAACCTGGTGGTCACCTATCAGCGTTCGGGACTCGGCTACTGGGGGCGACCCGAAGGCCCGGTCCTGACCATGCGGCTCGAAGTCCGTGATGTAACCCTCGAAATGCTTTTTCTAGGGCCATTGCTCGGGCTCGATGAAATCGCGGTTCCGGCCCATCCGGTGACGATCACGACCGAAGACCTGCAAACATGCTCGACGTGCTAAACCCTTGATATAGCGTGGGGATGCGAAATGACAGCGCATATGAACTTCGTAGCGACCACAAAGATCCTCGTTCTTTCCGACGACGCGGCGGCCGCAAGCTTCATGCTCGACACCTTTGGCTCGCTTTCGCGCTACGACGTACGGCACATGGCGCTGGAGGCCCTTGGCGAAAAGGGCCGGATCGACCCGACGCAGTTCGACATGATCGTCCTCGACGTCGACAACGGCGATGTCCTGCAACGGCCCGAGCTTATCGCTTTCCGAACGGACAACCGCAACATCCCGCTCGTGGTCGTCTCCGAAGAGCTGCGGGACGACAGGCTGCGGCTTCTCTTCCGCCTGAATGGCAACGACTGGCTGAAAAAGCCGTTGGAACGCCGTGCGCTGATCGACATGATCTCCCTGCATGCGCCGACAGCCGGCGCGAGCGACAGCCGCGTCCATGCCGTCGTCTCGGCGGTCGGCGGGGCAGGGGCCAGCGTGATCGCCTCTTCGCTCGCCCATATTCTGGCGCAGCCGACGAAGAATTCGGCACCGCGGGTCAATCTGTTCGACCTCGACTTTTCGTCCGGGTCGCTCGGGCAGTATCTCAATCTCGTCAATGACTACGACCTGCTGCCGGTCATTGCCAATCCATCGCGGGTCGACGTCGAGTTCGTCGATCTGGTGCGCAAGCGCCATTCGGGCGGCTTTTCCCTGCTGTCCTTCAAGCAGCCGTCCGTCCTCCTTTCGCCCAAGGGGGCTGAACTGGTGCTGCGCATGCTCGATGTCGTCGCCTTCGAGAGCGACCAGACCATCCTGGACGTGCCCTACTACCAGACGCCATGGAAGGATGACGTGCTCGGATCGGTCAACAGCGTGATGATCGTCAGTGAAATGACGATCCCGGCGCTTCACCAGGCAAAGGATCTGTTCCTCAATCTCACGCGGCTGCGTGGCAGTTCCGATTCCATTTTCGTCGTCATCAACAAGAACCGCAGCAGCCTGTTCAGTCTGGGGCTGCGCCGGCAACAGGTCGACAAGGTGTTCAAGGACACCCAGGCGCATCTCATCGACTATGACTGGGAAACGCTGAGCGAGGCACTCAACCGCGGCGTGCTGCCCTACGAGGTCAATCCCCGTTCTCACTTCTGCCGCGGTGTCGGCAAACTCGGAGCACTCGTACGATGAGGGCGCGCGTGATGGAGAACAGGATGCCAGGGCGCCAGGGGAGATGGCGGAGCTGGATGATTTGCGCAGCCCTGGTCCTTGGCTTGGTTGACCTTGCCGACGAAGCGGGGGCCAACCAGCAGGTGCCGCGAAGCCTCGGGCCGAGCACGGCAACCATTGTGACCGCAGAGCAGAGCCATCCGCCAGGCACCATTGTCGTTCTCAGCGACAAGCGGACGCTCGATCTCGTTCTCTCCCGCGATCGTGCTCTGCGCTACCGGATCGGAGTCGGCCGCGACGGCTTTCGTTGGAGCGGCGTGGTGAAAGTCGGAAGAAAGGCCGAATGGCCCGAATGGCGACCGCCCGCCGAGATGAAAGCGCGAGTGCCGGGGCTTCCTGAACTCGTGCCGGCAGGGCCGTTCAACCCCATGGGCGCGCGCGGGATCTATCTCTACCGAGGCCATGCGGACACGCTTTACCGCATCCACGGCACGAACGAGCAGTCGACGGTCGGTGAATTTGCCTCCTCCGGCTGTTTCCGCATGAGCAACGCCGACGTCATCGATCTCTACAAGCGCGTGAAGGTCGGAGCCACGGTGGTCGTCAAGTAGGTGTAAGGAGTAAGGCTGATGGCGAACGGGTTTATAGGACGCTTTTACAAGCAGCCGCCGCAGGAGAGTGCGGAGCTCAGGCAGATTGCCGAGATTTCCGCCAATGGTGCAGCCGCGGTCGCTGCCGTGCCGAAGGAAGCGGTTACCGAAGCGACCGCGGAAGAGCAGGGGCCGCTCGGCCTCGATATGGTATCGGAGAGGGTCAACCTGCACCGCCACCTCTTGGACCAGATCAATCTAGGCATCCTTGACACACTCGACGAGGAAGAGATTGCCGCCGAGATCCGGCCGCTGGTCAAGGAATATATCCGTCGCAACAACTCACCGTTGAATGCCAAGGAAATCAACGACCTCGTCCGCGACATCACTGACGAAATGCTCGGGCTTGGGCCGATCGAACCGCTGCTGGCCGATGAAACCGTCGCCGATATCCTGATCAACGGCCACAAAAGCGTCTATGTGGAGCGCCGCGGACAGCTCGAGAGCACCGCGGTCCGCTTCAAGGACGAGGATCACCTTCTTCGGGTGATCAACAAGATCGTCTCTGCCGTCGGGCGACGGGTCGATGAATCGACACCGATGGTCGACGCCCGCCTCAAGGACGGCTCGCGCGTCAACGTCGCGATCCGGCCAATCTCCGTCGACGGGCCGCTCGTTTCCATCCGCAAATTCACCCGCAAGCCGCTGACGCTCGAGCGCCTCGTCGAATACGGCGCCATGGCGGATCAGATGCGCATTCTGCTCAGCGCAGCGGTCAAGGGCAGGGTGTCGATGATCATCTCGGGCGGTACCGGCTCGGGCAAGACCACTCTGCTCAATGCGCTTTCCTCGCAGATTTCTGAGAAGGAACGGCTGATCACCATCGAGGATGCCGCGGAACTGCAACTCCAGCAACCGCATGTCGGCCGCATGGAAACCAGACCGCCGACCCTCGACGGCCGCAACGAGATCCGCCAGCGCGAACTACTGAAGAACGCGCTGCGCATGCGGCCGGACCGCATCATCGTCGGCGAAGTGCGTGGCGAGGAGGCGTTCGACATGCTGCAGGCGATGAATACCGGCCACGAAGGATCGATGACGACCATTCACGCCAATACACCGCGCGATGCGGTGAGCCGCCTCGAGCAGATGGTCGGCATGGCCGGCATGCCGATGTCGCAGCTGAGCGTCCGCTCGCAGATCGCCTCGGCGATCACGATTATCGTCCAGGTGCAGCGACTGAGCGACGGCAGCCGCAAGGTCGTTTCGGTCTCCGAGATCACCGGCATGGAAGGCGAGGTCGTGCAGATGCAGGAGATCATGCGCTTCAAGAAGACCGGTACCGACGAAAATGGCCGCATTCAGGGCGAGTTCCGCGCCACCGGCCTTCGACCGCGTTTCATCGAGGAATTCGCCGAAGTGGGAGTCATCATTTCCCCGGCGATCTTCGAACCCGGTAAACCACTCCACACGGGACCCGGCAAGTCATGACCCTCATCCTCCTCTATGCCGCCGTATTCGTCGCCGCGCTGGTCGCTGCAGAAGCGCTGCTGCGCAGCTATTTCCGAAGCTCGGAACGCCACAAGGCGGTGAACCATCGCCTGAGCCTCATCGAGGGGAGCGAGAACCATCGCGAGACCTACCACGAGATGCTGAAGGCACGCGGCGTCGACGGGGACTCTCGGTGGCAACCCTTGATGCAGCGGCTACGGCGGTACTATGTGCAATCCGGCATCAAGTTCGATGCCAAGCGATTTGCCCTCTACGGCGCCGCAGCCGCCATGGGCATCTGGCTGGCACTTCAGTTTTTCCTGCCAAGCAACCTCGTCCGGATACCGCTCTTCCTTGCTATCTGCCTGCTAGTGCCGGCGGTTGTCGTCTGGCGGGTGCGCGCCAGGCGCATGCACAAATTCGCAGAAAAGCTGCCGGAGGCGCTCGACGTTGCCAACCGCAGTCTGGCGGCGGGACACCCGCTTCCAGCGGCGATCGCGCTCGTGGCACGTGAAATGCCGGACCCGGTGGGCACCGAATTCGGCCTTCTGTCGGACGAACTAACCTATGGAGTCACGCTCGACGACGCGCTCATGAATCTTAACGACCGCGTCGGCGTCGAAGACCTCAATCTCCTAGCCATATCGCTCAGCGTCCAGGCTGGGACCGGGGGCAACCTCGTCGAGATCCTGCAAAATCTCTCGAAAACGCTCCGCGACAGGTTCATGCTGAAGGCGAAGGTCAAGGCGATCTCCGCGGAGGGGCGCATCACCGCGATCTTCATGTCGATCTATCCGTTCCTGCTCTACGGCATGATCAAGGCGCTGTCGCCAACCTATTTCGATCCACTCTGGAACAGCGGCTACGGCACCACGATCGTTTCGGGGCTGCTCGTCGTAATGGCGATCGGCAACGTCATTCTCTATAAAATGGTCCACTTCGAGTATTGAGGCGCCGCCATGTGGAACGAGTACGGTATATACCTCATCGTCTTCTTCTCGGTTATGATCTTTTCTGCGGCTGCGTCTGAAGTCGTTTTCCGTCGGCGCGAGGTGGGTGTCCGGCTTTCGGAGACCAAATCGCGGGTGACGGGCAATGATATCGCGGATGGCGCGATGGCGGATCTCGGCGAGGCCGAGAACCGCCTGATCCGCCGCTATTTCGAGATCACCCGACACGACACCAACGTGAATTCCACGCAGAACCGGCTCATTCGCGCCGGTTATTTCAGCGCCAATGCGGTCACCACCTTCCAGGCGATCCGCGCGATCGTCTGCATCGGTATGATGGTCCTGACGGTCTGGGCGTTCAATCGCTTCTTCCCCGAGACGACGCGGATGATGACCTTGCTTGTTGGCATGTTCGCCGCCGGCACGACCTTTATTCTGGTGAACATCTACATCGATCGGCGCGGTGACGCAAAGGAGCGCGAGTATCGCCGTCTCTTCCCGGATTTCATGGACATGCTGATCGTCTGCCTGGATGCGGGCATGAGCCTTGAAGCCGCGGCAAACCGCGTCGCGCGCGAATTCGTCAGCAAGCGGAAGGACTTCGGCCTCCATCTTTCGATCATGATGCTCGAGGTGCGCGGCGGTCGGCGGCTGCGCGAAGCGCTTGCCAATCTCGCGGCGCGGCTCAGAATCGACGAGGCGCGGGCACTTGCGGTGCTCTTCCGCCAGTCGGAAGAACTCGGCACCAGCGTCACGCAGACGCTCAGGGTCTATAGCAAGGAAATGCGTGACCTGCGCGTCGTCCGGGCGGAGGAAAAGGCCAATGCATTGCCGATCAAGATGCTGCTGCCGCTCGGAGCCTTCCTGTTTCCGGTAAGTCTTGTCATCGTTCTGGTGCCTGTCGTCATTCGCGTCATCAGTCTCGTCGCCGGCCTCGCGGCGGGCGGTTAAAGAAAAGCGAGGTTCCCATGCATTCGCTCAATCAGGTTCATGAAGATAGCGCTCCGGAACTTGACGCCCGTATGCCGCTGGCGCCGATGAGCGTGGAAGAAACGGGGCTCGAGTTCTCGTTCCTGCTGCGGCTCGCCGCAAAATGCGCGACCGAGCAGGACACGGTGACGCCATCGCACCTGGCGGAACGGATGAAACTGCCCAAGGCGGTGATCAATCCTCTGATCAAGGAACTCGTGAAGCTCGCCTATATGGAGGCAAGGGGCTTGGCGGGAGAGGACGTTAGGTCCGACATCCGCTACGCGCTTTCGACCAAGGGCATGGAGTATGCCCATGCAGCCATCCGCCAGTCCTCCTATGTCGGGCCGGCGCCGGTCTCGCTCGACGCCTTTTGTCGCCAACTCGGCCTGCAGTCCATTCAGCACGAGCGCGTGACCCAGGACGGCCTGCTCGCCAGCCTCGAGGGGCTGGTGCTGTCACCGTCGCTGGTCGAGAAGCTGGGTCCCGCTATGAATTCCGGGCAATCCATCCTGCTTTACGGCCCGCCCGGTAACGGCAAGACCAGCATCGCCGAGCGCACCTCGCGCCTGTTCCAACAGACGATCTGGGTGCCCTATGCCATCGAGGTTGGCGGTTACGTCATCAGCTTCTACGATGAAGCGGTTCACCAGCCGGTGAACGGGATGCCCTATCCGAAGGCCGATCAGCGTTGGGTCGAATGCCGGCGGCCGGTGATCAAGACCGGCGGCGAACTGACGCTCGACCTGCTTGACCTCGCCTACAGCGAAGGCTCGACCGTGTATGAGGCGCCGCTGCATCTCAAGGCCTCCGGCGGTATCTTCATCATCGATGATTTCGGGCGCCAGCAGGTGGTGCCGCAGGCGCTCATCAACCGCTGGATCGTGCCACTCGAGCGCGGCTACGACTTCCTGACCCTGCATACGGGGAAGAAGTTCAAAGTCCCCTTCGACGAACTCGTTGTCTTTTCGACCAACATTGCCCCGAAGGAACTTTCGGACGAGGCTGGGCTGCGGCGGCTGAAATACAAGATATTCGTCAACAATCCTTCTCGAGAAGAATATATCCGAATATTCGAGGCCTATGCGCGAGGCGTGGCAGTAGAGATGTCTGTGTCGGACCTGGAGCTGTTCTACGATCGGAAATACGGTGGCGAATCACTGGGCTCCTGCTACCATCCGAAGTATCTTCTCGACTTTATCGGGTCCTATTGCGCGTTCAACGGATTGCGAAAGGTCGCATCGCTGGAGATGCTGGAACGGGCGTGGGAAGGGGTCTTCACGGCGGACTAGCCGTCGGGCGGCGGAAAGATTCATGGGTATCGAGGCGGAGCACTTGCCTCGGCAACATCTGCCCCGACGTCCCGGGGATTTGGTAGTTCGGGGGCCACGGCCCGGTTTGCGGCGGAGTAAGGTGATGGTTGGCATGGCGAATATCGAGGTCGAACCCGACGCGCGACGCGAAAAAGCGGATGAGCCTGTACGAAAACGGGCTGCGCCATTCATTGCTCTGGCACTGGTGTTTCTGCCGCTGAACGCCGGTATACTGCTCTACACGGCCAAGAACGCAGCAGACGTCCGAGAAAGCCGCGAAACACTCGCAGGCGTGAAGCGCTCCATTGACGGACTGAAGCTTCAACTCGAAAAACAGAGCCGCAACATCGCCAGGGTCGCAGGAGCCGATGAACTGGCGATCGTTCGCCAGCGGGTTGAGAACCTGCAGAAGGCGGTCTCGGAGCTGGACGACGGAATGCGCTCGGGCCTTCCGAGTTCCGGCGGCTCGGTTATCCTGAGCGCCCCGGGCAAGGGGGCGACGCAGCGCCTCGAGCCCTCGCTGACTACGGCTGCCACGGAGTTGCAGCCCCAGGACGGCAGCCTGCCCGCTATCGGGAGCGAGGGCGCCCCATCCAACTTGCCGCGTTACGAAAGATCGATTTCGCCGGAAGGCAAGTTGATCCTGCGGAAGGTGCGATAGCCGAAGCAATGTGGCAATCAAAGCGGCGAGAACGCGCAGGCTACAGCGGCGGCGTGTGACCGGAAAACATGCGATAGAACTGAAGCAGTTCTTAACTTGTAGCCGGTCCAAGAATTGATCGACAGACATGCGGCAATTAAAAAAACTACAGCGCCGCGCGTCTGATAAGACGCGCGGCGCTGTAGGGTTTTTACGAAACATGCGGTCGGCAGTCCGCCGGCTATTACCGCTGCGCGTATTTGACGCTGTTCTTCATCAGCTCGAGATTGCGCGCCGTCGTCTCATTCGCAGGGTCGAGCTCATACGCCTTGAGAAAGTACTGGCGTGCGCGCGGCAAGTCGCCGCGCAGAAGATGGGAATAGCCGACATTGTTGTAATAAACCGGACTCTTTCCGATCATCTTGGAGAGTTGCTGATAGGCCCGATCCGATGTGTCGAACCGTCCGATCATGTCAGCAGAGGCAGCGAAGCCGAGCCAAGCAGCGGGGTCCTGCGGAAAAACGGCAACCGCACGTTTATATATGGCGTAGGATTTGCCGTAGTTCTTTTCCTTGAACTGCAACTTGCCGGTCGGGATCAGTTCGTCGTTCTTGTAGAAGGCGACGGCCGAGTCGTCCTCAAGGGTTTTGGCACTATCGCCAAATGCCGCAACGTCGTCGAAAGCAGCCGATTGGCATCCGCAAACGAAGAGCGCGACCAACAGCAATGGCGAAAGACGACCAAGTCGTGACTGAGTTTGATAGGTCAATATTCATCCCCTAAACACTGGGCCAACCTAGACTCACGCTCGCTCGCGCTCACGTAAAATCTTATGCGATAGAAGCTAACAAATAAAGAATTCGCGCCATGAGTCGCCATAAAGAGACACATGCCTCCGGCCGCGATGGCGCTGCCTGAGGGAAGCTTGCGTCCAGCCAGTTGCTTGCCGCCGGCCAAGCCGAGCGGGAACCCCGGAGAGGGAGCGAGTTGAAGATGCCGGTCGTGCTTTGCTCTCGCTCGTCTGCTTGCGACGTTGGTGGTGCGAGCAATCGTAAGCGCGCGAGCTCCGCATTCCCGGCATGAAGGAAGCTTCACAACTGCATTCCGCCTACAGCAACAACTGTAGCCGCAAAGTTTGAATACCCTCATCCTGCGCGGCAATCCCGGCAGGATCGAAGGGTATTTTGGGGCGCGACGTCTCTCCTTGTGAAAAAACTGCTTTGCTCCGGGCGCGTCACAACAGGCGGCAAAAGGCAATCGTTCCGCAGCCCGGGAATTCCCGCGCATCCGGCCACTCTTCTCGGGTGCGACGGCAGACGCGGCGCGCGGCTGCCCGATTGAACCTTCGGGGATTTCTGAACCGCAATTACCGTGAGGCGAGCGTTGACGCAGCATTCTGACCGAATGAGCGCGCTCATTAGGCACCATACTCTGGTTGACGGCGATCTGAGCTAGTCCATCGTGAGTAGAAATGAACGGTGCGATAACTATCGGAACTTAGCGATAATGACAATGGCGCTCGTTAATAGTATCGATAAAACACAATTAGACCAAGTATTGATTGTTCAAGAGCGTGCCAGTTCAATAATTAAATTTCTTTTTCATGAGGTCGAATAGTATCGACACGTAATCAGCAAGATCTTGAGAGTGCTAAGGAGGGCAAAATGGAACGCAAGAGCTCGACCCTGAGCAATGCTGAAGAGCGCAATAAGGCGTTGCCGAAGAAAAACAAGGTCGTCATTCTCGCCAAGGCCGATCTGTTGTCCGAGTGTCTGACGCAGGCGATCAGCATGCGTTTTCAAGGTCAAGACGTCGTAAGCCTTCCCGATACCGAGGGTCTTTTGACCAGCAATCTTATCGGCGTAAGCCTGATCATGCTCTATCGTCTGCCGGCGGCAGTATTTCCATCAATCATGAGGACGATTCACGAGCTCCATCCAAATGCTGCGATCGGCCTGATGGTGCAGAATGCGGACGAACTCGACTCGTCGATTGCGGAACTTGTCGACGAAGGGTTGCTTCAAGGCGTCCTGCCCCTGAATCTCAATCTCGACGTATGCCTCAGCGCCATCGATCTCTTGATGAAGGGCGGCGAGCATTTTCCCGCTGCATTGCTTCGGTGTCTGGTGCCGAGAGCGCTCGCAGGGGGCGGCGTTGTCGCGCAAAAACAGGCGATTTCGGAAGATATCAATATGGAACGCGAGGCCGACATTGCCCCAAGCCTCCTGAGCGCGCGAGAGATCCAGGTTCTCGATCTCGTATGCAAGGGCACACGGAACAAGATCATCGCAGATCGTCTCGGGCTTGCCGAAAACACCGTCAAGGTGCATGTCCGCAACATCTACCAGAAGATGAAAGTGCGCAATCGGACGGAGGCGGCGTCGCGCTACTTGGAAGCGACGCTGGTTTCGCCTCGCTCCGCACCAGTCGCGCGGACGCCCTGACCCAAGTGTCGGCTTGAATGTCGTGGCTCCGCGACTACAGCGCTGCGCGTCTTATCAGTCGATCGTGAACAACAGGCGGACTTAAAAGCGGCGAATTCCCTCGGCCCTGCAGCAGCACAGGAAGTGCCTGAGCGCGAACCAGTTGATGGGGCGAGAAAGTTTTAGCCGGCGACAGCCTGCCGGTTCCAATGAAGCCGCCCCAAACGCCATCTCAAACTTGGTCTATTGCTCAGAATGTTGAGTATGTCCGCCTCCTCTTTGCCTGAAGTTCAGCAGTGCCATCTCGCAAACGAGGTTCGATCCTATTCATGCGTCTTCCCCCCATTACTCCGCGTTAACGCCGTTTGCAGAGGAATCGAATAACCGGCTAAGCGATCGCCTTCGTGGAGGTCGTCTGAAATCGGTTGCAGCCGCTATAGGTCACGGGGATGCGCTTGCGCTGGATTGCGGCTTTTCTCGTTGAATAGGTCCGCGGCACCGTTTGACGTGCGGTGATCCTCACGAACCGGCGCTAGGTAGGTGGGGAACCGTGGTCGCATGTCTCGTCGAGTGTGCGGCCTTGGGCGTCGCAAGCTCGTAGGCATTGGCCTGCTGCCGGTTCTACGGCCGACTTGAAGGCGCAAGACAGTCACGCAGGTTACCTGCGGCGAAGGTCGGCTCGGACGCCAATCCGGTCCTTCCAGGTGTCGCCGTCAGCGGCACAGGTGGGGCGAGTGGAGCCGCTCTTCACGAGCCCGGTGCACGGGTTGTTCGCGTTCTGGGCCAAGAAGATCGCATAATGTGTCGTCCGGAATGCCCCCAGTCGGGGGGGCCGCATGCACGCCCTACGCATTGTTGGTTGTGATTTGGCAGCGGCTGGTTGCGCTGCACCCTTTTGCTGTTCTTTTTCGCGCCTGCGAACAGATCGCTTCTGCAACCCGCCGGACGAGAGACATTCCTCCCAGTTCTACGTTCGGCCAGAAAGAGGATCCGAACATGGGTGATCTCCTGAAAGGTATCTCCAGTTTTCGCGGCGCGGTGTTTCCCAACCAATCGGCGCTTTACCCCAAGCTGGCGAGGGAAGGCCAGCAACCCCAGGCTTTGATGATATCCTGCGCCGATAGCCGGGTGATGCCCGAGACGATCACGCAAGCCGGGCCCGGAGATCTCTTCGTCTGCCGCAATGCCCGCAACATCGTTCCGCCGTTCTCGACCCTCAACGGTGGGGTCTCCTCGGCAATCGAATATGCCATTCTGACAGAGAGCCAGTGACAGCGGCTGACGCAGGGTAGCAACGCCAGCTAAAGGCCGCTTCGGGGCCGACAGGGGACGTTCTCTCGGACTGTCGCTCGCGACGGCTTCGGGTCGATCTGTCCGGTTCAGTTTCGTCGCAGTAGGGTGAGAACGGATTATATGTCGGCATTTGCGCCGGAAGCGGAAAGTCGCCGCGATTTATATGTTCTTGCTTCGAAAATCGTAAAATGTATCAACCGAAACTCTGAAAGCGGCCGTCCGCTCCCTCAGATATGGTACTAGAGCTCGTTGAAGCCCTCCAAGAACCGGATAATGTCGTCGACCATCGGGGCGTCCCAGAGGTCATTATGGCCGGAGCCGTCGTAGATCAGCATTTGCTTGGGCTTGGGTGCGATTTTATACAGCGCCTCGCCCGAGGAAAGCGGAATGACAGCGTCACGCCGCCCGTGGATAAACAGCTTCGGCTGCCTGACCTCTGCTATTCTCAGGTCGGAGCGGAACGGATCCTTGATAAGGAGTGCAACCGGAAAGTAGGGGTAAATCGTCTGAGCGATCGATAGCACCGACAGGTTGGCAGAAACGAGAATGACGGCGATAGCCGGTCTGCGCCACGCAGTATCGACGGCGACGCCGCTTCCCAGAGACTGGCCGAGCACAATGATCTGGCTTTCAGATCTGCAGCAAGCCAGTCGAATGCGGCAACTCCGCCCGTGAGTAGCCCGACCTCGCTCGGTGTCCCCGTCGACCCGGGTTAGCCGCGATAAGAAATCGCGAGCAGGCCGATGCCTCGTGAAGCCAGCGCTTGAGCGAGATTGTCGACCCGGTCAGCGTTGCCAAGAAACAATAGCACGGCCGGCTTGCGGGGTTCGCCCCGGCTGTAGAGTCCGAAAAGCCTCTCTCCATCCGGCGTCATGATATAGACAGTCTCGCCCCAGCTTGCGTGCCCACGCGCCTGTTGCGCACCGGGATAGAGGAGGGCTCTCTGGGAGATGTACGTCACGCCGAGGAGGGACACATAGCCGATAGTCGTCACAGCCAACAACATCAGCAGAAGTTTTGCGATGCTCACGACGTCATCCATCGACGCCTAAGGGCCTCAGCGCCAGACTGATCGGCATGCAGGGCCCCTCAACACCGCTTCGCTGCGGCGGCTAAACCCGTGGTGTCGCGAATCCCGGACTGATAGGCTTCGATCAGCTTCGCGGCAAGGACGTGAGCTTCTTCCGACTTCAGCGGCAGAGCCCGTACTTGCAGTTCCTTTCGGAAAATATTCTCGATCATCTTGAGCTCGTCAGGCCCGATTGGGTCGCAGCTCCAAACTCGCTCGGATTTCATCAGCTTTTCCTCTGTGCCGGGCAACGCCGGTCGGTGTCGGCGCAAAGTCTACGCCCCTTCACCAATATGGCGAGTCATTAGAGCGCCTGGCGGATCAAGGGTCCGGAACCGTACGAACGAGGAGACGAGTCTGATGGGCGACGGTGGCTCTGCAGATTGGCGACGGGCAGCCTCCATGCTAATGTGCGGTCCGTTTCGGTCGGAGCTGAGCGGGGCGGCGAGGCGCCGCGGTGCCTGGCTCCGCAGCCTAGGGGAACGGCTATGGCAGTTCCTTCCCAAGCCTCAATCAACAATCAGTTGTTGACCCTGCTCCCCGAGCCCGACTATCGCCAGATCGCGCCCGATCTCGACCCCGTCAATGTGGCGAGAGGGTCGTTGCTGGCAACGGCCGGCGATCCCATCGAGCATGTCTACTATCTCACATCCGGCATCGGTTCGCTGGTCGCCTCCACGCCGGAAGGCAACAGAGCAGAGGCGGGCATCTTCGGGCGTGAAGGTTACATTCCAACCTCTGCGGCGATGGGTGTTGAGCTAAGCGTCCACGACGTCATCATGCAGATCGAAGGAGATGCTTACCGGATGGAGTTCACCGCATTCCGGAAGTGGATGGATCGTAACCGGAACTTCGCAAAGGTCATGATCCGGTGCATCGAGGCCTTCTCGATTCAGCTTACCTACACTGCCATTTCGAACGCCGTGCACGGGGTGGACGAGAGATTGGCGAGGTGGCTGCTGATGTGTCATGACCGTGTCTCAGGCGACGAAATTCCTCTGACACACGAGTTCATCTCGCTGATGCTCGCCGTTCGTCGTCCAAGCGTCACCACCGCGCTGCATATTTTGGAAGGAAACGGCTTCATTCGCTCGGTCAGGGGGAACATCATCATCCGGAACAGACAGGCCCTCGAGGAGTTCGCCCGGGACGCCTATGGTAAGCCGGAAGCGGAATATCAGCGGCTTATGACAGGGCTTTTCTGAGTCCGGAACGAAGTTCCAAGTCGCGCCAATAGATGTTTCAGCGCTCATCTTCGGAGCTAAAAAAGCCCCTCGGAGCATTTGCCGAGGGGCAGGTCATCAATGCGCAAGCCATTAGTGTGCGGTATGTAAAGTAGGGCACGAATCGAGATTGCTCCATCCTCGCTCGTCCAGCGTACGGAATCGGACTGACGGCTCGCGCGGTGGAACGACACGTGCGCCTCCTGGTTGGATAGCAGGTTCATAGATGGGAGGTCTCAATGAAGGAGATCCCCTGGCGAATAGCCCTTTCGGTAAGACTGCAAAACGGCATAGAGCGACGGTTCTGTGGCCCGTATGACGCCCTCGACTTCCTCGAGAACGAGTGGCCAAACCATGGAAGACGTTACTACCAAGCAGTCAGGGATTGCCGTGCGGCGTTGTCGAGGCTTCAGACAGCCGAGGTGGCAAGGCTATCATTTATCGATGCCTGTATAGAGGCATCGATGCCATTTGCGGAGACCCGTGGCAGTCACACTCCGGCTCTGCTCAAGAGCACCTCTGCGCGGCGGCGGTACTGAAACTAGCGTAAATTCCTGACCTCATCCGCATCCAAAGACGGTCCTGACGACCTCACTTCAACGACTCTCGTTCGCGGCGGTGGCTTTTGGGGAAGGGCGGCATCTGACCTAGACGGACAAGCTCACCTAGGGACCGAGATGATAGAGCCGGCGATTCCATCGCTTGCGCCTCGATCGATGACGCCTGTCATGTCACCGGCCGTCGGTGAATTATAATTCATGCAGTGAATTATATTGACAGGCAAAGCGCTTTGCGTTTAGCTGTCCATACCGGACTTCGAGGAGGAAATCCGGTCTTCACTGAGATCGGCGTCGGGTTGGCGCCCTCGGGATTTTTGGGAGGGGCTTCGGCCTCGAGGAGGACACTTGCGCACTTTTTTCAGCACGACCGCAATGGCGGTCCTTGCGGCAACGCTTTTTGCCGATTCCGCGGCCGCCGAGACAGAGAACCCGTTCCGCTGCAAGCCCGGCGAAAAATACGTCATGAACGTCATGGTCTCTGGCGTCGAATACTGGTTCCCGGTCTATGAAATGTTCAAGCAGGCGGGCCAGCAGTTCGGCTGCGAGACGGAATATACGGGCACGCCGGAATATGACGTTAACAAACAGATTGCCACATTCGATCAGGCACTGGCACAGAACCCGGCCGGCATTCTCGTCCATCCAATGAACTCCGACCCATTCATCGAGCCGATCAACCGGGCGATCGGCCAGGGCACGGCAGTCGTAACCTTCGCGGCCGACTCGCCGCTTTCCAAGCGCGTGTCGTTCATCACTTCGGACAACACCCGCGAAGGCATCTATGCCGCCGACGCGATCGCCGAGAAGATGAGCGGCAAGGGTGAATATGCGGTTCTCGAGAACCCGGGCCAGGACAATCACGACAAGCGCATCGCGGCCTTCATCGGCCGCATGGAGGAAAAGTGGCCGGACATGAAGCTGGTCGGCCGTGCTGCCTCCAACCAGGATCCGACCAAGGCCTATCAGGGCCTCAATAGTATCATCCAGGCCAATCCGAACCTCGGCGCCGTCTTCATGCCGGAAGCGAATTCGGCGATCGGCGCCGCGCAGGCCAACAAGGAAAGCGGTGGAAAGGTCCTCGTCATGTGCGCAGACGTCAACGCAAATATCCTCGACATGATCAAGGCCGGCGAGGTCTTCGGTTCGATCAACCCGAACCAGGGAATGCAGGGCTATATGGGCTTCATGTTGCTTTGGCTTGCCAAGCATCCGGAACTGATCGATCCGATGAACGACGCGAAGCGCTCCGGCTTCAACCCGATGAGCATCCCCGTCGTCGACAACGGCCTCTCCATCGTGACGGCCGAAAATGCCGACGACTTCTATTGGGACAAGTACCTGAAGCGTCGCGGTACGAAGGGCATCGAGGAGTAACCCCGGATTCAAGCCATCCGCGCCTCATGGCGCGGATGGTTCGGGGAGGGGAGGAACACGATGGCGGAGCCTGTGCTGACCATTCATCATGTCACCAAGCACTTCGGTGCGGTGAAGGCGCTGACGGACGTCGACTTCATGCTCGAACGCGGTGAGATCCATGCGCTGTGCGGCGAGAACGGCGCCGGCAAGTCGACGCTGATGAACATCATCGCCGGCGTACTGCAGCCAACCGAGGGTGAGATCCGAATGGACGGGAAGATCGTACGGATCCCCTCGCCAGCCGTCGCCCAATCACTCGGCATTGGGCTCGTGCATCAGGAAATCGCGCTCTGCCCGGATGTGACCGTTGCGGAAAACATGTTCATGGCGGCGACCAACCGCCGCCGTGCCCCCTTCATGAACTACCGCGCGCTCGAACGCGCGGCGCAGACGGTAATGAACCGGTTGGGCGCAATCGACGTCGGCCGCAAGGTCGCCGATCTGCCGATTTCCAGTCAGCAGCTCGTCGAGATCGCGAAGGCTCTGACGCTCGACTGCCGGGTGCTGATCCTGGACGAGCCGACCGCGGCGCTGACCGAAAGCGAGGCACAGCAGCTCTTTGCGATTATCCGCGACCTCAAGGCGAACGGCATATCGATCATCTATATCAGTCATCGCATGGCCGAGATATTCAGCCTCTGCGACCGGGTCACCGTGTTCCGCGACGGTCGTTACGTCTGCACCGACCGCATTGCCGACATCACGCCGGATGACGTGGTACGCCATATGGTGGGGCGCGAGATCACGCAGCTTTACCCGGAGAAGCTTAGGCCCGGTGAGGCGTCCGGCGAGCCGATCTTCGAGGTGGACACCATCGGTGACGGCGAGCGTTTTCATGGCGTCAGCTTCGCGCTGCGCAAGGGCGAGATTCTTGGCATCGGCGGCCTGATCGGATCCGGCCGCACGGAAATCGCCGAGGCGATCTGCGGGCTTGGAGCGCGCACGGCGGGCACAGTATGCCTGCGCGGCAAGACGCAGAAGTTCAATTCCTATTCCGATGCCGTGAAGGCCGGGATCGTCTATCTGTCGGAGGACCGCAAGGGCTCCGGCGTGTTTCTGGAGATGTCGATCGCGAAGAACATGTCGGTGCTGGACCTGAGGTCGATGACGAATTCAGTCGGTCTCATGAACGCACGTGCGGAGGCTGCGCTTGCCGAGGGTCTCGCCCGGCGGCTTGCGGTCCGGATGGGCGGAATCGAGGCACCCGCAAAATCGCTCTCCGGCGGCAACCAGCAGAAAGTTGCGATCGCCAAGCAACTCGCGGTGAAGCCGAAGGTCATTCTGATGGACGAGCCGACACGCGGCATCGATGTGGGCGCGAAGGCCGAGATCCACCGGCTGTTGCGCGAGCTTGCCCGCTCGGGCATCGGCATCATCCTCATCTCATCGGAAATGCCGGAGCTGCTCGGCCTCTCAGACCGCGTGCTCGTCGTCCGGGAGGGCCGCATCGCCGGTGAACTCGGCGCCGACGAGATGACGGAAGAGGCCGTGATCCGCCTTGCCTCAGGGGTGGGGACGGCAAAGGCGGCAAACCATGCCGGGTGACGAGAACGTGGGAGGGACGGGAATGGCAATCGACACGATGGTGGCAGGCGCGACGAAGACATCCTCCTGGAAACGCATCGGCAGGATGCGCGAGGCGGGGCTGATCGCGATCATCCTCACGCTCTGCGTGGTCATGAGCTTCGCCTCGCCGCACTTCCTGACACTCGGCAACTTCCGCGCCATGCTGATGAGTTTTTCGGTTGAAGGCATCGTCGTCGTGGGCATGACGATCTTGCTCATCGTCGGTGGCATCGACCTCGCGGTCGGCTCCGTCGTCTGCTTTGCAATGGTGCTCTCGGGCACGCTCTTCCTCGCCGGTCTCGACCCTTGGATGGCCTCGCTCGTGGGCATCGTTGTGAGTAGCGCTATCGGCGGTATCATGGGCTTCTTCGTGACGGTCGTGGGCCTCAACCACTTTATCACATCGCTCGCCGCCATGGTGATCGTGCGCGGGCTTTGCCTCATCATCACAAAGGGCACGCCGCTTTCGCTCTTCACGCTGCCGGCGGGCTTCAAGGCGGTTGGGCAGGGCACGTTTTACGGCGTTCCCTATGTCATTCTGATCTTCGTCGCCGTCGTCATCCTGTTCGATTTCCTGCTGCGCCGGGCGACCGCCTTTCGCAAGGTCTTCTACACCGGCAGCAACGAGAAGGCGGCGCTCTATTCCGGTATCAAGACCAGTCAGGTGAAGTTCTGGGTGACAGTGCTCTGTTCAACTCTCGCCGGTGTTGCAGGCGTCATCTACATGTCCCGCTTCGGCGCCGCGACCCCCACGTTCGGCGTCGGCATGGAACTCAACATCATCGCCGCGGCGGTGATCGGCGGCGCCTCACTCAACGGCGGCTCCGGCACGATCCTCGGCGCCATCCTCGGCATAGCGCTTCTTTCTGTCGTCACCAGCTCTCTGATCCTGCTCGATGTTTCGGTCTATTGGCAGGACATGATCAAGGGGTGCATTCTGCTCGCTGCCGTTTCCATCGACCATTTCCTGCACAAGCGGAAGGCCGCCTGACATGCCAATTGCCAATCCGAAACCCAAGACGACAGCACCGCGCGAGGAGATCGTCATCGCCCGCCAGATGCACCAGGCGCTGGTCCTGCACTATATGGAAGGTCTGACGCAGGCACAGATCGCCGAGCAGCTCGGCATCTCGCAGGCCACCGTCAACCGCCTTATCAAGCGCGGCCGCCAGCTCGGTCTCGTTGAGATCAAGATCAAATCACCGGTCGAGGCGCTGGTCGACATGGAGGAACGGCTTCTGGCGCTCGGCGGCATCAGCCGCGCAGTCGTGGTGCCCACCGTCTCCGACAACCCGCAGACCGCGCTCCAGGCGGTCGGCGAGGCGGCGGCACGGCTGTTGCTCGAGCAGATCGGCGACGGCGACACGATCTGCATCACTGGCGGCAAGGGCGTCAGCGCCGTCGTCGCCGGCCTGCAGCCGCTGCGCCGCTTCGATGTCGAGGTCATTCCGGCAACGGGCTGCGTACAGGGGAAACACTATACGGACGTCAACCATGTCTCGACCCTGATGGCCGACCGGCTCGGTGGGCGCTCCTACCAGATCCACGCACCCCTCTTTGCCGACGATGCCGAGCAGCGGGCGATGCTGATCAACATGCGTTCCGTCGCCGACGTCTTCAAACGGGCGCGCGAGGCGAAGGTGGCGGTGGTCGGCATAGGCTCAATCCTGACGGACGACTCGAGCTACTACGATCTGCACCCGTCCTCCAGCACCGATCGGGCGGCGATCGAACGCTCCGGCGCGACCTGCGAACTGCTCGCGCACCTGCTCGACGATCGGGGCCGGGTTTGCGACTACAGCCTCAACCGTTCGCTGGTGTCGCTGACGCTTGAGGAATTTGCCTCGATCCCGACCAAGATCGGGGTCGCGAGCGGACCCAACAAGGCGGGCCCGATTCTCAGCGTCATGCGGGGCAACCATCTCGACACGCTCGTAACCGACGAGGCCACCGGCGCGCGTATTCTTGAAATTGCGTACGAGCAAGGATTTTCCGCATGAGTGGCGAGCAGTTAACCCGCGAGATCGGACGTTCCGGCGTCAAGGCATCGGCCGTCGGCCTCGGCACCTGGGCGATCGGCGGCTGGATGTGGGGCGGAACGGATGAGGCGGAAGCGATTGCCGCCATTCACGCTTCGCTCGACGCCGGCGTCACTCTCATCGATACGGCGCCGGCCTATGGCCTCGGCCGGTCGGAAGAGATCGTCGGCAAGGCAATTGAGGGCCGGCGCGACAAGGCGGTGGTCGCTACGAAATGCGGCCTTGTGTGGCATACGCAGGAAGGCAACCACTTCTTCGACCAGGATAGCAAGCCGGTCCATCGTTACCTCGGTCGGAACTCGATCATCCATGAGGTTGAGCAAAGCCTGCGCCGGCTCGGCACGGATCATATCGACCTCTATATCACCCACTGGCAGGACGCGACGACGCCGGTCGAGGAGACGGTTGCGGCTCTGGAAGAGCTGAAGCGAGCCGGCAAGATCCGCGCGATCGGCGCCAGCAACGTCAGCCGGTCGGAGCTGGAGCAATACATCAGCACCGGATCGCTCGACGCGATCCAGGAGCGGTTCAGCATGATCGATCGCCGGATCGAGGCGGACCTGCTGCCGCTCACGGTTGCCAACCGCGTGTCGATGCTCAGCTATTCCTCGCTCGCGCTCGGCCTGCTCTCTGGCACCATAGGACCGGACCGGGCGTTTTCAGGCGACGACCAGCGCAGGGACAATCCACGCTTTTCCGTGGCCAACCGGCAGAAGGCGAAGGATTTCGCCGAGACGATCTGGCCCGTCGCGGAGCGGCACGGCGCCAGCATAGCGCAGACGGTAATCGCCTGGACACTGAGACAGCCGGGGGTGACCTTTGCCCTATGCGGCGCGCGAAATCCAGCGCAGGCGCTCGACAATGCGCGGGCCGGCACGCTGCGGCTTTCTGATGAAGACCTGGCAGCCATCGAAGCGGCCGTTTCGGCGAAGCTGGCCAACATGGACGGATAGCGGACTGTCATATGAACCGAAAAGAGACTTTGGACGGGCTTCGCCAAAGCCCGAAGGTGGACGTGTGCGTCCTTGGCGGCGGTATCAACGGGATCAGCGTTTTCCGCGAGCTGGCGCTGCAGGGCGCGAGCGTGCTGCTGGTCGAGAAGGGGGACTATTGCTCCGGAGCAAGCGCTGCGCTGTCGC
This sequence comes from Sinorhizobium sp. FG01, assembly GCF_002531875.1. Classification (NCBI taxonomy): domain Bacteria; kingdom Pseudomonadati; phylum Pseudomonadota; class Alphaproteobacteria; order Hyphomicrobiales; family Rhizobiaceae; genus Sinorhizobium; species Sinorhizobium sp. FG01. Next base: position 78,327 of record NZ_NWTB01000013.1, read on the forward strand.
GCATGGTCCACGGCGGTCTGCGCTATCTAGAGAATGGTGAGTTCAGCCTGGTGCGGGAGTCGCTCGTTGAGCGCGACCGGCTGCTGCGTAACGCCCCCCACTATGTCGCTCCGCTGCCGACTACGGTGCCGATCTTCGATGTCTTCTCCGGTCTTGCCAACGGCATCGTGCGCTTTCTCGGTCTCACCCGCCGCCCCAGCCGTCGAGGTACCGTCACCGTTAAGGCCGGTCTCGGCATATACGATTTCTTGACGCGCAAGCGTGCGCTGATGCCGCGCCACCAGTTCCGCGGCCGCAAGGCGACGCTGGAAAAATGGCCGGCGCTCAATTCGGCAGTTCTAAGCTCCGCGACCTATTACGATGCCTGGGTCAGTCATCCCGAGCGACTCGGCGTCGAGCTGTTGCGCGACGCTCTGTCCGCCGGGGCGAATGCTTGTGCCCTGAACTACGCGACGATGGAGCAGGCCGATGCCGGGGAATTCCTGCTGCATGACAGCCTTTCCGGCGAAAGACTCGCGATACGGCCGCGGCTGGTCATCAACGCCACCGGCGGCTGGATCGACATGGCAAACGCTACACTGTTTCCTGCAGGCGACCGACCCGCGCCGCTTATAGGTGGCACGAAAGGCTCGCATCTGATCATCGACAATCCTGCGCTCCACGACATGCTCGACGGGCACATGATCTACTACGAGAACGAGGACGGACGCATTTGCATTCTGTTTCCCTATCTCGGGAAGGTGCTGGTTGGCTCGACGGATATCCGCGTCGACGATCCCGATGCTGCGCGGTGCGAAGCCGATGAGCGGGACTATATCCTGCAATCGCTTGCCTTCGTGCTGCCGGGCGTGCGCATCCGACCGGAAGAAATTGTCTTTCAGTTTGCCGGCGTACGCCCGCTGCCGGCGAGCAACGACAGCTTCACCGGCCGCATTCCACGCGACCATTTCTGCACCATGCTCCAAGCCCGCGAAGGCGGGCCGCCGGTGCTCTGCATGATAGGCGGCAAGTGGACGACTTTCCGATCCTTCGGCGAGCTGGCCGCCGATATGGCGCTGGAACGGCTCGGCCATAGCCGCTGCGTCGATACGGCCGATCGCACTTTCGGCGGCGGACGCGCATTTCCAGAAAACCGTAACGGCTGGATCCGGGACCTGTCGGACTCGACAGGCCTTCCCCCCGATCGCGCCGCAACGCTTTTCGAGCGCTACGGCACAGACGCGGAAGACGTCGCCCGCTTCGCCGCGGCGGGGCCGGACCACCGCTTGCCCCATGCCGGCTACAGCGCCCGGGAGCTCCTGCATCTCATCCGCACGGAGGCGGTCGAGTATCTGGACGATCTGCTCCTCCGACGCACGACACTCGCCATCACCGGTGAGCTTTCCCTCGACATGGCCGAGGCCGCGCTCGACCTGCTTGCAGCCGAAAAAGGCTGGCCGGCGCCGCGCAAGGCCGAGGAGCACAGCCGTTTTCTCACCCTCATGCGCGAGCGCCACGGCGTCGCGGAGGCAACCCTTTCCGCAAGGAACGAACAAAGGAGTGAATTATGCGACACAACCGCAAGGTCCGGGTGAACCGACTGTTCGGCGACGGCCGTTGCCTGGACGTGGCGATCGATCACGGCGTGTGCAACGAGCCGTCCTTTCTCGATGGCCTGGAGAATATGCCAGCCGTCGTAAAGGCGCTGGTCGATGCCAGACCTGACGCGATCCAGATGAACCACGGCCAGGCCGACCTGTTGCAGGACCTTCCCGGCAAGGACAAGCCGGCTCTCGTCATGCGCATCGACATGGGCAATCCCTATAACCGCATCCGCCATCGCGACATGTGGGCGGTGTTGCAGAACGAGGCCGAACCGCTGATCGGCGCATTGCAGATGGATGCCGCCTGCGTGGTGGTCAATCTCTTCATGCTGCCGGATGAGCCCGATCTGTTCCGCCAATGCGTCCAGAACATTTCGCGCGTGCGGGCAGACTGCGAAGAGTACGGCATGCCGCTGATGATTGAACCACTCGTCATGCAGCCGGTAACCGAACGCGGCGGCTACATGGTCGACGGCGACGCCGACAAGATCGTCACGCTGACGCGGCTTGCCCGCGAGATGGGCGCGGACATCATCAAGGCTGACCCGACGACGAATCCGGAGGATTTCCATCGTGTAGTCGAAGCGGCGCGCTGCCCGGTGCTCGTGCGCGGCGGCGGCAAGGAAGACCTTCGCGCCGTCTTCGACAAGTCTGCCGCCTTGATGCGGCAGGGTGCTATGGGCATGGTCTATGGGCGCAACATCTACCAGCACGCCAAACCGAGCGCCGTGGTGCGCGGGCTGATGGCAATCGTTCATGAGGACGCGAGCGGTGAGGAGGCCTTCGCACTCTATCAGCAAGGGTGAGGCGCGGCACAGACCTTGGAAGGGGCTCAGAATGCAAAACTATCTGTTAGGGCTCGACGCTGGCAACACCGTCATCAAAGCGGTGATCTTCGATCGGACGGGCCGGGAGCTGGCGCAGGCCGGGGAGGAGGGGCATAGCCGCATGCCGTGCCCCGGGCATGTCGAACGCGATCTCAGCGAGCTCTGGGCCAATGCCAAGCGCGTCATTCGCGCCTGCCTCGACAACGCGGGGATTGCGGCGAGCGACATCGCCGCGATCGGCTGCGCCGGTCACGGCAATGGGCTTTATGCGCTCGACAAGTACGGCGAGCCGCTGCTCGGCATCCAGTCACTGGATACGAGGGCGACCGCCCTCGTCGAGGAATGGGCCGCCGAAGGGGTCGGCGAGCAGACCTATCCGATCGCGCGTCAGCGCCCCTGGTCCTCGCAGACGCCGACCCTCCTCGCCTGGCTGAAGCGCCACAGGCCGGAGGTCTTCAGGCGCATCGGCACGGTGTTCTTCTCCAAGGATTTCGTCGTCAACCGCCTGACCGGCAGCCGCGTCAGCGAAGTCTCGGACATGTCGGGCGCCGGCCTGCTCGATCTCGCAGCGCGCCGCTATGACAGAACGCTGATGGAGGCCTATGGCCTGGCCGATTGCATGGACCTCCTGCCGCCACTTATCGAAAGCACCGACATCGCCGGCATGGTGACGGAGGCGGTGGCGAGAGAGACCGGTCTTGCCGCGGGCACGCCGGTGATCGGCGGGCTGTTCGACGTCGTCGCCTCGGCGCTTGGCTCGGGCGTATCGCGCACCGGCAGTGCCTCGATCATCGCCGGCACCTGGAGCATCAACCAGGTCATCATCGACGGTCCCGACCTCGATGGCCCCGTCTTCATGTCCTCGACCTTCGATCGCACCCGCTACATGGCGATGGAAAACAGCGCTACCTCGGCAGCCAATCTCGAATGGCTTGTGCGCGAGTTCTTCGAGGGGCAGCATGCGGAGAGCCTCTCGCCCTTCGACGCCTGCTGCGCGCTGGCGGCTGCCGTCGAGCCTGCGGCGGATGATCCGCTCTACCACCCCTATCTCTACGGCGCCCAGCGGGACGGCCACGCGCGGGCGGGCTTCTACGGAATTGCCGGCTGGCACACCAAGGGACATCTAATCCGTGCCCTGCTCGAAGGCGTTGCCTTCGGTCATCGCCAGCATATAGAGACGATCCGCAAGGCAGGCGCGTCCTTCGACGAGGCAGTGCTCTCTGGCGGCGGATCGCGCAGCCGCCTCTGGCCGCAGATCTTTGCCGATTTGCTCGGCGTTCCCGTCTCCGTCTCGGTCTCGCGGGAAACGGGCGCGCTGGGTGCGGCGATCGCGGCGGGGGCGGGCGTCGGCCTCTTCGCCGATTTCACAGAGGGCGCGGCTGCCATGGTACGTGTCGACCGGCACTACAGACCGAATAGCGTGCTCGCCGCGCACTATCATCGCCGCTATGCGCTCTACAGGGACATAGCGGAGGCGATGACCCCGCTTTGGCGGCGGCTTTCGGCAACCACAGGCCGGGAGACGGGAGTTGCAGCATGACCGTGCATGACACTGAAATGCCGGCCGACGAAGGCATATATGACTTCATTATCGTCGGTGCCGGTTCGGCTGGCTGCGTTCTCGCAAACCGGCTCTCGGCCGATCCCAAGAATCGAGTGTTGCTGCTCGAAGCGGGCGGCAGCGACCGCTACCATTGGGTCCATGTGCCGATCGGCTATCTCTACTGCATGGGCAATCCGCGCACCGACTGGATGATGAAGACGGCGGCGGAAGCCGGCCTCAACGGCCGCGCGCTGAACTATCCGCGCGGCAAGGTGCTCGGCGGCTGCTCGTCGATCAACGGCATGATCTACATGCGCGGGCAGGCTGCCGACTATGACGGCTGGCGGCAGGCGGGCAATGTGGGCTGGGGCTGGGACGACGTGCTGCCCTATTTCCTGAAGTCGGAGGACAGTTACCGCGGCAAGTCCGCCATGCACGGGACGGGCGGCGAGTGGCGCGTCGAGCGCCAGCGCCTCTCTTGGCCGATCCTCGATGCCTTCCGCGATGCGGCGGAAGAGCTCGGCATCCCGAAGACAGATGATTTCAACGGCGGCGACAACGAGGGTTCCGGCTATTTCGAAGTCAACCAGCGCGGCGGCGTGCGCTGGAACACAACGAAAGCCTTCCTGCGGCCGGCAATGAAACGAAAGAATTTGCGCGTCCTGACCGGGGCCGAGACCGAACGGCTGGAGTTTGACGGCAAGATGGTCACCGGCGTGCGTTTCCGCCTTGGCAGCCGCCTCTGGATCGCTCATGCATCACGCGAAGTGGTGTTGTCGGCTGGCGCCATCAACTCGCCGAAAATCCTGGAGCTGTCGGGCGTCGGTCGGCCGGACCTGCTGTCCACCCTTGGCATTCCCGTCCACCACGAACTTCAGGGCGTCGGCGAGAACCTTCAGGATCACCTGCAGATACGCACAGTCTTCAGGATTGAAGGCGCGCGTACGCTAAATCAGCTCTATCACAACGTCTTCAGCCGGGTCGGCATGGGTCTGCAATATGCCATCAGCCGATCCGGCCCGCTCTCCATGGCGCCGAGCCAACTCGGGATCTTCGCCAAGAGCGATCCGGCCGTCGCGACGGCCGATCTCGAGTATCACGTTCAGCCGCTTAGTACAGACCGGCTCGGTGAGCCGTTGCACCGCTATCCCGCCGTTACGGTGTCCGTCTGCAATCTCCGGCCGGAGAGCCGCGGCACAGCGCATGTCACCGCGCGTGATGCGGCACCGCCACCGGAGATCCGCCCAAATTATCTCTCCACCGCCGGCGATCGACTGCTTGCGGCGAAGTCCATCCGGCACGCCCGCAGCCTCATGGAAACGAAGGCGCTCGCGCGATTCCGACCCCAGGAAATGCTTCCCGGCCGCAAGCACGACAGCGACGAGGATTTGATCCGCCGCGCCGGCGACATTGCGACGACCATCTTCCACCCCGTCGGTACCTGCAAGATGGGAAGTGACACTATGGCAGTGGTGGACGCGAAGCTACGCGTGCACGGCATCGGCCGATTGCGTGTCATCGACGCCTCCATCATGCCGACGATTGTCTCCGGCAATACGAACTCGCCGGTGATCATGATCGCGGAGAAGGCATCAGAAGCCATTCTGAAGCGGTTATGAGGATTACTCGAGGCGCCTTGGAGCACAGCCACGGGGCTGGAGCCCGCACCTCCGAGGATCGACGCCTTGACGATCTCCTAGGTGACCTTCTTGGCGTCGCGACGAGCATTGTCGTGCCATCCTGGTAGAACAGCGTGTTGTCGATGCCGGCATAGCCGGAGCCGAGCGAGCGCTTGACGAAGAGTTTGCGGCAGGTGCTGAAAAGCGGGTTGTTGTTGTCCCTTGGAGGCTCCGCCCTCGGCGCCTCGGCGGCAGGGATCACCGTCCCCGCGCAATCGAAAGAGCCAACCTGACATTTGGTCCAGAATTTTCTGCTGACGAGCCGGGGAATCCGGACGGTACAGCGGCTGAGGCGGACTTATGATTTTTCATACGGAAACAGATCCCCGCCAAAAAAGGACGAAGCGCATGACCACTTTCCGCCCAAAATACATCACCTTCGACTGCCACGGCACGCTGATCAACTTTCAGATGGCGGAGGCGGCACGCGATCTTTACGGCGACCGCATGAGCGAGCAGAAGATGCTGCAATTCATCGCGGACTTCTCGGCGTACCGACTCGATGAAGTCATGGCCGACTGGAAGCCCTATGCGGAGGTGGTCCATAACGCACTGGCGAGGACCTGCAAACGCAACGGCGTCGACTTCAAGGACGAAGACGCCCAGATGGTATACGAACGCGTTCCCACCTGGGGGCCGCATCCGGACGTTCCGGCTGGGCTTGCCAAGGTGGCCAAGGAGATTCCGCTGGTCATCCTGTCAAATGCAATGAACTCGCAGATCATGTCCAACGTCGAGAAGCTCGGCGCGCCTTTCCACGCCGTTTACACCGCCGAAGAGGCTCAGGCCTACAAGCCGCACTTCCGGGCCTTCGAATATATGCTCGACATGCTTGGCTGCGGTCCGGAGGACATACTGCATTGCTCCTCCTCGTTCCGCTACGATCTGATGTCCGCTCATGACCTCGGGATCAAGAATAAGGTTTGGGTCAATCGCGGTCACGAGCCGGCCAATCCCTATTACGGTTATACCGAGATCGCCGGCATCTCGGAATTGCCAGGCGTTGTCGGGCTCTGAGGAAGCCTGAATTACATCTGAAAACCTCTCTTCCAGCGGCCCGATAACGAACCTCGGTTTGCCGGAGTGTCGAGGGGTCGAGAAGGACCATTACGGTGCCGCCATGTTCGGCGGTGGCATCACGGGCCCAGCGCGAGCGAGGTAATTCCCAGAGCTGGGACCGAGACAATCGTGCTGAAGGCGGGACGGTGGTCCGCCCGCCTTCAGCAGAAATCGCCCGACCTTATCAGGGCTGGGTGTCGCGGAATGGATGCCATCTCGACGGTCGCTTCTCGGATGCCGCAGAGCATGCCGCTCCAAACAGTGCGAGGTCTCAATCTTGGATGCTTGTAACGATGCGCTTCCGGACGACGGCGAGGGTCATCTCGACGGCACCCAGTCGGTCGGCATGCCTTTCACTGAAGTGTATTTTCGGGCCGCCGCCGCTATTCTGACGACAAAGCCAAGCGCGGCGGAAGCGCGCGTGTCGGGTGAGCTGCTACTACGCCACTACGGTCTGACGGGAACGATCATGGTCCTGTCCTCGGAAGTCGAGTGTACCGCGGACGTCACCCTGTCCAACGGCGGTCGGTTGATCCTCAAAACGTCAGCGCGGCCGGAAGGAAGAGACAGTTTCCGCTTCCAGGTTGCGGCCCTCGCAGGGCTGGAAGGCGCTTCCGGTTTTGCAGCACCTCACATTGTGCGTACCAGTGGCGGTACGCTCATGTTCGAAGAGGAGGAGATTTGCGGCTACCTGCAGACCCGACTTCCGGGGGTGCCGCTGCACCAGGCGAACGCAACTCCGGACGTCCTTTACCGGGTCGGCCAGGCGCTCGGCAGGCTCAGTTTGGCTCTCGAGCCTCTGAAGTTGCCCGCCATGCACCGCCCGGTCCTTTGGCATGTCGGATGTTGGCCGAGGCTAATGCAACTGGAGGAGCATCTGCCTTCAGGACCCGTTGCAGATTCCGTGCGTCTTGCCATGCGCAATTATGTCGAGCTTATCGAGCCGCAACTGCGCGAGGTAGCATGGCAGGTCACGCACAATGACCCCAGCCCGTTCAACGCGCTCCTGACCGATAATGGAGTCGCGTTTATCGATTTCGGCGACGGTTGCTGGGGCCCACGGATCCAGGATCTCGCGATTGCGGCAAGCCACGTCGTGACGGACCCGTCTTTGGCTCTGGGGGGCGCAGAAAATCTCATCGCTGGTTATGCTTCAGTGCGCCCGCTTTCCGCGCTTGAGGCAAAACTGCTCGTCGGGCTGATACAGGCGCGGCAAAGCGCCCTCATCCTAATCAACTACTGGCGAGCCGGGCTGTTTCCGGCCGAGGCAGCATATATCAAGAAGAACGTGGCCCGGGCCGAGCGCGGGCTCGCTATCCTATCGGCGTTAGGCGTCGGGGAGGCGGAGATGGCTGTGCATCGCGCGGTGCCTTAGTTCGGCGTTGCCGAAGGCACTCCGAGTGTTTCGTCACTCGCCTTGGAATGAGTACGGTAACTCGCGACCTTCTCGCGGTGGAAACTTAAGCAGGATCAAAGCTATGTCCACAGATCTCATGCCCAACCGCTTTACCCCCGGGGAAGCCACAATTCCCCCCCGCGAATCTGAGCTGATCGCCCGGCGCGACAGCGTACTCGGAGCCTCCTACAGGCTCCAATACCGCCGACCGGTACATTTCGTTCGCGGCGAGGGCATATGGCTCTACGACCCCGACGGACGTCGCTATCTGGATTTCTATAACAATGTGCCCTCTCTTGGGCATTGCAATCCAGAGATCAACGCTGCCATGGCGGAACAAGCCAGCCGAATTAGCGCAAATACCCGCTATCTCGAGCCGAGGCTTGTCGATTACGCCGAACGGCTCGTGGCCACCTTTCCCGAGGAGCTGAACCGCGTTGTCTTCACCTGCACGGGTAGCGAGTCGAACGATCTGGCGCTCCGGATCGCCCGGCTGACCAGCGGCAGCGAGGGCGTGATTGTCTCTTCCCATGCCTATCACGGCACCAGCGCGGCCACGGCGATGGCGTCGCCCAATCTGGGCGACGCCGTCAAGCTCAGTCCTGCCGTCCGTATGGTGTCGCTGCACGGTCCCGCGGGCGTGCCGGACCGGCAAGCTGCGGAATTTTTTGAAGAACAGGTTCGCTCCGCTATCGCCGATTTGAATCGGCGTGGCATTGGCGTCGCGGCCCTCCTCATCGACAGCATTTTCTCCAGCGACGGCGTCTGGGTGGACCCGCCTGGCTTCATCGCCGGCGGAGTCAAGGCGGTGCAGGAGGCGGGTGGCCTCGTGATTGCCGATGAAGTTCAGCCGGGATTCGGGCGGACGGGCACACATATGTGGGGTTTTGAGCGACACGAATTTGTTCCGGACCTCGTTACCCTCGGCAAGCCCATGGGCAATGGATTTCCAATCGGCGCGGTTGTTGGCCGCAAGGCACCGATGGATCGCTTTGGCGCTACTGCCCGGTATTCAAACACCTTCGGTGGCAATACTGTCGGGATCGCGGCAGCCGACGCCGTCCTGACTATTTTGCATCGGGATCGGATCCCCGAGCATGCGCTTGCCATGAGCGAGCGCCTGCGGTTGGGGTTGGAGCATCTTGCCAAGCTGCACCCCGGTATTCGCGGCGTCCGAAACGCCGGGCTGTTCTTCGGCATCGACATCGGGTTGGATGGAGCGGGAGAGGCCAGCCGGCGAGCCATGGCTTTGGATATCGTAAACCTGATGCGTGACGATGGCGTTCTCATCAGCACGACGGGCGCCAACGAGGATACGCTGAAGGTGCGTCCCCCACTGATCTGCCAGGCGGAGCATGTGGATCGGTTCCTCGAAGCCATGGAAAGCGCGCTCAAGAAGGCCGTTGCGCAGGTGTAACGTCGGCTGCCTCGGCAGCCGAATACACTCGCTATTCTCATCAGCGAAAGCTAGGTCCATGAAACTAGATCGGATCGACATCAAGATCCTGCACGTGCTGCAGCAGCATGGCCGAATGACAAATGTGGAGCTTTCGGAGGTGGTGAATCTATCGCCGAGCCCCTGCCTCATGCGCGTGAAGAAGCTGCAGTCGGAGGGCTATATCGAGGGCTATTCGGCGCAGATCAATGTCGGCAAGTTGGGACAGACGTTAACGGTGTTCACCGAGGTGACGCTAAAGAACCACCGGCAGATCGACTTTACACGCTTCCTCGCCGCCGTCGAGAAGATCGATCAACTAATCGAATGCCATGTGGTCTCGGGCGGCTACGACTACCTCTTGAAATTCGTGACCGCCGGGATCGGCGAATATCAAGAGATCATGGAGCGGCTGGTCGAGTTGGAGGTCGGCATAGACAAGTATTTCAGCTTCGTCGTGCTGAAATCGCCGGTCGTGAAGGGGCACCTGCCGCTGACGAACCTGTTTCGGCCATAGAATCTCATCAACACTTCGCCTGCTACGACCGGGCTGAGGGCAGCGAGCAAGCGCACCGCCATGAAATTCCTGTCCTACTGGCACGACACCGCCCCGGCCTTCGCACCCGTCTATGGCCATTACGACGTCGCGGTGATCGGCGGTGGCTTCACCGGCCTCGGCGCCGCCCGGCAGCTCGCTAGGGCACGCGCCAAGGTCGCCGTGCTGGAGGCGAAAAAGGTCGGCTGGGGCGCCTCCGGCCGCAATGGCGGGCATTTGAACAACGGGCTCGCGCACAGCTATCTTAGGTTCGGGTAGGTACTTCTGCCCCTGTTCGTGAAAACCATCGATGGCGAGGTGGCTCGAACCGTCGACGTGAGGCGAGACGGGGATCCTACTTGCATGCTCAGAGCGCCTGCCACGTGCATTCTCCATTATTGCGCGGCTAACGCTTTCGCCTGGTTCTTTATGGAGTTGATCGCCAGTAGCTGATGAGTCAAGCCTGGAATGACCGCAGGGAAGCGGCCTTCGAGAGCGGCGGTGCCGACCGTAAAGCCGGCGGCCCGGCCGCTGACGACGGCGTGGATGCGCTCGGCGCGGTCGATCGAACCTGCGACGATGACGGGCTTCGCGACGGCGTCGCAGACGGCGCGGATGAGGTCAGCGACATCGACATCGGCGCGATAGGCGAGGAGATCGAGGCCGTGCACGCCCTCGCGGGCGGCAAGCTCTTTTGCGCTTGCAATGATCTCCGCTTGGGAACCCTCCAGAACGCTGGGATGGCCCGCGATGCGGCCGGGGAAGGGGTAGTAGCGGATACCACTTCCCTTGAGGAGGGGAAGGACGTCGTCGACATGGGTGCCGCCAAGCAGATAGTCAACGCCGAGCGTGAGGCCGGCGAGCACCGACTCGATTTCGCTGGCGCGGTCGAGTGAGACCACTTCGAGATAACTCTTCGCGCCTGCGGCCCGGATTTCCCGGTTAAGCTCGGAAAGCACCTCAAAGGGCAGGCCGATATCCTTGAAGCCGATATGACGGACACCCGCAGAAAGCACCAGGGGAAGCTGCGGCAGCGCATCCGGGATCGTCCGGTCATTGCGGGTCAGCATGAAGATGAAATCGATGGGGGTCATGTCAATCCTCCTGGTCGCACGGTGCCTGCGCCAGTCGGCGGGCGTAGTCGATCGCTGTTTCGAGACTTCTCGGATCGGCGATGCCACAGCCGGCGATATCAAAGGCCGTGCCGTGGTCGGGGCTTGTGCGCACAAAGGGCAGGCCGAGCGTGATGTTCACGCCCTTTTCCAGTCCGAGATATTTGACGGGGATCAGCCCCTGGTCGTGATACTGCGCGACGACCACGTCGAAGCGGCCGTTTCGCGCCTGCATGAAAACCGTATCGCCGGACCAGGGGCCGCTGGCGTCTATGCCATCCGCGCGCGCTGCCGCGATGGCGGGCGCGATGATGCGGATTTCCTCGTCTCCGAAGAGACCGCCCTCGCCGGCATGCGGATTGAGCCCGGCAACGGCGATGCGGGGGCGGGCGATTCCCAACGCACGACCTCCCTGGTGGGCGAGGCGTATCGCGGACATCTGTGCCGGAAAATCCGCTTGGCGGATCGCCTGTGCCAGCGAACAATGGATCGTTACAAGAACGGTGCGGATATCGTCATTGGCGAGCATCATCGCCACGCGCCCGGCGCCGCCTTTTTCTGCGAGAATTTCCGTGTGGCCGGGGTATGGAAGCCCCGCAGCGGCGAGCGCCTCCTTGTGGATCGGCGCCGTCACGATGCCGGCGACTTTGCCCGTGCTGGCGAGTTCGATCGCGGCAACGATGGCATCATAGGCCATACGGCCGCTGGTGGCGCTCACCCTGCCGAGTGCGGGTGGGGTTTCGATGCGGGAGGCGGCGAGGATATTCAGGGCGCCATCCGGCTTCGCGTCGGCGATGTCATGGATCTCGTTCAATTGCAGACCGCCGCCGAGGCTGGCGATGGCCTTCGTCATCACGGCCGGATCGCCAATGACGACACTGCGACGGAGGTCGGTGCGGGCAAGCATCGTCTTTGCCACGATCTCCGGCCCGATGCCGGATGGATCGCCCATGGTGACGGCGAGCGGCAGGGAGGTGTTCATGCGGGCTCCTTTCCAATTCGGCGAATGGCCTCGGCGGCATTGTGCAGCGTCATGGCGGAACCGAATCCGCCTGCTTTCATGGCGAGCAGCATCATTCGTCCATCGGCAAGAGGAGCGCAGCCGAGGGGAAAGCCGGGCTCGAGTTCGCGGATCAAATCGAAAGCGTGAATGGAGAGCCGTTCCAAAAGGGCGTGCATCGTTTCTCCGCCCGTTGCGACGATGGCGTCGTATCGATGCCGGGATAAAGCGATCTCTGCCTCGTCCACCAGTATGGCGAGAGGCTTCGCCGGGTCGCTGGTTCGGATCTGTGGTGTACGGATGCAGACGACAGAGGCTGCCTCGTCGATATCCGTCGCACGCATTGCGACTGAAGCACCTGTCGCGGCCAATGCGTCGCACTGGGAATGGCTGACAGGATTTGCGCTGCCGACAAGCACGAGAACACGGCGCGGCGTGGCTTCGGGCGTGAAGGTGTGCCGGCCTGTGCACCGCTCGACTACCGTCGCCAGCGCTTCCGCCATGCCCGGCGAGCCGACCCACAGCACCGGGCCGTGTTTCGCGATCTCCGCAACCCGACGATTCAGCATCACCTGGTCGCATGCATCCACGATGACCACCGGAGCGCTGCCAATGGCCTTCCCGATCTCGCCGTCCTCGGTGTGCTCCGAAATTTTAGCGATGGGGCCGAGGCTGGGCTCGATCAAGTCTTCGATGCGAGACGTGTGGGCGGGATGGACAGGGTCGCGGCTGTACGCCGTTTGGGCAACCGGCTCGCCGTGCAGCAACTGAATCCCGTCGATCGTCGTTCGCCCGGCAGCGGGAAAAGCAGGCGCGACGACCAACCGTGCTCGGCCGCTGGCCACAAATGCGGCGGCAATTTCCACGCGGATATGGCCCCGCAGAGTGGAGTCAATCGTCTTATACAGGAACGGCCTGTCTGCGAGCCTGGTTACCGCTTGGCGCGTCACATGCGCGGCATCGGTTTCACCGAGCGTGCGACTGCCGGTGTCGATGGAGACGAGACTGACATGGGTGTTCTCCGATCCCATTCTGCATATACGAGGGATATAGCCGCGTTCCAGGAAAGCGATTGCCCCATCCGCCGCGCTTGTTAGGTCGTCTGCGACGACGACAACGTGTTTGATCTGGTCAATGGTTTCTGCCATGACCACAAGGCTACTCTCCAAGTTATAAGAGAAAAATCGATATGATCTAACGTGTATTGGTGATAGATTGTCACCAATGAAGCGTTCGGACCTTCCTTCCCTCGATGATCTGCGGGCCTTTGAGGTCGTTGCCCGCCTGGGTTCCGTGCGTGCGGCCGCGTCTGAGTTAAACCTGACGCATGGTGCGGTCAGCCGGCGCGTATCCAAACTTTCCGAACACCTCCAAACGAGTTTGCTGGAACCCGATGGGCGCGGCCTGAGGCTTACGGGAGAGGGTACGCGCCTCGCGCAGGCGACGACGAACGCTCTGGCGCTCGTTGCGTCGGCGTTGGAGGATATTCGCAAAGTCGACGCGTCACCACCGATCGTCGTTTCCTGCGAACGGTCTATCGCCATGCGCTGGCTGATCCCGCGACTCTCGGAGTTCCAGGATCGCCATCCCGAGATCGACCTTCACCTCTCCGTCGGTGGTGGGGGCTTCGATTTTGCGCGCGACCGTATCACACTCGCGATCCGCAGGCTGGACTTCGCCATCGATGCGAACTGGCAGGTCGAACGGCTGATCGAAGAGCAAGTCGGTCCTGTCATGCATCCCGCCATGACGGATCGGTTTACGGCCGGTGATTATGTCGCGCTTGCCGCAAACACCCGGCCGGATGCTTGGCGGAAGTGGACCGTCGCCAATCCCGACGCGCCGAAGCCGCGCTCGACGCGCTTTCTCGACCATCATTTCCTGATGGTGGAGGCGGCAGCCGGCGGTCTGGGTGTGGCCATGTGCCCCGAGATCATTGCCCTTGACGATATCCGCAAAGGCCGCCTCGCCGCGCCACTCGGCTTTCAGCCAGATGGCTCACATTACGGCATCATCCGGTCAGCGCTGGCAAAGAAGTCGGCTGGGGTCGACCCATTTGTATCTTGGCTTCTCGCCGCCATTCAACAGGATTTCCATGCTGCGTCTTGAGCGGCCTTGCGGCGCGTGGATCGCATTGGAACCCCATCCTCACAACGTGAAGACGCCGCAACACGCTTCAATCAGGATCGCTGTCTGGTGCTCAGGTATTTGGGCCAAGTATATTCGCTCTCGCTTCGACGATGTGGTCGTACATGTTTCGCTCGGCCTCTCTGCTGTCGCGATCTTTGATGGCGTCAAGAGTGGCCTGATGCTTGGCGATATAGGCCTTCATGCGCTCAGGGGTTAGTGACTGCTCCTTCATTTTCCCCCAGAGGTTTCCCGCTCGTACTGTGTGAATGCCCTCATAGAGCGAGGCGAGAAGACCGTTGCGCGCGGCTCCGACGATGATGCGGTGAAAGACGGCGTCCCATTTCTCGAATTCGACCAGGGTTTCCGCCGCGCTGCCCCGATCGATCGACTTCTGCATTTCGTCGATTTCCTGGCTGGTTGCCCGTAACGCCGCCAAGGCGGCGATCTTGGGCTCCATGATCAGCCGAGCCTCGAAGACTTCGGCCGGATACGTGCGCAACGTGTCTCCCGTACTGCCTGGCGGGCGACGCAGGGCCGTCGAGGTAACCCCGCTGCCAGCGATAAAGGTCCCCCTTCCCACGTGCCTGATGAGGCGGCCCTCCTTCTCAAGAGAAGCAAGCATCCGTCGAAGTGCAGTGCGGGGCAGCCCGAGTTTAACCGCCAGATCGCGCTCAGGCGGTAACCGATCCCCGGGCTCCAGACCTTCCGCCTCGATGAAGTCCTTCAAGACCACGCTCATGAGTCCTCGCTAATTATTTTGCCCCAACCAAATTGATCTATATTGACACCAATTGCAATACCAATCTTATATTGATTGCGCGACAAACCAAAATTGGTAGCGAGGGCGCTGAAGTACAGGGAGTGCATGCTGCGCCTGTTTCAGATCGATTGGCGCATAAGCGCGCATAACCGCGAGTAAAATTGCAAGGTAACGGCTCCGTTGAAAAGGGAGGAATCTCGATGGCTGCTGGAACAGAGGCTGTTTCTGGAGAGGACACAGCGCTTTCGGTGCGTGGCCTGACGGTCGACCTGCCGAAAGGCATGGAACGGACCCATGCCGTCGAGAACATCTCGTTTGATCTCAAGCGGGGCCAGATTCTGTGCATTATCGGCGAGTCAGGCTCAGGCAAGTCGGTGACGGCGAACACAATCATGGGGCTTTTGCCGAAGCTGATCCCGGTCTCGTCCGGCGCTATTCATCTCGACGGCACAGCCATTATCGGCGCGCCGGCGAAGAAGCTGCGAGGACTGCGCGGTCGCGTCGTATCGATGATTTTCCAGGATCCGCTTTCGGCGCTCAACCCGCTGATGACGGTTGGCGAGCAGATTACCGAAGTTCTGACGGCTCATGGCGTGGGCACCAAGGCGTCGCGGCGCAATCGCGCCATCGAGCTGCTGACGGAAGTCGGGTTGCCCGATCCGGAACTCATGTACTACCAGTATCCGTTCCGGCTGTCGGGCGGGCAACGTCAGCGCGTCATGATCGCCATGGCGCTCGCTCTCGAACCCACCGTTCTGATCGCGGACGAGCCGACCACGGCCCTCGATGTCACCACACAGGCGCAGATCCTGAAGCTGATCCGTGACATTCAGCGCCGCAAGGGCATGAGCGTGATGTTCATCACCCATGACTTCGGTGTCGTGGCTGAGATCGCCGACAGTGTCGTGGTGATGGAAAAGGGCCGCGTTGTCGAGCAAGGTACCGCCGAACAGGTTCTCAAATCCCCGACCCACCCCTATACACAGCGCCTGATCGCCGCCGTCCCGCACCTGACGGGCAAGGATCGAGCAGTTCAGGAGAAGGCGAGCAACGAGACGATCCTGAAGGTCGAAGGGCTGTCCAAGACCTATCGCAGCGGCAGTGCCCTGTTCGGCAGCCAGCGCATTGTGCCTGCGGTGAAGGACGTTTCATTCGATCTGACTGCGGGACGCACGCTCGGCGTCGTCGGCGAGAGCGGTTCCGGCAAATCATCGCTGGGAAGGCTTTTGATCAAACTGCAAGACAGCGATGGCGGGCAAATTCTGTTCGAGGGCCGCGACATCGCCAAGCTTTCGGAAACCGAATTTCGACCGCTGCGGCCGCGGATCCAGATGATCTTCCAGGATCCCTTCGCTTCGCTCAACCCGCGTTCGACCATTGGACAAATCCTGACCGTCGGTCCCGTCGCCCACGGCATGCCTTATGCTCAGGCGCGTGAGGAGGCGCGAGCGTTGCTGGCCCATGTCGGTCTCGATGCCGGTGCCTTCGGCCGCTATCCGCACGAGTTTTCCGGCGGGCAACGCCAGCGCATCGGCATCGCCCGGGCCTTGATGTTCAAGCCCAAGCTGCTGATTGCCGACGAGGCAGTCTCTGCGCTCGACGTGTCTATCCAGGCCCAAATCCTCAAGCTGCTAGACCAGATCCAGCGGGAAACTGGCGTTTCGATGATCTTCATCACCCATGATCTGCGCGTCGCCAGCCAGATCTGCGACGAAATCGCAGTGATGCAGAAAGGGGAGATCGTCGAGCGCGGCCCGCCATCTCAAATCTTTCTGGACCCGCAATCGGCCTACACGCGCGAGTTGGTGGCGGCGATTCCCGGGGAGCGACCGAGGCACACTCGACCGATTGCCGTTAACTTTTGAGAGCTACGGCCGAAATACAACTAGGGAGGAAATATCATGACGAAAGATTCTACAACGAAATCGGGCTATTCTCGACGCGACGCGCTACGCCTCATGGCAGCGGGCGGCATTGCGTGCTTTGCCGCTCCCAACCTGCTCGGCAAGCCTGCCTTTGCCGATACTGCTAGCCCAACCGGTCGCGTCGTCGTCGGGCTTTCGCAGGAACCCACCGTCTTCCATCCGCTGATGGCCCATATCGAGGTAGACGATGCGGTCCATTTTTCCCTATTCGACGCCCTCTTCCGCATGGATCCGAAGGGTGTTCTTCAGCCCAATCTTGCCGCCGAAGTGCCAACACAGCAGAACGGCGGCATTTCGGAGGACGGTCTGAAGTGGCGCGTCCGCCTGCGTGATGACGTTCGCTGGCACGATGGCGAGCCCTTCACCGCCGAGGATGTGAAGTTCACTCTCGAGCTCATAACCAACCCGAACTTCCGCGCCTGGCGCACGGGCGGGCATTCACTGGTACGAGATATCACGGTGGTTTCGCCGACTGAGCTTACCTGGCGGATGGAGGAGGCTTTCGCCCCTTATCTGTCGTTCCTCACCGAAACCTTTATGGTGCCCAAGCACATTCTTGAGAAAGAGGCCGATCCCAACGCTGCCGCCTTCAATCAGGCACCTGTCGGCACCGGTGCATTCAAATGGGCGCAGCGCGTCGCGGGCGATCATCTCGAGCTGGTCGCGAACCCTCAATATTTTGGGGATGGCCCCTATGTCGAGCGGCTCGTCTTCAAGTACATCCCTGACATGACCGTGCTCTATACCCAATTCAAGAGCGGCGACATCGACCTTACAGACCAGGCATACATCACCGCCGACCACTACGATGAAGCTAAGACATTGCCGGGCCGTGTGGTGACGCTGGTATCTGGGGCATCAGTCGAGTCGATCTATCTCAATCTCGAGAAGCCGCAATTCAAGGACCCGGCTGTCCGCAAGGCGCTCTATGCCGCGATGGACAGAAAAGCAATTATCGACGCGATCTATTACGGCGTCGGCACGCTCACCGAGACGTTCATGCCACGGACGTCCTACTATTACAATCCGAACCTGCCGGCGCAGGAGTTCAACCTTGACCGGGCGCGACAGATCCTCGACGAGGCGGGCTGGGTTCCGGGGCCGGATGGAATACGCGCCAAGGACGGGGTGCGGCTGTCGTTCGCCAATTCGACGACGTCGGGCAACAATCTGCGCGAACAAGTGCAGCAGTTCCTGCAGCAGACATTCGCAGAGATTGGCGTCGAGATGACGATATCCAATCTGCCGGCGGCCGTGATGTTTGGTGAGTTCTGGCTCAAGTCGCAATTCGACTCGGCGATCGCGGGTGTTACCCATCTCATTGCGGCGGATCCGGACGCCACTAACCGCCTCGCTACAAGCGCAATTGCTGCCAAGGGCGGAAAAGGCTCGAATGTCGGCCAGTATTCCAATCCAGAAGTTGACGCGCTGCTCAAGAAAGGTGCCCAAACCTTCGATCCTGAGGCGCGTCGCGAGATCTACTCCCGTATTCAGGAAATCGTTCGTGAGGACCTGCCGTTCCTGCCGTTGTTTGCCGCTACCTATGTAGTCGGTCGCAAGGAAGGTCTCGAGGGGTGGGAGCCCAATTCCAACACCCGCACGGCCTCCTGGCATGCCGCCGGATGGCGTTGGCAAAGCTGACATACGCTGCCGCCGTCGCGAGTTGCGGCGGCGGCCTATCCATTGATGCTGTCATGAAGGAGGAGAGCCAATGCGCGGCTTCCTGCTCAATCGCCTTTCACAAAGCCTCGTCCTGCTCCTGATCGTTTCGGTCATCGGGTTCGTCGTCCTGAATCTCATTCCGGGCGGCCCGTTGGCGCAATTCGGGCTTGATCCCAGCATGACCCAGGATGATCTCAATCGTCTGAAGGAGCAGCTGGGGCTCAACCGCCCGCTGTGGATGCAGTATCTCGACTGGGCCTGGCGCCTCGTACAGGGCGACTGGGGTCACTCCTTCCGCGACGGCGCGCCGGTCTTGGATGTGATTGGCCGCCACCTTGTTGCAACGCTGTTGTTGATGGGTTCATCTACCGTCATCGCGATCGCCATCGGCACGTGGATCGGCATCCGCGGCGCCACGCACCGCTATTCTGTTTTCGACTATCTGGCGACGGTCGGGGCGATGGTGGCGCTGTCGATCCCGACTTTCTGGTTCGGCCTTGTCGGCATCTATGTCTTTTCGCTACGACTCGGCTGGTTGCCGGCCGGCAACATGTACACGATCGGCGACGGTTCGGTTCTGAACCATATCCATCACCTGATCATGCCGAGCATCGTGCTGGCGCTGGTCCATGTCGCCATCTGGAGCCGTTACATGCGAACGGCGACGCTTGATGTTATCAGCCAGGAATTCGTCAAGACCGCCCGTGCCAAGGGATTGAGCGAGCGCCGAATCTTGATGAAGCATGTCGTCGGCAATGCGCTGCTGCCGATGATCACACTGGCAGGGATGCAGCTTCCCAGTGTGCTGACGGGTGCTCTGGTCACTGAGACGGTGTTTACCTGGCCGGGGATGGGCCGGCTGTTCCTCGACAGCCTCGGCTACAGCGACTACCCGGTGGTGATGGGACTGCTCATGTTCTCGGCGATCCTCGTCGTGCTTTGCAACCTGATCGCCGACATCGTCGTCGCCATCATCGATCCCCGTATTCGTCTGAGCTAAGCGCCTCATGGACGCTCAACAGGAGGCCACCATTATGACCGCCATTGTCGCAAATTCACGCCAGGAGCGTTGGTGGAACAGCCGAACGGCACACCGCTTCATGAACCACCATCTGGCCCTCCTCGGGATGGTGATGATCGCCGTCCTGACGCTGGCGTGCGTCCTGGGCCCGTACCTGCTGCCCTATGATTCACTCTACATCGATCTGCGCGCCCGCTTTGCTCCGCCCTTCACCGGCCACCACTATATGGGCACCGATCCGCTGGGACGGGACTTGGCGGCGCGGCTGTTCATGGCGGGGCGGGTTTCCCTGCTGGTCGGTTTCTCCGCGATGCTGTTGTCGACGCTGATCGGAACCCTTGTCGGCGTGCTCGCGGGATACCGGGGCGGCTGGCTCGGCACGACGCTGATGCGCACGGTGGATGGGTTCCTGTCGTTCCCGTCGATTTTCCTGGTGCTGGCGCTTGCCGCAGCGCTGAAGCCCAGCCCGATGATGATCACCGTCGTCATCGCAGCCACCAGCTGGATGGAAGTGGCCAGGATCGTCGAGGCCGAGGTCCGCTCCCTTCGCGAGCGCGAATTCGTCCAGGCCGGTCGCATGCTGGGGTTGAGCGGAACGCATATCATGTTCCGCGAGATCCTTCCCAATGCGATGGGCCCGATCATCGTCGCGGCCACCCTGACCGTCGCCCGCGCCATCCTCATGGAGGCCTATATCAGCTTTCTCGGCTATGGAATTCAGCCGCCGCTGCCCAGCTGGGGCAACATGCTGAACGGCGCGCAGCAATATCTGGGGAGCGCACCGTGGCTGGCGATCATTCCCGGTGCAGCCATTACCATCGCCGTAACCAGCTTCAACTTCATCGGCGACGGGCTGCGCGATGCGCTCGATGTTCGCGGTGATCACACCTGAGGGGAATGCGAGCCCGGGGCCGTGGTCACAACATCAGGGGGAAGACCGTACCCGCTCGTCGATCGTTTTCGAAGGGCGATGTGCGAACCGTAGTTGCCGGCGGTCGTACCCCGTCTCTCATTTTGTCAGTAATCGCAGAAGGCCTTGGCCAAGCGCAACGAGAAGTCGGTTCCATGGAAGACTCTAGAATCGCAGACAAGAACACGCCCTATTGGTGGGAAGAGGCACCGGTCAGACCGCTGCCGCGGCAGCCGCTGGCCAAAAAGCTCGACGTGGCGATCATTGGCGCCGGATACACCGGGTTATCGGCGGGTCTCGTTCTGGCGCGCGAGGGCCGTTCGGTTGCGGCCTTCGATGCAATGAACCCGGGCGAAGGAGCCTCGACGCGCAACGGCGGAATCACCAGCGGAAGCATTCGGCCGGATTACGCCACGATTACCCGGCGCTTCGGCGAAGAAAGGGCCATCGCAATCGAGGCCGAGGGCAAGATCGCCCGCGAATTTCTTTACGACTTCATCAGGACCGAAGGGCTCGATTGCGACTTTCAGCTGGTTGGCCAGTTCAAGGGCGTAATCGGCTATGACGATTACGAGAAGACCGCGCGGAGCGCCGAAGTGCTGGCGAAGCGACTGGGGATCGATGCCTATGCTGTGCCGTACGCCGAACAGCACAATTACATCGGCACGGACTTCTATCGCGGCGGCATGGCGCGGATGGATATCGGTGGGTTGCACCCGGCCAAGTTCCACGCTGAACTCCTGCGGGTGGCGTTGGCTTCGGGACTGACCGTCCACGCAGGTACGCGCGTGACTTCGGTAGCGAGGGATGGGGCCGAGTTTCGTGTGGTGACGGAGGCGGGCACCGTGCAGGCCCGCCAGGTGCTGGTCTGCACTGACGGCTATACCGACGGCGCGGTTCCCTTCCTGCGCCGGCGGCTGGTCCCGGTTCGCAGCCGGATCATCGTCACCGAGGAGCTCGCGCCAGAAGTGATGGCGCGGCTTATGCCGAAGCGGATGATGATGATCGAGGGCCGGCAACTTGGGTTCTACTACCGCCCGACACCCGACGGAAAGCGCATTCTGTTGGGAGGCCGCGACAGCTCTCGCGTCGGCGATCCAACCGCGCCGAAGCTGTTTCTGCGTCGGGGCCTAGTGAACCTTTTCCCAGAACTGGAGAACGTTCGCCTGTCGCACACCTGGTTTGGCAATGTGGCGATGCACCGGGACATGCTGCCCCGCATCTTCGAGAAGGACGGCTTGGTCTATGCCACCGGTTTCTGCGGTTCGGGCGTCGTCTGGGCGCCATGGATCGGAACGCGCGCGGCTCACAAGCTACTGGGCCATGCCGCGCAAGCGCGCACGGCGTTCGACTTCCGGCCGCCTGCGTCCATCCCCCTTTACCGGGGCAATCCCTGGTTCATGCCGGCCATCATCCAGGGCTTTCGAATGCAGGACCGCATCGCCCTGTACCGCGCGCGTCGATAGAGCTTAACCGTTTGAGGATTCCAGCGCTCCTGCGGGGGCGCTGTTCGAGAATCTCATGCACTATTGCGGAGGAATACAGATTATGCCGGTCGACGTTCAGAAAGTCCGTGACAGTGCCTCTTTTCCAACCCAGGTGGATGTCGTCGTCATAGGGGCAGGGATCGTCGGTACATGCACGGCCTATGAACTCTCCCGACAAGGGGTTTCCGTTGCTCTGCTCGAAAAGGGCATCGTTGGCGGCGAGCAGTCAAGCCGCAACTGGGGGTGGGTGCGTCAGCAGAACCGCGATCTCCATGAGCTTGCCCTTGCCATGTACAGTCTGCGGCGCTGGGAGGAATTGGGCACCGAGATCGGCCGCGATCTCGGGTTTCGTCGAACCGGGATACTCTACTGCACCAAGAACGAGGCGGATGTCGCCCGCTGGCAAAAGTGGGGCCAGGCCGCACGCGTCCAGGGATTTCACAGCGAGATACTCACGGCTTCCGAGGCGAACGAGCGGGCCTCGGGCGGCACATCCTCCTGGGTCGGCGGCGTCTGGTCTCCGACCGACGGGAGAGCGGAACCGAGCCTTGCCGTGCCTGCCGTCGCCGAGGCCGCCAAGGAAAGGGGCGTGTCGCTCCATCAGAACTGCGCCGTTCGCGGCCTCGACATTACCAATGGCCGGGTAACAGGGGTATGGACGGAGCGGGGAATTGTGAAAGCGAGCACCGTTGTTTGCGCCGGCGGGGCATGGGCTTCCCGCTTTTCTCATCGCTATGGCATTGAACTTCCAGTCGCCAACATCGCCGGGACGGCGATCAAGACAACCCCGGCGCCCGAAATCGTTCAGGCAGGATGTCTATCGGCTTCGAACTTCGTGTTGCGGCGTCGGACCGACGGCTCCTACACCATTGCCGTACCCGGGCGCGGTACGCTCGACATCACGCCGCGAGGAATGCGATACGCTTTCAAGTTCTACGAGATGTATCGCAGCAAGATCGGCAAGAAACTCAAATACCGCCTCAACAGCAGCTTCTGGAA
Source organism: Sinorhizobium sp. FG01 (assembly GCF_002531875.1). Classification (NCBI taxonomy): domain Bacteria; kingdom Pseudomonadati; phylum Pseudomonadota; class Alphaproteobacteria; order Hyphomicrobiales; family Rhizobiaceae; genus Sinorhizobium; species Sinorhizobium sp. FG01. The sequence continues at coordinate 101,390 of NZ_NWTB01000013.1, forward strand.
TGGTCCCGATGCCTTCGGCAGCTGGGAGAACGACGAGATCTCGCCGTTTGAAAAGAGCCGCATTCTGGACCCGGCGCCCGACGCGGAACTCGTCAAGCTCGCAGTGAAGAACCTCGAAAGCGAGTACCCGGCGCTGAAGGGGATCGGGGTCGAACGCGCGTGGGGCGGGCTCATCGATACCTCCCCAGACCTCGTGCCTGTTATCTCGAGAGTGGAGGAACTCCCCGGCTATGTGATCGCCGCGGGCTTCAGCGGACACGGCTTCGCGATCGGACCCGGGGCCGGCCGTCTGGTGAGCGAGATCGTCATGAATAAAGAGCCACTGACCGACATTTCGCCTTACAGGCTGAGCCGGTTCAGCGATGGCTCGGCGATCCGACGGCCGGAAATGATGTAGCCGTCAGATCGGCTGCCGTTTGGAACCCGAGGGATTATTGCCACCGAGCCTCGTCCGCTGACGAAACTCCAATCGCTCATGCAAAGGTCGTGGCAACAACCGGGTGGGCGCACATGAAACTGGACAGAATTGACATCAAGATCCTCTCCGAGCTTCAGAAGAACGGACGGATGACGTATGTCGAGCTCGCCGAGCTCGTGAACCTGTCCGCAACACCTTGTCTCGTGCGGGTGAAGAGGCTGCAGGCAGAAGGCTATATCGGCGGCTATTCCGCGATGATCAACATGGGAAAGCTTGGGCAGGTTCTCACTGTCTTCACAGAGATTACCCTGAGGAACCATCGCCAGGCCGACATCGCCCGCTTCATGTCGGCCATCCAGAATATTGAGCAAGTAATCGAATGCCACGTCGTCTCAGGTGACTACGACTATCTCGTCAAGTTCGTGGCGAGCAGCATAGGAGAATACCAGTCACTCATGGAGCGGCTGATAGAAATGGACATCGGAATCGAGAAATACTTCAGCTTCGTTGTACTCAAATCTCCGATCACCAAGTACCACGTGCCGCTGACTGACCTGTTTGACATTTAGTGTAGCCGTGGACGGACAGCATACAAACTCGCCCGCAAGGCGAAGCCAACCGCCGTACCAGACAGCAGACCTGCTTGCGCTGACCGAAACAGAGCTCAGAAGGCAGCAAGGTCGATTGGCAGCGCAAAGCCGACCTTCACTCTGTCCATTATCACCATTGTCTTGAATCCCTTGATATCCGGATTCTCATAGAAGAACTTTCGCGTGAATATCTCGTAGTCCTCCATGCTTCGTGCTGTCACGATCAAGACAAAGTCCGACTCGCCGGTAATATAATAACCGTTCATCACCTCCGGTGTTTGGCGGATGGATTGCTTGAAGCGGTCCACTATGTCGGCGCGTTCCCGCTCTAAGGACACGAGCACCAGCATGGCGATCGGCCGGCCGATCATCTTCGGCTTCACGATCGAGACATCCGCCTCGATGACCCCCTTCTCCCTCAGGCGTCTTACACGCCTCTGCACGGCCGTCGGCGACAGCCCCACCAGTTCTCCGAGCACCTCATAGTTGTGCCGGTTGTTTGTCTGCAAAACGCTCAGGAGGCGAGCGTCTAGCCTGTCGAGTTCCACCAAACCCTCCCTACGCAGTTTATCTTCGCTTGAGCCCGACAAAAGCAGGATTCCTGCGAGCGGGCACCTTAGTCCGTTAAAATCGATCGCTCGGATGCACATAAGCTCTCACTCATTGGACACGCCAATCCGAGAGAAAAAATGCTGAATAACGGGCTGTCGGCGCGGGACGCGCTGAAAATAAGGAGCAATCCGACGCTTTTCTGCACCCGGGCTTTTGTCGCGGGAAGAGGGCATGGGTCGGGTGCCGCCGCGGTCGTCGATCCTGCTGGCGAACGGCAATCACCGATGTCGACGGCTGAGACCTTCGCCTCTTCAGCGAGCGATCGAGCGCGGCCCGCACACGCGGTTCCTCTCTGCAGCAGCACTGAACGGGCGATATGGGCCTGTCTTCGGCGAGGTCAGAGTCAACGCGGCGATGCGCGCACCGACCCCCTTCAGCTTTTTGAAGCAATCGGGTCCCGGCAGGCATTCATCAAACCTGAATATGTGTGTTTCGGCGGTCGCGCCGCCTGAGGAAGCCGCAATGAAAACTGTTGTCGAAATAAGCGAAATGGATCGGCGATCTGTTCTACATCCATTCACATATCTGAAGGACTACGCCGAAGGTCAGACCGCGCCGACCATTGTGGAAACCGGCAAGGGCGTTCGCATCAAGGATGCGAGTGGGCGCGAATATATCGACGGTTTTGCCGGTCTTTACTGCGTAAACGTCGGCTATGGCCGAACCGAGGTCGCCGAAGCCATTGCTCGTCAGGCGTACAAGCTGGCCTATTATCACTCCTACGCCGCCCATACCACGGAAGAACTCGCCAAGCTTTCCGATCGGCTTGTGAAAATGTCACCCGGGCGCATGTCCAAGGTCTTCTTTGGCCTTTCCGGATCGGACGCCAATGAGACGCAAGCTAAGATCGTTTGGTATTACAACAATCTTCGCGGCAAGCCCGCGAAGAAGAAGATCATTGCGCGCGAACGCGGCTATCACGGATGCTCCGTCGTGTCGGGCTCGATGACCGGGCTCAGCTTCTACCACGACCACATGGACCTGCCGGTCGCCGGCATACTGCGCGCCGGCCTGCCCCATCATTATCGCGGCGCATTACCGGGCGAGACGGAAGAAGCGTTTTCTGAACGTCGCGCGCATGAGCTTGAAGCACTTATTCTGGCCGAAGGCCCGGAAACGGTGGCCGCACTCATCGCTGAACCGGTGCTCGGCACCGGCGGCATTATCCCGCCGCCGTCAGGCTACTGGCCAAAAATCCAGGCGGTGCTGAAGAAGTACGACGTCCTGTTGATTGCGGACGAGGTGATCTGCGGTTTTGGCCGCACGGGAGCAATGTTCGGCTCCGATTTGTACGGCATGGTCCCGGACCTCGTCACGGTCGCGAAGGGGCTGACATCGGCATACGTGCCGCTTTCGGCCGCGATCGTATCCGAACAGGTTTACGACGTCATGCAGGAGGCTACGCCTCAAGTGGGCGCCTTCTCGCACGGCTACACCTATTCCGGCCACCCGATCGGCGCAGCGGCCGCAAACGCGGTTCTTGACATCGTAGAGCGCGACGACCTCCCCGGGCAGGCGGCGAAGAAGGGAGCCTATCTCCTGGGCCGGCTCAAAGCCGAATTTGAACAGAACCCAATCGTCGGCGAAGTGCGCGGCGTCGGCATGATGGCGGCGATCGAATTTGTCCCGGACCGCGGCGCGAAGATGCCATTCAGTCCCGCGTTGAAGGTCGGCGGGCGAATTTCTCAGGCCGCGCGCAACCGAAACCTTATCGCTCGCGCCATGCCCCATGGCGATATCCTGGGCTTCGCACCACCGCTCACGATGAGCGAAGCGGAGATCGATGAGATGGTCTTCATCGCAAAGGCTGCGGTGGATGAAGTTCTACGCGAACTTTTCGCGCAGGGTGCGGTGAAAGGCTGAGGACACGGCATTGGTTATGACAGGAAATGTCCTGAAGGTCCGTGAACTCTGCAAGACTTTTGGGTCGACCAAGGTTTTGAACGGCGTCAGCTTTCGAATGACCGAGGGCGAGGTCATTTCGCTGGTTGGGTCGTCCGGTTCAGGCAAGAGCACGGCGCTACGCTGCGCGAATTTGCTTGAGACGCCGACCTCCGGTGAAATCGAGGTTATGGGTCACACCGTTTCGGCGGTCGTGAACGATCATGGCAAGACCGAGATCCACAGTGCTCACCACATAAAGAACTTCCGTCGCCGCATCGGCATGGTGTTCCAGAATTTCAATCTGTGGCCGCACCAGACTGTCCTCGGCAACGTGACCCTGGCGCTGCTCTACGCCCTGGGAAAGAACAAGCGCGACGCGAAGGAGATCGCGCTCTCGGCACTTTCGAAGGTCGGCATGGCCGATTTTCGCGACCGATATCCCCATCAACTCTCCGGCGGCCAGCAACAGCGTGTTGCGATCGCCCGCGTGCTCGCGATGAGCCCGAAGATCATGCTTTTCGACGAACCCACCTCCGCACTTGATCCGGAGTTGGTGGGGGAGGTTCTGAGGGTCATCAGAGGGCTAGCAGATGAGGGAGCCACCATCCTTCTCGTCACCCACGAGATGCGGTTCGCGAGAGACGTCTCGAACCGAATGATCTTCCTGCACAAAGGTGAAATTGAGCAGGACGGTACGCCGGAAGAATTGCTTCGCAATCCAGCGTCGGACGCTGTGGCGCGATTCCTTTCCAGCGTGATGCCACTGGCCGCCTGACGGCTGTTATCAAACGAAAAAGAGGGGTAACTCCAATGTCGACGATCACGAAACTTCGCTCAATTCTCGCATCCGGCCTCTTCCTGTTCTCAGCCGCGGCATCGCAAGCCGAAGAAGGGGTCCTGCGCATCGGCACTGAAGGAGACGCGCCGCTGTTCAGCATGGCTGACGCTAACGGCAACGTAACCGGTTTCGATGCCGATATAGCCAACAGCATTTGCGCTGAACTCAAGTTGAAGTGCAAGTTCGTCGTCCAATCCTTCAGCACGCTCGTGCCTTCGATGGACAGCGACCGGTTCGACGTCATCATCTCCGGTTTGGGCATCACGGCGGAACGCCAAAAGAAAATCGACTACTCCATTCCGTATGCCACCACGCCCCTCTATTTCGTGGTGGCGAAGGATTCGCCTCTTGCCGGTCTCAAGAGCCTGGACGAGATCGTAAAAGCGCTCGACGGCAAAAGCCTGGGCGTGGTCACCGGAACCACATATGCCAAGTTCATCCAAAAACACGTCCCCAGCGCAGATCTGAAAACGTACGACGCAACGACGCAGCAGACGGCTGACCTCGCTGCAGGCCGCCTTGATGCCGCCTTCGGCGACTCCCCGACCTGGGCGGATTTCCTCGCCACTCCGGACGGAGCAGGGTTCACCCGAGTGAACGTCAAGATCATGGCGACGGACGATCCAGCATCGCTCGGTCACGGCATGGGCGTCGGTATGCGCAAGGGCAATGCCGAACTCAAGGCAAAACTGGATGCGGCGCTCTGCAAGATGATCACAGAAGGCAAGGTGAAGAATGCCAGCCTCAATTGGTTCAAGGACGATTACACCATTCCCTGCACGAAGTGAGGCTGAGATCGACACGTCGTCGCGGCCGGAATCGCGACGACGTCACGGGAGATATGTCCGATGTCTTTTGACCTATGGGTTCTTCTGGTTGAGCGGGGGTGGGGATTTGCCCTTCTCCGCGGCGCTATGGTGACACTGGCGGTCGGCCTGCTCGGGATGCTCGCCGGGGTTATCGCGGCGGTGCCCCTGGCGCTGTTGCGGTGGCGGCGCCTTCCCGTACTCTCGCAGGCGGTGGATGGCTACAGCATTCTAGTGCGCGGCGTTCCCGGGCTGCTCGTCATCTACCTCCTGTTCTTCGGCTCGATCGAGTGGGTTCAAAGGCTGGCAACCGCTTTCGGCTATCAAGATAGCGCCGACAGCGCTTATCCCTTCGTCATCGGCGTTGTTGCGATCGCGGCAATATCATGTGCCTATTCGATCGAAGTGTTCCGCGGCGCGCTTGACGCCGTGCCGGTGGGCTTGCTGGAAGCGGCAAAATCCCTTGCCCTGCCGACCCACGTCACTTTTCTGCGCGTCACTCTGCCTATCGCTCTGCGACTAGCACTCGGCGGCCTCAACAATGTTTGGCAGATGACCATCAAGGACACCTCGCTGGTGTCGGTCGTGGGCATGCAGGAATTGATGCGCTCCGCGGCAATCGCCGCCGGCATTACTCGTTCTCCGCTCTTGTTCTACTGCGCTGCTGCCGGGATGTTTTTTGCGTTGACGGCAATCAGTCAGACGCTCTTCAGTCATACGGAGCGGTTCTTCAACCGTGGCTTCAGTCGGGGATAAGATGGAACTAGACCTTGTCACATATGCGGTTCCGTTCCTTCTGGTAGGTGCCAAAACGACCTTGCTGATCAGCGTCTTCGGCGTTGCTCTGGGATTGCCGTTCGGCATTGCATTAGCTGTCATCCGCACATCCAGGAACCGGATAGTGAGCAGGAGCGCGGATATCTACTGCGCGATCTTCCGCGGCACGCCCATGCTGGTGCAGATCTTCGTGATCTACTACGGACTAGGCCAGCTCAGTGCCATTCGCACTAATCCCGTGATCTGGTGGATCGTCGGCGACAGCCTGCATGCGGCGATCCTGGCCGTCGTACTCAACACCGGTGCCTATACAGCGGAAATCTTCCGGACCGCACTCCTTTCCCTTCCGCGGGGTCTGATCGAGGCGTCGCAAGCCTGTGGCCTGTCGGTGTGGGCCACTTTTCGCCACGTCAAGTTTCCGCTGGCGGTCAGGCAAGCCTTGCCTGCCTATAGCAGTGAAGTTGCCATCATCGTCAAGGAATCAAGCCTCGCATCGACGATCACGGTCCTCGAGATCACCGGCTATGCCAAACGGTTGATGAGCGAAACCTTCGCCATCATGGACATCTTCATTGTCACATCGGCGTTTTACCTGATGATGAACGTAATTAGCTTAGTTTCTCTAAAGTTGATCGAAAGAAAACTGTCTTTCGGAAAATAATCGTCACAGTAGAAAGGTGATCTATGCCAAAACTAACCTTCATCGACCAGAAAAATCTCCCAATGCCGCGGAAGGGCGCGCCGCCTCCCGAGCGGCTGGTCGATGGACTGCCGCAATTTCTTACATGGGACATCGCCGCTACCGCAGACGGAAAGATGCGGACGGGCGTATGGGAGGCAACTCCGGGCGCCTACCGTTCGATCAAGGGTGAGACCTTTGAATTCTGCGTCATTCTCTCCGGAGTGTCCGAACTCACTGAGGACGGAGGCGAGCCCCGCAGGATCAGCGCTGGTGACGCTTTTGTGATGCACCCCGGCTTCGTCGGCACATGGCGGGTTATCGAGACCACACGCAAGCTTTGGGTCGCGCGCGACTGATCGCGCCGACATCCGCGCAAATCGGTGAAGTGCGCGCGACCGCCAGCTTTGTGAAATGGCGGCGCGCGCAATAACCTTACCTGTTTCTGCAGCAGGCTCCTGATTGTGATTCACATAGCATCTGGCTGTTCGACGGTGCCACCAACTCGGTGGCGTACGATGAACTGGGCGGTCGCGCCGAGTTGCTGCGTCATCACCTGCGATGAGGAGCCGGGACCACTCCGCCGATCATGACCGGTTTAAGCAGGTGAAATATAACGCAATGATTAGCCATGACCTGATCAAGCAGGCACGTGAGCGCATCGCCAGTCACGTCCTCCGTACTCCTCTGACGATATCGACATCGCTTTCCGAACGCACCGGAGTGCAGGTCAGCTTGAAGCTCGAGCATCGCCAATCGACCGGTAGCTTTAAGCTCCGGGGTGCAACAAATGCAGTTCTTCAACTCAGCCAGTTGGAGCGCGACCGCGGCGTCATCGCAGCCTCAACCGGCAATCACGGAAGGGCACTTTCCCTTGCTGCCCGGGCAGTCGGATCCGGCGCGACCATTTGCATGTCGCGTCTGGTACCCGAAAACAAGGTCTCGGAAATCCGACGGCTGGGCGCAACAGTACGGATAGTGGGTTCTTCGCAGGACGACGCACAAGCGGAAGTCGAACGGCTGGTTGCAGAGGAAGGGCTCAGCATGATCCCGCCTTTTGATCATCCTCACGTCATCACCGGCCAGGGAACGGTCGGGCTTGAAATCGTCGAGGAGATGCCCGAGGTCGCGACCGTTCTTGTTCCTCTTTCTGGAGGTGGGTTGGCCGCAGGCGTCGCGGCAGCCGTAAAGGCCATGCGACCCCAGGCCAAGGTAATCGGCGTCACTATGGACCGGGGGGCAGCCATGAAGGCTAGCATCGACGCCGGCCACCCGGTGCAGGTGAAGGAGTATCGCAGTCTGGCCGACTCGCTCGGCGGTGGAATCGGCTTGGGTAACGCCTGGACTTTCCCGATGTGCAAAACCCTTCTCGACGACATCGTCCTCGTCAATGAACGCGAGATAGCTGCCGGTGTGCGGCACGCGTACGAGCAAGAGCGTGAGATTGTCGAAGGCGCTGGCGCAGTTGGTATCGCGGCGCTGCTTTCCGGCAAGCTGGCTCATCTTAAAGGTCCGGCAGCAGTCATATTGTCGGGTCAGAATATCGACATGACGTTGCATCGAAAAATCATCAACGGACGCATATAGCAACTGAGGTGGGCTGATGCCTATTATTAGAATACTTACCGAGCCTGAGCTCAGACAGATCATTCCGCTCGACGTCGATGCGGTTGATTGCACGGAAGGCGCGTTTCGCGCGCTGGCGGTCGACAATGCGGTGGAGATGCCGCCCATTCTGCGTCTGGATGTGCCTGAGAGCAGAGGCGAAGTCGATGTGAAAACCGCGTATATTCCAGGCCTGAGCGGCTTCGCCATCAAAATCAGTCCCGGTTTCTTTGACAATCCGAAGCTTGGCCTTCCGAGTACAAACGGGATGATGGTTTTGCTCTCAAGTAAAACCGGACTGATCCAGGCACTGCTTATAGACAATGGCTACCTGACCGACGTCAGGACAGCAGCCGCTGGTGCGGTTGCGGCAAAACATCTGTCGCGAGGCGATGCTTCGATCGCAACCATCTTCGGCGCCGGAGTACAGGCAAGGCTGCAACTCCAAGCGCTCACTCTGGTGAGACCAATCCAGGAAGTCCGTATATGGGCGCGTGATTACTCCAAGGCGGAGGCGCTCGTCGAACATTTGAAACTCGAGCACAGCATGCCGGTTACAGCATTCGCGGATCCAAAGGAAGCGGTGTCGGGTTCCCATATCATTGTGACAACGACACCCGCGGGCCGCCCGATTCTTGATGCCTCCTGGCTCGAACCCGGGCAGCACGTGACGGCCATGGGCTCCGATGCCGAACATAAAAACGAGATCGACCCGGTCGCCATTGCGCGCGCAGACATTTATGTGGCGGACAGCCTGAAACAGACGCGGAGGCTGGGTGAACTTCATCATGCCATGGAGGCTGGGCTATTTGCGAGCAACACGGACTTTCCGGAGCTAGGCCAAATTATTGCCGGCCGGAAGGTCGGACGCACTCGCGATGCAGACATCACAATAGCCGATCTCACCGGTACAGGTGTCCAGGACACTGCAATTGCCACGTTGGCCTTTCAGCGCGCTGAGGAACTCAGTGCAGGCAGGATGTTCGAGTGCTGAGGCGGTTTGTGTCTTAGAGTAGCGCTCATGCTCGGACACCCACCGACCTCGGCCTCAAAGGCTCAAAAGTCGCAGCCGCGTTCATGAGCCTCGCAATTTTTAATGCAACCAATTTGATCTATATTGACACCAATCGTGAGACCAATCTTATATTGATCGTGTGTCAACCTGATTGGTAGCAAAGGTGCTGAACGTGAAACCAACTCCCGCGCAAAAAACTACTCCGCTTATCACTCCCGCCTCGGCTGCCGTAGTTCGCGATGCTCCTACGCAACTGTTCATCGGCGGCGAATGGGTTTCGGCAAAAGAAAACCGCACATTTGAAGTGGTCGACCCCTCGACTGGAGATATAGTCGCCAGCGTTTCCGATGGCGATGTTGCCGATGGTATATCCGCGGTCGATGCAGCGGAAAAGGCCTCTGCGGCTTGGAAGGCAACTTCGCCGCGGCATCGCTCGGACGTTTTGATGAAGTGTTTTCATCTTGTGCTCGAAAAGGCGGAATGGCTGGCGCAACTCATCACCGTGGAGAACGGCAAGGCACTTGCGGACGCCAGGTCGGAGGTCGCCTACGCGGCCGAGTTTTTCCGCTGGTACGCCGAGGAAGCTGTACGGACGCCGGGCGAATTCGGACCTGCGCCCTCTGGCGCCAACCATATCATCGTCAACCATGAGCCGATTGGTATCGCCGTATTGGTGACGCCCTGGAACTTCCCCGCGGCAATGGCGACCCGGAAGATCGCGCCCGCACTGGCCGCGGGCTGCACATGCATCCTGAAGCCCGCAGCTGAGACCCCACTGACGGCGCTCGCGGTCGGCGAGATCATGCGGCAGGCCGGCGTTCCGGCCGGGGTGGTCAACATCGTGACAACGAAGAAGGCCGGACCCGTGGTCAGCGCCATGCTGCATGACAAGCGGGTACGGAAGCTGTCGTTTACCGGCTCGACAGGCGTCGGTCGGACGTTGCTGCGCGAGGCTGCGGACCAGGTCGTCAGTTGTTCCATGGAACTCGGCGGCAATGCGCCCTTCGTTGTTTTCGACGATGCCGACCTGGAGACGGCGGTCGCCGGAGCAATGGTTGCCAAGATGCGCAACGGCGGCGAGGCATGCACTGCCGCGAATCGCTTCTATGTGCAGAAGGGGATTCTGGCGGAGTTCACGCGGCGGTTCGCGGAAGAGATGGCCGCACTGAAGGTCGGACCAGGACTGGCTCCGGAGACGCAGCTCGGGCCACTGATCACCGAGGCCGCGGTCGCCAAGGTGGAACGCCTGGTGGACGACGCCATTGCCAAGGGGGCCCGCCTGGTTACCGGCGGCAGCCGCTTGGACCGCGACGGCTTTTACTACCCCCCTACCGTACTGGCTGACGTTTCTCCTGATGCCGAGATCCTTCGCGAAGAAATCTTCGGACCGGTTGCGCCAGTCATTGCATTTGAAACCGAGGACGAGGTCGTCCAGATGGCCAACGACACCGAATACGGCCTGGTTTCCTATGTGTTCAGCAGCGACCTCAAACGCGCGCTTTCGGTCGCCGGACGGCTGGAAAGCGGCATGGTCGGAATCAACCGAGGCGTCGTCTCCGACGCTGCGGCACCGTTTGGCGGCATGAAGCAGAGCGGCCTCGGCCGAGAAGGAAGCCACCACGGCATGCTTGAATATCTCGAAACAAAATACATCGCCGCAAGCTGGTAGGTACCCGGCGCTTCCGACCGCTTCCTTCTACCGTAATGACAATCTCGTAACGAGGTCGGAGCCGACATCACATCCATCTTGTCTAACTACGACGCGAATTTTCTTTCACTCTGATAAATTGGAGAACTGGATGTCACTACTCAAATCGATCGACCCAAATCCTTCGTTCGAACCGAAGCACGCGACCCCCGCGCCGGATCGCCTTATCGCCGGTGCGCCCGCGTTCAAGACCTGGGCGCAGGACAGCGACAAAGAGGGCAAGGTGAATACCGGCGTCTGGGAGGCCACTCCCGGCGAGACGCACTCCATCAAGGGCGAAACCTTTGAATTCTGCCACATCCTGCAGGGAGTGGTCGAGCTGACAGAGAAGGGCAAGGAACCGGTCATTTATCGCGCGGGCGACAGCTTCGTGATGAAGCCCGGCTATGTCGGGGTCTGGAAAACAATCGAGACGGTACGGAAAATCTACGTCACCATCACTTAATTGTTGCACCGAAAAGACCGTTCCGACGCACATTACTCAATTTCCATGCGGGTTGGAGTGCCTTGGCAGGGGAGGTCTGCCGGTCCGCAACGCCCGAAAATGGGCTGGGCGATTATTCGCCCAGCCCAACTCGTGCTTCCAGCAGTATGCCCTTTAACAAAGAGCTTGCGCTTCATTGTTGTCGCAGTACAGCCTGAGATCTCATCGCTCACCCGAGGTGGTAAAACCCTGCCGTTGTTTCCAAGGTGAGCGTGGATACCAATGAAACGGATCAACCCATGCAAACCGAAACGTTCGCTCTCGCGCCTTTCGAGGCTCACCATTTGGATGGTGCTTTGGCTCTGTCACGTGCAGCGGGCTGGGCACACAGGAGAGAAGATTGGGAGATGATATGGTCGCTGAGCGAGGGGCGGGTTGCCCTTGTGGGTGATCGTGTCGTAGGCACAGCTCTCATGACTCCCTTCGGCGACACCTGCTCAGCCATCAACATGATTATAGTCGATGAAAGCCAGCGGGGCCGGGGACTCGGAAGACAATTGACCAGCGCCGTGATGGAACTCGCCGGTGATCGGGAATGCCGTTTGACCGCAACAAGTGACGGCTTACCTCTTTACGAAAAGCTGGGGTTCGTTACGACGCATCAAATCGTCCGCCACCAGGGCGTTATTGGCCGCGTCGATACACCTGAAAATGTCGCGTGGATCGGGCCCGACGCCCTGCCGGCAATCAAAGCGCTCGATCGCGCGGCTTTCGGCGCCGACCGCAATGCGCTCCACGATGCGCTGGTGAAGGAGGGTCCCTTCGCCGTTATCCGGAACGATGGCGATATCGTCGCCTTCGCGGCCACGCGTTTTTTCGGGATGGGTGAAGTCATCGGCCCGGTCGTGGCAGAAAACGCGGCACAGGCGAGGGATTTGATTGCCTTCATCCTCTCCGGCAAGGAAGGTCGTTTCGTGCGCATCGACATCCCTGAACAAAGCGGCCTTTCCTCATTGCTCGAAGGCTGCGGGCTGCCTCACGAGGGCGGAGTCATTGCGATGGTTCGGGGTGCAAAAGGCCGGTCTCAGATATCGGCGGTTCGAACTTTCTGCTTGGCGAGCCAGGCTATTGGCTGACTGCACATGTGAGGAGGCCGTTGTCACTGAAACGGATATTGCGGATTCTGTGGCGGAACAGGGGGCTGGAGGGGAAATCGACGAAATTCATCGATCGGGGGGAGCGCAGCGGAAACCCTGACTGAACTCTACCCGCTACCCCGTCGTCTTTGGAGCGCTGGTAGCGACCCGCTCGTCTGCCTCCATTCCGGGTTCATGCTGGCGTGCAGTCACCAACCAGCTCAAGGCTTCCGGAGGAGGCGGACGTAGGATTGCTTAGGTATGACCGACGAGCGCCGCTTCCGACTCTCATAGGATCCCAAGAAGGCAAGAATCTGAAATCCATGCTGCTAAACAGGAGGTTGGCAATGGGTGCAGCGGTTTTGTTGCTTTCGACGGTGCAGCTCTTCGGCAACTTGCACGGCAGGCGAAGGATGCCAATCAGTCCTGGCGGTTGCTGGCTCTTGCAACAATTTATGACGGCGGCTCGGGTACTGCGCGGATCGGCAGCGTGGTTCTGCAGATCGTGCGGGATTGGGTCCTGCGCTTCAACACGCGCGGCCCCGACGGACTTGCGAATCGCAAGGCCCCGCGGTCGGGCGAAGTTGAACCACGCGCAGCGCCAGGCGCTGGCGAAGATCGTCGAGAGCGGGCGGATCCCTCGATCCACGGTGTCGTCCGCTGGCGGCGCAAGGATCTGGTGCAGTGGATCTTTCAGGAATTCCGCATCTCGATCGGTGAGACGACGGTCGGGCGTGAGTTGAAGGCGTTCGGCTTCGCCAAGCTGTCGGCCCGCCCAGGCCACAACGCGCAGAACGACATCGAGGCGGCCGCTTCTAAAAAAGACTTCCCCGCCCCTCTGGCAGAAATCAGAGCCAAGCTCCCGCAGGGCACGGACATCGACTGTGGTGGGCCGACGAAGCGCGGATAGGCCGAAGAACTGGATTACGCGGCGTTGGGCGCGTCGCGGAACCCGGCCATCCGCGTCCGCGGACCAGCGATCCATGTGGGTCTACATCTTCGGCGCCATCTGTCCGGGAAGGGCAAGGGCGTCGGCCTCGTGCTGCCTTGGCGCGACACCGAAGCCATGCAGGGGCACCTCGCCGAAATCAGCCGGGCCGTAATCTGGCCGGATGGCACGTCACGCCGAAGCTCAAGGTACCCGACAACATTACCATGATGTTTCTGCCGCCGCGCTCGCCGGAACTGAACCCCGTAGAGAACGTCTGGCAGTTCATGCGCGACAACTGGCTCTCGAACCGCATCTTCAAGGACTACAACGATATCGTCGCCCATTGCTGCGCTGCATGGAACAAGCTCGTCAATCAACCGTGGCGCATCATGTCCATCGGACTGAACCAGCGGGCCCATGGTGCTGCTCAATGCGCCTTGGTATAGTTCTCGGTCACAATAAACCGTCGCGCCAGTCATCAATCGAGGAAATACTGATCGCCTTATTGGTGATCCTGCATCACCAAAAGCCGTCAGCAAAATTCGATAGCCCGGCCCAGTCGTTTGGCTGTATCACCAAGACAGCCGCACCCAGGACCTGGACTATGCAAACACCTGTCATCCGCCTTGATTTCCGTTCCGATACGGTCACCCGTCCAACCCTTGGCATGCGTGCGGCGATGGCTGCCGCCGAGGTGGGCGACGATGTCCTTGGCGACGATCCCACGATCAAGGCGCTCGAGGCCCGACTTGCCGCACTGTTCGGCAAGGAAGCGGGACTGTTCATGCCAACCGGCACCATGTCCAATCTCGCTGCGATCATGAGCCATTGCCAGCGCGGCGAGGAATTTCTCTGCGCAACCGGAGCTCATACCTATCTGTGGGAAGCCGGAGGCGCTGCGGTGCTGGGCTCGGTCCAGCCGCAACCCTTGCCGGTGCGCGCCGACGGGACAATCCCCATCGAGGACCTTCACGCCGCGGTGAAGGACGACGATCCGCATTTTGCGATCACGCGACTGGTCACCATCGAGAACACGTTCGCCGGGCGGGTCCTGCCGCGCGATCATCTGGCCGAGGTCCTCGAATTTGCGCGGGAGCGGAAGCTCGCCACCCATCTCGATGGTGCGCGGCTGTTCAACGCGGCTGCGGCGCTCGGCGTTGATGTCGGGTACCTGGCAGAGGGCTTCGATAGCGTGTCGCTGTGCCTTTCAAAGGGGCTGGGGGCGCCGCTCGGATCAGTGCTGGTCGGCGATGCCCCATTGATCGCCAGTGCGCGCCGGTGGCGGAAGATGCTTGGCGGCGGAATGCGGCAGGCAGGGATAATTGCGGCGGCTGGGCTGTACGCGCTCGACCACCACGTCGACCGGCTGGCCGAGGACCACGCCAATGCTCGGGTGCTCGCGCAAGCATTTGCGGGAATTGAGGGGCTGAAGGTGACCCCGCCGCAATCAAACGTGGTCTTTGTCGAGCTCGCGCCCTATCTGGCGACCCGGCTGTCCGAGGCGCTACGTGAACTCGGCATCGCGGCGAGTTTCTGGCCCGGTGGGCGCATGCGCTGGGTCACCCATCTCGATGTCAACCGTGCCGCTGTCGACGAGGCCATCGCGGCAGTGCGCGAGATCACTGAGGGCCGGACATGAGAGGCGTCATCGATCCACAATTGATCGTCAGAATAACAAGCGCCACTGTCGCACCAAACAGCCCCTGCGCCGCCATAGCCCCATGACTGCGCCGGCCCGAAGGGGTTTTGGAGAGCGTGCAGACCGGAATGGGCGGTCGGGACTGGCGGAAAGAGTGCCAAGGCAGGGGCGCTTCCCATATTTACCTGAAGAAGCGCCGATATTGTAGGTGGGGTCTGGTGCGCCGCCAAGGCGTTCCGCCTGGCGGGTCCGAACCTGAGAAGCTGATGCAATACTCAGGCAAAGTAGACGTGGAGATGCCGTAGGTGGCAGAGACCTTCACCACGTTATTGGACTGATAAACGACGCTGGTTACGCGTCGAAGAAACATGGAAGCAAGGCATGCATCTGTTCGCACGCAAGGACCTCGAGGAAGCCGCCGCACTCGTTTACCGGCATATGTCACCTACACCGCAATACGTGTGGCCGCAGATCTCGGAAATGGCAGGGGCCGTGGTCTGGATCAAGCACGAGAACCATACGCCGGCCGGCGCTTTCAAGGTCCGCGGCGGAATCACCTTTATGGATTGGCTCCGCCGCAGCGGGCGTTCGACCAGGGGAATCGTCACGGCAACGCGCGGGAATCATGGCCAGCGCCAGGCCCGTGCTGCGCGGGCAGCCGGTCGTGCCGCCAAAATCGTTGTCCCGCACGGCAATTCGGTCGAGAAGAACGCAGCCATGCGGGCCTTTGGCGGCGAGGTCATCGAGTACGGCCGCGACTTCGACGAGGCCCGTACCGAAGCCCGGCGCCTTGCCGCCGAAACCGGCCTATTCCTGGTACCGCCCTTTCACGAGGAGATCGTCCGGGGTGTCTCAAGCTATGGGTTGGAACTCTTCACCGCGGTGCCCGATCTCGATGCCGTCTATGTGCCCATCGGCTGCGGCTCGGGGATTTGCGGCGTCATCACCGCGCGCGAGGCCCTGGGCCTGAAGACGGAAGTGATCGGCGTAGTTTCGACGCACGCGCCGGCCGCGAAGCTCTCCTTCGAGGCCGGACGGCTGATCGAAACCGAAACGGCGCTGACGTTCGCCGACGGCATGGCCGTGCGCATTCCCGTCGAAGAAGCTTTCGCAATGTACTCGAAGGGCGCCTCACGGATCGTCGCCGTCAGCGACGAGGAGGTCGCCGAAGCGATGCGCCTCATCTACCGCGCGACCCACAATGTCGCCGAGGGTGCCGGCGCCGCGTCACTTGCGGCGCTGCTTAAGGAAGCCTCTGTCATGCGCGGCAGAAAAGTCGGCCTTATCTTGAGCGGCGCAAATGTGGACGCCGAGGTCTTCCAGAAAGTACTGGGCGGGGAGACACCACCGGTGGCGACGTAAGGAAGTGACAGTCGGCGGCACGAGAGCTTAAGGCAGAGTTTTCACTATGGCTATCTCGTCGAAGCCGGCCGATGGTGTGAAGGGCCTTTACCTGGCCGCGGGCGGCTCCGGCCACGGCTTCGGGCTCGGGCCGGTATCGGCCGCTTGGCTGCCGACCTGGTTGCCAATGATACCCCGTGTGTCGACCCCAGCTCCTTCCGCCTGTCGCGTGTCGTTGATGGTTCAAAAGTCAAAGTCGGCGCAATCTGATCGGGGGGCCAGATCCAGAGGAAGCCGTTGGGGAGACGCGCAGAGGGAAGCTAGCGGAATGGATGACGATGCATCCTTTTTCTAGCGACGACGCGGATATCACTTTCACTCAGGTAAATAATGGAGAACTAGATGTCCTACTGAAAACCGTCGACCGAATCCATCATTTGAACCGAAGCGTAGAACTGCCGACCCGGATCGCCTCACCGCGGGCAGCCCCGCTTTCAAGACCTGGTTGCAGGACACCGCCAAGGAGAGCAGAGTCAACACCGGCGTCTTCGAGGCGACGCCCGGCGAAACGCACTCCATCAAGGGCGAAACGTTTGAATTTTGCCATCTCGTCCATGGCGTGATCGAATTGACCGAAAAGGGTAAGGAGCCGGTTATTTATCGCGCGGGCGACAGCTTCGTCATGAAGCCCGGCGATGTCGGAGTTTGGAAGACAATCGAGACGGTGCGGAAAATCTCGTCACAGTCACCTGATCATTCGAGGGAGCGATGCCGTTTCGAGGTGCATTGTCTCCTCGTTTCGCGGGAATGGAGCGAGCCGGCAGGCAAGCCCTTCCGATCGGCTCCATCCCCGAATTGAATTGGCGGTTT
Source organism: Sinorhizobium sp. FG01 (assembly GCF_002531875.1). Lineage (NCBI taxonomy): Bacteria > Pseudomonadati > Pseudomonadota > Alphaproteobacteria > Hyphomicrobiales > Rhizobiaceae > Sinorhizobium > Sinorhizobium sp. FG01. Next base: position 118,663 of record NZ_NWTB01000013.1, read on the forward strand.
TATTCGCCCGTGGCGACGCGCAGGGCGAAGCTGGCGGACTGGACTACGAGGAAATCGCCATCGGCGGCGAGCTCGCAGGCATGTCCATAGCTTGGCGCCCTTCGAAGGGCCAAAGCGTTGCAGCCGCCGACGAGGCCGATCCGGGCTACACGGCGAGCGCCCGGTCGAATTTCGGTCTCCTATGGAGCTAGAGCAATTGCTGCCGCCAACACCGCCACTAGAGCTTATCCAAGGTGCGTTGATCCCGACCCATTGTCGATACCGTTTGCTGACGAGGAGGAGTGGCGAAGGCGATGTGGTGCATCGTCGGGCGGCTCCGACGAAGGCCAGCGGGCGGAACCGACTCACGCCGTTTCATATCCGAGTTGGCGCCCGCGTCGCTGGCGAACAGGTGACGCTTCGGGCTCCTCGCCTAGGCGATCAAGTCGAAATCTGTTGCGCCGCCCTCACGCGCGTCATCTTATCGGACATCATCAAATCCCGCCCACCTTGATTCTGGAGCCATCAAAGAAGCGCGACAGCCGGAAGGGCGTGGGGTCAACGCAAGGCTTATCGTTAGCAACCAAGTCAGCTGCCAGGCGGCCGATACCCGGTCCGAGTCCGAAGCCGTGGCCGGAGCCACCCGCGGCCAGGTATAGGCCCTTCACACCATCGGCCGGCGAGATGACCGGCACCGCGTCCGGCGTGCAATCCACATAGGCTCCCCAACTGTCGGCGACTTCGATGCCCGCCAGCGCAGGGAACTGCTCCGTGACACCTTTCAGAATAGCCGCGATCGTACGGCGGCTCGGCGTTGGGTCGAGAACGCGCATTCGCTCGAAGGGCGATTGCGTATCCTTGTTCCAACTCGCGAGCGCTTCCGGTCCACGGAACATGGATTTGCCGACACCGATCTGGATCGCTTTCAGACGCGCCAGGAACATCGGCATGAACCAGCGGGCGTAGCGAATGCCTTGCGGGGTGATGTCGAGCATCGCCCTGCCGCTGATCGCAAGCGTGTAGCTGCCATCCAACCGACGGGTCAACGCACACTGCGGCGTATAGATCGCCTCACCCAGATCCCTTGTGGGTCGCGTACGAAGCGCCGTCTGACGCACGCTCGCCTGCGGAAACAGAACTCCGTACTGGCGACAAAACATCGACGTCCAGGCGCCGCCGGCGCAGAGAACGGCTTGTGTCCGGATGGTTCCTTTTTCGGTGATCACCCCGGCCACCGCGCCATTGACCAGATCGAGCCCTCGGGCGGCGCACTCCTGGTGGATGGTCGCCCCGAATTTGCGAGCGCCATCCGCGATCGTCGGCGCGGCGATGGCGGGTTCGGCCTTGCCGTCATCGATCGAATGCACTCCGCCGAGCCATCGGCGGCCGTTCGCCGGAATCGCGGCAGCCGCTTCCTTGGCGCTCAGCATCCTGGTATTGACGTTGAACGGGCGAGCCATGTCACGCCATGCTTCCCATTCCGCCAGCTGCCGCGGATCATCGGTAGCGTAGAGCAGGCCGCATCGGCGGAAGCCGACGTCCTCTCCGATCTTCGCCGCAAACTCATCCCAAACTTGCAAAGCGACGCCCGAGAGCGGCAGCTCGCGCTCGTCCCGGTTCTGCCGCCGGCACCAGCCCCAGTTGCGGCTCGACTGCTCGCCTCCGACATGGCCCTTTTCGACCAGGGCGACGGACAGTCCCCGCTCCGCGAGAAGGAAAGCTGCCGTTGCGCCGACGATGCCGCCGCCGATGACCACGGCATCCGCCTTGGCGGGAAGCTCTTGATCGTTCTGTATGCGTTTGACAATTGGAGACATGGGGCTGACCTGAACTTTGGCGGCCGATTTATACGGCCCTGTTTCCTGCCCCTCCGGCAGGAGCATCTGAGGCAATGACGGCTATCGCATCGACTTCGACGAGATAGCCATAGTGAAGTTCCGGCACCGGAACGACGGTACGAGCCGGACGGGAATCCCCTAGTCGCGCCGCATAAACCTGGTTGAAGCGAGGCCAATTGGCCACGCCGACGATGTAGGCGGTCACCCTAACGAGATCGGCCGCGGTTCCGCCTGCGGCTTCCAGAATCGCCAGCAAGTTGTCGAGGGCCTGCGCCGCCTGGGTCTCGAAGCTGTTATCCGCCAGGGCCTCTCCACCCGTGCGGATCGGGAGCTGACCCGAAATGTAGAGATGCTGACCGACGAGCTTCGCTTGTGAGTAGTGGCCCGCCGGGCTTGGTGCTCGATCGGTATTCACAGTCATGGACTTGGGCATCACCAGCCTCCGAAGCGGGTCCAGCGGGTCTCGACAGCGTGCGAGCGGCCGCGGACCACGTGATAGGTTTCGTGCTGCGCAGCGGTCGCACAGGCGTGGTTTGGCAGGATCCGCACCCGGTCTCCGACCGCCAAATCCGGCAGACGTGCGTTCGATCCGGGACGCACGGCGACGATTCCGTGTTCCTGGTTCGCGTCGGCAACGATGACGTCTTGATAGGGCGTGCCATCCACGTCACAGACCAGACCATAGCCCTGGTCGACGGCCTGCTTACCAGTGCCACGGTCCCGCGACAGCGACATCCATCCGCCATCAGTTATGATCCACCCTTTCTCGCGCTGGTGTCCGATGACGGTCGCAAGCACGCTGAGCGCGATGTCGTCGATTTGGCAGACACCGAGCCCAGCCATCACCAGGTCGAAGAAGACGAAGACGCCCGCGCGGACTTCCGTCACTCCAGCGAGATCCGTCGCGTGATGGGCCGTCGGTGTCGAGCCGACGCTGACGACCGGGCAGGGCAGCCCCGCGGTCCGCAGAATGCGCGCCGCCTCCACGACGGCCAATCGTTCCGTCCCCGCGGAGAGCCGCAGCGCCTCGACACCTCCGCCCTTATAGCTGTCGCCGGCGTGGGTGAGGACTCCACGCAGCTCAGCACCTGCCGTCAGCGCCTGCCCGATTTCCACCAGCTGCGCCTGGTTAGTGGGTCGCACACCGGAGCGGTGGCCGTCGCAATCGATCTCGATCATGGCCGGGATGCGCGTCCCGGACCGCCGAGACGCCTCGGCCACCGCTCGCGCCTGCTGAACAGTATCCAGAGTGACCACGAGATCGACGCCGCTTGCCCGCAGCTCCGCGACACGCGCGAGCTTCGCTGGAGCGATGCCGACTGCATAGATCATGTCCCGGACGCCTGCCGCCGCGAACTGTTCAGCCTCCTTCAGGGTAGAGACGGTTGCCGGTCCCGCCGGCGAGCTCATCACCCGCCGTGCCACTTCGATCGACTTGGCGGTCTTCAAATGCGGCCGGAGTGCCACTCCCATGGCGTCAAGTCGGCTTCTGAGCCGCTGAACATTCCTGTCCATTCGGCCAGCGTCCAGGACCAAGCAGGGTGTTTCCAGGTCCTCAAGGCTGGTCGAGGCGGCCAGCCGGGGTGTGGGCTCGATCGTCGCTTGGACCATGATCTGATCTCCAATTCGGGATTTCACCTTGCAGTCAAACCATAAAGATGACAATTAATGACAAGTGAATGTTTGCTTCAGGTGTTCATTAATGTTGACGTCCGATGACCTTGCCTTCTTTTCGGTGCTGACAGGCTCGAAATCTCTCGCGGAAAGCGCGAGAAAGCTGAACGTCACGCCTCCGGCAGTGACACAGCGCCTGCGAGCGCTGGAAGAGAAGGTCGGGGTGCGGCTGATCGATCGGTCCGGACGGCGGCTGCGCCTCACGGAAGAGGGCTCGTTGGTTGCTTCTCACAGCGTTATCGTCAGCGAGACCATCGATTCGCTTGCCGAAGCCCTAGCTGATCGCAGAGGCGCGGTTCGCGGGCACCTCAGGGTCGCCGCACCACACGGCTTTGGACGGCTCTATGTGGCCCCGGTCGTGGAAGCGTTCGCACGAGAGCACGGCGGCGCAACCGCTACGCTGCAGTTGTCCGATCATCCGGCGGCTCTGCTCGTCGAAAGCTATGATGTCGTTGTTCACATTGGGGCGCCGGGGCATCTGGACCAGGTCGTCACGACACTGGCGCCGAACCCTCGAATACTCTGCGCAAGTCCGAGGTACCTCGACTCGGCACCGCCCATTTCAGCGCCCGCCGATCTTGCTCAACATCGCTGTCTTGCCGTTCGGGAAAACGACGAGGACGTGACGCTGTGGCGCTTCAAGGGGCCGCGACAGGAGATGGCGACGGTGCGCGTCAATCCGGTCATGTCGAGCAACGATGGTGCCGTCATCCGCGAGTGGGCGCTTGCCGGTCAGGGCATCATGATCCGTTCCGAGTGGAACGTGGCAGAAGATCTCGCTGACGGACGGCTGCAGCAGGTGCTGCCCAACTGGAAGCTCCCACCGGCCGACATCGTCGCGATGCTCGGCTCGCGTCACGGGCGAAGCGCCCGGACTACTGCCTTCCTGACGATGCTTCGACAAGCGCTGAAGCCGCCGCCCTGGCAAGCGGCTTGTTCGGAACCGGGTGGTCAATAGCCCAGGATGGACTTCGTCTCGAGATACTCCTCAAGCCCGTGCACGCCATATTCGCGCCCATTGCCCGAGTGCTTGTAGCCACCGAACGCGGCCGTCCCGTCCCACGCCGGATAGTTGATGTGAACCTGCCCGGCGCGGATCCGCGCGGCGACTCGTCGAGCCCGCTCCGGATCCGGGGACTGGACATGGGCTCCCAGTCCATAGACCGTGTCGTTGGCGATCGTGATTGCCTCTTCTTCGTCCCGGTAGGGCATGATCGCAAGGACCGGCCCAAAGATCTCCTCGCGAGCGACGCGCATCTCTGGCCGAACCTCGGAAAAAATCGTCGGCTGCGTGAAGAAGCCTCGATCGAGACCTGCCGGGCGTCCCAGTCCGCCGCACAGGAGCTTCGCGCCTTCGTCGATTCCCGCCCGGATCATGGTCTGCACCCGCTCATACTGGGCGCGATTGGCAATGGGCCCCATGGTGGTCGCCGGATCCCTCGGATCGCCGACGCGGATGGCATGTGCGGTTTTGCTGGCCAGATCCTCGACCTCGGCGAGCCGATGGGCGGGCACGAGCATGCGTGTCGGGGCGCTGCACGACTGGCCGACATTGCGCATTCCGGCAAGGACGCCTTTCGGTACCGCCTCGGCGAAATCAGCATCATCGAGCAGGATGTTGGGTGATTTGCCGCCAAGTTCCTGGACCACCCGCTTGACCGTCGGGGCCGCCGCCTGCGCGACGAGTACCCCCGCACGCGTCGAGCCGGTGATTGAGATCATGTCGACCTCTGGGTGGCTGGAGAGAGCTGCGCCGACACTCTCTCCAGTGCCATTGACCAGGTTGAACACGCCTGGCGGAGTGCCGGCATCATGCATCAGTTGGGCGAAGAGCAAGGCGCTGTAGGGGGACAGCTCGCTGGGTTTGAGGACGACGGTGCAGCCCGCCGCGATGGCCGGGGCGGCCTTGGCGGTGATCTGGTAGAGTGGCCAGTTCCACGGGGTGATCAGGGCGCAAACGCCGATCGGCTCCTTGGCCGTTGCGGTGCGCCCATCGACCGTCACGAACCGGTAGTTCTCGAGCACCTCCATCTGGACACGAATGTGTTCCGCGGCAAAAGGAACCTGCGAGGCCCGCGCAAAGCTGATCGCCGCCCCCATCTCCATCACGAGCGCTTCGGCGAACAGCTCCGCTCTCTCCTTCAGGAGCGAATGCACCCTGCCGAGGAGCTCAAGCCTCTCGGGCACAGATGATTGAGAGAAGGCCGGGAAGGCCTTGCGCGCTGCCGCAACCGCGAGATCGACGTGGTTTGCCTCTCCGGCGGCGATATGTCCGACAACCCGTTCCGAGGCGGGATCAACGACGGGCAGACTCGTTGCGTCCGCGTGTTCTTGCCACTCCCCGCCAATATAGAACTGGGTTCCTCGTTCGGTTATCGTCATTTGAACCTCTTGGTAGTGCCATGCGGCCGGGGCGGGCCTGCGTCAGAAGCATGCCTCATTTCACCTGAAGGCGACAATTTATCTCGCCTGAATGTCGGCTTAAGAAGGGCGTTAACAAACCCATCCACGCGCTCGATGTCGAGGCACAGCTGATCCTTTCGGGCGACGTCAAAACAAGATGTGCCTTTGTTTGCGGCGCTCTATTTTCGGATTACCGAGGAGAGAGCAAAGGCAGTCAGTGTATCGCGCACCCCGGGCATCTCAGCTATCAGCTGCCAAATCTGCCGGATGCGATCAGCCTCGGGAGACTCGACCCTGACGAGGAGATCGAAGTCGCCGGTCATAACGTCGCAAGCGACGACTTCCGGGATTTTCCGCAGCGCCTGGATGACGTCGCCGCCCCTCATGCGATCGTGCCGGTAAACGAAGATCAGTGCGGTCGTAACGTGTTGGCTACTCCCATCGCCGGTCACGATCGTATATCCTTTGATGAAGCCTTGTCGCTCCAGTCGCTCGATCCGCACTCGCACGGCGTTGCGCGAAAGATTCACCTTCGCCGACAACTCCGCGTGCGAGATCCGGGCGTTGGCTTTCAATTCGACGAGTATCTGTTCGTCAGTTCGATCGAGAAGATATTTCATGGGGTTGAAGCCGGTCGATCAGCCTAGAATGTCGGGCGTTACTGACCGATAAGCTACCATGGCGATTTCCGGTAGGAAGGTTTTTTCCTTTTGGCTTGCCAAACGCTTCGATGTTGAAGCCATTATGAAACCCGGCAATGCCTCTTTTTCCGCGCCGGTCAGTCTTCGGACCTCTTCATAACCCTGCAGTAGCGCGCGCGCCCGCTCTTTGTTCAGTTCTCCGTTGGATTCCCCCGCCCAACCGACAATCACATCCGCAACCTCCGACAACAGCGTATCATCGTGCCGCAGTCTGAAGTTAATGACCCCGCTTACTTCATCTCCAAGGAAAAAGATATTCTCGTGGACCAACGCGCCGTGAATAGCCCCAGACGGTAGATCTGTTGATGTGCACTTCGCCTTTCGTTCCAAAACAGTATGGACTTGAGCCATCACACGACCCAGGTTTCGGCATTTTGCCGCGCCTGCAATGCTGGACGAGGAGCCCGGTACGAAGCTGACGACCGCAACCAATCGACCTGCGGCCCGGCACGTGGCGTTGCCGTCGTGGGTGCGCAGCGGCTTGGGGCAGGGGACGCCCTTTCGATAGAGCGCCTCCATCGTTTCGAAAGCTCTTTCCAGATCTAAAGGCTGGGCTCCGTTCTCGAAAAGCGTAACGATGAATTCGCCTTCCTTGGCGCGAAACAGGTAGGTCGTCTCGCTGTCGCCGTCAGCGATCCCAATCACTGACAAAAGCGACCTAAACCCATAGGCTGCAGTGATCGACTGGCGATCTTCATCAGAAAGCTCGGTAAAAACAGCCATTTTCCTACCCTATCAGGCCGACGAACTCAGGGACGTTTTGCGAACGCTGCCTTCAAAGAGCTCGTCAATTTGGCCAGGCGCCAAAATTCCTTCCTCTTCCACAACCTGCCGCAATTCCCGCTTTTCAGTCAGCGCCTTTTTGGAAAGATACGCTGCCTTGCTATACCCGATAAGCATTGCCAACGGCGTCGCGAGCACGAGAGACTGGTCTAGGAGGGCCTTGCAGCGGTCGACGTCGACTTCAATACCCTCGATGCATCGCTGCTTAAAAATCTCCATCCCCCGCGTCAGCATCCGCATGGACTGAAGGATGTTGAGAACCATCACTGGCTCCATTGCATTCAGTTGCAACTGCCCCGCGCTGGCCGCGAGCGTTACCGTGAGATCATTTCCGATAACCTGGAACCCGATCTGGTTCATCATTTCCGGAATGACGGGATTGACTTTGCCGGGCATGATTGAGGATCCCGCTTGCACAGGCGGCAGTCGGATTTCACCCAGGCCCCCGCGAGGCCCACTGCTCAAGAGACGCAAATCATTGCAGATCTTGGTCAGCTTCACTGCAATTCGTTTCAGAACGCCGGAGAACGAAACGAACCCGCCCGCATCAGATGTGGCCTCAATCAGGTTTCGGGCTGGAATGACGTGGATCCCCGAAATCTGCGCCAGGTGCACGCAAGCTGCGGCGGAAAAACCGGGAGGCACGTTGATTGAGGTGCCGATCGCAGATCCACCGAGATTGACTTCTTTCAACAGCTTGGAAGCCGACTGCAGTTGGATGATATCTTCGTCGATGAGCTCCGCGAATGCTTCAAATTCCTGCCCAACTGTCATCGGAACAGCATCCTGCAACTGAGTGCGGCCGACCTTCAGCGCAGTCGCATATTCACTCGCCCTTGCACGGAATGCGTCGCGCAAGCCGACCTGGGACGCTATCAGTCCGTCACAAGCGCGAAGAATAGTCAGACGGAGCGCGGTGGGATAGACATCGTTGGTCGACTGGGAAAGGTTCACATCATCATTGGGATGCAACTTTGCGTAGTCGCCCACATTGGCCCCGAGCTTCAAGAGCGCGAGGTTAGTTACAACCTCATTAACATTCATATTCGTGGACGTGCCAGCGCCGCCCTGCATCATATCGATCGGGAAGTTCTCATCGACACCCTTCAGCTCGATGAGATCATCGCAGGCCTCGGAGATCGCCGATGCTTTTTCCACCGGGAGAAGACCAAGCTCAGCGTTCGCGAGCGCTGCCGCTTTCTTGACCATAGCCATAGATTGGATAAGTTCGGGAAAGTCTTTCAGCCGAAGACCCGAAACGTCAAAGTTGAGCTCGGCTCGACGAGTGTGGACGCCGTACAGAACATTGCTAGGGATCGGAAGGGACCCGATCAAGTCGGCCTCTATGCGTTCAGTTCCCATTCTCTACTCTCCCTGATCCAGAATTCCGGCGTGGTGCATTGCATCAGTGATTGCCTTTTGAGCAGGCGGGCTCAACTAGACGCACCGATGAGCTGAGCTGAAGGAAGCGGCGCCTGTCACCGCTTCAGCCGATTGATGCAGACGACCTTCGGCTGGGTCATGTCTTCATAGGCAAACCGAACGCCTTCACGTCCCATGCTGCCATATTTGAAGCCGCCAAAGGGCATCGCGTCGAACCGATAGTCGGACGAGTCATTGATCATGACGCCCCCGGCGTCGATTTGATTGGCGGCATCGAGAGCCTCCTCCAGATCATTGGTGAAGATACCAGCGTGGAGGCTGTATTCCGGGCTGTTTGCCAGCTGGATTGCCTCATCCAGTTCATCGAACGGCTGCAGGATGACAATCGGTGCAAAGACCTCCTCAATCCACAGGTCGCACGTTGCTGGCGCATTCTCCAGTATTGTTGGCGGGTAGAGAGTGCCGGAGGGCTTGTGCCCGCAAACGAGCGTAGCGCCAGCGGCGATTGCGCGCTCGACCATGGCAGCAGCTCGGGCGACCGCCTTTTCGGAAATCATTGGCCCCACGTCGGTATCTACGTCCATCGGATTACCGGTCTTGAGCTTTGCAGTCCGATCGACGAAGTCTGCCTTGAACCGCTCATAGATGGGGCGCTGGACCAGAATTCGCTGCGTGCCGATGCAGTTCTGGCCGGCCGCCCAGTAGGCACCCGACACGCATCCTTCAACCGCCGCGTCAAAGTCGCTGTTTCCCATAACGATAACCGGTGCATTTCCGCCGAGATCCATCGCGAGCTTCTTGATGCCGGCACTCTTCGCAATGGCCTCGCCGGTCTTAAAACCACCCGTGAAGGAGATCATCCGAACGTCCCTGGCCGAAACGAGCGATTTGCCCAGGTCTGCCCCGCCGACAGCTACCGTGATGACTGCCTCCGGCAACCCGCTTTCGAGTAGCACTTCCACCAGCTTGATGGCCGACAAAGGCGTAAGCTCCGACGGCTTCAGGAGTACGGCATTGCCGCCGGCGATCGCGGGCCCGAGCTTGTGGGCCACGAGATTGAGCGGGTCGTTGTAAGGCGTGATCGCAGTGATGATGCCGAGCGGCTCCCGTGTGTACCAGCCCTGACGGGATTCCGACCCGGCATAGGAATCAAAGGGGATCACCTCGCCAGCATTTCGCTTCGCTTCATCCGCCGAAAGCTTCAACGTATTGACACACCGCGTAGCCTCCTTGCGGGCCTGGGTGATTGTCTTCCCGGCTTCCCGCACGATTAGGAGTGCAAATTCCTCCTTTCGGGCTTCAACAGCTGCTGCCGCCTTTTCGAGAATTGCGGAGCGCTCATGGCGGGTCAGGGATCGTGCGATCTGCGCACCCCGATTGGCGCGCTCAAGCAGCAGGTTCACGCTGTCCGTGCTGGTCTCAGAAACCGTTCCGACAAAGCTGCCGTCGAACGGATTGCTGATAATGATCTCGTCTACGGAGGTCTTCTTGCTGAGAGCGAGGCTCTGCATCATGCGGCCTCCTTCGTAGCGGTGCCTGCCTGGGCTTTGTGAATGGCGACGATATCGGACAGCAGCGCATAAGCGGTCTCAACCCGGCCGGCCCCAGGGCCGGTGATGGTGACGCGACCGAGTAGTTCGGTGTCAAGCGATACCGCATTGGACGCGCCGTTTACACCGGCGAGTGGATGCTCGAAGGGAAGCTGCTTCGGAGAAACGCTGCTAGTTACCGTCCCGTCTTCATTCCGAACCGCCGATCCGATTAACTTCCAACGGCTATTTGCTGCGGCTGCGGCTTCGATATCGGAAGGACAAAGCCTGGAGATGCCCGTGCACGTGACTTCTTCGGGCTTGAGGCTTGCCCCCAGCAACTCGTTTGCCAGGATCACCACCTTGAGGCGAACGTCAAAGCCTTCCACATCGGCGGTTGGATCGGCTTCCGCATAGCCGAGTATCTGGGCTTCCCTGACCGCAGTGGCGAAGTCAAGGCCGCATTCCATGCGGCCGAGGACGAAGTTCGAAGTACCGTTCAAGATCCCCTCGAAACCCTTCACCTCTGCGCCGACGAGCGTCTTTTCCGCCATGCGGATGACAGGGGTTCCACTCATGACGGAGCCTTCATATTCGAAATGAACGCCGTTCGCCTTTGCAAGGGCCTTCAGTTCCTGGGCAGCGATCGCGACCGGCCCTTTGTTCGTGGTGACGACATGCTTGCCGGACTGCAGCGCCCAGCGGCAGTGCGAAACAGCTGGCTCGCCGTCCTTCGGGTTTGTAAATGTCGCTTCCACGATGATGTCGGCAGGCGCCGTCTTGATGATGGCCTCGTTGTCGGCTTCCGCGGTGCCGCCAGAAAGCTGCCCGAACCCGCCTTTCGCGAAGTTCGCTTCAACCAGGGTCTTGGCATCAAGGCCGTTCGGCGAAATAACGGACCCGAGATAGAGGTCGCTGACAGCTACGATGTTCAGGCGGAACCCGAGGTCTCGTTCCCAGAGAGGGTTCTTCGTCGCAATGAGTTCGGTGAGAGCGCGATTGACGCCACCAAATCCGATAAGAGCAATGTTGTAGATTGTCATTTGGATTCTCCGGTGAAGCATTGTGTTCCGCAATGATGAGATGCAGACCGCTTCGTCGGAACGGCACAAACAGACCAATCTGCTGTGCGCTTTGCTCATTCCACCGCCGTCTTGCATGATGGCCTGGGGTTGATGATTGAGACACTCAACCCTCAGCCAGGACGGCAAACCCGCAAACGGGCTCAGATCATCGCTGCACCCTCACCACGGGCGACAGTGCCGCGCGAGCGGCATCATCCTCGTACTAAAAGCGGATACTAGTTTCAGCAACAGTATTTCCTGGGCCAGATCATCATCGAGCTTGACGCGTGGAAAAAACTGAAATGCGCTACCCTCCGCGGAGCAAGGCGCCAGTTGGGGTGCTTGTATTTCAGCTCAACGCATGGCCGGCCAAGCCATAGACCCACGGCTCGTTGTCTTTTCGGTTCAGGAACCGGCGGCCCTTGGACATGGTCGTATCCGTCTCGGAAACCGCGAGTCGGCACTGCTGCAGAAATTCGGCAAAGGCCGCCTTGTCACGCGTGTCGATGCGAGCGAACTGTCCTGCAAGCCGCTTCAAATGCACGGCTGTGAGATGGATTGCGTCATGATCATTGCTTGCCACTATTGGGCCGACGACATGGCCGCGCCCGAACTCGTGACGCATGGAATAGCCGACAATTTCGCCACCTCGTCGCAATATAGAAGTTGAAGCATTTTCCGAAAGCAGTGCGAGCAGCTTGCCGCGATCTATGCCGAAGGCCCGCGCATCGAGAGCGGTGATCTCATCGAGTTCGTCGCTTGATGGTTCGCTCAATTCACCGTTCAGGGGCGGCAGAGTCGGAAGCGTCGGTGCGACGTCCCCCTGGTACTGGTATACGATTGCTTCCTTCTTGAAGCCGAGCGACAGGTACAGCTTATAGGCCGCATCGGTCGAGTTTAGGCTTAAGTTGCGGCCGGCGCAGCGTTCAAACACCTGTTCCATGAGCCATCGGGCGTTTCCCTGCGCTTGCGTGCGGGGCGATGTGATCACCAGGCCGACGGTGGCGAAGTCGTCACCGTGCGGAAACCACATCGCGCTTCCGAACACACGTCCGATACCATCCACGGCGACGATGCCGTGGCCGGCGCGGCGCAGGAAATCCCAATCCTTTGGCCGGTGTGGCCAACCAACCCCGATCGACAGCGCGTGAAGCAAGCTCACGTCGACATCGTTGATATCCCGCGCTGTCAATTCAAAGGATTTCAGGCGCACTGATCTTTGCATTTCAGTTCAATCCGCTCCGTCCATCGGAGGCCAACTCTCGAGCAAACAGCGTCTTTGATTCCGCCGCCGATTGCAACATAGGTACACTATTGCACGCAGTGGCCTGCAGGTTTCACTTGTTCGCGGCAACTATGCGAAATCTTCAGCCGAACCGAAGCTATGTTCGGCAGAGAAAACTCCTGCCTCGGCTTAACCTGACTGTCACGGGTCAACTCTGAAGGCAAGGTCCCCATGAACGTCGAAGAGATCCTCGCAAGGTTGATCGCATTTCCCTCTGTCGTGGGCACTCCAAACAGCGCGATTGTCGATTGGATTTGTTCGTACTGTCTGGCAGCGGGGGCTGAAGTGACGGTCCACCCCGGCCCCGAAGGTGGCCGGTCTAATCTGTTTGCCACCATCGGGCCGCGCGAGGGCAGGGGTTATATTCTGTCTGGCCACATGGATGTCGTGCCGGCCGGCGAACGGGAATGGAGTTCCGATCCTTTCGTCCTGCGCAGAGAGGGGGATAAGCTTTACGGCCGCGGCACGTCCGACATGAAAGGTTTTCTCGCCTGTGCTTTGGCCGCATTGCCGAAGCTTGCAGGCATGAACCTACAGCGGCCGGTCGATCTTGCCTTTTCCTATGACGAAGAGGCGGGCGCCCGCGGTGTGCCACAGTTGACGGGGCACGAGCCGCTTGCGGCAGTGAGCTATGGCACCGAGGCGGGGCTTTATCAGCAGGCCGGCATCGACGCGATCATTTGCGGCCCGGGGAATATCGACCGCGCCCATCGTCCCAATGAATACATTGAGACCGGCGAACTCGCGGGGTGCCAGAAGATGGTCGAGGATCTCGGCAAGCACCTTGCCGCATGATGAAAGAGGGTGAATTACATGGCATTTCTCTTCAATTCCGATGCCGCACGCGGGGCAGTTTTTCGTGAGCTCTTTGCGCGCGAGCTCCCGGATGTGGAATTTTTTCATCACAGCGAAACCGTAGACCCGGACAAGGTGCGTTATCTCCTGACTTGGACTGTTCCCGCTGACATCTCGCGCTATTGCAATCTGGAAGTACTGTTTTCCATCGGCGCAGGCGTCGACCAGTTCAACCAGGACGGCGTCCCTGACCATGTAAAAATCGTTCGCATGGTCGAGGATGGCATCATTCGAATGATGCAGGAATATGTTGCCCTCGGCGTTCTGACCCTGCACCGGGAGTTGCCTGCCTATCGGGAGCTGCAGAAACGCCATATGTGGCAGGCTCTTGCCGCTCCGCAGGCGACCGAACGACGAGTGGGCTTCCTGGGTCTCGGTATGTTGGCCCAGGCGGCAATCGAACGCTTGAAGCCGTTTCAGTTTCCGCTATCGGGATGGAGCCGCGGCAGAAAGAAGCTGGACGGCGTCACCTGCTTCCATGGAGCAGATGAGCTTGCCCGCTTTCTGATGCAGACGGATATTCTCGTCTGTCTGCTGCCGCTGACCGACGAGACTCGCGGCATTCTCAATGCCGAGCTCTTCTCGCTGCTGCCGGTGGGCGCACGGCTGCTGCATGTTGGCCGAGGCCCGCAGCTTGACCAGACCGCCCTTATCGAGGCGCTCGACAACGATCATCTGGCCGCAGCAATGCTCGACGTGACGGATCCCGAGCCGCTACCCAAAAACCATCCACTCTGGTCCCATCCGAAGGTGGTGCTAACGCCGCATATCGCCTCCGTGACGCAACCGCATACGGCAGCACAAGCGGTCATAGAAAACATCCGACGACACCGCGCCGGAGAAAATCTGGTCGGCCTCGTCGATCGGACACGCGGCTACTGAACTGCACGCCGCGGAGTTTACCCGCAAACAGAAGATCCTGTGGTTTGCGCCACTAAACGCAGGTAGTTGTTGCGAAACAAGAACGTTTGTGCCGCTGCTAATCCGCAGAAGCGGGCGTACACTCTGGCTATCCGAACCGGGCTTAGATTAGCATGAAGGGTATGCAGCGATGAAATTCGCCTCCTACTGGCATGAAACCTCCGTTCCATTCGCCGGGGGCGTGGTCGGGCCTGTCTCAGGTGACTTCGAGGTCGCGGTGATCGGTGCCGGCTTCACCGGCCTCAGTGCCGCGCGCAAGCTCGCGAAGTCCGGGGTAAAAGTCGCTTTGCTCGAAGCCGAGCATGTCGGCTATGGCGCGTCTGGCCGTAATGGCGGGCACCTCAACAGCGGGCATTTCGCGAGCTTCAGTGCCGCCAAGCGCCATTTCGGGGAAATCCAGGCGCGCCGATTGTGGCGTGCCTACGATGACTCGATCGACATGATCGAAGCGCTCATCGAGGAGGAAAAGATCGACTGCAACTTCCGCAGAGGCGGAAAACTCAAGCTCGCATCCAAGCCTTCTCACGTCGGAAAGCTGCAGGCGATCTTTGAAGAGATTCGCCGCGAGGTCGATCCGTCGGCTGAATGGCTCACTCGTGAGGATCTTCGCAACGAGGTCCGTTCGGGTGCGTTCCACGGGGCGATCCTGTCTCCGAAATCCGCCATGATGCACATGGGCCGCTACGCCAATGGTGTGGCCAATGCCGCCCATCGCTATGGCGCGGCAATCTGGGAGCAGAACCCTGTCATTGGCCGGGAGCGCGCAGCAAATGGTTGGAGGCTCATAACGCCGACCGGTTCGCTTACCGCTCGCCAGGTTATTCTGGCGACTGACGCCTATACATCTGGCGCGTTCGGCTATTTCTCCCGAAGGATGATGCCGATCGCTTCCTTCATCATCGCCACGCGCCCTCTCACCGAACAGGAGATTGCCGCGACTGTTCCGGGAAACCGCAACTTTACAAACTCGCTGAACATCGCGAACTATTTTCGCCTGACGCCGGATAACCGTATGCTGTTCGGCGGCCGGGCGAGATTTTCGGCCGAGTCGAACCAGAAGACCGACGTCAGCTCCGGTCAGCTCTTGCGCAAGCAAATGGTCGGCATATTTCCGCAGCTTGAGAGCGTCGAGATTGACTATTGCTGGGGCGGCCTCGTTGGATGCACCCAAGATCGTTATCCCCGGGCTGGCAGCGCCGACGGTGTGATTTACAGCATGGGCTATTCGGGACACGGAGCTCAGCTGTCGACTTTCATGGGTAACGCCCTGGCCGATATGGCGATGGGGCGAAAGGATGCCAATCCGCTTGAGGGAATGGCTTGGCGCGCCGTGCCGATGCACACCGGCAAGCCTTGGTTCCTGCCAATTGTGGGTGCCTATTACCGGATGAAGGACATGCTTCCCTGAACCATGTTCGCGCCGCGTCAGAGGGCTCGTGGAGCTGGGTTCCGAGAAGATTTTGGCGCGTTCCCCATTTGGAAAGACAAGGGTCTCGAAAACGAGGTTGTCGTCAAAGCTTTGGGCAGATCTGGAATTCGTCGCGCAGTTCATCAAAGGCGATCTCGTTGACGCTGTGGCCAAGGCGAGCAGGCAGTGGCTATGCGCAGCGCTAGGCGCTGGCGAAGATCGTCGAGAGCGGGCTGATGCCCGCGATCCATGCTGTCGTCCGCTGGCGGCGCTTGGATCTGGTGCAGTGGATCTTTCAGGAATTCCGCATCTCGATAGATGAGACGACGGTCAGGCGGGAGTTGCCGCCAAAGGTTTGCGTTCGACGCGGTCTGGAGTCTCAGAAAAAATGTGGCTACCGTCGGGGCCAGTTCGACGGCAGCCAGTTTACCCTGGGAGGAGGGAGAGGGGGCATGCGCGTGGATGGCTTTGATACACTTGGCCTCGGGTCTCCATCCAACGAGTGATATCTTACGCAGCTGCAGGAGCGGTGGGCTGCGGCGTTTCGGGGGGTCGCCAGCATGTTGTTCGGTCTGTTGGCCGCTCTGAAGCTAATTTAGCTGAGGCTTGCCTTGTCCGGCTGGCAGCACGTACGGGTTCGATCTCCGCCCGACGTTGGAGCGGGCGCAAAATGAGCCCGTCAAGGAGGTTCAAAGGCCTGAGCGCCGCTAGCAGGGAACTGCGCCAGAAACGGATTGGCGCACGTAACGGCTTTCCACAACGCGTTGCAGCCTTTCCGGATCACGTGCAGGATTAGCCGCTTAGGGTGGTCGTTGCCAAGCTGATCGCCGAATGGCGTGCTTCGAGCTGCATTCCGGACCGGCAGGTTCTTGCTTGGTGATAAGAAGCGCGGGCGCTCAACTGCGAACGGGGCGCTGAACCGACCGAAGCTGTAACTGATTACGCCGCTACATTGTATATCTCGGCAAGGTCGCTTAGGTCCCAGTTGCCGCCAGACAAGACCGCACAGACTTTTTCGTCGGGCTTGACGTCTATGCTGCCCGCCAACAAGGCTCCAATACCAATCGAGGCGGCTGGTTCAGCGATCAATTTCGCATCCCTGGCAAGAGCACGCATGCCGGCGATGATGTGCTCGTCTTCAACAAGAACAATCTCGTCCACATATCTTTCGATAATCGGGTACGGGTTTTGACCCGGAACACTTAACCTCAAGCCATCCGCAATGGTGTTCTTCAAGGGAAGCGATGTGCGCTCCTTGTTTATCCGGCTATGGAAATACTTCGGCGTCAAGGCAGGCTCGGCCCCGATGACGCGCACCGATGGTTTCGTTTCCTTGATGGCGGTCGCAATTCCCGAGATCAGGCCTCCGCCGCCCACGGGGACAATGACCGTGTCCACATCGTGCAGGTCCTCGAGTATTTCACACCCGATCGTTCCCTGACCGGCCATCACGATGGGGTCCTCAAAAGCGTGAACAGCCGTGTATTTGTTTTCTTCAGCGATTTCATACACCCTTTTCCATCGGGCGGCGGTGTCCCCATCGAAAAGAATGACTTCTGCCCCGAGGGCTTTTGTATTTTCCAGCTTGATTTTGGGCGTGGTGACCGGAAGCACCAATATCGCTTTTACGCCCAGCATCCTGGCGGCATAAGCAAGCCCTTGGGCATGGTTGCCCGATGACGTCGCGATAATGCCGTTTGCGATCTCTTCTCTCGAGAGCGAGAGAGCCTTGTTCAGGGCGCCGCGGATTTTGAATGCGCCAGTAATCTGCAGGGTTTCGGGTTTGAGATACAGCTGACAACCAGCGGCCTTCTCGATTTTCTCCGCACGCAATAGCGGCGTGTGCCTGACGTGCGGTTTCAGCCGTTCCTGGGCTTCACGGATATCCTGAATGGTGGGGTAGTTGCGCATGGTCATTCCTCAAAAAACTGAAAGAAGGTGCCGACGTTATTGGCTATGGCGTTCTGATAGATTTTGCTGGCTGTCGTATTGTCTTGTATGGCCATCCCCGTGGAATCGAAAATCGTGATTTCGTCATCACTTTCTCGTCCAGGCTTCTGTCCCAACAATACCTCGCCGATTTCGCCGTGGATGTCGTTTCTGGTGATGATGTTTCTATCCAATGGGTGCCAGGTCTCGCCCTTTTCTGTGCATTGCGAGATCGAGTCGACGACGAGCTTTGCGTTCCTGAATATCTCCGGATCCAGTTCTTGTTTGCCGCGTTGATCCGTGCCGATGGCAACGATGTGTGTGCCGGGCTTCACCCAATCCGCTTCCACAAGCGACCCTTTCCCGCGGGTCGTCGTGATCAGGATGTCGGCCTGCTCAACGGCTTCTTTCTTGGAGTTGGCCATGATTACAGGAATGCCAAATTCGCGCTCAATATCGGTCTTGTATCTTGAAAGCGTATCCGGGTGATTGTCCCATGCATGGATCTCTTCGATCTTCATGATCTCATTGATCGCCCGGATTTGCATTCTTGCCTGGTTTCCTGTCCCGATCGATGTAATTTTCCTGGCTTCTTTCCTCGCCAGTGCCCTTACGGAAACGGCTCCGGACGCACCGGTTCTGAGACCAAGGATCAAGCTTCCATCCATGACGCAAATCAACGCACCGCTTCTCGCATCAAACAGGAAAATGGTCGCCATGCCATTCGGCACCCCGTGTGCTGTCGGGTTGTCGACGAACCCTCCGGAAGAGGCTTTCATGGAGATCACTTCATTGGCTTTGTAGTACCCAAGCTTGAAGTCGATTTCCCCGCGAGGCGACGGGAGATCTATCCCGATGTAGTCGGGTTGTTCGACCTGATCGCTGTTAAAGCCCTTGTATGCCTCTTCCACCGCGCCGATGACTTCCGTCATGCCGATTAGCCGTCTTACTTCATCCTTCTTAAGCAGCAGCGTTTTCATGCATGACCTCTCTATTTTCTGGCATCGGCACAGCACGCCCAGCACCGTAATCACGATAGTCGGAGAGCGGGGAGATTAGTGGCCGGATTCGCCTCGACCGGAAGCAGATTGTTCTGCGTCGCATAGAAGCTTTGGCAGAGAGTTGCAGCCGGCGCCTTTCCAAGTGCAGGCATCGGCGTATAGATTCCGTCATGGTCGGCACAAGATGCGGCACAGGCGGTAAAGCTTAGCGCGGACGCGTGGCGCATGTCCGTACGTCGGGAGGAACTGCTGTCTTATGCGGGTTACCTTGAACCTTGAAGACACAGGCCGGAACCGCATCATGATCAACCAAGCGATCATTCTCGAGAAGATGACACCAAAGCATCTGGACAGGGCATTGGAATTGTCCCGCCAGGTGCAATGGCCGCATCGGCGCGAGGATTGGGAACTGGTCCAGTCAATCAGCCAGGGAATCGTCGCACTCGAAGAGGATCGCCTCGTCGCGACCATCATGATGACGCCCTATGGCGACGACGCCGCCACCATCAACATGGTCATCGTCGATGCCGCGATGCGCGGCCGCGGCCTCGGCCGGAAGATGTTGGAAGAGGCGCTTGCCAAAGCGGGTGAGCGCACCTGCTATCTGGTGGCGACGCAGGAAGGTCTTCCACTCTACGAGAAAGTGGGTTTTGCTGTGACCGGAGAGACCGTGCAGCACCAGGGCGAGCCGTTGCGGGTCGAGGCACCGGCCCATGTAAAATGGAGCGAGAGCGGCGATCATGCCAGCCTGGTGGCGCTGGATCGCGCGACAAGCGGTCATGACCGTACGGCATTAATGGCGATTCTGCGCGAGCGGGCGAAGTTCGCTGTCATTCGCGATGCCGGCGAGATCCAGGCCTTCGCGGCGATCCGGCCTTTCGGCCGTGGGCTGGTCATCGGACCGGTGGTAGCGAGAAACGCTTCCGAAGCCAGGGCCCTGATCGATTTCCTGCTCGCCCATCACCAGGGCGGGTTCGTCCGTATCGACACGGATGTCTCCACGGATCTTGCAGGATGGCTCACCGCGCGCGGGCTCAACCACGCCGGCTGTGGGATCAAGATGCGACGTCGCGGGGCCGCGTGGGGGCAAAGCAAGCCCACCCATCACCGCAACTACGCGCTGGTCAGTCAGGCACTCGGTTGATCTTGGCGGAAAAAAGGGACTCGCTTGTCGAGTTCGACGGTGCCACCGCTCCATCCGTTCGCCGGCCATTGAAAGCCGTAATGAGACCGGGCTGTCGCAACCGATATAAGGCCGCCGGAACGGTTCCGCGGGTCTGTGGTGTGTCAATGTCGGATATGGGCAGGACGGCATCTCACCCCAACGTCGGGAGCCGCCACTAGAGCGCTTGATACATAACGAAGGCGTCAACATAGCCATGTGTCGGGTGCCTGAACGCGCCGGGCAACGTGCCCACGACTTCAAAACCCATTCTCTGCCATAGCGAAGTGGCGCGCTGGTTGGTGCTCACCACGAAGTTGAACTGCATTGCCCGATACCCGCGGGCGCGGGCGGTTACCAATGAGTGTTCGCACATGGCGCGTGCGACGCCCCTACCTGTCGCATCAGGCGCCGTGACGTATCCGCAGTTGCAAACATGCCGACCACCGCCAGCCTGATTGGGACGCACGTAGTAGGTACCGAGGATGGCGTCCGCTTGCTCGGCAACGAAGACTTCCTTGTCTGCGCCCAACCAGTAGGCGAGAGCCTCAGCGCGGCTCAGATTGCGATCGAGCGCATATGTTTCTCCCGCTCGGATCACGCGCTCGATGACTGACCAGACTGCGGGCGCGTCAGCGGATGAGGCGGGGCGAATATGCATAGCGGCATGATTACCTTTTGCGGCAGGTGCTGAGAAGCGGGTCATGTTGTTTTTGTCCTTATGGCGGCTCCGCCCTCAGGCCTCGACGGTTGCCTCCGCGCGAAATCGAAAGAGCCAACCTGGCCTTTGGTCGAGAAGTTTCTGCTGACGAGTCGAAGAATCCGGCCGGTTCAGCGGCCGAGGCGCGGCCTACGATTGCTCACAACGGAAACGGATCCCTGTCAAAAAAGGGCGAAGCGCATGGCCACTATCCGCCCGAAATTGATGACCTTGGCCTCGGCACGCTGATCAACTTTCAGATGGTGGAGGCGGCACGCGATCTTTACGGCAAGCGAACGAGGGAGCAGAAGATGCTGCAATTCCCCGCTTAGGGCGCTTTGAAATGGAGGTGCATCTATTCTATAGCCCGCCGGTTCTTCGGTTGTCGTCTCTCATCAATCTACCAGCACGAGATGCCGCCTGCTCATCAATGCGCGGCCGCCACACTGCCCGCATCAAGGTCTGCTACGAGGCTTGGAAAAGGCTTTCCAGCGGCAAATGCGCTTTGACCAGGGGCGATTTCAGCACGACGAAGCTGAAGTACCTGTCAATGCCGATTTCCGAATCGAGGAGCCGTTCCATCAACGTCTGATACTCTTCAATTCCGGCGGTGACGAATTTTACGAGATAATCGTAGCCTCCGGAAACCAGATGGCACTCGATGACTTGATCAACCTTCTCGATCGCCGTAAGAAATCTCGCGAAGTCCAGTTGACGGTGGTTCTTCAGCGTGATCTCGGTGAACACCGTCAACGTCTGGCCCAGTTTTCCGATATTGATATGGGCAGAATAACCCTCGATATAGCCCTCCGCCTGTAGCTTTTTCACGCGCAACAAACAGGGACTTGGCGAGAGATTGACAATTTCCGAAAGCTCGACATTCGTCATTCGGCCATTCTTCTGCAATGCGTTAAGTATCTTGACGTCGATGCGATCAAGTTTCATTGGCTAGCTCCCGCTGATGAGGATGGCTGACGCCGCGACTCCGCCGAGAAGCAGTCTCTGGCGGAGCCGGAGAGGAGCTTCCAAGTGGTGCTTGCTCCGCGTCGAACCGGCGGCACCGGCATCGTCAGCGCCGCCTGGCATGTTATGCTCCCGAGCTTTCAGATTCCGGGGAGCGCTGGTCAACGTTGATCGAGCAACTTGATCTGGAGATCTTCCCAGTGCTCCTGGAACGCCTCCCGCGCCGTATCGTAGTGGCGGCTTCTCAAGCTGTTGATGAGCCGCTCGTGTTCCTCCGCCATTTCTTCGGCAGTGGCGTAGAAATCCTGCCGCTGTGCGAGGAGAAGCTCGATCTCGCCCTCGAGGTCTGAATAGGTTCGCTTCAGTCGAGCGCTGCCGCTAGCCGCGATGATCGCGCGGTGGAAGTCACGGTCCGCGGCAACCAGCAGGGATCTGTCGGAGGAGAGAGTCGACGCGTGCATAACCTCAACCGCCTCCAGCGCCTGAGATGGGATGACGCCGGTCAGCACGATCAGACGAATGGCCTCGCCCTCGATGGCGCCGCGCACGCGTGTGATATCGACAATATCGTCGGGTCCGAATTCGGGCACCACAAAGCCTCGGTTCGGTATCTGACGCAGCAGGCCCTGGGTGACGAGCACCTGGGCTGCTGTACGGAATGTGTGCCGCGAGGTCGAATGCTCCTCGCACATCTTCACGTCGCGAAGGAACTCGCCCGGTCGGAAATCTCCCGACAAGATGCGCCGCCGCAAAGCGTGGGTCAGGATTTCCACAGCGCTAGCGGGCAAGGGCTCGACATTCATCTCAAGATCTTCGGCTTGAGTCTTGGCGTGCAGCGGCGGCATGGCTTTGGCTTTGCTCGTTGTTTTGTTTGCATACCTACGCCACATGCGGCGGCGTAGGGCAAGGGAGACGATATTGCGCCTCCCGGCTGCATGGTGGGTCCTAGATCTGCACGGACCGAAGCGCCTCGTCGACGCCCTCGAGCAGACGCGCCGCATTGGCCGATGTGAAGATGAGCGGGGGCCTAATCTTCAGGATATGCGCGTCCGCTCCGGTCGCGGAAATGAGGATGCGCCGGTCGCGCAAGGCATTAACGGCTGCAAGTGCGCGGTCCATGTCCGGCGTTTTCCGGTCTCTATCCTTGACGAGTTCGACGGCGAAATAGAGGCCGGCCCCGCGAACTTCGCCGACGAATTCATATTTCTTCTGTAGGTCCCGGAGGCCGTCGAGGATTTCGCCGCCGACCTTGGCGGCGTTGTCCATCAGGCCCTCTTCGAGGATCGTGTCGAGCACGGCCCTTGCAGCGGCGATAGCGACGGAGTTGCCGCCAAAGGTGTTGAAGTAGCGCATGCTGGATCCGAATTCGGCAATGAGTTCGGGCCGCAGGACTACGCCAGCAACGGGATAGCCGTTGCCCATGGGCTTGCCCATGGTGACGATGTCCGGATCGACCTTGTGGCGGGAGTGACCCCAAAGATGGGTGCCGGTCCGCCCGAATCCGGACTGCACCTCGTCGGCGATGAACAGGCCGCCCGCCTTGCGCACCACTTCCGCCACCGGCGCCAATACGTCCGTCGGATCGACGTAGAGACCATCGGAGGAGAAGACGGAGTCGGCGATGAAGGCCGCTAGGCCGCCGCCATGCCGTTCCATGTCGGCGATCTGCCGCGCGACATCCTCCGCCATCCGCCGGCCGATTTCCTCGACGGGCAGGCGATAGGAATCTGGCGCGGCGATCGTGCGAAGATACGGGTCCAGGGCCGACTTCTTGCCGAGTGACGGCGATATTGCCGCCACCGCGCCGCTGTTGCCGTGATAGGCTTCGGCCGTAACAATGACGCCGGTCTTGCGTGTGTGGTAGCGCGCGATACGCAAGGCGAGATCGTTGGCTTCCGAGCCGGTGCACGTGAACATCGCGCATCCGGTCCGCCCGAGTTCGCCACCGAACGTATTGATCAGGGCTTCAGCATAGTCCAGCAGGGGCTCCTGCATGTAACGCGTGTGGGTACAGAGTACCTCGAGCTGCTTCTGGATCGCCTCGACGACACGCGGATGAGAGTGCCCCAGGGATACCACGTTGTTGTAAGCGTCGAGATATTCGTTGCCGTGCTTGTCATAGAGGAAGACGCCCTTGGCACGGGAGATCTCAACCGGCGACTTGTAGAAGAGCCGATAAGCGGGCCCGAGCAGCCTTTGCCGCCTGGCGATATGCGCCAGATCTTCACTTGTGAGATGAGACGTGTCCTGAGGATTGAAGCCATTTGGCATGTCGCCACGGAAGCCCTTGGGCAGGGTAGTCGCTTGCTTGGACATTACGGTTCCTATCGTGTCAGAAGATCGGAAATCTGTGCGGTCGAAATCGAGTGGAACCACTCGAGGTGGGCCCAGCCGGCTTCGGTATTGCGCAGGATATAGCGGCTATTCTCGGGGAAGATTTCGGCGCGCCAGCACGTCAGCAGCGCACGGACCGCAAGACGGCCCATCGACAGGAAGGGGATGAGCCGGAGTTCCTCGTCCGTCAGTTCGGCGTGGCGGAGATAGCCGCGCAGAACGTCGCGGGGTTCGTCGAACAGGTCACGCCGGTTCCCATGGTCGAACGTTTTTGGCATTTGATTCATCAACGCCGTGGAGACATCGACGGCGACAGCGGTACGGACCGCATCGCCGAAGTCGATGACGCCGGTCAGGAACTGCGGGCTGGCATGATCGACGACTAGGTTCGATGTATTGAAGTCGTTGTGGAGCACTTGCCGCCGGCACAGGTCGAGGCTCGGCTTGACTTCGGCAAACCGCTCAAGCGCGCGGACGGTCCAGGCACGCTTGCCGCCCCCGGGGATGAAGCTCAACAGATCGGTGAGATCGAGCAGATGGGTGACGTCCCATGCCAGCGCCCGGCCGTCTGCGGGATGCGAGAAATCGGCCATGGCATGACGCAGCTTTGCCAGGATTTCGCCGATCCGTTCGCGCTGTGGGGCTGTGGCAGATGTCCGGTCGAGCGGAGTACCTTGGAGGAAGGTGATGAGCCGCACCACGCGCCGCTCGCCGGCACTGGTCGTGATGATGGGCAAATCCCCGTCGTCGACGTCGCGAAGTGCACGGGGGACGGGTAGATCTGGCGCCCGCTGCTCGAGATGACGCATCAGCGCGACCTGGAAATCGAGCTCCTCCATCCGCTCGGAAGGATGAGCGATCTTCAGCACAAACTTCCCCCCGGTCGCGCAATTGAGGAGGAACGTGTCGTCTTTCTCAGTTGCAAAGCGCGTGGCCGAGCCACGCGCGCCATATAGTCGTTCGGCGATTTCTTCGGCTTCCGCTGCGCCCACGGGATGGCACGCCTCGGAAAGCTCAGGGACGCGGGCTGGCCCGCACTGATGCTTGTGACCCATCTTCAACTCATTCAGTTTCTGCCTCGAGAATGGGCAGCTCGATGGTCTCAGTATCTCACGTTCTAATTTTTGTACAACAATTTTTTCGATTGGGACCTTTTGCGGTTGGAGGCATCGGTCTTTTTGCTGCCGGATGAACGATTGACGACCGGGCAGAATGCTCCGATGAGCTCTTGTAATCGCTGGAAAAAAGGGAAAACGGGAGGCTTCAGCCGAGAAATTTGTGTTGATGAATAGCGACGTACTCCAGCTGTGGGAAAGTAGCGGGACGACGACCATTCAAAAAATTGTTGGACAATTGCTTGCCATCGCCGCAAAGTTATGCCAGGGTGCTCCCACTGGCCGGAATGCAGTAATCAAGGTGGAGTGCTCCGCCTGGGTGGATTGGCCTGATATAAAAAGGCACAGGAAACGAAACTGATCAGATGCGGACATCTCAAAGATGTCTGCTTCGCTGCCGCATTGCGGTCTATCCGCACCGCGATCTCATGCCCACTACGATGATCTTGTATCGGCACACTGTGCCGTGGAAACTTGGAAGGAATACACGCCATGACCCAATTTCGACCGAAGTACGTCACCTTCGACTGCTACGGCACGCTCACAAATTTCGATATGGCCGGCGCTGCGCGGCGCGTCTACGGCGAGCGTCTCTCCCCAGAAGCGATGGCCGGCTTTGTCGAGGCTTTTAGAGGCTATCGCCTTGACGAGGTGCTAGGGCCATGGAAACCTTTCCTCGAAGTGGTGCACAATTCCGTCGAGCGCAGCTGCAAACGCATCGGTATCCCGTTCAGACCCGAAGACGCGCAACGCATCTATGACGAAGTGCCAACCTGGGGTCCGCACCCGGACGTCCCGGCTGGCCTGTCCAGGGTGGCCGAGGAAATTCCGCTGGTCATCCTGTCGAACTCCATGAACAGCCTGATCATGTCGAACGTGGAAAAGCTGGGCGCGCCCATCCATATGGTCATCACGGCAGAAGAAGTCGGGGCATACAAACCTCTGATGAAGGGCTTCGAATACATGCTCGACAAGCTCGGCTGCGGGCCCGAAGACATTACTCATGTGTCCTCATCCTTCCGCTACGACCTGATGACCGCCTATGACCTGGGCATCAAGAGCAAGGTCTGGGTCAACCGCGGCCATGAGCCGGCCAATCCCTATTACGAATACACCGAGATCAAGGATATCGGCGGGTTAGCCGCCGCTGTTGGCCTGGAGCCAGCCCTCAAGCGCGCCTGAAAAACTAGCGCTCAGGCGCTGTTGCTACGATGAGACCGGGGCGGTTCATTCGCCCCTTCTCCTATAAGGGGAGCAAGCAGGGCCTTTCGGGGAGCACGAGTGACCTGCTCGCGTTAGAGGACGATGTGTTCGAACGTGACGCAACGACACGTTGAACCGCGCTGGCACACCGGCGTTTCATCGACGCCGGCGTGTTCGCGTGGCTCGTCCGCAAGGTGACCGGGATTCATCGGGAGCGGCCCCTAGATGTTTGTGGACGCGATCTCGTTGACGTCAGCAACCGAGCGTCATCTCACCACCCTGGTTCGAAAATTTTCTTACCGACTGGCAACGGTCACCTGTCGTGCCGCCGACGGCGGCGTCGCTGTCCACCTCGTTCAAGGCAAAGCTCAGTGCGAGCTCCGTCGACGATCCGTCGCGCGTCGTGCCGCCCAGACCGACGATCAGTGGGGCATCCGCATTTTTGCCGGTTGGAAGCGGGCAAAATCTTCCGAGGCCGTCATCGGCTCCTTGCGCACCCCGATGCTGCCGGGCTCGAACACGTCGCCCGCAGCGGCGAAGGCTTCGTCTACAAGCGCCGCGTCGTTCAACAGCGGCACGAATTCCCTCGTATAGCTGACCTCGGCGGTGACATTGTAGGCGAGCGCCGTGCCGTTGGCGATCACGCGCATCTGCTTTTCGATCTCGGCACTCACTTCGGAGCGGAAGCTTCGGGCGTCGCCTAGGATTCTGGCGAGACCCGGCAGCGCGTTTCGAGTCCCGTCGGTGATAAGCTCGGTCACGGAAACGACGCCGATGTCGGTCGGACTGAGGCGACGCGAGACGATCGTCTGCAGGTTTGTCACAAGCGCACAGGCCGCGACGAGCACTTCGTTGCCCCAATGGGGCCGCGCAGCGTGACCGTCGACGCCTCGCAATAGGATCCCGAAATTATCCTCGGCGGACATGATCGCACCGGCACGGGTCTCAAAGTGCCCGACCGGAAGGCCGGGCAGGTTGTGGATGCCGTAGATCTCGTCGAAGGGGAAAGCGGTGCATGATGCCGTCTTCGATCATCGCCAGCGCGCCCTTGCCCCATTCCTCGGCAGGCTGGAACACGAAGCGGACCGTGCCGTCGAACCCGCCTTCCTCGGCAAGCATGCGGGCGGCGCCGAGCAGCATCGCCGTATGGCCGTCATGGCCGCAGGCATGCATGAAGCCGGGATGGCGCGACGCATGGGGCAGGTTCGACTGTTCGGAGATGCGCAGGGCGTCCATGTCGGCCCTGAGCGCAATCGACCGGTTGCCATTGCCCCGCTTCAGTGTCCCGACGACGCCCGTGCCGCCGACTCCTCGGCGACATCGTCGAGCCCGAACCTCCGAAGCTTTGCGGCGACGAAAGCCGAGGTCTGCCTTTCCTCGAAGCCGAATTCCGGATGGGCGTGAAGGTGGCGGCGCCACTCCCGCATCTCAGAGACCAGTCGCCCGAGATCCATCGCCTATTCCTCCTCCGTCATTTTGCGAACGACATCGAGCAGGATGTTGGCGCCGGCAATCAGGTCATCATCCGCGGTGAATTCCTTCGGATTATGGCTGATGCCGCCCTTGCTCGGCACGAAGATCATCGCCGTGGGCGCAATCCGCGCGATCATTTGCGCGTCATGGCCGGCGCCCGACGTCATCCGGCGGCAGGGAAGGGCGCGTGCCTCGGCGGCAGCCTCGATGGTCGCGACGATCCTCTCGTCGAACTTCACCGGCTCGAAGCGCGCCAGGCGTTCCACCGATATCGTGACATCCTCTTCGGCTGAAAGCGTTTCGAGGAAGCGGGCAAGGGCTGCTTCTTCCTGCTTCAGCCGCTCCTCGTCCGGGTCGCGCAGGTCGACCGTGAATGTCGCGCACGAGGGGATGACGTTGATGGCGTTGGGCTCGAATTCCATGCAGCCGACGGTCGCCACCGTCGGCGTGTTCGACGCCTTCACACGCTCCCGCAGGAAGGTGACGACGCGGGCGGCCGCGTGGCCGGCGTCGCGCCGCATGGAGATCGGCGTCGTCCCGGCATGATTGGCATCACCCTCGATCGTCACCTTCTGCCAGGAAATGCCCTGCAGGTTTTCGACCGCGCCGAGCGGGATGCCCTCGCGCTCCAGGACCGGGCCCTGCTCGATATGCAGTTCGATATAGGCTTGCGGCTTCAAAAAGCCTGGTCCCTTATCACCCGCATAGCCCGTCCGCCGGAGCTCGTCGCCGAGCTTCGATCCGTCGGTTCCGACCGTGGCAAGTGCCGCATCGGCATCGAGTCCGCCGGCATAGACGAGCGACCCCATCATGTCGGGCGCATAGCGCACGCCTTCCTCATTGGTGAAGGTGGCCAACGACGATGGGGCGTGACGGCATGAAGCCCGCTTCCTTGAGCGTCTCGATCACCTCGAGGCCCGAAAGCACGCCGTAGCATCCGTCATAGATACCTGCATTGATGACCGTGTCGATGTGCGAACCGAGCATCACCGGCGCGGCATCAGCCATGCCGTCCGCAGCCCAGATGCCGAAGATATTGCCGATCCGGTCGACGGCGACGTCAAGGCCGGCCGCTTCAATCCATGAGACGAGCCGGTCGCGGCCCTCCCTGTCCGCATTGGATGCGGCAAGACGCGTCAGCTGGCCACCTTCGTCGCGGCCGATCGCACCGAGTTCGGAAAGCCGGCCGAGCAGCCGGGCGGAATCGATGGAATGTTTGCTCATGCTGCACCTCGCGTCACGACATCCTCAGGCGAGAGCCCGAGGATCTCTTGGTATTTGCCCGGATCGGTCGCACCCTCCGTATTGACCAGGAAGATGCGCGATTCCGGGCCCATGGAAAGCGCCGCCTTCACTTCGCGATCGGCGACCGCCTTGAGAAAACCGGCGAGGCCGACACCGCCGCTCTCGCCGGCTACGACGGCCGGATCGGTCCCGATCGGATTGGCAAGGCGCCGCATCACCGCAACGGCGTCCTCCTCGTCGACGGTCATGAAGGCATCGGCGACGCGCGACAGGATGCGCCAGGCGACGAGCGACGGCTCGTGGCATTCGAGCATTGCCATGACGGTCGGTTCGCCATGCGGCACCGTCACGGGATGGCCGGCCCGTGCCGTTTCGAACAGGCAGGCGGCGCGGGCGGGATCGACGACGGTAAAGACCGGCCGCCGCTCACCGAGCACGATCGCCAGATGGCCGGCGACCGCAGCGGCGATGCCGCCGACGCCGGACTGGATGAAGACATGGGTCGGCGGCGCCGGCATCTGCCTGAGCGCCTCGCGCACAAGCGCGGTATAGCCTTGCATCACCAGTCCTGGAATGCGCTCGTAACCGGGCCAGGAGGTGTCGGAGACGATCGTCCAGTTGCGTTCATTGGCAACACGCGCGGCCCCCTTGACGGAATCGTCGTAGCTTCCCGCGACACGGATCATCTCGGCCCCGAAGCGCGCAATCGCCGCCACGCGTTCGTCGCTTACGCCGGCATGGACAAAGATCGCCGCCCGCGCGCCGACGAGCTCGGCGCCCTGGGCGACCGACCGGCCATGATTGCCGTCGGTGGCGCAGGCAAAGGTCATGCTACCGGCGATCTTGCGGTCTCAGGGGAATTGAGCTCGGCCATATCGACTGGCCTTCCCAACTTTGCTTCGGCTTCTTCGAGGACGAGACGGATGACGGCATAGGCGCCACCGAGCGCCTTGAAGCTGCCGAGCCCCAGCCGCTGTCCTTCGTCCTTCAGATGAATCGCGGCAACGCCGGTTTCGGCCGCGAGAGCCGGCAGGGAGACGAGCGGCGTCTCGGCATGTTGGTCGCGATAGCCGAGGTGGCGTTCCACGCCCGCCGCCGCGTCCGAGCCGAGGATCGTGGCATGCGCCGTTTCGAGCGGCAGCCGATAATCCGCGTTGCTGTTGGGGATGAACATGAAGACCTCGCTTGTTGTTTGCCGGAAACATATTGCGAAGCGCATGAAAAAGGCGCTGAAAATTCGCGCCTCGTTTTGCAAGTTTGTTTCGGGAGTTACCATGCCACCTCCTAACGCGCCGCAGCTCGATGCCTTCGACCGCCAAATCCTCGAGATCCTGCAGCGCGACAACACGACGCCGCAGCGCACGATCGGTGGGGCTGAGCGTTCCGACGTAAAGGTCGCTTTGCACCTCACAAAGTGGGCAAAGCGGCCTCGGTGCAAGCGTGGCGGCCTGTAGGTCTTCCATTGCCCGTCGAGTCAGCTTCGGCGTTCAATGCGGTGCTTGTCAGCCGGCCGTGCTGGGGGTGTCAGAGCCGCCGCTGGCCTGTTTTTGGCACTGAGGGGAGGCGGAAAGTCTGCGCGGGCGCCGGACGGCCGACATGGAATCCCTGGACCTGGTCGATACGGAATTGTCGCATCAATGCCAGTTGTTCCTCGGTCTCCACGCCTTCCACGAGGATCTTATGGCCGCGATTTCGCACGAGTCCGATAATGTCCTCAAGCATCGCCTTGCCCCGCGGGGTGTCGCAGTCGTGCAGGAAGGAGCGGTCGATCTTCACCGTGTCGAAATCGATCAGCCGCAGCCAGGACAGGCCGGCGAAGCCCGTTCCGAAGTCGTCGAGCCATATCCTGACGCCGAGCGTCTTGAGGTCGCTGATGCAGCGCAGGATATCGGAATGCATCTCCATCTCCAGGCCCTCCGTGATTTCGAGAGCCAGTCGGCCGCCGGCAACGCCGGTTTCGCCGAGAATCGCCGCTACGGAGGCCGCGAAGCCCGGTGATTTCAGCTGGATCGGGGAGACGTTCACACTGACGACGGGCACGTGCTCGGCGGCCAGAAGTTCGCGGCACACTCTCCTGATCGCCCAACGCCCGAGATCCAGGATGGCGCCGGTGCGCTCCGCGACCGGAATGAAGAGGCTGGGGGGCACCGCGGTGCCATCCAGCATTTTCAGCCGCATGAGCGCCTCGACCGCATCGACGCGTCCCGATGCGACGTTTCGAATAGGCTGATAGACGAGCGAGACGAGGTCCTGATCGATGGCAATTTTCAGCAGGGCGGCGATGTTCTCGCTCTCGTCGCTGCTGAGCGGATCATTCGGATCGAAGAGCCGGGCGCAGTTGCGGCCGCTCGCCTTTGCGCCATAAAGCGCCCGATCGGCCTCGTGGATCAGCCTCTCGAGCTTTGAGCCCGTCTGATTTCGGCTGAACGCCGCACCGACGCTGACGGTGACGACCGACATTCCGTCGCGCCGCTGCCCGTGCTCCAGAGCCAGTTTTTCCACGCTGCAACGGATCGCTTCGGCAAGCGCGGCCGCCTCGTCGCTGGTCTCCAGACGGGCGAGCACAATGAACTCTTCGCCGCCGTAGCGGCCGATCGAACCGTTGACCGGCTCGATCGAGTCCTTGAGAGCGCTGGCGACGAGAACGAGACAGCGGTCGCCCTCCTGGTGCCCATAGAAGTCGTTGTATTTCTTGAAGAAGTCCACGTCGATGAGGAACGCGGCGAAACTCGTTCCCTTCTTCTGCCAGTCACTCCAATAGTCGCGGAGCTTCTGGTCGACGGCGCGGCGGTTGTCGAGGCCGGTCAGCGAATCTGTATTCGACAGCCGCAGCAGGGCCCTGCCGCGTTCGGAGGCCTCCTTCTGCTGAATGCGCGCTTCGAAGGCGTTGAGAAAGACCTTGTAGCGCTCCCTGTTGAGCTTCCAGTTCACATAGGAGGTGAAGACGAAGCAGGAGATGTTGAAGGTGCCGAAGGCGAGCCGGTAGGAGACCTCCGCCGGAGAGAAGGACAGCACCGCCGCAAAGAAAATCATCAGGATGGTGACGGATGCGAACAGCGAAACGCGGAACTGGAAGCTGAAGAACAGATTGACGCTCATCATGAAGATCGCGCCGAAGACCATGTAATAGGAGATGCTTTCGGTGTCTGCGGTCATCATCGCCGGATAGAGCCATCCGGCATAGGCGACGACGAGCGCTGCGGCAGCCGTGACGTCGATCGCGTTCGCGCTGGCGTTCAGCCGGATCTGCGCCTCGATCAGCATCAGCGCGACGATCGCAATCGTGAATCGCGCCGCAATCGTATAATGCGCCACATCCGGAACCAGCAGGATGTCGGTAATCGAAAACAACAGATAGACCGCGACAGCGGTCCAGAACCCGTGCCGCGTCGCCTGCTTGCGAGCGCCTTCACCCTCGTTTTCATAGAGCGCGCGCAACTCGGTCGAGGCCGGTCGCGGCGGCTCTCTGTGAAGGTCGATTTCAACTATGTCGGCCAGCCTGTGCTTCATGCACCGATCCATTGCGTTTGCGTCTTCTTGTAAGCCCGAAGTCTCTCTTCGACGAGTGGCACGGGGGCGTCCTGCACTTGCCGCTTGCTTGGGGAGATACTGAGGGCGCGCAGCATTGTTCGGCACATTAGTTCAGGTCCATTAAGTTTTGCTGAATTGGAAATGGGGCAAAGGTGCACGTAATAGTGTAGCAAAACAGGTCAGTCGGGGCGGTCGTTAACCATAATATTCGAAAGGTTGAAATTGGATTTGGCGCACTCGCGGTTCTTGCGCATAATGTTAACGATCTATTAACGGATGAGTCTCGCGTGACCCAAATTCAGATTGCCTTCGACGGCGAAAGCCTTATTACCCCCACCGCCATCACAACCGAACTCTCGACAGCCAAGACGGATCGCCATGACGAGCAGCTCAGAACCGGCGAAGCCGAGGTCGCTCTGGCGCTGATGATTGCCCAGCAGCAGATCGAGCAGCGCCGCGAGCCGCCGTCGATCATTCACCAGCTGATCGGCGCGCTTCACGAGATACGCCGCAAGTCCGATCCGAGCGTCTGGCAGGAGCTGATCCCGATCGTCCAGAACCATCCGGCGGCGAATTACTTCCATGAGGATCCGTTCACGCGCTGGTCCTTCCGCAAACCGCGCGGCTATTCCGGCGACGCGCAGCTGATCGACTTCATCTACGGCCATCCGAGCGTGTCCGAGGAGATCGCCAAGGCCTCTCCGCTTGGGCGCACGCTTTACGAATACACGAAGAATGCGCCGTCCTCGGTAGCCGTCAGGGAACGCCGCGACCTCTTGACCCGGCATGTCGACGCGATCGCCGCCGAAAAGGGGCCCGAGACGGAAATCCTGACGATCGCGGCCGGTCATCTGCGCGAGGCCGATCGCTCGGTGGCGTTGCAGGAGCGGCGGATCAAGCGCTGGATCGCTCTCGATCAGGACCCATTGAGCGTCGGGTCGATGGTTCGCGACTTCAGGGGAACTTGCGTCGAGGCGATCGACGGTTCCGTTCGCGGCCTTCTGACCAGGTCCCAGGAACTGGGCCAGTTCGACTTCATCTACGCCGCCGGCCTCTATGATTACTTGGCGGACAAGGTGGCGGTGAAGCTCACGCAGCGATGCCTCGAAATGCTGAAGCCGGGAGGGATCTTCCTCTTCGCCAATTTCGCGCAGGACATCAGCGACGACGGTTATATGGAGACGTTGATGAACTGGGCGCTGTTGCTGCGCTCGGAAGCGGACATGTGGAGCATTATCAATGCGAGCGTCGACCGCAACGCGATCGACGCGCGGCTGGAATTCGGCGCCAACCGCAACATCGTCTACGGTATCCTGCAGAAGCGTTCCTAATTACAGCGCCGCGCGTCCTATCAGACGCGCAAAGGTCGCTGTAACACCTTGAAAGGCTGCACGTCTTTGTCCTTAAATCGAGATCGATTCAAGGAGACATGAAGTAGGCGACGCCGAGGGCGTTCGCGGGCTTCAGCCCCGTCGCGACCGGCTTTCGTTTCCGTATCCGGCAGGACGCGCAACAGCACGGAAGCCGCCGTCCCGCTCTGTCGAGCGGGACGGCGAAGCTGATTCCAGGCCCGGCCCGTCAGTGTCTCCGTTTCGAGCCGTGGGGGTCGATCCGGATCGGTCTCGCATGCAGATGGGCGAAGACGCCGGCGGGCACGGAAGGCTTGAGGAGTGCGGCCGGAGGCAGGAGCCGAACGGCTATTGCGGGAGCCGCCGGGGTCTCGCGGGAGCGACGGCCCGCCTGCGCTAGTGGCTTCTGCGGCGTCCGCTTGGTTGCCCTCTGCTCTTCCATCGCCGATCGCAACCGCAGGCGCGACACCGCCTCCCGCGATCTGAGCTTGCATCGGAGATGTTCCGGATCGTCGGAAGCGATGCCTTCGAAACTCAGGAAGGTGGCGATGGCAGCGTCTCTCTGGCCTGCGGCCAGCAGACAGACGGCCAGTTTGAACCGGACGAGGCCGAGATGCGCGCTTCGGGCAAGCAGATCCTCGAAGGTTTCGCTCGCCTCATGGTAGCGGGCTTGCGCCATCAGGGCGTCGCCCAGCCGGTGCTGGATCTTGTCCGCCTCCGGCATAGCCGAGAGGAGGCCGCGATAAAGATGTTCCGCTTCGGCGTGGTCTCCCCTTTCGGTGCAGAGCTGTGCCAAGCCGTAGCGGGCATAGACATGCTTGGGGGCTGCATGGATCACCTGCCGATACCCGGTCTCCGCTGCGTCCAGCTTGCCTCGGCTGTGCAGCTCCATGGCGCGCTCGAAGACGAAGTCGATGCTGCGCTGATTGAGACAGTCGCGCAGATTGCGGCCGGTGCGCGTCTTGACGAGGAGGCAGCGGACCGGCTGTTCGCAGACATCGGACCCGTCCTCGCCGCCGCCGCCATCCTCGCGGATAAACTGTTCGTCGGCAAAGGCGTCGAGCAAGCGCTCAGTCCGGTCGGAGGCAAGATCGAGATAGTCGAACCGCAGGCTTGCCCAGTTCTCGCGACGAATGATGCTGGCGGATGCATCCGCCGCCTCGTTCTCGAGGCCCGGCATGCAAAGCAGGCCGGCGCGGCCGGAGCCGTGATTGCCGATCATCAGAATCTCGTCGCAGAACAGGCCGCTCGTCTTGTCGCGGTAGGTTGCCACGCGAAGCGGCAGAAAGGCGCAGTAATCCGCATCGTCGGGTCGCCTTAGCGCCAGGATAAACCACCGCTCCTGCCGGGGCAGGTACTGGCGCAGCCAATCCCAGGAAAGGCAAGGGTGGGAGTCGGGATCGTTGCGATAAAGCTCGTCCCAGGTTTTGCGGATATTCTCAAAATCCTCAATACGCTCAATAATTTCTGTAAACATAGCTCCTCGCAATGAAATAAGTAATGAAAATAAAATGCGACTATGGACTTAAATTATCGAAACATAAGCTAGCAATAAGTGAGAATAGTAGCAATTTGCGAGTTATTTTGCAATGGCTAGGCACGTCAAGAGTGTGGACGACTAAGCAAGAATCCGGCCTCCCCGTCCTATCCGTCGGCCGGCAGGCAAGCCGTCCCTTGACTGCCCACAAATGCGGCCGACCCCGGCCAACGCTCGGTGCGTCAGGGGGTCGGCTTCGTGAGGCTTCGCGGCGACGACGGTGACTGGCTTAAGGCGGCCGGTTCTAGCGCTCCATGAAGGCGCGCGCCATGCTGTCGCGGATCGGCTTCGTCAGGTAGTCGAAGAAGGTCCGCTCGGCCGTCTGGATGAGAATCTCGGCTGGCATGCCGGGCGTCGGGACGAAGCCGGAGACGCGCGAGACTTCGCTCATCGGCAGGCTCACTCTGGCGAGATAGACTTCCTGCATGCCGTTGGTCGCCGGATCGGGCATGGAGTCGGCGGAGACATAGTAGACCTCGCCGTTCAGCACCGGCGTCGTCCGCTGGTTGAGGGCGGTGAGCCTCACGGTCGCCTTCTGGCCGATCTTGACGCTGTCGATCTGGGTGCGCAGCACCTGCGCTTCGATGATAAGCGGCACGTCCGAAGGAAGGATTTCCATGATCGGCTTGCCGGTTTCGACAACGCCGCCGGGCGTGTGATAGTAGAGCCGCACGACCGTGCCGCTAACTGGGGCGTTTATCGTGGCGCGGCGCAACACGCTGGCGGCTCCCGTCAGCTGCTCGCGAACGGAGTCCAGTTCTGCTTCCACCTTCTGGAGCTCTTCCAGGGCCGCTTCACGATAGCTTTCCTCCGTCTGGCGGATCTGCTGCTCCTGCTTTAGGATTTGCGAGCCGGTTTCGGAGATCTCGGAGCGCAGCCTGCCGACCTGCCCCTCGGCGTCGGCAATCGCCCGCTGAATGCTCTTGATCTCCGTCTTTCGGATCAGGTTCTTGTCGAGCAGCGACTTCTTGCCGGCATATTCTTCCTGGAGGAGCGTATGTTGCTGGCGAACCGCCTCGAGTTGCTGCTGGTAACCTTCGGCACGGAACTGAAAACCCTCGATATTCTGTTTGTACAGGCCGATTTCGCTGTCCAGCTTGCTTTTCCAGGCCCGGAAATTGAGCTCCTGGCTTCGAACCATCGGTTCGACTTCGGGATCCTGCAGATGCGGGGCGAGGATTTCCGGCATTTCAATAGTGTCGGCACCCTCCACCTGAGCCATCAGCCTGGCGACGATCGCCTCGAGCCTGGCGCGGCGCAGAAAGAGCTGGCGTTGATTGGCGAGCGCTGCCGTCTCGTCCAACCGCATCAGCGGCTGATCGGCGACGACATGATCCCCCTCGCTGACCAGGATGTCCTCGATGATCCCGCCTTCCAGATGCTGGATGATCTTGTTCTGACCGGTGGCGACGAAACTGCCCTGGGCGATGACGGCGGCGGCGAGCGGCGCGGTGAAGGACCAGAGGCCGAAGCCGCCGAATGTGACCGCCATCAGCGCCAGTCCGGCGATTGTCTGTTTCCAGATCGACCGCGGAACCTCTGCATACCATTCGAGATCGTAAACTTTGACTAGGTCCGTCATGGTTTGCCTACGTGAGCTGGTTGTGGTCGAGCGGGTTGCCTTCGAGGTTCATGCCGCGCGAGGCGAGAGCCTTGAGGACGTCCTGACGCATGCCGAAAAGGGCGACGGTGCCGTTCACCAGGAGCAGGACCTTGTCGACGCTGTTGAGCAGCGCGGGCCGCTGGGTGATGGTGATGACGGTGATTTTCTGCTGCTTGGCATGGGCGAGCGCCCGCGTCAGGGCTGCCTCGCCGGCGCTGTCGAGATTGGAATTCGGCTCGTCCAGCACCACCATGCGCGGGTTGCCGAAGAAAGCCCGGGCCAGCGCAACGCGCTGCTTCTGACCACCGGAGAGCGGTGATCCGTCGGCGGCCACGAAGGTCTCGTAGCCATGCGGCAGCAGGGCGATCATGTCGTGCACGTCGGCGAGCTTGGCGGCCGCATAGATGTCGGCGTCGGTGGCGTCTTCCTGCATGCGGGCGATGTTGGCCTTGATCGTTCCCGGAAACAGCTGAACGTCCTGCGGCAGATAGCCGATGCTTTCGCCGAACTGGCGCTGATCCCAGTTCCGCAAATCCATGAGGTCGAGCCGTACGTTGCCGGATGTCGGCAGGATGGAGCCGACGAGCATCTTGCCGAGCGTCGTCTTGCCGGCTCCGGAACTGCCGATCACGGCAAGCGAGTCGCCCGGATTGAGCGCGAAGGTCACGCCGTTCAGGACCACACGCTTGGTGCCGTTGGGCACGAAGAGCAGCCGTTCGACGTCGAGCCGCCCCTCCGGGCGCGGCAGTTTCAGCCGCTCGAAATTCAGCGGCGAGTTCTGGAGCAGCGAAGAGATACGCCCATAGGCGGCGCGCGACTGGACGACCTGGTTCCAGCCTTCGATCGCTCCTTCAATCGGGCCGAGCGCGCGGCCGGCGACAATCGATGCCGCGATGACCATGCCGCCGGTGAGCGCGCCGTCAAGGGCGAGATGGGCGCCCCAGCCGAGCATCATCACCTGGGTGAGCAGCCGAACGGCCTTGGAAAGCGAGGCAAGGGCGATGTTGCGGTCCTGCGCCAGCACTTGAGCTCGGAGCGACCCTGCCATGTCCTTGCCCCAGATGCGGACCGCCTCCGGGATCATTGCGAGCGCGTTGATGATCTGCGAATTGCGCGACATCGAATCCAGATGGAGGTTGGCTTTGCTCTGGAAGCTGTTGGCTTCGCCGAAGGGAGCGGCCGTCGCCTTCTGATTCAAAATGGTGACGACGAGCAGAAGCAGGGCCGAGGCGATGACGATCGAGCCGAGATGCGGGTGGATCAGGAAGACCGCCAGCACGAAGAACGGCGCGATCGGCGCGTCGAGGAAGGAAAGCAGGGTGCTCGACACGAGGAAGGAGCGAAGCTGCTGCAGGTCGCCCAGTGTCTGATACTCGCGCCCGTTGCTGTGGAGCGAGGCTCGGGCGGCCGCACTGAGGATCGGCGCGCCGAGTTGGGCGGCAACCTCCACCGCCGTCCGCATCAGGATCATGCGGCGAATTCCGTCGAAAACGGCCTGCAGGATGACCGCACCGACGATCAGCGCGGTCAGCATGACCAGCGTGTCGACCGAGCGGCTGGTCAGCACCCGGTCCGAGATCTGAAACAGATAGACGGGAATAGCGAGCACCAGCACGTTGGTGGCGAGGGTGAAAACCATCACGACCATCAGGTTCTGCTTGATCGCCCTTAGACCGGCCTTGAGGCTGGCCGAAAAATCGACCGGCCCGAGACGTTTATGAAAAACGCCGCCGCCTCCGCCACCATTGCCGCCACCGCCCCCTCCGCCGGAGGAGCCTCCCTTGTCGGGGGACTTGGGCTCGGCCTTGATTGGGCCGCGGTCGCCGTCGATCACCACCATACCCGGGATCGAGGTCTTGTCCTTCATTTCGGCCTTGACCTCGACGGTCGGCTTCTCGAAGCGCGGCTCGGGCTTGCGCGCTTCCTGGACGGGCGGACGCTGGCCGGCGACGCCGCCCTGCGGGCCAGGCACGATTTGCGCGACGTTCGCGTTGTCGGCCGTCAACGGGGGCGTCCGTGTCTGTGGCACGACCTCCGGCGCCGCACGCCGTTCGGATACGGGCGGTGCGGCCTTGTTGACATGATTGGTTTCCTGGCTGGTTCTTGCGGCCGCCGCGCCGCGAAGCTGGTCAATCACCTGGTCGAACTCCTTAACAGTGCGATCCAAAATATCTTCCCTGCGGTCTATCCTGCGGAGCAATTGGTGCCCTGCAGCCTCCGCCTTCGGCGTCTGCGGCGAGCTTTGCGCCTCCTCCGCAGCCTCGTTGCCGTTTGTCGTGAAGTGTTTAAAGGACGGATCGCGGTTGTCGGTCATCGTCGCCCCCGCGCTCCGCTCAGGCCAGCATGCTGTGCATGGGATCGGCATTCGTCGTATCGAGCGGAGGCGGCGCGTGATCCGCCGGCTGCGGGCCGGGATCGGGCGCCATCATGTCGGCGCCGAGGAACGCAACCGCTTCGCTTACGAGCGCGTCGGGATCCTGGCCGCCAAGGTAAGGTTCGGTCTTGATCAGCTCGGCCTGGACGAGGATTTCGTCCGAATAGGCGGTGCCCCCCGTATAAATGGTCTGGCCGGCGTCGACGTCGATGATCCCGGCGTAGTTGACCAAGGCGTTCGAACCCGTCGAAATCGTCCAGTCCGCATCCGAATTGGCGACAAGCTTGCTCATGGCGAGCGCAATCTGGTCGCTGTCGCCCAGAATGTTGGTTTGCTTGATGTAGTTGAGGTTGACGAGGTCGCCCGAAATATAAAGCACTCGCAGGCCATCCATGCCGGCGAAAGCGCCATCCTTGAGCACGCCGTCCGGCAGCGATTTTTTCCCGCTTGCAAGATCGCCGAGGGCGTCGAGATAGGAATTCGGCATCGGTTTGACGCTGGACGCGCCACCCGCTTCGACGATCCCCGCTTCGTTCCAGAGCAGGTTGCCGTCGGTGGAGACGGAGCCCTTGCCGCTTGTTCCGAAACCCTCGACTGCTCCGACCAGGTCGTTGTCGAGCAGGATGTTCATCTGCTGGATGATGTTGGCGTCGTAGACACTGCCGCCGATGAAGATGAGATCGTAGTAATGTCCGAGCTCCGCGAGCGAGACGTTGTTGACCGCCGTATTGTCGCCGGTGATGATCGAAGCCATCGAGCCAGCGGACGCCAAAATGGCCGTGTCTTCATCGGTCATCACGGTGAACTGCTCGAACCAGTTCATGATCAAGAGATCGCCCTTGATCTCGGTGATCGCCCAAGCTGTCGGAAAGCCTCCGGCTCCGGCCTGCTCTTCATTGCTCGGCTCCGGATCGAGATGCTTGAACATCGCGATGTTGAAGGCCTCGGTCGGCTTGCCCGGGTCAAGGTTCCAGCCGTTCAGGCTGGGGCTCAGGAGATCGCTGTCAGACACGACGTTGATCTGAACGACTGCATTGAGTTCGACATGGTCACCGGCAACCGCGAGCACATGCGACTGAAGCCAGTTGTTCGTCAGCTCGACGGAATTGACCAGCGTGTTGCCGCCCGCTTCCAGTTCGACCGATGCCTCGATCGTGACCTTGCCTTGGCCTGCCGCGAACTTGCCGCTGGCTTCGGTGGAGGTGGCTGGTTTCTCTTCCGTCGGTTCTTCCGGTGGAGGCAGGTAGTCATCGAGACTCGGCGCTTCCTCGACGAGTTCTCCGTTGACGAAGGTGCCTTCGACGGTTTCGCTTTTCGCGACGACATTGCCTTCCTGCCCGTCCGGTCCCGAGGCGGCGGCATCAAGCTGCTCGGCGGTCGTGCTGATGAAGGTGGCGATTTCCTCCGACGAACCGGGAATCTCCGCATCGCCGAGCGGCGACAACTGCCGCGCCGCCTCGATGAGATCGTTCATCAGGGCGCTGTTGTCCACCTGAAGGGAAAACTTCAGTCCGTGATCGCCAAGGCTGACGAAGTCGTTGTCCGAAAGCCGGATCTGCTGCGATGCGTAGACCGCCACGGAACCGGGCGGATCGATCTGAAATTCGGGTGCGCTCGCGGATGACGCGCTCGAGCTGCCACGGGTGAATAGGTGGGGGTTGTCGATTTCGGCGGCCGGTTGCGCGATCGGTATCTCCGGGGGACGAAGCCCGGGATAGAAGCTCGGGGTCGGCCCGGTCTCCTCCGGCTCGCCCGAACGGTAGGAAATACCCGGGTCGAAATCCTTGAGCTCGTAGGGTGCCTTCACCGCGACCGGCACGGAAGGGAGCTGCGGCGGTTCCTCCTGCGCTTTCTGATGAGCCTTGAATTCTTCATAGGCGTCGCGCAGGCGAATTTCTTCAAGAGCAATGGCGAACAGGCCGACGAAATGGGCGATCGCCTCGGTCGTCTTGTCGAAATACAGGGTCATTGTCAGCCCCCAATTTTTTTATTTCGGTGCTGTTGGACTGCGCGGGGCGAACCCGCGCAGTCCAGTTCAATGCCCGATTGCGAAGTTGCGAACCGGTAGTGTCGCCTCACCGTTATGCGGCGTCTTCGTCTTCGCCAATGGCCGTCGAGCTGTAATTGCCGCCGACGACCGTCATGTCGATGGTGTTGCCCTGCAGGTTGGCACCAAGCACGATCTGCTGGTTGAAGGCGTTGGTGTCGATCACCGCATCGGCCGATGC
Organism: Sinorhizobium sp. FG01; assembly: GCF_002531875.1. Lineage (NCBI taxonomy): Bacteria > Pseudomonadati > Pseudomonadota > Alphaproteobacteria > Hyphomicrobiales > Rhizobiaceae > Sinorhizobium > Sinorhizobium sp. FG01. Next base: position 160,233 of record NZ_NWTB01000013.1, read on the forward strand.
CGAGGAGATTCCTTCGAGGAAACTATCATCCCCATTGTGGGAACCCCACGTTCCGCCTGAGCCTGCACCGCCGTCGCCGGTCGTAGCGATGCCACCTGCAGCGCCTGCGCCGCCTGCACCGCCTGTGGCTGCACCACCTGCACCGCCGCCAGCAAAGGCATCGCCAGCCCATGCACCCGCGAGAGCAAGGCCGCCATCACCGGCGCCGCCGGTTGCCGCTCCGCCGGTCCCGGCCCCGCCGCCGGCAGCGCCGGTGGATCCGCCGTTTGCAGTGGCACCGCCGCCGCCGCCGCCGCCGCCGCCGTTACCGGCGCCGACACCGGAACCCGTGCCAATGCCAAGGCCTGCACCGAGTGCACCGCCGCCGTCACCGGCATCGTCCGCGCTGCCGCCGTTGGCGTTGCCGGTCTCGCCGACGGCGACGCTGTTGCCGCCGTCGTTGTCGCCGCCGTCGCCGCCGAAGTTCAGGACAGGGATCGCGAAAGCGTCATCGACATCCGAGCCGTCGCCGCCGTCGCCCGCGTCCTCGGCTTCCGCTTCGTCGCTTTCGACGTCACCGGTTTCGCCGCCGTCGCCGGCTTCGTTATCGCCACCTTCACCGCCTTCTGCCGCGCCGACTCCGACGCCGAGACCGAGCCCAAGGCCGAGACCGACGCCTGCACCGCCCGCGCCGCCGGCGCCGCCCGTTGCGATTCCGCCATTAGCGTCGCCGCTGGTGCCACCTGTGCCGACGCCGACGCTTGCAGCGATACCGCCTTCGCCGTCTCCGCCGTCCGCGTCGCCGTCGTTGTCAGCGTCGCCGCCGTCAGCGTCGCCGCCCCCGGCGAAGCCGCCGATCGCGAAGCCACCGTCGCCACCGTCGCCGCCGTCGGCATCGGCATCGTCGCCGCCTTCGCCACCGTCACCGCTGGCGGAAATGCCGTCGTCCGACTTGGCGTAACCGCCATCAGCATCGCCGTTCTGGTAAAGGGTGCCGTCGTTGGAGACGTGGGACAGCTCGTCGTCATCCGACATGATGGCGTTCTGGCTGAAGACGTTACCTACGTCATTGCCGGCGCCGTTGAGCGACTCGTCCAGGATGTCCTTGAAGCTGACGGTCGCCATGCCCTGGATTTCGGAATTGTCGATGTCGACGAAATCGTCATCCGAGGGCTTGTAGCCGTCAAGATCGACGTCCACATCAACTTCGACTTCTGTCTTGCTGTCCACGTCGACGTCAACCTCGGTCTCGTTTTTGTTGACGTTGGCGTTGAGGTTGGCGTTGCCGTTCAGGTTGCCGTTACCGTTCAGGTTGGCATTTCCGTTTCCGTTCAGGTTGCCGTTGCCATTGGCATTGCCGTTCAGGTTGCCGTTGCCGTTCAGGTTGCCATTGCCGTTCAGGTTGCCGTTATAGGATTCGCTGGACTGCTCCTGCTCCTGCTCCTGTTCGGACTCCTGCTCCTGCTCCTGTTCCTGCTCCTGTTCCTGCTCGGACTCCTGCTCCTGATCCTGATCCTGGTATTGATCCTGATCCTGCGATTGGTCTTCCCACGGCCACAAGAAATTCTTGTCCTTACCCATAATGGTCTTCCTCAGTTTGAGGCCGCGACAGCCAAGCCGCCTTTTTCTCTCACGCAGCTAGCGGGTGTGCGGTCCAGGGTTGAAATGAACAAAGCTACTTCAATGAAGAAAATTCGATCTCCGGACGGCCAAGAGCGACCGGGGATCAGGCGTTACAAATATAGTGGTGGATGCCCTCCTCCATGCTGGAGCAACTACTCGGGCCTATCGAAGGGCACCTGCGCATCTGGCGCACTATCGGTCCCAAGGCTCGAGCCTCCCTGCTCGTCGATGCCCGGGCAGTCTGTTGCCAAGTTGAACGAAATGTAAGCTGTCAGTTCGAGCTAGCCCCGTGGGGTAGCTTAGGGCGGCGACGCTCAGTCGAAGGTAGATGGTGCGAAGAAAGAAATTTCGCCGACGGGCCGACGGTAAGAATAGATTTGCAGCTCTACTCCCTTAGGGCTACTTGCAGCGGGCAGGTTTCGGCTCCAAACCTATTCAAAGGGAAACGATGGATTGGAAGCGAGTATGAGCGATGCGGATGGAGGCATTCGGCAACGGCAGGCAGGACCAATGAAGAGATTTCACGAAATCCTTCTTCTGATCGGGCAACTGAACTACACGTGGACGAACACGGAAAGCCTGCTCATCTATCTGATCGCCGGTCTTGCGAACGTGGACAAGGAAACGGCGGTCATTGTTTTCCTGACGCTGAACACGACGCGCGCCCGCATCGAGCTCGTCGAGCGGCTCGCCAAGATGGCCAAGACGCCGGCCGATCGCCGGCAAGAGATATTGGCCGTGACACAGCAGCTCGGGAAACAGGCGAAACTCAGGAACAAGTACAGCCACTGCATCTATTCGTTCGACGAGACCGGGGACCAGGCAAGCACCCAGCTGATGGCCATCTTCGACAGCAAGGAAACCATCAAATACGGCAAGATCGAGCAGATCGACGACGCGGAATTGGCGAGGATCAGCGAGGCCATCGACCATATAATGAAGATCAACAAGGGGATCTGGGATATCGTCGAGCGACATGGCTTTCCGCGATAGCGCGAGGAAGCCATCGGCGTCACGCCCGAGGTCGCGCGCCGTCCGAATGCCGATAACTCCGGCCCACTGCACGCGTCTCCTTAAATCGACTTCGGTTTAAGGACAAAGACATACAGCAATTCAAAGTGCTACAGCGGCCTTTGCGCGTCTGATAAGGCGCGCTGCCCTGCAGTACAGCCGAGCGCGAAAGTCGCGAGGCAATTGTACTTGGTACTGGGTGGAAACCGGAAGGATATGTGAGGAGAGGGAGCCAGCACCGAAACCCTTTCATCTCTTTTAGGATTTTTATGGCGCTGGCTCTTCTTCAATCAGATGAAGGTGATGCCATTCATCTGCGGGTTTCGATGTGTTCTATTTCTTTTTTCAGTATAAATGCGGACAGGGCTTGGGCTCTGTCGTAAATTTCTACGTCAGAATATAAACTGTCATACGCCTTGTCATGCAAACGCAATATAAATACTTCCGAACATACGAAAGACACCATCCGGAACGCATAAAACGCTATGCGATGATTGCAGTGTGATCCGGAATGTGAGGAAGCGATAGATACCAATTATGGTTAGTCTCAGCAGTCGCTCGACGGAGCTGACGCTCTTCGATCCGGCATTGCAGCCGTGGCGGCGAGACCCTCCGGTGGTGGATCAGCTACGGCGGAGAGGGGGCACCGGACCGCCATCTCCGCAATCCCAGGCAGTACTTTCTCCCGTGCGCGTTAAGACAATGTTAATATTGTGAATTCGATACGGCCGCTGCGGCCGGCACGTGGCCGCGCCACGCGCGCCCGCCGGTGCCGATCTTCAGCGTGTGCTTGAGTCTCGGCGGTTGCCCGAGAGGTGCGGGAACCGGCGCAAGGGCCCGCGGATCGCCTGCGTCCCAAGGCTCCGATAACCCTTTCTTGGTATCGCCGTCCATCTGGAACGGGCTAGAACCCGCGGGGCCGCGATCTACATCCTAGGCTTGAATGCCCTCACGGCCCCGCCGGTTGCGCTCCCAGCCCCCTGGGTCCGCCGAACCCCTGAAAAGTAAAGGGTGGGCGAAGCCGGCGGAAAATGCACCGCCGCTTCCCCGCTTGTCCCAGGTATTTGCGTGGATATACCCAAAATTGGTTCGATTTCGGACGGTCTAGATCGTCTCGCCCCACCAATCTAACCCATTTGGGCTGTTTCCCATCGCCCTTATTTACGATACATTAGTCATTACGAATTCTACCGCTGTGGGAATTCGCTTTTTAATCGAATAAATTTTTTAATCACAGGCGTTCTTCAAGAGGGGCTTCACACCCATAAGAATTCAGGGAACGCCCAAGGAGGGATAAATGTATCGTGAGAGTTCTACCCTGAGTAATTTTGAAGACAGCAACAAGGTTTTAGCAAAGAAGAACAAGATTGTAATGCTCGCCAAGGCGGATTTGCTCGCCGAATGCCTGACGCAAGCTATTAGCGGCCGCTTTCAAGGCCATGATGTAGTAAGCCTGTCGGAAGCCGACAGTCTGCTCGATGGTAATCTCGTCGATGTTGCCCTGGTTATGCTCTACCGCATGCCGGCAAGTACTTTCCCATCGATCATCAGAATGATCCATGAATTCCACCCCAAGGCTTCGATCGGAGTGGTGGTGGAGAATGCCGACGAGCTCGACACGTCGATCGCTGGTTTTGTCGACGAGGGCCTCATCCATGGCGTGCTGCCCTTGAACCTGCATCTCGATGTCTGCCTGACTGCCATCGATCTGCTCATGAAGGGTGGCGAGCATTTTCCCGCGGCGCTGCTCCGGCGCCTGGCGCCTCGGAGTTTCGCGGCGGGCGGCTCGCCTGTCCAAAGGCAATCCGTCGTCGAAGAGGCCGACCCGGAGCGGCGGGGTGAGAACGGCAGGGGCGTGCTGACGACCCGGGAGATCCAGATTCTCGATCTGATCTGCATGGGAACGCAGAACAAGATCATTGCCGACCGGCTCGGGCTCTCGGAAAACACCGTCAAGGTGCACGTGCGCAATATCTACAAGAAGATGAACGTGCGCAATCGCACCGAAGCGGCGTCACGCTATTTCCGGCACGAGGGCGATCTGGGCGCGCCGCGGCGCCGCTGGTCCAACTGAGGGAGCGAACTACAGAGCCGTGCGTCTTATCAGATGCACAATTGACACGGTGGCACTTAGAATTGCCTGCATGTTTTTGTCCTCAAATCGACTTCGAGCGAGGACAAACGCAGTAGAGTTCGCGCTGCGCGCCCGACGGGTGCGCGCAGCGCTTCTTTGCGCGTTGATAGACGCGGCGCCTCAGAACGGCTCCGCCTCTATTCGGCCGCGGCCGGCGGCCTATTCAGCGCACCCCGGCGGATCTGGTCGGCTTCGATCGACTCGAACAGCGCCCGGAAATTGCCCTCGCCAAAGCCTTCGTCTCCCTTGCGCTGGATGAACTCGAAGAAGATCGGCCCGATGACCGTTTTCGAGAAGATCTGCAGGAGGATCTTCGTCATGCCGCCATCCACGACGCCTTCGCCGTCGATCAGTATGCCGTGCTTCTTCATGCGCTCGATCGGCTCGTCATGGCCGTGGACGCGCTCGTGCGACATCTCGTAATAGGTGTCCGGCGGCCCGGGCATGAATTTGAGACCGTTCTCGGCCAGCCTGTCGGTCGCGTCATAGATCGCTTCGGTGCCGACGGCGATGTGCTGGATGCCTTCGCCCTTGTACTTCTTCAGATATTCTTCGATCTGGCTGGTGTCGTCCTTCGATTCGTTCAGGGGAATGCGGATCTTGCCGCAAGGCGAGGTGATCGCCCGGCTCAACAGTCCGGTGATGCGGCCGTCGATGTCGAAGAAATGAATCTGCTTGAAGTTGAACAGCTCGCGATAAAAGGCCCACCACTTGTCCATGTTACCGCGGTAGACATTGTGGGTCAGGTGATCGAGATAGTAGAAGCCGACGCCGGCCGGCTTCGGATTGCGCTCGCCGAGCCACTCGAACTCGGCATCGTAGGCGGAACGCCTGTCCCCATAGGTCTCGACGAAATAGAGAAGCGAGCCGCCGATGCCGACGATCGCCGGCACGTCGAGGCTCTTGTCGTCGCCGGCATAGGGTTCGGCGCCCTTGCCAACGGCGTGCTCGAAGGCATGTTTCGCATCGACGACGCGCCAGGCCATCGATGGGGCGCAAGGCCCGTGCTTGTCGACGAAGCGCATCGCATGCGAGCCCGGTTCGGCATTCAGGATGTAATTGATGTCGCCCTGCCGCCAGACAGTGATGTTCTTCTTCCTATGCTTGGCAACCGGCGTATAGCCCATGCGACGGAAGAGCTCCTCCAGCTTCCTCGGTTCGGGATGGGCGAATTCGACGAACTCGAAGCCATCTGTTCCGGCAGGGTTGTCGGCCGATATGGTTGCAGGCGGTGCATCATGTGGAAACGGGCCCATCGAAACTCTCCTCTCACGCTTCAAAACTTCGTTGGAGTATGGCGCAGATCCGATGCATGATGCTTGTATTCTTGCGCAATTTCGCCAAGATCATGCATGACTTGTGCGGTGAATGGCGTAGGTGTGCATGAATGGAGCAGCTTGATGGATTCGATCTCAAGATCCTCGGCGAATTGCAGCGCGACGGGCATCTGACGAACAATGAACTCTCCGAACGCATAGCGCTCTCGCCGTCGCAATGCTCTCGGCGGCGCTCGCGGCTCGAGGCGGAAGGCTTCATCACCGGCTACCAAGCGCAGATCGACAGGCAGAAGCTCGGGCTCGACTTGATGGTGGTCATCTCGGTCACGCTCGCCACCCATAACCGCGACAATGCCAAGCGCTTCGCCAAGCTCGTCTCCGGCCTGCCCGAGGTGCTGGAGGCCTATGCGCTCACCGGCGAGATGGACTACCACCTGCGCGTCGTGACACCCGACCTTGCCGGCCTTTCGCGCTTCGTCAACGACGTGCTGCTGCCGCATGACAGCGTCCAACATGTGAAGACCTCGATCGTCTTGGAGACGCTGAAGAGTTTCGAGGGCCTCCCGATCCCCGAACGCATGAAGACTTAGCCGAGGCGACCGCTGTTCTTCATCGCCCGCTCCACCGCCCGCAAGCCCGCTGAAAGCGCCTCCATATTTTCCGCCCCGAGAATCGACAGCAATTCGGACTGATAGGCGCTCGCGAGCGCCGTCAGTTCCCGATAGGCCTGCTCGCCCGCGGGCGTCAGCGCCAGGTGCTCGAACCGCCGGTCGCGGCCGTCCTCCTCGCGCTTGAGCCAGCGGCGCTGCTCGAGGCCGAAGACGGCGCGGCTGACCTTGGTCTTGTGCATCGCCGAGTGGGCGCCGATCTCGGTCGCGGTCATCGGGCGTTCCGAGCTGCCGAGGGCGGCCAGCGCTCGCCATTCGGGACGGGTCAACTGGTAGCGCGCCTTGTACTGGGCGGCAAAGCGCAGCGCCACGAATTCTGCCGCCCGGTTCAGCCGGTAGGGGAGGAAGGTCTCCAGTTCGAACCCCTTCGTCTCCATCGCCTTCCTCCTTGATAGTTACAAAATCAATAGTTACGCTTGTAACTAATAAGCCGATCAAAAGAGGAGATGCAAGCCATGTTGGGCAAGGCGGAGGAGCGGCGCGGAGCCGTCGTGGGCGAGGAACAGTCGCTTACTTACATGCCCGGTTTCGGCAACGACTTCGAAACCGAAAGCCTGCCCGGCGCCCTGCCGCAGGGGCAGAACAGCCCGCAGAGATGCAACTACGGCCTCTATGCCGAACAGCTCTCCGGCTCGCCCTTCACGGCGCCGCGCGGCACCAACGAGCGCTCCTGGCTCTACCGGATCCGCCCGAGCGTCCGCCACACCGGCCGCTTCGCGAGGCTCGACTATCCGCACTGGAAAACGGCACCGCATCTCGGCGAACAGTCGCTGGCGCTCGGGCAATTGCGCTGGGACCCTTTGCCCACCCCGTCCGGTGACGTGAACTTCCTTCAGGGTATCCGCACCATGACGACGGCGGGCGACGTACTCACTCAGGTCGGCATGGCGGCGCATGCCTATGTCTTCAATGCCGACATGGTCGATGACTATTTCTTCAACGCCGACGGCGAGCTGCTGATCGTCCCGGAAACGGGTGCGATCCAGGTCTTTACCGAGCTTGGGAAGATGGATGTGGCGCCGTCGGAAATCTGCCTGGTCCCGCGCGGCATGATGTTCAAGGTCACTCGTCTTGGGGACGAAGAGGCCTGGCGCGGCTATATCTGCGAGAATTACGGCGCCAAGTTCACGCTGCCGGACCGCGGACCGATCGGCGCCAACTGCCTTGCCAATCCGCGCGATTTCAAGACGCCGGTCGCGGCCTATGAGGACAGGGAGGCGCCTTGCCGGGTGCAGGTGAAGTGGTGCGGCTCCTTCCACGTGGTCGAGATCGGCCATTCTCCCCTCGACGTCGTCGCCTGGCACGGCAACTATGCACCCTACAAATACGACCTCAAGACTTTCTCGCCGGTCGGAGCGATCCTGTTCGATCATCCTGATCCGTCGATCTTCACGGTGCTGACGGCGCCGTCCGGCGAGGAGGGGACTGCCAATGTCGACTTCGTCCTCTTCCCGCCGCGCTGGCTGGTCGCCGAGCACACCTTCCGGCCGCCCTGGTACCACCGCAACATCATGAGCGAGTTCATGGGGCTGATCTACGGGCGCTACGATGCCAAGGAGGAGGGCTTCGTGCCCGGCGGCATGAGTTTGCACAACATGATGCTGGCGCACGGGCCGGACGCATCCGGCTTCGAAAAGGCGACGAACAGCGAGTTGAAACCGGTGAAGCTCGACAATACCATGGCCTTCATGTTCGAGACCCGTTTCCCGCAGCAACTGACCCGCTTCGCCGCCGAACTGGAAACGCTGCAGGAGAATTACATCGACTGCTGGGCCGACCTCAAAAAGCGCTTCAACGGGACGCCGGAGGGCGATTGGTCTTGAGTGCACGCCTTGTCTTGCTCGGCAGTAAGGGCGGCCCGGCGATCCGGCCAGGCGGCCCCTGGCCGACATCGTCGCTGCTCGAGATCGCAGGCCGCACGATCGTGGTCGACTGCGGGCTCGGCGTCACCCGTGGGCTGACCGATGCCGGCGTGCCGCTCAAGGCGCTGGACCTGATCATCGTCACCCACCTGCATTCGGACCACGTCCTGGAACTGGGGCCGCTGATCCACACCGCCTGGACTGCGGGGCTCGCGCATCCCGTGTGCGTCTTCGGACCGGCCGGCACACGCGCCTACTGGCAGGGCTTCCTTCAGTCGATGGCCTTCGACGTCGACATCCGCATCGTCGACGAGGGCAGGCCGGATCTCAGGTCGCTTGTTGAGGTCACCGAATTCTTCGAAGGTGAAGTCTTCTCGGAGAATGGTCTCACCGTGTCGGCGCTGCGCGTCGACCACCCGCCGGTCACCGACTGTTTCGCTCTGCGCTTCGATCATCCGGAGGGCACGGTGGTGTTCTCCTCCGACACGGCCTACTTCCCGCCGCTTGCGGATTTTGCAAGCGGCGCCGACATTCTCGTCCACGAAGCGATGCTCGCTGCAGGGGTCGATCGTCTGGTGGCGCGCACCGGAAATGGCGCGCGGTTGAAGGAGCATCTGCTGGCGAGCCACACATTCGCCGAGCAGGCGGGCGCGATCGCAGAGACCGCCGGCGTCGGCCGGCTCGTGCTTCATCACCTAATTCCGGCCGATGATCCGGAGATCTCGCAGGCCGACTGGATCGCGGCGGCGCGCAAAAGCTGGCCGGGCGCCTTGACGATCGCGTCCGACGGCCTTGTTGTGGAGATTGCGGACGATTCGTCCGGGTAGAGGGAGGACTGCATGAAACTGGCGACGCTGAAAGACTCCACACGTGACGGCAAGCTTGTGGTCGTTTCCCGCGATCTCACGCGCTGCTCGGAAGTCGGGCACATCGCCCGCACGCTGCAGGCGGCGCTGGATGATTGGGCGCATGCGGGGCCGCGGCTGGCGCGCGTCGCCCAGGGGATCGAGACCGGCTCGCAGCCGACAATGCGTTTCCATGAGCACGATGCCGCTTCGCCCTTGCCGCGGGCCTTCCACTGGGCCGACGGCTCGGCCTATGTCAATCACGTCGAGCTCGTCAGAAAGGCGCGCGATGCCGAGATGCCGGCGAGCTTCTGGAACGATCCGCTGATCTACCAGGGCGGCTCCGACAGCTTCCTCGGGCCCCGCGACCCGATCCTGATGGCCGACGAGGCCTGGGGCATCGACATGGAGGGCGAGGTGGCGGTGATCGTCGATGACGTGCCGATGGGCGCGACGCTCGAGGAGGCACGCGCGGCGATCCGCCTCGTCATGCTCGTCAACGACGTGTCGCTGCGCGGGCTAATCCCCGCGGAACTCGCCAAGGGTTTCGGCTTCTACCAGTCGAAACCGTCTTCCGCCTTCTCGCCGGTCGCCGTGACGCCCGATGAATTGGGCGATGCCTGGGACGGCGGCAAGCTGCACCTGCCGCTTCGCATCGACTTGAACGGCAAGCCCTTCGGCCGCGCCAATGCGGGGATCGACATGACTTTCGATTTTCCGCAACTGATTGTGCATGCGGCCCGCACACGGCCGCTCTCTGCCGGCACCATCATCGGCTCGGGGACGGTTTCGAACAAGCTCGACGACGGAGCGGGCAAGCCGGTTTCGGAGGGCGGCGTCGGCTATTCCTGCATCGCGGAGCTGCGCATGATCGAAACGATCGAGAGCGGCGCGCCGAAAACGTCCTTCCTGAAATTCGGCGATATCGTCCGGATCGAAATGAAGGATGGCGCCGGCCATTCGATCTTCGGTGCCATCGAGCAGAAGGTGGCAAGTTACGAGCGCGGATGATGGAGAGCGTGACGAACGAAACTGTTCTCTACGACTATTGGCGCTCGTCGGCGAGCTACCGGGTGCGAATCGCCCTCAATCTCATCGGTGAAGATTACCGCTCCGTCCCTGTCGATCTTCTCGCCCGGGCGCATCGAGCACCCGAGCATCTTGCCCGCAATCCCCAGGGGCTGGTGCCGGTCCTCGACATCGACGGCGAGCGCCTCACCCAGTCGCTCGCCATTGTCGAATATCTCGCCGAAACGAGGGCGGCCGGCCTTCTTCTTCCTGCCGATGCAAAGGGGCGCCAGCGGGTCCGGGCGCTCTCCTACGCCATCGCGATGGATATTCACCCTGTCTGCAATCTCGGAGTCGTTGCGCATGTGATGGCGGGTGCGGCGGATGGCGAGGCGGTACGCCTCGCCTGGATGCAGAAGTTCATCGGCGAGGGCATTGCCGCTTTCGAGCGGCTGCTCGATCATCCCTCGACCGGCAGCTTCTGCCACGGCGATAGTCCGAGCCTGGCGGATATCTGCCTCGTGCCGCAGCTCTATAACGCGCGCCGCTGGCAGGTCGACCTTTCCCGCTGCCCCCGGATCGCGGCCATCGATGCGCGCTGCGCCGAGATCGACGCCTTCGCCAGAGCGCATCCGGACCGGGCGAAGCCGTAGGCCCTCAAATCACCACTTCCGGCTGGCTCCACCGTGGCCCGTTCGGTCCATCCGATGTCGCGAATGGATCGGCAGGTCTCACGTGGCCACGGTAGGTTTCCCGTGACTGCCCGTGTAAGGGGCGCGGAAACCTCAAGAACGAGAGACCCATCGATGAAAAGCTATGTGCTGACCGTCACTTGCAAATCCACCCGCGGCATCGTTGCTGCCGTCACCGGCTATCTCGCGGAGAAAGGCTGCTACATCAGCGACAGCTCGCAATTCGACGATCTCGAGACGGGTCTGTTCTTCATGCGCCTCACCTTCATCAGTCAGGAGGGCGCCAAGCTCGAGGAACTGCGCGAAGGCTTCGCTCCCGTCATCAAGCAGTTCGGCATGGCGATGGAGATCCGCGATTCCGAAGAGCGGATGAAGGTGCTGCTGATGGTGTCGCGTTTCGGCCATTGCCTGAACGACCTGCTCTACCGCTGGAAGATCGGCGCGCTGCC